>CAXYYB010000017.1:0-81055 GCA_964293225.1 uncultured Symbiopectobacterium sp. | reverse complement strand
GCTGAAGATCCGGAAATCTCAAAAAGTGTGTGGAACTAAAACAGGTGTGCTTACAAAGGTATCGGAACATTATTTATATTTTGATTAGAATTAACAACATTACTTATCATCGAAGGTAAATGGGATTGATTTATATCATTATTGCTTTCTGGTTTTTTCTCAAAAAAATGAGTAGAGTGAACAGCATTAGAGAAAGAGGCGATAGAAAGCATTTAATGTCCTTTACATTGCACCAAATGATATTGATTACCAATATCATTTATGATATCAATTTTTCTTAACTTGATGATAGGTTTTTATTGATAACTTTTGGCTTTATCGCATTCATGAACGATTTTCAGTATAGCCAGCCTGTTCACTCCGCTTTTCTAATTTCATGCCTTACTGAATGCCCTTTTCAATACCATTCTCTATACCCTTTTACGCTAATCTCTGCGCTATGGTCGCCAATTCTTCCTCATGCTGTGGCACTCGGTATGCAAATATGCTTTTG
Source organism: uncultured Symbiopectobacterium sp. (assembly GCA_964293225.1). GTDB lineage: Bacteria > Pseudomonadota > Gammaproteobacteria > Enterobacterales > Enterobacteriaceae > Symbiopectobacterium. Next base: position 80,562 of record CAXYYB010000017.1, on the reverse strand, counting down.
CAACAGGGTTAATGCGATATACTACAATGCTCAATGCATTCATCAGGCGAGGTCGAAACTGATTTCCACAGAGTGTGCGCTGCGCACCGCGTCGCCATGGTAAACCGCCTCGATATTGTTCCCATCAGGATCGAGCACAAATGCGGCGTAATAGCCAGGATGATAGCTCCGTTCGCCGGGTGCGCCGTTGTCACGCCCGCCATGTGTCAGTGCAACACGGTAAAAAGCCTCCACGCTTTCACGATCTTTAGCCTGAAAAGCCAAATGGTGACGCCCTGTCGGTTCTCCCAGAGAACCTGCACTTTTTACTGAAGACACCACAAGTTCATCAGCCCAGAAATAATCGTCACTGGTATTGATGATAGGGATCTCAAGAACAGCCAGCACGGCCTGATAAAACGCTTTGCTGAGCTCGAAGTCGTTTACAACGAGCTGAATATGATCGATCAGCCTACCACGATGCAGCAGATAAGTCTCCACGCGCGATTTCCTCTGTCAATGGTGAACAGTAGCGAGCCAATAGTCACCCAAACGGAGTGGCTGTTTACAGATTCATCAAGATATCACCTCTCCACTCCCCCCCCGCTAATTAAACGGCACTTCCCTTCGTTATCTCGGCTTCATGTGTTTAGTCGCATACAAAAAGACCTATGACATTGATAAGCGGTAAATTCAACGCGGTTATTTCGCTTTCATCTCTTCTCTTGTTCCAATATGAGATATATTGAGGACACTATCGTACATTCTCTCTTTATAACAGGTAACATCGGCAATGGCTCTGATCCCCAAAAACTATGCACGGCTGGAAAGCGGCTACCGTGAGAAAGCACTAAAAATCTACCCGTGGGTGTGTGGGCGCTGCTCGCGGGAGTTTGTTTATTCCAACCTGCGCGAGTTAACGGTTCATCATATCGATCATGACCATACCAATAACCCGGAAGATGGCAGCAACTGGGAGTTACTCTGCTTGTATTGCCATGACCATGAACACTCGAAGTACACTGAAGCAGACCAATACGGCACAACCGTTGTAGCGGGAGAGGATGCGCAAAAAGATGTTGCGGCTGCGACCTATAATCCCTTTGCCGATTTAAAATCGATGCTTAACAAGAAATAATGTCAGCAATCTCTGCCTCTGCCATGGACTGCTAATGTAGCCCATAACAGAGGCAGACCCCAAGTAACTGGCTGTCGTCAAAATGACCACCAAGCATACGCGGCTAGGGCGAATTGTCCGCCCTAAACGCGTTGGTTTCCTTACACTCTTTACTCTGAATCAACCGTATTGCCAAATACAAATCCGGCACCAGGATCAAATCGTGTACTTTACTGTCGGAGCGGTTCATACGAAACCAGCGGGTTAACTCGGTGCGTCGCCCTGCGAGCACTAAGTTAATTCCGCGTTGTTTAAGTTCGCGTTTCAATTCGTCGATGGCGGCCAGCACGCTAACATCGGCGTGGGTAAAGCTGGCTACTGCATCAATCACCACCCAGCGCGGCGCAGAGGTATCACCGTCCACCAGATCCATGATGCGGCTTTTAAAATAGGCAACGTTGAAATAGGTTAATGGCGAATTGAAACGGTACATGATAACGCCGTCCACCGGCCTGATATCATTGTCAGTGCCGTTATCTAATGAATGAATCATGCCTTCCGCATTGACACCGAGCAAATGCTCAGTGGGTCGAAATACCGTTTGCAGGAATTGCAGCAACCCTAGCAACACCGCCAATCCAATGCCCGGAATAATGCCCACCAGTAGCACACTCAGAAAAGTAAACAGGGCCAGATAGAATGCCGGGCGATTACGCTTACGCAGTTGGAATATGCTGCGTAAATCCAGCAAGCCCCACAGCGCATAGATTAATATGACGCCGAGTACGGCAATCGGAATATATTGCAGAAGTTCACTTAACAGCACGACCACCAGCGCAATCGCCAAAGCGGCGATCACAGAAACCAGCTGGCTTTTGCCACCGTTGGCATCATTAACCGCAGTACGTGAATTTGCCCCGCTGATGGCAAATCCCTGTGACAAACCAGAGACAATATTCACCAAGCCCAGTGCGCGAAATTCACTGTTTACATCCACTTCGTAGCCATTTTTTGCCGCGAAACTGCGCGCCGTCAGCATCATACTGACAAAACTGACCACCGCGAGGTTCAAGGCCGGGATCACCAGTTCACGCAGCAAGCCTGGTTTGAAATCCGGCCAGGAAACGGTAGGCAAACCGCCCCCGGTGTAACCGGAAACCATCTCCACCCCAAAGCGCGGCAAGTTTGCCGCCCAGGTCAGCCCCGTCGTCAACACCACGGCAAAGAGCGGTGCGGGCCAATTAGGCCGAAGATAACGCACACCAAACAGACATAACAGCGTCAGTAACGAGATACCCACCGTTGGCCAGTGACTATTAACCAGATTTGACGGTAGCGCATAAATGCGCTCAATCAGTTCACTAGAAGGTGATGAAAAACCAAACACTTTGCTGATCTGGTTGACGATGATGGTCAGCGCAACACCGTTAAGCAAGCCGCTCAATATCGGGCGTGACAATAAATCCGCAATGGCCCCCAGCTTGAATCGACTGGCAATCAAACACCATGTCCCCATCATCAACGTCATCACAATAGCCAGTTGCCAATGAAGCTCCGCATTTCCCGCCGCCAAGGGGGTGATAACCGCAGCGATGACCGCACAGGTGGCGGCATCCGGCCCCACAATCAATTGCCTTGAGGAGCCAAAAATAGCGTAGGCAACCATCGGCAAAATACAGGAGTAAAGCCCAACAATAGCGCTTACACCGGCTAATTCGGCATAGGCGATCGCTACCGGCAACGCCACTGCCGCCACCGAAAGCCCCGCGCGAACGTCGTGCTTTAACCAGGTGCGTTCATAAGCAAGCAGATTTATCAGGCCAGGAGTCAGGGATTTCCACTGCATACTTCTTCCATTTAATCTTCATTATGGGAATCAAAGCGATCATGCAGCCTGCTCGCTGGCGGGCAACAAAGTACGTTGCACCGCGGGAATGGCTTACCGACCAACAACGCACGGATGATGTGAAGTATGGCAGAGATGCAATAAAAATCAGAAGCCGCCCTGTACTGCGCCTTCTGATTTTTTGTATGACGCAACAACGCATGAAGGATCAGAAATTCACATTCACGGAAAGCCAGTAATTACGCCCAGGCATCACATAGCCGGTAGTACTCTGGGAAGAGGTAAAGTAATCCCCAGCGGTTGTTGTCCCGCTCCCCACAGCAAACACATGTGTCCGGGTAAAATCTTTATCCGTCAGGTTATTGATAGCACCATTGAGCGTCACATCTTTGGACACTTTATATGACGCGCCAAGATTATAGACAGTAAAGGATTTAAAATAGGCACCCAGATTGTCGTAAACCACCTTATTCGCATCGCTGAGGTTTTCATAGTTGTCGGTGAATCGCGCAGTTTTACTGCGGTGCTCAGCTTTCAACCAGGTAGAGAGTTTCTCATTCACGTTCCAATTCAAACGCGCATTCGCCATATGTCTGGGCGTATTGGTCAATGACGCACCTTTATTCGCACCATCCTTTTGTTCGCTGTCGGTGAAGGTGTAGTTCATGTTGAGTGACCAAGCATCAGACCACAGAGGAATGATTGTTGCCAGCTCAATGCCCTGAGTGGTCGCTCGGCCAATATTGGTATAGGTACTGGTTACGCTGTCGATGACTTCGCTGTTGATTTTGTTTTTGAAACGGTTGTGGAATAGCGTCGCGTTAGCACCAAAACCGCTCTGGTTCTCATAGTAAATGCCCAGTTCAGTATTGACGCTCTCTTCCGGTTTCAATTTCGGGTTACCGATCGTGCTAATCGTCCCCTGCCCGCTTACCCCACTGATACCATCGTGCAATTGCGCAAGAGATGGCGTTTTATATCCAGTGCTGACGCCCCCTTTCACCGTGATATCATCATGGGCATCCCACACCAGATAGGCACGAGGGCTGACATGTCCGCCAAAGGTTTCCTGATGCTCATAACGGGCACCAAACGTCAGCGCCAGCGGATCGACAATTCGCCATTCATCCTCAGTGAACAGAGACCACGCGTCCTGACGGAACGCTTTGCCGTTATTCGCCAGAACGATGCCGTCCTTCATGCGAGCATCCCAATACTGTCCTCCTACCGTTAACAGATGGCTGTCACCCAGCGGCGCGACCAGTTTGGAATCAAGGATAATATTGGTATTTTCAAGAACGCGCTTGGTTCCCGCCAGGCCTGTAGCGGCAGGAACAGAAGCGTTGGTGATCAGTCGGCCTTTATTCTCCGTTTTATTGTACGAGAGGCTCGAATTCCAGGTACCAAAACTCAGGTAATTATCACTGCCAAGGGTCACTTTGCGACGCTGATAGCGCAGCGTATCCTCATATCCCCCTGCGGCACCGATCGTGCCGAGTTGGTTTTCGACGTTATCATATTTCTGATTGGCGATTTCACCATCCAGCCAGAGCGCGTTTTTGTCATTGACCTGCCACTGCAATTTATTACCAAGCGTATAATTATCCGATTTAACGGAGTTTGGCCCACGTTTACTCAGTTCAGTACCGGTACTTGATGATTCAACCTGAGAAGCCCCGCGACGAAAAATACTGCCACGTAGAGACAGCCCCAATTTATCTTCAATTAATGCCCCACCGGAATAAAATGAGAATTTTGAACTGTCGCCAAAGTCAGTGTTTTCCTGAAAGGTGTGTTCCAGCGTTGCGGTACTGCCCCATTCGTTGGGCACTTTTTTGGTAATAATATTCACCACGCCACCAATTGCATCAGAGCCATATAGCGTCGACATCGGCCCACGAATAACCTCAATACGTTCAATGGCAGAAAGCGGCGGCATAAAACTGGTATTCATGGCACCAAACCCATTTGGCGTAACATCAGCGGTACCATTTTGTCGGAGGCCATCGATCAGAATAAGCGTATAGCTGCTGGACATACCGCGAATACTGATATCAAGGCCGCCCGTTTTGCCCGTGGTGCTATGGACATCCACCCCTTCGATATCACTGAGCGCATCGGCAAGATCGGTATAACTTTTCTGGCTGAGTTCACGTTGACTGATGACAGAAATACTGGCCGCCGCCTGCCGCAGTTTTTGTTAATATCCCGAAGCAGTGACAACCATAACATCGTCATTTTCTGCGGAGATCCCGTAAGGCGCTACCGTGATGGCAAGTGCCGAAACAAACATTTTTTTTATCATCCCAACTCCCTTTAAACGCGTCTAGATGGATGCCAATGAAGTGGCTCGCGCGATGATTTGAAATAATAACACGAACAATAGTCATTATCATTTGCATTTCTTTACGGTTCTATAGGGAATCTTTACAAAGTAAAAAAGGGATGAGAAAAACAGACTAACCTTTGGCAATGGGTGTCCCATTACATACTTCGATACCACGGCAAAAAACGGCTATGCTTAAACCAGAAAGCGCCGCGTAACACGATCATGCCAAATTTAAAAAAACATTTTCACCTTAACGGGATATGGAGCATATATGGTCAACGATCCCAAGTCTCCCCGTACAATAAAAGCGCCAAGTTATTTTGATGCTCTACTCCCAGTAGTCACCTTGATTGTGCTGGTAGGGGCGTCTGTTGCCCTGTTCGGCTTGGATGCGGTAAATGGCCCGTTGCAAGTGGCCATTATTCTTAGCACGATGATCACGTCGATGGTCATATTAAAAAATGGCCACACTTGGGAAGAGATTTCTGAATCAGGACGCAAAGGAATTGCCACCGTCTCCGGTGCCATCTTTATTCTTTTTTCCGTAGGTGCATTGATCGGCACCTGGAACATGTCAGGCACCATTCCAACCATGGTGTATTACGGCATCGTCATGATTATGCCTAACTGGTTTTATCCTATCGCTTTTTTGGTGTGTGTGGGTGTATCACTCAGTATTGGCAGTTCATGGACAACCGCAGGTACATTGGGCGTTGGTTTAGTAGGTTTAGCCAATATGCTCGGCTTATCACCAGAAATTACGGCCGGTGCCGTTATTTCCGGTGCTTATGTGGGTGATAAAGTATCACCGCTTTCTGAAAGTACCGTATTGGCTGCCCAGTTGAATGGCGTCGAGCTGTATAAACATATTCTCACTCAGATGTGGACCACCCTACCCGCAGCCGTTATTGCCTTGATAACATTTATTGCGCTTGGTATGAATCAGCACAGTGCCTTCGATGCGAGCGTCACGGATAATGAGTTGAAACGGTTTAACGAACTGTTCCACATTACCCCCTGGAATCTGTTGCCTTTATTCTTTTTACTTACGCTTTCGGTATTAAAGGTGCCTGCGTCGCTGGCGATTATGTGTTCCGCATTACTGGCTGGCATTATGACGCCGATAATGCAGCCGCAGGTGGTGCTGCGTTTCATTGCTGAGCCAGATACTGCCGCACCACTGCTTGCCCTTAAAGCCATGTGGACAGCAATGGCAACGGGTTTTCAGGAGAATTCGGGGATTGAACAGATAGATGCGTTACTGTCGCGCGGTGGCATGGATAGTATGTTGCTAACCATTTGGCTCATCATCGGCGCAGTCACCTTTGGCATCATGGTGGATGATTTTGGTCTGTTGAACAAGCTGGTTACACCGCTGTTATTGCGTGCCAGAACGGTCGGCCGCCTGATTGCTTCGGTGGTTGCTACTGCGATTGGTTTAAACATTGCCGCAGGCGATCAATACATTGCCCTGCTATTGCCCACCCGCTTATTTAAATCTGAATTCTCCCGAAGAGGGTTGGCACCGGAAAACCTTTCCAGGGCGGTGTCGGATGCAGGTATTGTCACCTCGCCGTTAATTCCCTGGAACTCTTGTGGTGCTTATATGGCCGCCGTGCTCGGTGTTTCCACCATGGCCTACATGCCATTTGCCATCTTTAACATTGCTGCACCACTGATCACGCTAGCATTGGGCATAACCGGAATAAATATTCGGCGTATCCTCATTTCTGCAAAGAGCGCAACACAAGAGAGTGATGAGAAAAAATGACTCTAATCGTCAGCACCTTCCCTGCTCAACGACCATATGCAGGGAAGGCTTTTCTGTTTACCTCACAGACATCGTGACAGCGACGACCCGTTCAAATCGATCTTATTCCAGCGTTTCACGCAGCGCATCCAAACGCTGTACATATTGATTTAAACTTTCGTACAACTCGTTCGCGTTATAGATCGTCTTCTTAGGTCCCCCCACATACATGAGAATCTCTGCTGTTTCATTCAGGCAAAGCCCTCCTATACCTGAGCGTAACTCGCTTAAATTTTTTATCAGTACTTTTTGATAGAAAGAGAGGGTGTCGTGATCGTGGGTCAAACGGCATACCATGCTATAAAAATGCCATTGCTCGTCATAAAAATGCAAAGATACTGGGAATTGCCCATCAATAACTAAAACGGCCTGTTGTTTTTCATCGAGAAAAATTTCCAGCCCTAAAATCTCTCCCAGATGCTTAATTTGCAATGCGGGGTTTATTCGCTCCATGCTGAATCTCCAGAAACCGATGACCGATTGGAGTGAGTATTTAATCCTGAATCATCAGACGCTCCTGAATCAAAAGGTACTTGAGAGGGATAGATTTTTTCGAATCCTTTTTGCATTATTGCCAGCATACCTGTGTCATCATGATGATGACTTACCGCTTTAACCCTTTCAGTGGTAGTGTCCACAGGCTGGTTCTCGTTTTGGGGTCTACCTTCCAACGCATTACGTCTTTGCTGTAATTTCTTTAAAAATGACTCGTCATTCATTACGCCCGTGATTCCTCCTGCTTGCGCAGCAGGTTTCATCAATTTTTGTTCTATTACACCTTTAGACTTCTCCGATTGTGATGTCCGGGGTGAAAGCTGTGAGTGGGATGTCGGGCCGGGTGATAACCATAATGTCGAAGGCATAGGTGGAGGCGGGGGAGCCAATGATACCTGTGATACCGTTGGCATAGATGGTGCACGAGGGGCCGGTGGTGCCGCCGGTACAGATAGCGTCTGGGAGGCCAATGAATGAGCAGAGATATATTCATACTCAAGCGGCATTGGAAGTGCAGGTGCAACAAGCGAATGCATGTAGGCATTTATCATCGTATAGGCATGCAAACTATTTCTTATTTCGTCTTTTATCTGCCCCGCAGATTTAATCTCCGCCTTAAGCTCAGCGACACCAGCAAGAAGAACACCTGTAGCGGTAAAATCAGTTTGGGTTTGTATTCTGTCCAAAATACGTAATACATCGTCAGGTAGCTTGAATGGTTTTCCACGTGAAGGTATTTTGTTATTTGTCATGTAGCTCACATTCATAAAATCACAGATAAAATCTGAAATAGACTTCAACGCATATTCGCTATCCAACGCATTGAGATTGAAGTGTTCAAGAATGCTCGCCCTCAAATTAACATGAAGATGCTCTGGGATCTTTGATTTTTGTAAAATCACATTTATTTTACTAACAATGACATCCGCATGATTATCACACATTTTATTTTCAACAAAGGAATCAAGAGACGCCGAAGATAATCCACTGAATTTTGATATCAACCCGGATTTCAAATTTGCCAGATTCTCATTATTTACGTCTGTGCATTCGCATTGATGAATGGTCGAATTTGCAGCATCGTTGAGCCAAATAGAAATATCCTTACATTTTAGAAAGTCCGGCCGTTTTTCGTGGCAACGATTCTCAGAACAAAAACTGTTACTATCAAATTCGTCTCGTAATACACGTAAAAAAACAGAAACAGCCTCTGCCTGCTCTGCTTTGATTAAATCAAGTTGTTTGGAGACAAAATCCATGCGAGATAGCAGAGGAATATAAGAAATGAATTGAATAAATCTCTCTTTCAATGAATATGCCGAAGACAAATATTTCTCACCATTTTTATTTTTCGTAATTCTACATATATCATTAGAATCAGAGAATTTATCTAACAATTTAAAATCAGAATAAATAAAATCTCCACTGTTAGGTAGTGCGATACTATGCGACATTATTGTTCACTCCTTGTGCTCTCACTGAAAGGGGTAACACCCTCATATACAAAGAAAATAGATAAAAACCCTCAGACAAACCATCAGGTATTTATCTTATTACAAGAGGCCAGAACAGAATAATGTCATCCATCCTATTTTTCAGAGTAATTATATTGATAAGCACAGTAGACACTGATGAAAAAACCATACATGTCTATAAGAAATTTTTATCGCCGATATCCTCTTCGCAACTAAATGGTATCAACACAACAATCAGAATATGGTTGCCAATAGTCATTATTTCATCTATGCGCCAAAAATATAATTTTTATTGATATGAATCATTGTCAATATTATCGCGATGTAGAATCATCCGCACTTTGTTGATTAAGAGAAAGAGATTTAGCGGGGATTTTTTAACAAGGTTGGCCTATCTGGTCATATTCCCGTCCTGGCTCTCCTATGTTTTTTGGAACAGAGGTATTGGCGATATTGGTGCAACGCGGAGAGAAATCTATACTCACCTGATTCCGTTATCGGGCGGGATATTTAGTCTGGTGTTCCTCAATACCACGCTAGAAACCTTTCATCTGGTCAGCGCACTACTGATTGTCTTTAGCATCTGGCTGTGTTCCAAAACACCGCACCAGGCATAATAAAAAATGCCGCTGATGCACATCAAGGCACCCGCGGCATGAATCTTGAACATTGGCAACGCTATCAATCAAGAACAGAGTGGATCGCCTCTGCCAATTCATTAATTTCAAATTTAGCCACGTAGGCATCCGCCCCCACCTTGCGCACGTGATCTTCATTCGCGCTACCAGAGAGTGAAGAGTGAATAATCACTGGCAATTTTTTAAGGAACTCATCACGCTTGATATTACGGGTAAGCGTAAAACCGTCCATTTCCGGCATTTCCAGATCCGTCAGCACAAAGGAGATCTTATCCGTAATCGGGCGTCCTTCCTGCTGAGCTTCCTTCGCCATCGCTTGAATCTTGTTCCAGGCTCCCTGACCGGTGACATGCATCAACGTGGGGATCTGCATGACGCTCAAGCCTTGTTCCAGCATGGAGCGGGCCACCTTGGAGTCATCGGCCACAATTGCAACCGTGCCCGGTTTCAGACGGAACTCTTTGGTTTTCAGTTTATCTTCTTTGATGTCGCGATCGACCGGATTCATGTCGTGCAGAATCTGTTCTACGTCCAAAACCAAGGCCAAGCGGTTACTGGATTTATCAGCATCCAACCGTGCAATGCTAGTAATGTAGGTTGAATTAACGCCATTCTCAGCGGCAAGCACCTGACTCCAATCCAGACGCACAATATCATCCACCGATTCCACGGCAAAAGCCTGGGTGCTGCGCGCATACTCGGTAATGAGCAGAATGTTCAACCCGGTGCTTGGCTCACAGCCCAGCAATGCTGGCAGATCGATAACCGGAATGACCTGCCCGCGAATGTTCATCATCCCCATCATCGGTGGTTTCATACCCGCCGCTTTGGTCAGCGAGGGCATCGGCACGATTTCACGGAGTTTGAACACATTGATACCATACAACTCAGACTCGACGCCCTGCGTTGCGGGGCCCAAACGGAACAACAGCAGTTCAAATTTATTGGAGGAAGTGAGATTTGTTCTCTCATCTATCTCTTTTTGAAAATTATCCATTATACCCTCAATAAGAATGCGTATTTATATGCAGTAGCGAGGTGTCGCGCGTCGTCCGAGTTCAGATGACAAGATACAGCCCTTTCACTGTAAGCTATCCGTGGCATTCTTCAACTCCTTGTTATCTGTTATCGACCGCTATCGACAAAAACATGAGCATTTCAGTGACAACCCCATGGCATTAAAATCAGTGAGATATAATAACACTATAATATTTATGAAGTTATTTCAGTGGTTTTTGTTTTTTACTGTTCACATATTGTTCACGCTTTAGACATAAAGATCTGCCGACGTGATGACATACCGACTACCCAACGTGCGTTGTCATCCCCCTACCTTGCCATAGACTACTCAACCTATCGATTTATAAATAAACATAGATCATAACTATCGTAATAGTTGTCTTTTTCGATTTTAACAATGTCCACAAGATGACTACGCTTAATGTGTCGACATCACTGTACCGGGCGACCTTGTGCCGGGCCCCATGGAACTCATCAGCAGAGGAAGATATTGCATGACAACTGAAAGCAAATGCCCATTTTCTGGCGGTGGTAGCAAACCTACTGCCAGCAGCGGCACCACGAATCAGGATTGGTGGCCAAATCAGCTCAGTCTGAAAGTCCTCCATCAACACAGCCCGCTCTCCGACCCGCTTAGTAAAAATTTCAATTACGCCGCCGCCTTCAACAGTCTCGATCTGGCGGCGGTTAAAAAAGATCTCCATGCCTTGATGACTGATTCCCAGCCCTGGTGGCCTGCGGACTTCGGCCACTATGGACCGCTATTTATTCGTATGGCCTGGCACAGCGCCGGAACCTACCGCACTGGCGATGGACGCGGTGGCGCAGGGGCGGGACAGCAACGCTTTGCGCCATTAAACAGCTGGCCTGATAACGTAAACCTCGATAAGGCACGGCGTTTGCTATGGCCGATCAAGCAAAAATATGGCCAAAACATCTCGTGGGCCGATTTGATGATCCTGACCGGCAACGTGGCATTAGAATCCATGGGCTTTAAAACGTTTGGATTTGCAGGCGGTCGCCCCGATGTGTGGGAACCTGAAGAAGATGTTTACTGGGGTGCGGAAACGACCTGGCTTGGGGATAATAAACGCTATTCTGGTGAACGGGATTTGGAAAACCCGCTGGCTGCGGTGCAAATGGGCCTGATTTACGTCAACCCGGAAGGTCCCGGTGGCAACCCCGATCCGCTCGCTGCCGCCAAAGACATTAGAGAAACCTTTAGCCGTATGGCAATGGATGACGAAGAGACCGTGGCATTGATCGCTGGCGGCCATACCTTCGGCAAAACACACGGCGCAGGCGATGCCACATTGGTCGGGCCCGAACCAGAAGCCGCAGGCATCGAAGAACAAGGATTAGGATGGAAGAGCAGCTTCGGTAGCGGAAAAGGCGGCGACACCATTGGCAGTGGACTGGAAGTCACCTGGACACAAACCCCTACCCAGTGGAGCAACTACTTCTTTCAAAACCTGTTTGGCTACGAGTGGGAACTGACTAAAAGCCCGGCGGGTGCGCACCAGTGGCAACCCAAGCATGGCGCGGGTGCAGGAGAAATACCCGATGCCCACGACGCGGCAAAGCGCCACGTTCCCACCATGCTGACCACCGATCTTTCCCTGCGCGTTGATCCGGTTTATGAGAAAATCTCGCGCCGTTTCTACGAACATCCTGAGGAATTCGCCGACGCTTTTGCGCGCGCCTGGTTTAAACTGACGCACCGCGACATGGGACCACGCGCACGCTACCTGGGCCCAGAAGTACCGAGCGAAGAACTCATTTGGCAAGACCCGATCCCCGCCGTGAATCATGAACTGATCAACGCGCAGGATATCGCCACGCTGAAACAGCAGATTGCGGCTACCGGGCTTAGCGTATCGCAGTTGGTCGCAACGGCCTGGGCATCCGCATCCACGTTTCGTGGTTCAGACAAACGCGGGGGCGCTAACGGCGCGCGTCTGCGTCTTGCACCACAGAACCATTGGGAAGTGAATCAACCCGCACAGTTGGCACAGGTGTTGAGCGTTCTGGAACGCGTGCAACACGCATTTAATGGCGCACAATCAGGCAACAAACGCGTTTCACTGGCCGATATCATCGTGTTAGGTGGCGTCGTAGGCATCGAACAGGCAGCACAACGAGCAGGCCAATCGGTCACCGTTCCTTTTACTCCAGGACGGATGGATGCCTCTCAGGCACAAACCGATGTCGCCTCGTTCGATGTCCTTGAACCCATTGCCGATGGTTTCCGCAACTATCAGAAAGGACACTACAGCATCAGTCCAGAAGCATTGCTAGTGGACAAGGCGCAGTTGCTTACCCTTACAGCACCGGAAATGACCGTACTGCTCGGCGGGTTGCGCGTACTGGATATCAATACCGGGCAAGCCGCACACGGTGTCTTTACCCAACGCCCTGGCGCCTTGACCACGGATTTCTTCATCAATTTGCTGGATATGAATACCACCTGGCACCCGATTGATGCATCGCACACACTGTTTGAAGGGCGCGATCGCACCACGGGTCAACCAAAATGGACAGGAACACGCGTAGATCTGATTTTCGGTTCACACTCACAGCTACGGGCGCTGGCAGAGGTTTACGCCAGTGCTGATGCGCAGGCATCGTTTGTGCACGATTTCGTGGCTGTCTGGAATAAAGTGATGAATCTGGATCGTTTCGATCTGGTATAACGGTTATTCGGAGCTAGGGTCGTGCAGTCAGGCGCTTCTGGCATCCCAACATGGTCTTCGGGCCATGTTGGGGCATAACCACAGAGCGGATTGCTGCCAGTGGCGTAATTCCGCTCATCAGTTTTACAAAGTAACAGGCAATCCCTTTGACAACGCCACCATCCAGGAAAAAGTGCAAAGTCCAGGTTCCTGTCGTCATCAGCAGAACAGTTAGGACACAGACGCTAAACCACTTCTGTCGTTGCATAAATACCTCACGCTAAAATGGCACGCAATAAAGCGTGCCAAAATTTGATACCAAGTAAACAAGAAATACATACCAGCACATACTACAACAGAGTGATAATGGCATATCGAAAATATGTAGAAACCCTTACTTTTCGGAATAAGTAGCTACAACCACCCTACCTATAAGCACTATGTTCTTGCTGTCTTGACGTTTCTTTTTTCTGCACCAGGTTATACCATCCACGGGATGCCCCTTCCTGCGGAGAGCCAGCAATGACGCTGCAAATTGGAATTTATGTTTTTGATAATGTTGAGGTATTAGATTTTGCAGGGCCCTATGAAGTTTTTACCTGCGCAACGCGTGTGGCGGGTGGTTCCACACCGCGTTTCAACGTGTTCACGCTTGGAGAAAAACCTGTGCCAGTGCGCGCACGTGCGGGTTTAAAGATCGACCCCGACTACGCACTCGACAATCATCCTACGTTGGATTGTCTGATCGTCCCCGGTGGGGTGGTTACCGCAGAGATGGAAAAAACCACAGTGATTGACTGGCTTGCTCGCCAAATCCCGCAAACAACCATTAGTGCGTCTGTTTGCACTGGTGTTTTTTTACTCGCCAAAACCGGGCTACTTGGCAACCGTTCAGTAACGACGCATTGGGAAGACATTGCAGACTTGAAGACGATGTTCCCTAAGCTGGACGTGAAAAGTGATGTTCGCTGGGTTGACCAAGGGGCGCTCGTATCGTCGGCAGGGATTTCTGCTGGCATTGATATGAGCCTGCATTTGGTTGAGCGTTTTGCGGGGCGCTCGCTGGCAGAAAGAACCGCCAGGCAACTGGAGTTTGACTGGACAGAAAATCCTGACTGACGCAAAGCAGGCCGGCTTACCAGCCAGCCCTTCCACTTTATTTCACTGCGTTGCTCATGATTTTGCCGAACTGTACCACCAACGCCTCACCATGTTGCATAGCTGGCGCGAAATTCTTGTCGTTTACCAGAGTGACGGGTTGGATCTCCAGCACGCGCCCCTTAAACAAGGTTGAGCAAACCTGGTGCACCACTTTTTCATTCATTACCGTTTGCAGGCAGCGAAATCGGGGCGCATCCGGCGCCGTCAGATCTTTCATTTCCGGTTTGATACGCTGACGCAACATTTCTTTTTCAGCACTGGCGACCACGGCGTCCAGATCGCGATCGCTGGAGGCGACGGGGATATTGCCTTTTGCATCTGCCGGTAAGGTATAAAGCGTGACCAGCACTTTACGCATGGTAGCAGGATCAACGTATTCCACCTGAAAAGTATGGTAATCCGAGACCACTTCCACCGTGCGCCTCTGCAAGCCCTCTATCGCTTTCGGTAGCGCATCGGCAATCTGCTGCGTAGTGTAACCCTCGATAACGTCAGAACCCGTCGCCTGTGCCAAGCCATAAAGCGGCAGCAGCATCAACAATCCACACATACCCTGTTTTATTCTCATGATGAACTCCTGACAGTGAAAAAGTATGCGCATGCCATCACGCAGTATTCTGGTTATAACACTAGCGCTAAAAAGGATTTTCTATCCCGCTATTAGCGGCTTTTTTTACCGAAATACCGAGAATTTGGCTCTACAGTGATCAAAAACAATACGTTAAAAACCAGCAGGTTTCATGCAGAGTACTGTTTGCTCTTGGGCTTACGTGTATGATTGCACGCTATTTGAAAGGCAGAGCACTATCCCGTGGAGAAATGGGCAGAGATTATGCGCGTATGTCAGGCATCGATCTCTCAGTTCTCTGGCCCGTCAACATTCTGGTTGCCGCCCTGTTTTATCGGTGTCGCTATCTGAATACCCTTTGGTATTACGGCATTGCCTATAGCGTCATGACCGCGCAAGACAGCCTGCTTTATGGCTGGGGCGTGAGCGCTTTCACCATTAATGGCGCTAACCTGGTGTTTATCGCTGTGTTGGTCAAATTATTGCGTTGGCCAGAACGGTATCGTCAGCCAGAAGCCGATATCACATCTTCATTACACCTGTTTGCTTCTTGTATGATCGCCGCCCTTTGCTGTGCGTTGGTCGGCGCGTTCGCGCAACACATGGCCGAGCAAACACGCCAGCCGTTCCAACAGGATGTGCTCAACTGGTTCAGCGATCAGTTTTATACTGCAGTACTGTTTTTACCGTTACTGCTAACACTGCGCAGCGATTTCACATTGCGTATGCCCAAAGCAGACTGGCACAGCAGCATCCCCTTACTATTCCTTGTACTGTCACTGGGATTGAGTACGCTGGTTGGCCCGATTGCCATTCTGGCGTTCCCCCTGCCCGCGCTCACTTGGTGCGCCATCGTGTACCCGCTGTGGGCGATACACCTGATTACCTTGTGCACGGGTGTTGTTGAACTGATCGCAACAGCGCTTCACGTTCAGGAAATGTATGACCATCAGGATGCCTTGTTTATGCAGGCGATCACTATCGCTCGCATCAGTATCGCCGCTATCATCTTTAGTCCGTTGCTGATGGCCATGAACGCAAAAACCATCCGCCAGCTCAATCAGCGTTTGCTGATGCAGGCTAGCCACGATTTCCTCACGCACCTGCTTTCGCGCTATGGTTTTAACGATGCGTTAAATCGTTATGGGAAAATCCCCCGATATCGTCAAGCGGCTATCAATATGATGCTGGTTGATATCGATCACTTCAAAACCATCAACGACAGTTACGGACACGATAACGGTGACCATGTTTTAAAACACGTCGCAAACCTGATTCAGCAAGCTATCCCTGAACCAGGCTTAGTGAGCCGCATCGGTGGAGAAGAGTTTGCAGCGGTGTGTTTTGATTTCTCCGAGCAAGACTTCTTTGCGTTAGCAGAACATCTGCGCACGCAAATTCACGACACCCCCTGCCTGATTAATGGCTCACCAGTATCCGTTGCCGTGAGTATCGGCATTGCCTATGCGACCGCTTCAGGGATGGACTTAACGCAACATGTACACCAACTCTTTGCTGCCGCAGATAAAAATTTGTATATCGCTAAACGGAAAGGCCGCAACCGAACGGTACAGTAAGCGCCTCGCGCCTTACCTGCCCCGATGAGAGGGGCACTCGGTGCATAAAACTCGCCCGCACTGAAGATTGCGCGCCGCTATCTGGATCGAGACGGCAATACGTTTGAAACCACGATTTCGGTGCACCCTACCGATCGTTATACGTGTTCTATCGTACTGACGCAGGCAAAAGGCTAAGAGCGTCACATTCTTCATGAAACGGACATGAATCACTTACACGTTGCGGATACGTTTAGAATTCAGCCGCTATAGTACGCGCAGTATAACTACGGAGAGAGATTTTTGGACAGTCAAAGCGATAGAGGTTGTGAAAGCATCGATCGTGAAAACATTGATGGTAAAAACAACAGCATTATCTCTCCGGCAAACTGACACACTCTATTGTGCGTGGCTTGCCGGTAACGGCGAGCGACGCAATCAGCATTTCAATCACGATTGTATCCCTGTTAAACGTTCATCCATGACGGCCGATACGAAAAGCCGTATAAACAGGAAGCATCAGAATGCATCTTTACACCTATGCACTCTTTCCTCCCGGCCAATAGCGCCTTTATATCCAGTAATCCCTTGATCTCAGGCAGCGGTGGCGGCGTTATGACAATGCGCCCCCACCTTACCGTCAAGCTGTCATACTGAATACACGACCAGTGTCTCAGGATATTTCTGCGATCCTGGCGTTCCGCATCACTACGTTCACGCTATCGCTTCTCAGCGGTTAAGGAGCCGAAATGGACGATCACCCCAGTCAGCAATTTATAACGCATAGCAAGGGATGACACGCTAACACGTTTGCTTCTCCGTCCTCTCTGCCACGCATAACAATTAGTCCGTTTGCACATCATGCCTTTGAAGGACGGCTTATCTGCGCCCTTAAAAAAAACGGCCCGTAAAAAGACCTCCTGAAAGCGATGTGCCTAAAAATGAGTAACGGTTATGACTCAGATGTTAGAAAACCTGCACGTTCGCCAGCAGTCGGTGAAAAAAAGTTACCTTATTGCAGATGAAGCGGTAAAAAGCCTTGATAGCACCCTTACCTCGCTTGCAGCCAACCTGGACGGTTTGGTTGAGGCAGAGGCAAAGGAGCGCTTACTTGAAAACGGCCCCAATCAAGTGGCGCAAGAAAAAGCGCCTCCTGCGTTAACACAGCTCATCAGCGCCTTTAATAACCCCTTTATTTTTATTTTGCTGGCGTTGGCCGCCATCGGTACGTTTACCGATTATTGGCTGCCCTTGCAGCGCGGAGAAGAGACCGACTTAACGGGTATCATCATCATTCTGGTCATGGTAACCCTGAGCGGTCTGCTGCGTTTCTGGCAAGAATTTCGCACCAATCAGGCCGCAGAAGCGTTGAAATCACTGGTGCGAACCACCGCCACCGTACTGCGTCGCGCTCATCCCAATGCCCGCGCAGAATGCCATGAGATCCCGCTACAAGCGTTAGTACCTGGCGATATCATTTTACTTTCGGCAGGTGACATGGTACCCGCAGATGTAAAGCTGGTTGAATCGCGCGATCTGTTTATCAGCCAGGCGGTTCTTACCGGTGAATCCCTTCCCGTTGAGAAATATGACACCTCAGCGCATGTGGCAGAGAAATCCTGTCAGACGCCTATCGATCAGGAGGGGGCATCTCTACTGGACATGGGCAATATCTGCCTGATGGGTACTAATGTCTCCAGCGGCATCGCCAAAGCGGTTGTCGTGGCTACCGGCAATCACACCTACTTTGGTTCGTTGGCCAAATCCATCATCGGCACCCGTGCGCAAACGGCGTTCGATCGCGGTGTCAACAGCGTGAGCCGTTTGTTGATCCGCTTTATGTTGGTGATGGTGCCCGTGGTATTGCTGATTAACGGTTTTACCAAAGGCGACTGGGCCGAAGCGGCGCTTTTCGCGCTGGCCGTCGCGGTTGGGTTGACGCCAGAAATGTTGCCGATGATTGTTACCGCCAATCTGGCGAAAGGCGCAATCAGAATGGCGCGCAGCAAAGTGGTCGTCAAGCATCTGAACGCCATCCAAAACTTTGGTGCTATGGATGTACTCTGCACCGACAAAACCGGCACGCTGACGCAGGATCGCATCATTCTCGAACACCACCTGTGCGTCAACGGCAAAGAAAGTGAGCAGGTACTGCGACTGGCCTGGTTGAACAGTTTCCACCAAAGCGGGATGAAAAACCTGATGGATAAAGCCATCATTCGCTTCGGCAAGGAAAAACCGGACATTGCAGCGCTGACCCAACATGACAAAATCGATGAGCTGCCCTTTGATTTTATTCGCCGCCGTCTGTCCATTTTACTCAACAGCGGAAACCAGCAGTACCAGTTGATCTGTAAGGGTGCGGTAGAAGAGATGCTCGCCATTGCGACCCATATCGACGATAACGGTGAAAAGCGTCCACTGGATGATGCCCGTCGTAGCGCGCTGCTGGCGCTGGCAGAGCGTTATAACCATCAGGGTTTCCGAGTATTAATGATAGGAACGCGTGAATTTGGTGCCAGCGATTACCACTTTCCACTCACTGAAGCCGATGAGCGGGACTTGGTAATCCATGGCCTATTGACCTTCCTCGATCCCCCGAAACCCTCATCCGCTTGCGCTATCACTGCGCTGAGAGAAAACGGTGTGCAGGTCAAAGTGCTCACGGGTGACAACCCGGTGGTATCCAGCAAAGTGTGCAAAGATGTAGGCCTTGATGCAGACCAGCCGTTGCTCGGTGCGGATATCGATAAGATGGATGATGCCACGCTGGCGCGCGAAGTAGAGCAACGCACATTGTTTGCCAAGCTGACGCCGATGCAAAAATCGCGCGTACTGAAAATGTTGCAACACAACGGCCATACCGTTGGCTTTTTGGGGGATGGCATCAACGACGCACCAGCACTGCGCGATGCGGATGTCGGTATCTCGGTGGATACCGCAACGGATATCGCCAAAGAGTCGGCAGAAATCATTCTGCTGGAAAAAGACCTGATGGTGCTGGAACAAGGGGTGATCACCGGACGTGAAACCTTCGGCAATATCATCAAATACCTGAACATGACCGCCAGTTCCAACTTTGGTAACGTATTTTCCGTGTTGGTTGCCAGCGCCTTTATTCCCTTTTTACCGATGCTGGCCATCCATCTGCTGCTGCAAAACCTGATGTACGATATCTCGCAGCTCAGCCTGCCGTGGGACAAAATGGACAAATCGTTCTTACAACGCCCGCGCAAGTGGGATGCAAAGAACATTGGCCGCTTTATGCTATGGATTGGCCCGACCTCTTCATTGTTCGACATTACGACCTTTGCCGTGATGTGGTATGTGTTCGCCGCCAACAGCGTCGAGCATCAGGCATTGTTTCAGTCAGGCTGGTTTATTGAAGGGCTGTTGTCGCAAACGCTGGTCGTGCATATGCTGCGCACGCAGAAAATTCCCTTTATTCAAAGCACTGCCGCGCTGCCGGTGATGCTGACCACCGCATTGGTCATGGCGGTCGGGATCTATATTCCGTTCTCACCGCTGGGAGCGTATATCGGTTTAACCCCGCTGCCGTGGGAATATTTCCCCTGGCTGGTCGGCACCTTGCTGAGCTACTGCCTGCTCACTCAGGTGATGAAGCGCATCTATATCCGACGTTTCGGCCAGTGGTTTTAAGCTAAACAGACAATCGCTCACGCTGCATTACGCGCTTTTTGCCCTGCGGCGTGAGTCATCTTAATCGTAAAGTTTCTCTTCATCACCGCGCGTCGGCGTTCGGCTGGCGCGCAACCGTTTGACGGTGGCATTAAGCGCCATCGTGCCGTGCAGCAAAATGTTGCTGGCTGGGCGTAGCGGTGCAGCCAGACGCTGTTGCAATAACCTGATCGCCTCTTCGCCTAATTCATCACGCGGCACATGCAGCGAGGTTAGCGCAATATCATGCAACGCCAACAGATTAAAACCATCAATGCTCATGATGGAGATATCCTGGGGTACGCGAATCCCTGCATGTTGTAACGCATTCATTGCCCCTAACGCCATAAAATCGCCGCCGGCCAAAATGGCGGTTGGTCGCTGATCGTTTGGGCACTGCGCGAGAAATTCCGTCAATGCGCGCTCACTCTCTACCGCGCTAAAACCGTTTGCCAGCAACAGATGACGCGACTCATCAAAAGGAAGATTATGGGCGCTAAGCGCTTCACGGATCCCTTGTAAACGCCACTCCATGGTATAGCGCCGCAAACAGACCAGATTGAGGATGTTATGGTGCCCTTGCTCAATCAAATAGTGCATCGCCACTTCGCCAATCAAACGGTGATCCGGCGAGACGCTGGGTAAACGCATCTTTCTGTCATAGCTGTTAATCAGGATGCAGGGTTTGCCCAAATCTGCCGCCAGGGCGTGAATATAGGGATCATCTATCCCGATCAGCAGGGCCGCTTCCGTAAGGGGGTCGTTCATCTTTTCCAGAAACAGGGCTGCATCACTGTTGTTTTCTTCCAGGCCACAGTAGCGTAAACGCACCTCATGGGGCGTCAGGGCATTGACCAGCCCCTGGATCACTTTGTAGTAAAAGATGTCAGACCGCGAATCAAACGCTCGCGACGGTGCAAACACCATAATTCCGTTGATTAACAGGCGCCCAGAAGCGATATCATCAAGCACACCGTACTCTCGCGCACAGGCCATCACGCGCTGCTTGGCTTTTTCGCTGGTGTTAAATTTGCCTGACAACACGCGAGATACCGTACTGATAGAAAGCCCGGTTTGTGCCGCAATTTCCTTGATTTTAAGCTTTCCATTCATTTTGTGATCCCCTTCAAATTTGAAGATGAAAAAATTTTCACGCTAGAACTGCCCATATCCTAACCGGTTTTTATGTCCAACGCTAAAATAAGCCAACATTATGAAAATTTTTGCAAAAAAGAGCGTATCCCACATCGATTATCTCCTTTAGGCTTAATTGGTAGACCAATTGAGAAAACAGAGCCTCAAGAAGAGTCTTATATAACAACCTGAATTTTAATATAAATAATCAGAATATAGCGATAGGGAGAGTATTTTAGGTTACTGATGGTGTAACAGAAAGAATAACTTATCAGGCCAAATCAATCATCACCCTCTGACGGAGATTATCATGAGTCTCAATATTGACAACGCTGCCCCCGCAGCGCACGGGAAACGAAAAATCAAGAACCTGCGTTGGTGGGTTTTGGGGCTGTTTCTCTTAGGCGTCACCGTTAACTACATTACGCGTAACTCGTTGGGTATCCTGGCGCCTGAACTGAAAGCCACCATGGGGATCACCACAGAGCAATACTCCTGGATCGTTGGCGCATTCCAGTTGGCCTACACCATTTTCCAACCGCTGTGCGGCTGGCTGATTGACGTTATCGGTCTGAAAGTCGGCTTCCTGGTATGTGCCTCTATCTGGGCACTGATGTGTATGTTCCACGCAGGTGCAGGTAGTTGGTTGCATCTGGCTATTCTGCGCTTCTTTATGGGTGCTTCAGAAGCAGCTGCTACCCCAGCCAACGCCAAAACCCTTGGTGAATGGTTCCCGAAAAAAGAGCGTCCGATTGCCGCAGGTTGGGCTGGCGTTGGCTTCTCTATCGGTGCGATGTTAGCGCCGCCCATCATTGTTATTGCACACAGCTACCTCGGCTGGCAGGGTGCATTCATGTTCTCTGGCGTGCTGGCCATGCTGTGGGTCGTTTTGTGGTGGTTGTTCTATCATGACCCGGAAAAACACCCGAACCTGAGCAAAACCGAGCTGGACTTCATCAAGCAAGATAACGAACCTGCGCCGGTTAAGCTGCCTTTCTTCACCGCACTGAAAACGGTAGGTAAAAACAAACGCTTTTACGGTATCGCCATTCCTGCCTTTATGGCTGAACCGGCCTGGGCCGTACTGAGCTTCTGGGTGCCGCTGTATCTGGCAAAAGAGCGTGGTATGGATCTGAAACAGATCGCCATGTTTGCCTGGCTGCCCTTCCTGGCCGCTGACCTGGGCAGTATCGCCAGTGGTTATCTGACTCGCGTCTATACCCGTCTGTTTGGTTGCAGCCGCGTCAACTCCGTGGTTGCCAGCTCCGTTACTGGCGCATTCCTGATGATTTCGCTGGCGATGGTGGCGCTCACTAAAGACCCGTACATCACTATCCTGCTGATCTCCATCGGTGGTTTTGGTCACCAGATCATCTCCTGCATGTTGAGTGCGCTGGTGGTTGAGTCGTTCGAGAAAGGCCAAATGGCAACAGTCAACGGGATGCGTGGCTCCTTTGCCTGGATCGCCAGCTTCCTGTTCTCACTGCTGATTGGTGTTACGGCAGACAAAATCGGCTACAACCCGCTGTTTATCGCCATGGGCTTCTTTGACCTGATTGGTGCCATCTTCCTGGTTGCCTTCATCGCCGAGCGTCGTAACAAAGCGCGCGCTGCATAACGTGCTGTAGAAAGGCCTTGTTACGACAAGGCCTTTCGTACTGTGATGTCTTCGATTGTTTAGTTTGGAACGTTGCTATGAAAATTTTGAAAAACTGGGTGCTAAACCAACAAACTCAAGCGTTTGTTGAAATCAACGTAGACAACCAGCATCTGTTTCGCCTGTATGTGCTGGAAAATGACCTGTTTCGAGTGCTGATCAAACGTAAAGGGGAACTCGCCCTGGATCGCACCTGGAGCATCGCCCCGGAAGCAGGAAAAGATGTGGCATGGGAAGGACGTGAACGCGAAAGCACCGCGGGCTTTGCCCTGCCCGGTTTTACCCTGACCACCCTTGAAGACGGCCTGCAAATCGCTACCGATACACTGCGCGTTACCGTGCATCAACCCCTGTGGCTGTCATGGGAATACCGTGACCAACAAGGTGTTTGGCAACCGCTCGCGGCCGACCGCCACACCAGTGCATACCTGCTGAATGCCCACGGTGATGGCGTTGAGCACTATCAACGTCGCCATCCGCAGGAACAGTACTACGGGCTGGGTGAGAAAGCGGGCGATTTGAACCGCGCTGGTC
The DNA here is from genome assembly GCA_964293225.1 of uncultured Symbiopectobacterium sp. Classification (GTDB taxonomy): domain Bacteria; phylum Pseudomonadota; class Gammaproteobacteria; order Enterobacterales; family Enterobacteriaceae; genus Symbiopectobacterium. Next base: position 56,893 of record CAXYYB010000017.1, on the reverse strand, counting down.
GCCGTTACGAAATGCGTAACCTCGATGCCATGGGCTACAACGCGCAGTCTACTGACCCGTTGTACAAACACGTGCCGTTCACCATCACCCGTCGTGGTGACGTCAGCTTCGGGATGTTTTACGACAACCTGAGCAGCACCCGTCTGGATCTGGGTAATGAGCTGGATAACTACCACGTAGCCTACCGTCGCTACAGCGCAGAAGCAGGCGACCTCGACTACTACCTGTTCCTCGGCCCACGCGTGCTGGACGTCACCAAGAAATTCGTGCGTCTGACCGGCAAAACCCTGTTTGGCCCCAAATGGAGCCTGGGTTACAGCGGTTCGACCATGCACTACACCGACGCGCCCGATGCGCAGCAGCAACTGCTGAAATTCATCGAACTGTGTAAAGAGCACGCTATTCCGTGTGATTCGTTCCAGTTGTCTTCCGGCTACACCTCGATTGGCAACAAACGCTACGTGTTTAACTGGAACTACGACAAAGTGCCGCAACCGAAGGTGCTGAGCCAATCGTTCCACGATGCCGGTCTGAAACTGGCTGCCAACATCAAACCGTGCCTGTTGCAAGACCACCCGATGTACCAGCAGGTGGCAGAGCAGCAACTGTTTATCCGTGATTCCGAGCAAGATGCACCAGAACGCTCCTGCTTCTGGGACGATGAAGGCTCACACCTTGACTTCACCAACCCGGCAACGGTGAAGTGGTGGCAGGATAACGTCACCTCGCAACTGCTGGAAATGGGTATCGATTCCACCTGGAACGACAACAACGAATATGAAGTGTGGGACGGCGAAGCGCGCTGCTTTGGCTTTGGCAAACCTATCGCTATCAAACACATTCGCCCGGTAATGCCGCTGCTGATGATGCGTGCGTCGATGGAAGCGCAACAGCGCTTTGCGCCGGAAAAACGCCCTTACCTGATCTCTCGTTCCGGCTGTGCCGGGATGCAGCGTTACGTGCAAACCTGGAGCGGCGACAACCGCACCAACTGGACCACGTTGCGTTATAACATCCGTATGGGTGTCGGTATGAGCCTCTCCGGTTTGTACAACGTCGGTCACGATGTGGGCGGTTTCTCTGGGGATAAACCCGATGCTGAGCTGTTCGTACGTTGGGTACAAAACGGCGTGATGCATCCGCGTTTCACCATCCACTCCTGGAATGACGATCACACGGTCAACGAACCCTGGATGTACCCGGAAGTCACCCCGGCAATCCGCGACGCCATTGCGCTGCGTTATCGCCTGCTGCCTTACCTGTACACCCAGTTGTGGCACGCCAGCCAGGACGATGAACCGATGCTGCGTCCGACCTTCCTCGACCATGAACACGATGCCGTTACGTTCCAGGAAACCGATGACTTCCTGTTAGGCCGCGATGTGCTGGTTGCCAGCGTGGTTGAACAAGGTCAGCGTCAGCGTCAGGTTTACCTGCCGAAGAACGCGTCTGGCTGGTACGATTTCTACACCGGCACCTGGTTCAGCGGCGGACAAACCATCACCCTGGATGCGCCGCTGGAACGCCTACCGTTGCTGGTTCGCGCTGGTGCGATGCTGCCAACCTCTACGCGCCTGAAACACGTCGATCATCAGGCAGACGATCAACGCGACCTGCTGTTGTTCCCTCCGTGCGGCAAAGGTCAGGACAGCGGCTTACTGTTTGAAGACGATGGCGAAACTTACGGCTGGCAGCAAGGTAATGCACTGTGGCTGCGCTGGACTATTACCAGCGACAACTCACGCATCGATGTGACCTTCACTCAGGAAGGTGATTTTGCTCCAGCCTGGAAACGTGTGAATGTTCGCCTGCCCGCCCAGGATCAACGCACACTTTATATCAACGGCGAAGCGCAAACCCACTGGGATCGCGCGTAACCGAGTTACACTGTTGCCCCGTGTTATCGCGGGGCAACATGTTGTCGGACAAAATCAGCAACCTGCATCGCAATAATGGCATGAACCTCTTGAGTCGGGTGCACATCATCGTTAAACAAATGGCGGGTATCGCTGATCAGTTCCTGCTCCTTGCCAAACAGATGAACATAGCCACGTCGATTTACACCTTCCTTCACGTTATATCCTATCGCTTTGGCACGATCATAAATGGGTGCAAATGCCTTAGAAACATCGAAATAGGCAAGCGTTGCCTCGGGGTGTTGTACTTGTAACTGCGCCATTCGCGCACTCAAACGCTGATTGTGAAGCTGACAAATATCGTGTAATTCCCGTTGTTGCTCCGAATGTTTAAGGTTCTGTGCATAAGGGGTAAGCGAAAGATCGGGCACGCCAAAAACCACAATATTTTTTACTCCCTGCGCCAATAAGCGCTCAATGTTTTCACTTTGGTTGTCAATAACCTTCTCGACATTCTTCTTATGAAAGGTCATATAGTCGTTTGCGCCGAGAGCAATGATAACCAGATCACGCGAGGTAGGATCTTTGTATTGCGCCATCTGCTTATCCATGCTGGAAACCAGCCAACTGACCTTGTCAAACCAAGAATAGTGAGCTGATACGCTTCCTCCCTCGGCATAATTCACCAGCGGTTTGTTGAGAAAATCCGGTGATGAAATGAAATGGGTCCAGACAAAACCGTTGGTAAAGTTCCCCTCATAATATTGGTTATTCGAGGGAATAAGGCCAAGCGAACGCTGATACATCCGTCCTTCAGAATCGGACAGACTGTCCCCCAACACCACCAGCCTATTAATATGGGGCAACGTATTATCTGGGGATTTATTATCGGGAATGGTTTGATTGGTCATCGTTGCCAACCTGAACGGATAACGAGGGTTCCGGGGCAATGATCTGTGTGTGGAAGAGCTCTCGGTTAACGCCGAACGGGGCAAACGCAAGGTAACAATTTCATCACCTGTAGCATTTTGAATGGAGAACGTAGTCAAATAAGGATCGCGGATTTCTTCCGTAAAAAAGTGCGCATACCCCGGATAAACCAACGATTTTAATTCGTTGAAAGCAGCACGCTGCAATATTGGCGATGATTCAGCGCCTGCCTCGCTGATCTTTTTCCAGTACGTCTGCGCCTGTGGTTGTAAATGAGGAGGAAACCAATCTTGTACTGATAGCCAGATATCACTTTTTTGGGCGTGCTTATTGGTACCAGAATATACATTACTGCCAGGTCGCACAGAGGGAGAATATCGAATAGGGTCGATGCTGGTGGCCATATTATGTAACTCCTTATTATTCTTTTGAGTTCACATTCAAGCTGATGACCAACCAACACCACAATAAGGTATAAACCCCATTGTTAATAATATGTGAAATAATACAAAGGTTATACGTTTCGTCACGTGGCTGATCTATGCTGGGTGTAACCGCCGCAATGATATTGCGGGAGATAACCCAAAAAGGATGGAAGAACGATGACGCATTGTGGTTCCCCTGCCCGCCTCACGGCCGCACAAGCGCTGGATTTACTCAGTTCGCAGTATAACGATGCGGTTAACGCGCTACGCGCAGCCATAAAAGCCTACGTGACAGATGGCTCCTTGCCCGACGCAGAAGCGCGCCGCAATGGACTGTTCGTCTACCCGGAATTGCGCGTAAGTTGGGATGGCGTACAACAAGGGAAAAGCCGCACCCGCGCCTATGGGCGTTTCACCCATACCGGAAGTTACAGTACCACGGTCACACAACCTGCGCTGTTCCGCCGCTATCTCTCTGAGCAATTGACGTTACTGGTCGAAGAGTATGGCGCCCACATTGAGGTATTCCCGTCGCAGCAGGAAATACCCTTTCCTTATGTGATTGACGGCTCTGATTTAGCGCTGGAGCGCTCCATGTCTGCCGGGATTTCGCAACACTTTCCCACCACGGAACTGGCTCAAATTGGTGATGAAACCGCAGACGGTCTGTTTCACGCCACCGATACCCGTTTCCCGCTTTCGCATTTTGATGCCTTGCGTACCGATTTTTCTTTGGCTCGATTGCGCCATTACACGGGCACCGCCATAGAGCATTTTCAGCCTTATATTCTGTTCACCAACTACACGCGCTATGTGGATGAGTTTGTCAGTTGGGCCTGTGAACAAATTTCCGATCCTGACAGCCCTTACGAGGCACTCGCTGCGGCAGGCGGTATCTTCCTCACCGGCAAAGACGCTACGGCCGAAGCGTGCGTTTCCGATGTTGCCTGGAAGAAACATCAGATGCCGGCCTATCACCTGATCGCCAAGCAAGGACCAGGAATTACCCTTATCAATATTGGCGTGGGCCCCTCTAACGCTAAAACCATCTGTGACCACCTTGCCGTGTTGCGCCCGCACGCCTGGCTGATGATTGGTCACTGTGGCGGACTGCGCGAAAGCCAAACCATAGGCGACTATGTGTTAGCCCACGCCTATTTGCGCGACGATCATGTGCTTGATGCTGTGCTCCCGCCGGATATTCCTATTCCAAGCATCGCCGAGGTACAGCGCGCGCTGTATGACGCCACAAAAATGGTGAGCGGCATGGCAGGCGAAGCGGTAAAACAGCGGTTGCGTACCGGTACGGTGGTCACCACGGATGACCGCAATTGGGAACTGCGCTACTCCGTCTCTGCGCTGCGTTTCAACCTGAGCCGCGCCGTAGCGGTGGACATGGAAAGTGCGACAATTGCGGCACAAGGCTATCGCTTCCGGGTGCCTTACGGTACGCTGCTATGTGTCTCGGACAAACCGCTGCACGGTGAAATAAAACTGCCCGGTCAGGCTAACCGTTTTTATGAAGGCGCCATCTCCGAGCATCTGCAAATCGGTATCTGCGCCATGGATCTGTTGCGAGCAGAAGGCGACCACCTGCATTCACGTAAATTGCGCACGTTTAACGAACCACCGTTTCGCTGATTGCTCGTTGTCGGGCCCTTCCGGGCCCGACAGTGATTATCAGAATTGCCGGACATAAACAGAAAAATAGCAATAACACATTGTTTTATAGTTAAAAACGGCCAAAAGCTCACGACATACCCCCTTGATGCTCTCCCACCAGCCACGTGCCACTCTGTGGCGCAACTACACTTACCGCAATTAATGACTAACGGTCATTATCAGCACTATCACCTATCACGTGACTAGCGTGTCATTGACGTCCTGCACCAGGTTGCGGCGTCGCCATACCCACAATAACAATGAGGTATTATTATGAATAAGTTCGATGCTCCCGAGCCATCTCGTCGTGCTGTGATCAAACGCACTGCCGCCCTCTCCGTGCTGGCACTCACCGGCATCAGTGGTTTTATGGTTCCCCACGTCACCTATGCCGCCTCGTTGACTAAAGCACAGCGTGACAGCATGACGCCCGACGATGTCATCAAAAGCTTTAAAGCGGGCAATATGCGCTTTCGGGAAGGGAAAATGCAGCAGCATGACTTCGTGGCGCAAAAAATCAGCAGCCAAGAAGGGCAATTCCCTGCTGCGGTGATCTTAAGCTGTATCGACTCGCGCGCGCCCGCTGAAATTTTGCTGGATACGGGCATTGGCGAGACGTTTAACGCGCGCGTGGCAGGCAACGTGCAAAATGAAGACATTCTGGGCAGTATGGAGTTCGCGTGTGCGGCGGCGGGAGCCAAAGTGGTGCTGGTGATGGGGCATACCGCATGCGGTGCCGTGGCCGGTGCGATAGACAACGTTGAGTTGGGCAACCTGACCGGGCTGCTGAACAAAATTAAACCCGCGGTCGAGAAAACCGTTTACGAGGGTGACCGTACAGGCAAAAACATGGCGTTTGTCGATGCGGTAGCGAAAACCAATGTGGCGCTCACCGTCGAACACATTCGTGAACACAGCCCGATTCTGAAAAAGCTGGAGCAGGAAGGCAAAATCAAGATCGTCGGCAGCATGTACCACCTGGTGGGTGGCGAAGTTGAATTTCTGAGTTGATGTCCACCTAAGAAGCATGCGCCAGAATCCGCACTGCCGTGACAGCCACACTGTCACGGCATCCACATCGAGTTAGATGGATTTCGGGTAACGCCCATAGTAACGCCAGAACGCTACGCTAAAGTTGTTAGCGTGACGATATCCCACCCGCCAGGCAACTTGGGCAACCTGTAAACCTTGCTCCAACAAACGGTGCGCCTCTTCCATGCGCAATTGCAACAGCATCTGCCCCGGCGTGGTATTGAAATGGCGATGAAACGCCAGCTTGAGCTTGTATTCACTTAGCCCGACCGCCAGCGCCAGCGCGCCAAGAGAGAGGGTTTCATTCAGATGCGCCACCATCCAATCGCGGGCACGCTCCACCGCCACCACATCCTGAGGGTGTAGGCGAGCAGCTTCCCGCGTCTCCTCAAACAAATAGCGGTGCGCAGCCAGCAAATTCAGGGCATGAATGTGCATAGAGAGCCTATCGCCCTGTGCCTGTTGCAGTGCATGCAGGTGCTGTTGTGCGACAGGTGTCACCCTGTTGTAGGCATGCTGCCGCAGCCGATAATCACCAAACAGCCGCTCTGTTGCCGCACCGCCAATATAACGCTCCAGCATCGATTCACTCACCAACAGGCGCAATTGGTCCACTTTTTGTCGTTCTGGATAATAGCGCTCACCCAGACTGTGATGAAAACTGGCGATGGTCACATGCTGTTGGCGGAACGTCATGCTGGCACCCCGCTTTTCACTGTAGTTCGACTCGCCGTTCAAACCAAAGGTCATCACCAGCACGGGCTGAGAATGCGCGGTTTCCGCTTCCTCCACCAGTGGTTTCAGCGGCTGATAGGAGGAAGTTACCAGTGTCAATCCGTCAGCAAGCGCATCGGATTGTGACCAGCACTGACCAAACTGATCCGGTAGCTGACGACGGTTGCCCTCGCGCAATACCATACGCGGTATCACACGCTGCGTTGGTGAACTTCGCCCTTCTCCCATTCTCTCTCTCTCCTCCCATCCTCAGAGAAAAACCGCCGTCACGCAGACAAACCAAGACAATAATAATTCTCATTTATAGATAACATAAGGCTATCCCCGGCGGCAACGCCCACGTTAACCCACGCGACGTGATTAACGCCGCAACACAGCCTGCAAGGAGCCACCATGTTCCCCGCCACGTTGACCGATTTATGGACCCTGACCGCCACCAACATCAAAACAGAGGCGGTGCGGCTCGCGCTGGATAGCGCGCTGTTTGATCAACTGGCGAAGCCTTCAACGGTTGAGCAGTTCGCGCTGTGCCAGCACTGGGAGCCACAACAAGCCGCAACGCTGTTGGAGTTGCTGTGGAGCATGAAACTGCTGACGCGCGACGCAGCAGGCTATCAAACCCGCACGGAGATGCAACCCTATCTGTGTCAAACCGGCGAGCGTTATATTGGCGATAGCTGGTGTTTCCGCCATCAATCGCTGCGTGATGTCGGGCAGCAGCTCGCTGCACTCATGCAGCAAAAACCCGGCACGCCGCCCCCCGCGGCCTGTATGGATGCCAGTTGGGCGCAGGCGGCGCAAAAACAGATTGCGCAGGAGCAGCGCGCGCTGACGGTCGATCGAGCCTGTGACATCGTGGGCGCATTGCCAGAGTTCCCGCAGGCTAAAACGCTGCTGGATGTGGGCGGTGGCCCAGGCATGATCGCCATCGGCCTGACACAGCGCCATCCCACGCTGCAAGGCGTGGTGTTCGATTTGCCACAAACCGTCGCAGTGGCGCAAGAGAATATCATTGCAGCCGGCCTGCACCCGCGTTTAAGCACAGCCAGCGGGGATTTTTCTGCACAACCGTTTGCCACAGGCTATGCCGATATCATCTGGTGTTCTTCTTTTCTGCACTTTGTCGAGGATATCACCACCAGCCTAACGCAACTGTTCAACGCATTGACGCCGGGCGGCGTGCTGGTTGCCGTGCACGCAGAAATAGCGTCCAACCAAGAGGATGCCGCATCGGTATTGCCGTTCTACTTGCCGTTGATGCTGCGCGGACGTCGGGTAACGCGCGAAGGGGAATTAGCATCGTTACTGCGCGATGCGGGTTTCAGCCGTGTAGAAACACGGCGACATCAACCGTTTCCGATGTCGCCATTGACCGTCTTGATCGCACGAAAATGACAGGTGGCCCGCGTTATGCGGTTGTAAACAACTGGCGCGGGATCTTCGTCAACCGCTCACAGCCGTTTTCCGTCACCAGCACCGTTTCGCTGATGGCGAGACCTGCCGCATACAGGTACATGTGAAACACCATACCCGCTTCCAGCAGCCACTCGGACGTGGGCAAAAACACGTGGCTAAAATCGCTGGTGCGCGGCGTCGTCTTCGGGTAATAACCGAGCGTATAACCGGTAATGCTGGCGTAATCCTGACGCAACCCCGCTTTCAGTACAGCATTACGAGCCAGCGCATCGATATCTTTCGCCACTGCGCCGGGCTTCATGGCTGCAAGCTGCTTATCCTGGATGGCAATCAGTTGCTGAGCAATTTCTTGCTGTGCAGCGGACGCCGTACCGATAATCACCGAGCGCATGATCTTGGAACTGTAGCCTCGTTTGAAGGAGACCACTTCAAGATGCAGGATATCGCCCTGCTCCAACGGCCGTTCCTGCATGTTGGCATGCAGAAAACTGTTGCCACCACCGGTCGTGACAATGCCACAGCGGTTGGAATCCATCCCATGGCGAATCAGGACGCGGTGGATAATCTCTGCGGCCTGGCGCTCCGTCTTACCCACGCCCATTTCGGCAACCACTTCACGGATCGCCTGATCGTTTGCCGCCGCCGACTGTTTGATGCACTCGATTTCCTGCGGAATTTTGCGGGTGCGCAATTGTTTAAGCACACCGGAAAAATCTTTTACCTGAATCTTTGGCAACAACGCCTGCAAACGCTGGAAGCGGTTGATGGTCATGCAGTAAGAATCAAAATCGATGCCGAGCGTCGCACTTTCCCAACCGCGAGCGCGCACCGTATCGGCCAGCACCGCTAACGGATCTTGCCAGTCATGGAAGGTCACGGTGTCAGTGATCCAGCTGTTTTCGCTGAACGCACGCTCATCCATGGCGCGGAATACCATCACCGGTTCCCCCGTCAACGGCAGCAAACAGGCGCGATACATGTTTTCGGAAATACCGAATCCCGTGAGATAAAACAGGAATTCAGTCTGGTCAATCAGCAGCAGAGAGATATCCCTTTCTTGCATATAAGTGCGGAGCTTTGCAACGCGTTGCTGATATTCGTGGAGCGGGAAAAGCCAACTTTCATTCATAACGGTTACCTGATGTTGTTTTTTTTCTATTCACCACACTCGTAATCCCTAGTGTCACTATTGTCACACCGATCGACAGCACGCTGACGGCCGCAATAGAAGGATCGAGCTGAAACTGTACCGTGTTCCAAATCCGCACTGACAGCGTTTGGCTGCCATGATCGGAAAGAAACAGCGCAATAAGCAGTTCATCAAAGGAACTGAGAAATGAGAAAATCGCTGCCGAGAACATCCCCGGTGCGGCAAGCGGCAGCGTGATACGTCGTAATACGTTAAAGTGGCTGGCCCCCAAACTCATTGCCGCCTGCTCCAAGCGATAATCCATGCCTTGCAACGTCGAAGACAAAATAATGGTGGCAATGGGCAACGCAATCAGGGCATGCCCGATAACAATACGGGTGAAGCTGTTAAACAGCGCCAACTCAGAGAAGAAGAAGAACAGCGTCAACGCCACGATTACGTTGGGCACAATCATCGGCAACACGATCAGCGCATACACCAGACTTTTACCGACAAAACGACAGCGCACCAGTGCCAGCGCGGCAAACAGCGCCAGTACCATGGCTAACAGCGTAGACATTAGCGCAATGGTAAACGACAGGCCGATAGCCTGTAGCCATTGCGAATCCTGCACAATCGCGCGCATCCACTTCAAGGAGAATCCCTGCGGGGGAAACGATAAATAGCTATTGGTACTGAACGCCAGGGGAAAGATCATCGCAATTGGGACCAACAAAAAAGCGAGGGTCAACAACGTGATCAGCAACGGCAGCCAGCCGGGTCGGTTTCCGTTCATCCTTTCGCCTCAAAGAGTCGTTCCAACCCCACGACCCGAACATAGACCCAAAACAGCAATAAGGTGCACAGCAGCAGCAACGCGGACAGCGCCGACGCGAAGCCCCAGTTGAAATAGACCTCCAGTTGGTTTTCGATAACCATGGCGATCATGGTGTCGCGCGGACTGCCCATCAGCGCCGGTGTCACAAAAAAGCCAATGGATAAAATAAACACCAGCAGGCTGCCTGCGGCAACGCCGGGCAACGACAGTGGCAAAAAGATGCGCCAAAAAGCCCGAAAACGCGAAGCGCCAAGGCTATACGCCACCCGCAACAGTTGCGGATCGATACCCCGCATCACGCTGTAAAGCGCCAGTACCATATAAGGCAGCAGGATATAGGTCATACCGATTAACACGCCGAGCGGGGTATACATCAGTTTGAGCGGCGTATCGATAAGCCCCAGCGCACGTAGTACCTGATTGACAAACCCATCGCTGCCCAACAACACCATCCAGGCATAAGTGCGCACCAACACGCTGGTAAAATGGGGAATAATGATGATGACAATCGCAATACTGGCTAAGCGCGCAGGCAGTTTGCACAACACCCAGGCCACCGGATAACCCAATAGCAGCGTCACCAGCGTGACCAGCAGCGAGGTACGCAGCGTGATCCACAGCACTTGCAGCCAGACTGGCTCCTGCACAATGCGCGCAAAGTGCTTGCTGGTAAGCCCCGGATCGAACAGGCTGTAACCGAGCATTTTCGCCAGCGGGATCAGCAAAAAAATCGTCAGCGCCAGCAGCGTTGGTGCCAGCAATAGCCACGGTTTCCAGCGACTCACGCGCCTGTCGTCACGCCCGCTCATTGCTGAGCCTCGGCGGGAATAAACCAGAGACTTTCCGTTTCCCACCCGATACGCACGCTGGCGCCCGGCCGCAGAGTCCCTTCCAGCGCCGAATTCTGTAGCTGTGCTAATAACCTAGCGCCATCACTCAGCACCAGCGTTAATTTAAGCGTATGCCCCAGATAGAGCATTTCAGCGATGGTGGCGCTAATCGGCAAATGGGCTGATGCATCACCCGGCAGCCCAATGCGAATATGTTCTGGTCGCAGCACCGCTAACACCGACTGCCCTACCCCAAGATGTGCCACGCCCTTACCACACACCGTTTCACCGCTTGACAGGCGCACATCGTAGCCTTGTTGCTGAATGGCGCTCACCTGACCGTCAATAAAGTTCGATTGGCCAATAAACTCAGCCACCCAGCGATTCTTTGGTTTGGTATAGAGATCGTGCGGGGTATCAATTTGGGCAATCCGTCCCTGTTGCATCACGGCAATACGATCGGACAAGGTCAACGCTTCTTCCTGATCGTGGGTGACAAACACCACCGTAGAACCGGAAGCCACATGCAGCCGTTTTATTTCTAACTGCATGTGTTCACGCAGCTTTTTATCCAGAGCGCCCAGCGGCTCGTCCATTAACAGTGCCGCTGGAGAAAAGATCAACGCACGCGCCAGCGCAACGCGCTGCTGCTGCCCACCGGACAGCTCTCGCGGCAAACGGTGCCCCTTATCATCAAGCTGGATCAACGCCAGCGCATCTGCCACCTTCTGCTTGATATCACGACGCGCCACGCCGCGCATTTCCAGCGGAAACGCCAGGTTATCCGCCACCGAGAGGTGTGGAAACAGCGTGTAGTGTTGAAACACCACGCCAAGATCGCGTTTTGCCGGGGGCAGATGCGTAATATCCCGATCGTTAATCAGCACGCGCCCTTGGCTGGGTTCGGTAAAGCCCGCAACCATCATCAACGTGGTGGTTTTCCCTGAACCGCTGGCACCGAGCAGCGTCACAAACTCGCCAGGTGCTATTGCCAAATCCAGATTATCGACGACGGCAGCCTGTTCGTAGCGCCGGGTTAGCCCCTCAAGGCGAAGTGCAGCTCCCGGCTGACGCCGGGAGCTGTGGTGTGTTGAATCCGTTTTCATTACCCCTGACCCAAGATCCATGGTTGCCAGATTTTGCCCACTTCCTCAATGTTATCTGTCCACCACTGCGCATTTTGCACAAACGAGCGCGAATAATACTCAGGGTTGGAAGGCAGTTTCACCAGATCCTCTGGGCGAACAAATTGGAAGGCTTTTTTATTGGTGGGACCATAAGCAATAAACTGGGTTATTTTCGCCTGAACCTCGGGCTGTAACGCAAAATCAATCAGCAACTGCGCATTTTCCGGGTTCGGCGACCCTTTCAGCACGCTCCAATACTGCAACTGCTGTTTGATCTGGTTCCACTCAATGGCTAGCGGTGCGCCCTGATCGATCAGCGCTTGTGCACGACCATTCCACAGTGCGCCCAACACGGCCTCTTTGCGCTCCATCAATTGCACGGACAGCGCCCCCGTATCCCACCATTTCACGACATGGGGTTTGATACGGCTCAGAGAAGCAAACGCACGCTTGATGTCAATGGGGTAGATATCTTTCATGTCTACACCATCGGCAAGTAAGGCGAATTCCAGCTCAGTAGAACTGGTGCGCAGATCCGTTAAGGTACGCGGGCCGGGGAAACGTTCCGCATCCCAAAATTCTGCCCAGGTACGCGGGTGATTGCCATCACGGAAGACATCCGTGTTGTAAACCATCACGGTCGAGAAGAACAGGTTACCGACCATATTGGGGCGGCGTACTTCGGGGAAGATATCGTCGGGGTTGGTAAACTTCATGCCCGCGTAGTTGATTGGCATCAACGCCCCGGCCGCATTGAGGTTGGTTTGCGTCACATCGCCAATATCCAACACATCAAGTGTCACACGACCTGCTTTGATCATTGCCATAATTTGTGCGGCAGTAGAAGGCTGAATGATCACGTTAATACCGGTCAATTCCGTAAAAGGTTTATAGACCGCTTTTTCCAGCGCTTCCTGATAGCTTCCGCCAATTCCGCGCACAATAACTTCTTTGCTGGGGGCGGCAAAAACCGCAGGCGAGAAGGCACCGAGCAGAGCCCCTGCACCAATAATCGATGTTTGTTTTATTAAGCGACGACGATCGGCATTAACCCCTTCATCAACGCTTGACGGCATGAAACCCTGTTGCTTTTCGTTTCCTTTGTTCATATGTTTTCCTTTGAGAAACAAACGGTAAGAAACTATTTTTCTCTGATGTCAGCAACATAAGACACGGTTTAATCAAAACGAGGGTTAAACAAAAAATGGTGTTCCAGCAACACATGATGAGTCAAATAATGAAACGAAGGCGCGAAGGTATTTCTTTATAATGTTACAGCGGTGGTAATAACCACCGCTGTTATTTTTACTGCTTTATAATTATATCTATTTATTATTGTTAAATAATTCCCTGGTGTTGGCATTTTTCCAATGACCCAGAAGACGCCAGGCATCATCGGAAAGTTTTAAATTCGCTTTGATCTTCTCCTCATCTTTCGTGATTACCTGCGCCATCAACCAATCGGCGACGATCATCGGACTCACTTTCGACCACCATGCCACGGCTGATGAACTGCGCACGATATACAACATTTCATCAGCTTCATTGGCTAAAGGAGAGCTGGCTCGGTCTGTCATCGCGACGACATAAGCTCCCCGTTGTCGGGCAAGGCTCATCAAATCAATGGTATAGGGAATGTAACGCTCCCACCCAATACCAATAAACACATCCTGCTCATTCACCTGCAATATGCGGTCTGCCACATCACCGTGACCGATATTGAACACCTCGGTATTACCGAGAAAATGATTCAGTTGCATCGCCAGGTAGGAAACCATGGAATACGTCGTTCCGTTACCACTTACCCAAATACGCCTTGCGGCGGCGATACGCCCAGCGACAGTTGAAACAATGTGATCTTCATTCAGTTCTGCCGTGGCTTTCAAGAGCTGGCTCGCATTGGCAAACACGCTCTCTTTTAATTCTGTTTCACTGGGCAGCGCGGGTTCGCGATGCAAGATGCCGCTGGCGCCAGTGCGCTCAATCAAGGCATCCCCCAATGATTCTTTCATGTGGGCATAGCCCTCATACCCCACTGCACGTGAAAAGCGCACAATGGCGGCATCACTGATATTCATCACTGCGGCCAGTTGGCGGGCCGTCATGAATGCTACGCGATCTTTGTTGCGTTCGATGTAGCGAGCAATCATCTGCTGTGACGGGGTCAAGCGCGAAAAACGTTCCCTCAATAAAGCGGTGAACTCCATACTGCCCCCTTAAAGAATCAGTTGCTACATTTAAAATCAAAAATGTAGCAATTGCAACACTGCATTTTATTTTTTCTGATTAATGTATAAAAAAATAAGTAGCAGGCTATTAATAACTCATTCATGAAAGAATGGTTGCATTTGCTTCAAACATAAAACATTTTAGGCTAATTTGCAGATAACCGCTTGCCAATACGACTTCGGAACAGCGACTTTGCACAGGAGACGGAATATAGAAGAAAGCCTTGGTAGTGATGCACTACAGTTTTAACACCTCGCCACCAAGAGCGTTACAAAAAAATATCATGACAAACACTATTGAAACATCCACGCTGCTGCTTTCCTGTAGAGCACGTTTTACGCACAGTTTGACCGCCGCCGTCAAACTGGCGAACAAAACCAAATCCCCCAAGCACATCGCCTTTGCAGAAACACTGCTCAGGATAAAAATGGCGGCACCAGACACCCATCTTGAGTCACTGACGCGTTTCAAGGCGTATCCATTCAGCTCTGCACGCTCGTATCAAATATGGATGCGAGAAGATAAGTATCAATATCTTGGCGATGCACTCGCGCGGGTAAGGGATATACGGCAATTTTTAGACGGTTTTTCGCCAACAGAACAAGCGCCCTCCTCCCCAGCGGTCACATTACGGCGTGAAGTAAACCAGCATCTGGCACAATCCTATGAAGATACCTCGAGAGTTTACGCAGTAAAAGCCGCTATTTACGCCATCAGTCAGAAGGTCGAGCAAAAAAAGCAGACGGTAAACGTGGAGAGTTTCAAAGCATTAACCTCGGATATTCACACCATGATTGATGCGGGAAAACCACTGGGAGAAATAGCCAACAAAGTCATTGATTTCAAAGTGTACCATCGGCTGAACTCACTGCCGTAGTAAACCCCTTTGTTGACCATCAAAGTGAGACGTTAGGCCACTTCGGTGCGCCCACGGCCTTTGTTTTTCGCCATGTAAAGGGCGATGTCTGCCGCTTTAAGCCAATCGTGATACTGGCTCATGGTGGGACGATACTCAGCCACCCCAACGCTGATACGAATCCCTAACTGTGGCGTTTGCGTTAAGCGCTTGGCGGCTAGGCGCTTACGGATGCGGTTAATGATCTCAACCGTATCTGTGGCGCGCGCTTCAGGCAAAATCACGGCAAACTCATCACCACCGAAGCGGCCAATCACATCGGTCGCGCGCAAGCCGTTGCGCAGCTCTTCCGTCAAAAACAGAATCGCTTCATCCCCCACATGATGACCGAAACTGTCATTGATGGTTTTGAAATGATCGATGTCAATCAGGGCCAATGTCGAAGGTTCATCAATATGGCGACAGATTTCATATTCGTTGTGCAACAACTGCTCCCAATGATGACGGTTATAGACGTTGGTCATACCATCGTGGGTACTCATCAGCATGAGCCTGCGCTTGTGTTCAGCCAGCTTGGTCGCGGTCACATACGTCACATAGCCAAGCGCAATCGGATAGACGAGCAACATAGGCAAACAGGCGTACATCTGAGCAGGCGTGGTCACTAAATCGATGCGGTGCGCGTTAAGACCTGCAACCAAGGCGGCGCTGAGCAGTTGTAAACTGACGCCCTGAATAAACAGGCGGATGCCGCCCCCCGCCATGCTATTCATTCCGACCATGGCGATGATAATGACGCTGGGCAACACGTTGAGCCCCATCATACCGATCCAGAATCCACCATTAACGACATCCACCAACAAATTCCCTCGCTCAAAGCGCATAGGATCGGTGGAACGTGTAGACAGGTAATAGGCAAGATAGGGCCACACAAATACATTGAGAAAAAGCAGTACCCATACCCAAAACGGCGTGGTTTTCGTCACCAACACAGAAACGATGAAGAGGGAGCACAACAGCGTACCGATAATACGCGGCAGGAAGACCCGCTTGGAAAAGCGTATCCCGGAAAGACGAGAGTCCACTGTCAATAATGTAGGCGATTTAACAGACATGACGCCTCTCCCATTCCTTGATCTCAACAGATGTGTAGTATGACCTAAATCATGCCATTCACTACACATTCACACAGTAAATCTACTCATTATATCGTTACCTGAAACTCGCAAAACGTCCATAGCAACCCGACAATATTCTGGCTTCAGACGAAACAATGCGGCCTTACTCTCAAGGAGTAAGGCCGCACGTTGATGCCTGCAACGTATTGATTGCTGTTAGCGGATTTCACCCGCCACGCCATAGAGGCCGTTACGCCGTTGCAGCATCTGACCGCCATCACGCGTCAGCGGCACCCAACCGACAGCACCGCGTTTCACGGTAGGTTCGGTAAACATCAGATCGAACGGAATGGAGATATAGAAGCCCTTGGTAAAGCTGCCTTCACCGTAGTCTTTGCTGCTGACATCGGTTTTGGTGGCAAACACCCCGGCGGTGATGCCGCTGTCAAAGCGACGTGACAGATCGACGGTTACACCATAGTCTCCGGCCAGATAGCGCCCGACACTGATTTTCGCAAACGATCCGTCAACATACGGCATTTCCCAATACGCGGTAAGGTGCCCGGTCACTACGTCATAATCCGCAGTGCGCATGATGTCATTCCAGTCACGCTGCTTGACGTAGTTGACATCCAGCCCCAACGCCCAGCGCTCACCGAACGGACGGTACAGCACTTCTGAACCGACCCCGGCATACATCATTTCCAGATAACCGCCGTACACCTGGGTATACCAGTCTGTCGCCGGGTTATCCATACGCGTCAATTGCAGGTTGGTCAACAACAGGTCGGAAGAGGTCACATATTCACGAATCCAGGTTCTGACACGCGGCAAGCTGCTATCTTTCGGCGGCGCTTTATAATTGAAGCGATCATAGTTATTGAT
This sequence comes from uncultured Symbiopectobacterium sp., assembly GCA_964293225.1. Taxonomy (GTDB): domain Bacteria; phylum Pseudomonadota; class Gammaproteobacteria; order Enterobacterales; family Enterobacteriaceae; genus Symbiopectobacterium. The sequence continues at coordinate 39,825 of CAXYYB010000017.1, read as the reverse complement.
CAGGTTCAATGATGCCGCACCGCCGACGGACCAATGATCGCTCAGACGATAATCCGCACTGCCTTTCAGCGCCACCTGATACATATAGAACGATTCTGCGCCACCGACGGATTGTGTCAACGTCGGCTCAACACCATAGGTCAAGCGCGATGGTTCACTGCGTAGCACCGGCTGCCCGTTGATATCAGAGAGCGGTTCTGCACGGTGGCTGACCGGTTCTGGCTGCCCTAGCGGAATAGACGCCGATTGCACATCGCGGAATGCCTTGGTATCCACTGCCGTGCTTTCTATCGGCAAACGCTCATTACGCCGTACGATGTGGTATTCCCCTACGCTCTCGGGCACGTGGTTTGCCAGTACCGTCGCGGCGCGTTGAGTGGCCTCGTTTTTATCGCGGTACTTATCCTGATCGGCAACAATGGTGACCTGATGCGCATCGGCATAAATATCCGCATCGCTGTATCCCGCCTTCTCATCCAGTTCACGCGCTACCTGCTGCCAGTTAGTGCCGTTCACTGACTGGACAGGCGCATACACCGGCGGAACATCTTCCGGATGCGTCTGTCGTAAATCATTAAAGTTGGTGTGCAGGCTAAAGCCCCACATCAAGGTGTTGCCGCGCTGCCAGGAAAGGGTAGTGTCAAAATAGTCACTGACGCGATACACCATGCCAATATTGAAGGGGGAGTCTTGTTTGATTTTCCCATCTGATTTTTTTATGAAATGAAGCGTCTCAGACGCTTCATTACTGTAATCGTTACCGTCATATTCCAGTTTAAAGCGTAACGGATTCCACGGGGTTTGATATTCTATCCCGCCAAACAGAGCTGCCGGACCGTGAAAAAAATTCCCTACTTCAAATTGTCCTGTTTGTTGGTTAGAGGTGCGTGTACAGAAGCTGGTTTTAAACTCGCAGGCGGGATTTTTAATATTGCCGCTCTCAGCCATATTTCCCCAGCCAATCCCAAGCGTGAAATCAAACGGCCCCATGCGCTTGCTGGCGACCAAATACTCGCTATCAAACAGCCCGGTACCAGCAATATCACGTAAACCAAACGAGACATCCGGCAGCCATGCACTTTCCTGCCACAGCCGAGCCTTAAGATCGAAAGCCTTATCTTTATAGCTTTGGTCACCACTAAAGTTGGTGTTGTTGCTGTAAGCGCGCGTGCGAATATCCGTATAACGCACCGTGGTTTCTAACCAGTCAAACAGTTGCAACGACACCGAATAACGCCGGTATTCCTCATTATCACGATAGTTGAGGTTAAACTCACCGCTGCGCGCCATGCGCGCCGTCGGCATTTGCAGCAACCCGGTACCACCAAAATCAGACTGCGATACGCCTGCACTGTCAAAACGGGTATTGGGGTTAGTGACGCTTTTAACCCTATCACTTTGCTGGGCGACATCTTGCGCCACCGCCTGACCCGCCAATGCGCTGCCGATGGCCAACGACAGACAGCCTATTGTAAATCTTCTGTTCTTTGTCATTAGTGTGGGATCCGGTTAGCCAGAAAATCAGCGATTTGATCGTTCAAAGAAGCAAATTCGTTGGGTAATACACTGGGGTTGAAACCAATAAACAGCATTTCACCCGCAGCGGGCTCAATGTGTTGCTGGTTCCACAACGCCAGTGGCACTTTGCGCCATGTGCCTTGCCCACCGATAAGGTAACCGGCATCCTGATTGGCACCCGCCAGGAAACGACGATCCAACACATAATCCCGCACTGTCCAACCCGATTGCAATGCCACATCCCCCACCGTTTTCAGCTCTGCCACATCAGCATCGGTGTTGATAAGCCCCGCCAGCGTAAAACGCGATGCCAACGGTGCAATATAGAGCGCATAGTCACCGACCAAGGGGCGGTTAGCGCGTGGATTTAGCCGAATTCTGTCGGGATCGAGTGGCGTGGCGATTCGCCCAGCCACGTCAACCTGATCCAGCATTTTGCGCATCAGCCAAGCGGAAATCGCCAGATCGCCATCGCCAGAGTTACGCCAGCGGGTTTCCAATTCAGCCAACGATTTGCGCAATTGTTCTGCCTGTGCATACACGTTCTTGGTACTGGCGTAATCAGAAATCAACGCAGTGCGCCAGTTAGTATCAGCAGGAAACGCCACCTGTTGATAAAACGCAATCAGTCGCGTGCCATCCGCTTGCTTTACCACCGCCAGCGTTTGCTGCGGGGTTTTTACTGTCAACTGCGCTGCCTGTGCGGCACCCACAGTGAACAGCATCAGGAGTGCCATACGGGAAAATGCCAACATGTCAGTCCCTTATTGTACGTAGGGTTTTAATACCGTGAATTTGACCAGTGCCATGTCCGGCCCCATATATTGCCAGGTTTGCACCACCTGCCCTGTGCCGGGATCTAACCAATAGGTGTTGGTATATTCAGCGTTTAAGGCGGAAACCGAAACCTGCTCGGTAAATTTAAGCAATTGGCGCGGCTTGCCCAGAATCGTCACCGTTTCTTTACCCCGCGCCTGAAACACGGATTCAACCGCATAATCACCACGCTGCACCTGCGACCAGGCCATTTTCCCCTGCCAATGCATCGGGGTTGACGGTTTTAGCAAGCCAACGGCAAGCGGATCGGGCGTGACATTAATCACATGGGCAATATCTTCACCAAAGCCCTGCGTTTTCACCATGCGGCCCTGCTGCATCACCAGAATGTTGCTGTCTGCACCGATCCACTTAAGCTGATCATTTTCTGCGAAGGCCAGCACCACAAAGGCCTGAGAAGCCTTGCCCACCTTAAGATAGGCGGAAGCATAAGGCGTTTTTTCAACCCGTTCAGCGGAAACCTGCACATCATCCGTTCCCCAAATCGCCAGCTTAGCAGTTTTTTGGACCGCATCCATATTTTGGGAACAACCAGTCAATGCCAGCCCGAACAGTGGCAGTAATATCAGCGCGCTGCGTTTTGCCACGAGCGTTATTTTTATCATTAGGTGAATGTCTCGCGAAACGGCCAGATGCAATAAAAGAAAGGCCACCGAAGTGGCCTTGGCTATAAAACGATCTTATCGAGTAGGAACTGAACCGGTAGTGGTCGTGCCGGTACCAGTGCTATCGTCATTGCTGGAAACAGCAACAGCAACGGCAACACCGATCGCTGCCGCCGCGCCCACAGCGATAAGCGCAGTAGTACCAGCAGCAAAACCGGCACCGCCCGCACCTGCCGCACCCGCAGCAGCTGCGGACGTGGTGGTAGTGGTGGAGGTGCCAGCAGCAGTACTTGAGCTCACGCCATCAACAGCAAACGCACTGGAGGACATGGCGACTGCCAGGGCCAACGTAAGTAACGTCTTCTTCATTACGATTTCCTTTATTAACAAATGAAGCGCTTCAGGGAGGAATACCGTTCAGCAGAACCGCATCCCAACCTTCTTTACCGCGATGCGCGGCACAGCCCACTCCGACCGCGGCGACATCGCTCCACTGAGGAGACTCTCAGCAATAGATTATAGGACAGAGAGTCTTAACGCTCCCCATCATCTAACTCTGTTTTTTTACACAAGCTTAAAAATAGCAAGATCTCGCTACAATAAACAGAGAAATTGTAAATTACGCTTCTGTCTACGTTAACAAAAACGGGGAACAGCAAAATTGAAATCAATCATAACAGCATGATTAGCTTTGATTTAATGATAAAAACAGATGCAAAACGCCGAATAGCAGTACTATTCGGCGTTTATTTAACAACGTAAATTTAAGAAATAACTTATTCCAACCACTCGGTGTGGAATACACCTTCTTTATCAGTACGTTTGTAGGTGTGCGCACCAAAGTAGTCGCGCTGCGCCTGAATCAGGTTGGCGGGCAACACTGCGGAACGATAGCTGTCGTAATAAGAAATAGCCGCTGAGAAGGTCGGCGTCGGGATACCGTTTTGTACCGCATAGGCCACCACATCACGCAGTGCCTGCTGGTATTCATCGGCCGCTTTCTTGAAGTAAGGTGCCAGCAGCAGGTTAGCGATATCCGGCGTTGCCGCGTAGGCATCGGTGATTTTTTGCAGGAACTGGGCACGAATAATGCAACCGGCACGGAAAATCTTGGCGATTTCGCCGTAGTTCAGGTTCCACTGGTGCTCTTCTGAAGCCGCACGCAGCTGTGAGAAACCTTGCGCATAGGAAACGATTTTACCCAGATAGAGCGCACGGCGCACGTTCTCGATAAAGGTGGCCTTATCACCGCTAAACGGTTTCGCCTGCGGCCCGGTCAACACCTTAGAAGCAGCAACACGTTGCTCTTTCAGAGAGGAGATATAGCGCGCAAACACAGATTCGGTGATCAGAGACAGCGGCTCACCGAGATCGAGCGAGCTTTGGCTGGTCCATTTGCCGGTGCCTTTATTGGCCGCTTCATCCAGGATCACATCAACCAGATAGTTACCTTCTTCATCTTTCTTGGTGAAGATATCTTTGGTGATGTCGATCAGGTAGCTGCTCAGTTCGCCTGCATTCCATTCAGAGAAGGTTTTTGCCAGCTCATCGTTGGACAGGTTCAAGCCATGCTTCAGCAGTGAATAGGCTTCAGCAATCAGTTGCATATCGCCATATTCGATGCCGTTGTGCACCATTTTTACATAGTGACCGGCACCGTCTGGCCCGATATAAGTGACGCAGGCTTCGCCTTCGGCACGGGCAGCAATTTTTTCCAAAATGGGCGCCACCAGCTCATAGGCATCTTTCTGCCCACCCGGCATGATGGAAGGGCCTTTTAGCGCGCCCTCTTCACCACCGGAGACGCCGGTGCCGATAAAGTTGAACCCTTCCGCAGACAGCTCACGGTTGCGACGGATGGTGTCCTGGAAGAAGGTGTTACCGCCATCGATAATGATGTCGCCTTTATCCAGATAGGGCTTCAGGGATTCGATCGCTTTGTCCGTGCCTTCACCGGCTTTAACCATCAACAGAATGCGACGCGGGGATTCCAGCGACGCGACAAACTCTTCAACGGTATAATAAGGCACCAGTTTTTTGCCGGGATTTTCGGCCACCACTTCTTCGGTTTTTTCACGAGAGCGGTTGAAAATGGACACGGTGTAACCACGACTTTCGATGTTAAGCGCCAGATTGCGCCCCATCACCGCCATACCCACCACGCCAATTTGCTGTTTGGACATTAAAGCAACTCCTGTCTGAAGGATAACCTGCCTGTATCACGACGACGACAGACAACGCAAAAGCAGGCGGATATGGTAACTCAGCTTAAGGCATGTGGATAGTGATAGGTCTAAAGAAGAGAAAAGCCCTGCACGGTGGCAGGGCTTAGCGGGGGGCATCGCCGACTATTTGTTCAGCAATGCTTTAATGCTGGCTTTAAACGCCTCACCAAACTCAGGGTTACGCAAACCATAGGCAACAAAGGCCTGCATGTAACCCAGCTTGCGCCCGCAGTTAAAACTGCGACCCGCCATCTGCACTGCATCTACCTGATGATTTTGCTCAATCAGTTCAGCAATGGCATCGGTCAGTTGGATACGACCCCAGGCACCGGCAGGCGTTTTTTCCAGAATCGACCAGGCATCGGCTGACAGCACATAGCGCCCGACCGCCGACAAATCTGACCCTTCTTCTGGCGGCACTTCCGGTTTTTCAATCATAGACGTGATGACCGCTGCGTCACCTGCATGATTCAACGGCTTAGCGCATTCCACCACAGAGTATTCCGGCAGCACTTCATAAGGACGATGTTTTACCAACACCTGGCTGTGGCCCGTTTCTTCAAAACGCGCAATCAGCTGTGCCAGATTCTCTTTATGTTGATCGGCACTGGCTTCATCCATCACCACATCCGGCAACACCACCACAAACGGGTTGTTGCCAACGATGGGTCGCGCGCAGTTGATCGCATGACCCAACCCCAGCGTTTCACCCTGACGCACGTTCATGATGGTCACGCCCTTCGGACAGATCGCTTGCACATCGGCCAGCAGTTGGCGTTTTTGCCGCTCTTCCAGCAAAGATTCCAGCTCGAAAGAGGTATCAAAATGGTTTTCAATGGCGTTTTTCGAGGCGTGCGTCACCAGCACAATCTCTTTGATACCCGCATTGACGCACTCGTTAACGATTTTCTCGATTACCGGACGGTCCACCAACGGCAGCATCTCTTTGGGGATCGCTTTTGTTACCGGCAGCAGGTTCATACCCAGCCCGGCGACGGGGATAATCGCTTTCAATGTTGTTGCCATGCATTAACTCTCTTGTTATCCGTTGTCATTTTTCTGCCATCATAACGTGGCTGTGAGAATAAGGTTACACCCAATTGCTCACAACGCTATCTGAACAACGACATATTTATGATAGTTCAGACAATTCCGCATCGATATTGTATACTCGCAGCCCTACTCTCTAGCTCTGGCATCTAAAACGAAGGCTTAACAATGAAAGGCATCGTATTGGCGGGTGGGTCTGGTACTCGGCTTTACCCCATCACACGCGGGATATCAAAACAGCTCCTGCCCATCTATGACAAACCCATGGTGTATTACCCCATTTCTGTGCTGATGCTGGCGGGCATTCGGGATATTTTGATTATCAGCACCCCAGAAGACCTCCCCTCTTTCCAACGCCTGTTAGGTGATGGCAGCCACTTTGGTATCAACCTTAGCTATGCGGAGCAGCCGAGCCCGGATGGGTTGGCTCAAGCGTTCATCATCGGCGAAGAATTTATTAACGGTGAGCGTTGTGCATTGATTTTAGGCGACAATATCTATTTCGGCCAGAGTTTCGGTAAAAAGCTGGAAAGTGCGGTAGCGCAAGCACAAGGCGCAACGGTGTTTGGTTACCAGGTGACCGATCCTGAGCGTTTTGGCGTGGTGGAGTTTGATGAAAACTTTAAAGCCCTTTCGATTGAAGAGAAACCCCTCAAACCCAAATCCAACTGGGCGGTGACCGGGCTCTATTTTTATGACAAAGACGTGGTTGAGATGGCTAAGCAGGTCAAGCCTTCTGCACGCGGCGAATTGGAAATCACTACGCTGAACCAGATGTATCTGGAGCAAGGCAAACTTAGCGTTGAGCTGCTGGGCCGTGGTTTTGCCTGGCTGGACACCGGCACCCATGATAGCCTGATCGAAGCCTCGCAGTTTATTCACACCATCGAGAAGCGTCAGGGAATGAAGGTAGCTTGCCTGGAAGAGATCGCCTTCCGCAAAGGTTGGATCTCGCGTGAGCATGTTGCACAAGAAGCGCGTCTATTGAGCAAAACGCAATACGGACAGTATCTGGCGCGTTTGGTTGAAGAAACGCGTTAATAAATTAATCTCCGTCTTCCTCGGCATATGCCGAGGATTTCGAAAAGAATAAACATATATTCAGACTGATGACAAAGTCACTTTACCTTGTCATTCTCGGCGAAAGCCGGGGATCTCTGCCAGAAGAAACGCGTTTTATCTGCACGAGATTCCCGCCTTCGCGGGAATGACGGTGGGGGTCAGGCAGGTTGTCAGTAATCTCCATATATTCAACCTAATGCTTAGTGAAAACACTATGAAAGTTATCGATACGCCTATTTATGGTGCAAAAGTTATTCAGCCTAAAGTTTTCGGTGATGCTCGCGGATTCTTTTTAGAAACGTTTGAGAAAAATCGTTATCAGCAAATGCTGAATATCGATCTGGATTTTGTGCAGGATAACCACTCCCGTTCAACCAAAGGTGTGCTGCGCGGGCTGCATTTTCAAAAATCACGCCCGCAAGGCAAGCTGGTACGCGTCGTGCGCGGTGAAGTTTATGATGTTGCGGTGGATATTCGCCGTGATTCCCCCAGCTATGGCAAATGGTTCGGAGTGCTGTTAACCGAAGAGAACAAGACTCAATTTTGGCTACCGCCAGGGTTGGCACACGGTTTTGCCGTGCTCTCTGACGTTGCGGATTTTGAATATAAATGCACGGAATATTACCAACCTTCTGATGAAGGCTGCCTGCTGTGGAACGATCCGGATTTGGGCATTGAATGGCCACTGGAATCGCCCCTGCTTTCAGAAAAAGATAAGCTCGGCAAACGGTTCAAGGAGCTGGATTGATGAAAGTGTTATTAACCGGTGCAAACGGCCAGCTTGGGCGCTGTTTTCAAGACAGATTGCCTGCTGGCTGGCAGATTCTTGCCACTGACTCTGCTGAATTGGATATCACCGATCTGGCACAAGTTACTGCAACCGTGAGTGCTTTTAAACCGGATGCCATTGTTAATGCCGCAGCCTATACGGCAGTGGATAAAGCAGAAAGCGAAGTGGAATTGGCGGAACGCATTAATGCCGCTGGCCCGGCTAATCTGGCAAACGTGGCGGCCCAGCACGGAATTCGTTTGGTGCACGTTTCAACCGATTACGTTTTCGATGGCAACGCCAACACCCCCTACACCGAAGAGAGCCCGACCAATCCACTCAGTGTTTATGGCGTGACTAAACTGGCTGGTGAACGCGCCGTTAACGCGGTGGCACCTGACGCGATTATCGTGCGCACCGCCTGGGTGTTTAGCGAATACGGCAATAACTTCGTGAAAACCATGCTGCGGTTAGGCAAAGATCGTGATGCGTTAAGCATTGTTGACGACCAGCGCGGCTGCCCCACTTATGCGGGCGATATTGCAAATGCGATCATCTTACTGCTGAAACAACAGGCTGCGGGAGGGATTTATCATTACGCAGGCGATAAAGAAGTGAGCTGGTTTGAGTTTGCTCAGGCGATATTTACTGTGGCGGTGCAGAAAGCCGTTTTGAGTAAAGCACCGACGCTTACACCGATCACCACCGCGCAATATCCCACTCCTGCACACCGGCCTGCCTATTCAACGTTGGCTGGGGAAAAAATCAAGGGATTAGGAATTGCGTTATCTGATTGGCAAGGTGCGCTGAATATAACGATCTGCGAGTAATGCCCTTAATGAGCTAATACCGTATACCTCCTGCGGCCCTCTCATCATTCCCGCTGCCCTCCCGTCATTCCCGCGCAGGCGGGAATCTCCCACAGACTAAACGCGTTCCTCCTACCAAAGGTCCCCGGCCTACGCCGAGGACGACGAACGAGCTGGCAGGCTTTGTCATCGTCTATGCAAAAAACCAACTATCTTAACTTCGTTTGAAAATCATTCACTCAAATATGAAATGCAACTCTCTTTCCTGTAGGAAGTTTCACATCAATACTCAGTTCACCCCCTAAGGCTGTGACATAGCGTTTCAATGTGGACAACCTCGGATCATTATCGGCCTGTTCCATTTTGGCGACAGTGGGTTGTTTAACCCCCATAGCCGCAGCCATCTGCGTTTGAGATAGGTTAAGTTCTTCTCTTAACATATTTAAAGCAACGACTTGGCGCATTTCTTCAACTTTTTCAGCAATACGAGCCTGACTTTCAGGGCTTTGCTTAGCCATCAGTTCTTTTAGCGTAGCCATAATTGTTCCTTACTTATTTACATGCTTACGGTATTCAGCATCAGCAAGCTTAATCATATCTTTATAGAATTTCTTTTCGTTTACCCCTGTTTTATCTCCAGCACATAACACAATGCCACACCGAGAAGGATCGAACGCAAAAAACGCACGGATCGGGCTACCTTGATGCTGAATGCGGAGTTCTTTCATGTTTGGAAAGTTAGAATCATTCACCGTATCAGCAAAGGGTCTTCCTAACTGCGGACCATACTCAGATAAAATCTGCATCGCAGAGAGCATATCTTCTTTAAGAGCCTGAGTTTGTGCTTCAAACCACTCATCAAAAATGCCCGTTGTTTCAACGTGCCACATCTGCGATCCCTCATAGCCTAATCCCTATAATCAAACTATAGCTTTTTAGCTATAAATGCAAGAGTGATGAACCTAATTAATGCGCAGAAACGCTGTGTCCACAGCCCCTGGCATGATACATGCACTTTCCCTCAGAGAAAGCTGAGGGAAGGTATTCCTCCTGTAAGCGTCCCAACTCCCACCGTCACTCCCTCCACATCCGTCATTCCCGCGCAGGCGGGAATCTCCTGCAGAAGAAACGCGTTTATTCTCACAGAGATCCCCGGCTTTCGCCGAGGATGACGAGAGGTAAAGTGGCTTTATCATCAATCAGCCGCTGACCACAGCGTTATTTTAAACAGCTCAGCATCCCTGACTGCATCACAAAAGCTTTTCATCAATCTCTTTAAGTCCATGATCCGTTTTTAGCCAGCGCGGCGCTTTAAGACCCGCCGAAAAATACCAAACCAATTCTGCCAATAACTCAATCACAACCGGCGTTGTTTCGGAAGATAACTTCTGCTCCGTGAGCAGTTGCACCAAGGTTTGGCAATAGTAACAGAGGGATTCAGAATCAGGTTCAAAACGCGCAGACATGTCAGGGAGAGCATTCACGGTCAGGCTCTCAATAAGATGAGGCGGAACAGGAGAATTGAGTGTGGATTTCAATAACCTGAGGCAGATAGCCAATCGGCCAGACAGCGCTAACTTCAGCGCAGCATCATTACATTCAAGCATGGCATCAGTAAAGTGCTCGCAGTGATCGGCCAGAACCGTGAAATCAGTATCTGCAGTGAAAGGCAGGGTCAGTAACGGGTGTGTTTGATTGAGGGTTGTCGCCATAAGGCGTCCTCCGATGAGTATCGTATTTACCCACCACCAGAGGTTCCAATCTCTTGGGTGGTGGAACCGAACAGGGTTGGAACTACCGGCCTCACCGCCACCGGCGCATCTTACGATGCCCCCGCCCGGCCCACCATAGAGATGCAGCTAAGCGCATGACACAAAAAAAGCGCAGATGCGCTTTTATGTCATCGATGAAGTGATTCAGGGTTCCAATCCTGGCACCTGATTTTGCAGGTGCCCGTTAACGATACCGACATTGGCGGTGGGTGGCAAGGGGTTTACCGTCTGGAAAAGTGGCAATACCCGTAATACTCATTACATTTTTTCAGAAAAAAAATGGTTTGCAGCTGTATGTTCTTCTTTTGAAAAATAGAAATACACTAATTTCTCATCAGGTAAAAAATCACCCTGTCCTTTTTCAATTCTCCGTCCATCAACCCCTTCGGCATACATAGCACCTGTGGGGAAAGCCTTTTTTTCGTTTGAATTGTTGTATACAGCAATAACAATATTCTCTTCAGAGGGAATTAACGCTTTGAATCCGTGATCAAAGGCTAAAAACTTCACATCACGTTGTGGCGCTCCGGCCAGTATTTTCCCGGCTTGAACGTAAGCAGCAAGACTCAGATTTGGGCTGCCATCTTTACTTGTCAAACCGAAGTATCTGATTCTTCCCCGGGAATCCCTTTCAGTATAAAAAGGCAGTACGAACGGAAAATAATGTTTAACCCCAGCGCTATAACCCACTATCGCCTTTGCTGCAATTTGTACCGCCACATCCATATTCTGTGGGTTTACCGTTGCAAGATCGTCAGAATAGGAATTTCTTCCTGATTCTGTGATCCATACATTACCAGCGAAACCCTTTGATTTGAGCCACGCTTTATATTGAGTCAATATCTGTATCAGTTCCTCGGCGGTTTCATAGGTATGAAAACTAAAATCGCTTTTGGACTCAAAAAAATCTTTTCGTGATGAGATAGTTTTAGAAAATGCCGCATTAGCATAAAGGCCGCCAGCAAAGGTGCCATTAACAACCAAAACATCATTACCGATAGCATTGTGCATTTCTCTGGAATATGAAAGATATCTATCTACATATGCCACCATTTCCTCAACAGATAATCTTTGACCTTGCACATTATTGGGCTCATTTTTAGGTTCTATGCCAATCCAAGTCTTCTTCCACCTTTGGGTAATTTTAGGGAAATCAGTCATGATTTTATCAGCACTGGGAAATCCTAAGTTACCGAACATCGGAACTTGGACAGCTTCTAATATTTGTACATTAGAGTTTTGATACTGTTTTCTGAGACTGTCTGTTTTATAATTGCCATCCCATCCTCCATTATTAGGAGATAGATCAAGCCAGATCAATCTTTCTCTTACAACATGAATACCAATCCGTTTTAACAGTTGTATATATTGATACCGAAGAGTTTCATCTCTGACAATATAATTCAATGCAGCATCAACACCAAAATAATCAGGTAGTTTTTTTGGGTCAAGTGAATATATACCCTTTACAATACCTTTGATGTTTAAATGATAATATCCACTGGGTAAATTCAACTTTACCTTTGATGTGCAGTTAACACTGGCTACGTTACTGGAGTCGATTTCGCGTCCCATAATGTCTGAGATGGAATAGGACAGGTTATCTTCACAGGGCGATTGCACTATTTCGATCCACGCATCCTTATTAGATTCGACCACATACTGTTCTAACCCTTTAGCACGCCAAAAAGTGTCCATATCCGCCCAAAGGGTATGGGGTAGCATAGCAACACATAATGTGCTGCCTAATATTATAGAGTTGCTCCGTAAGAGACGCTTCAACATTGCGACTACCCCTAGATTCATACTCTATTCTCCCGCCAAAGGCACCGCATTTGCGTTCAGAATAGCGATAACACGCTCGACATCTTCTGCTGTATCCACTCCCTGTGGTGGAGCGCCATCCCAATGTAATACATGGATAGGGATCCCCAACCAAAGTGCTCGCAACTGCTCAAGTTTTTCGCTCATCTCCAACTGGCATGGCGGCGTTTGCGTGATTTTATCTAAAATATCAGCGCGATAAGCATAAATGCCAATGTGTCTTAAATAAGCTTTTATATCCCACTGTTCAGGAGGCAACTCACGATTGAATGGCACCGCCCATCTTGAGAATGTGATAGCACGGCTATCTTTGTCACACATAAGTTTAACAACATTAGCATCGTGTAGCTGATTCATCGTTTCAATGGGAACTGAAACTGTACCCATTGAAAAATTTGCCGATTGCCTGCAAAAATCAGCAAATGCGCGCAACAACGCTGCCGGAACCAGGGGCTCATCACCCTGCACATTGATTATGATGTCACTACCTGACCACCCTATGTTTCGAACAACTTCTGCTGTTCTGTCTGTGCCCGATTCATGATTAACATCAGTCATGATGCCCGGAACATCATAGGCATGAAGAACAGACTGAATACGTACGTCATCGAAAGCAACCACAATATCTGCATCTTGCAACGCGCAACGGACAGCTTCATATACGCGCACGATCATCGGCTTGCCAGAAAGATCGATCAATGGTTTACCTGGAAGCCGGCTGGAACCATAGCGTGCCGGAATAACAACTTTTAACCTAGATTCACTGGACTGCATCATATCTCCCCCATTGCGCAATCAATGGCTGATAGGCCTGCTGGAGAGAAAGCCCACCAGCTTGCAAAATACGCTCAACAACCTCCCTCGCCACCCCTTTCCCACCTTGGGATGTGACTACATAATCCGCAGCCTCTAGTACCAAAGAATGTGCATCGGAAGGGGCGTAAAAACAGCCAACAAGCCCAGCTAAGGGAAGATCAACAACATCATCACCCACATAAGCAATTTGCGTATCATCTAACATCTGCTCGCGTTTAATTGCCTCGTAAGCTTCACGCTTTTCCAAGTGTCCTGTCATGGCGACATCGAATTTAAGCTGCCGGACTCTAAAATCCAACGCTTTACTGCTTTTCCCTGACAGCACGCCTGCACGTAAACCGTGCGCATGTAACAACGCAATAGCTAATCCATCTCTGACATTGAATGCTTTAAAGCGCTCTCCTTGTTCATCTAGGTATAATGACCCGTCGGTTAGCACCCCATCAACATCAAATAACACCAAACGAATCGGCCCTTGATACACAGAGGCCATTCTTATTCAATCTCCAAAGCAGGCAAACCTTTAATCAACTCGTCAACGGCTTTGATCTGGGTAAGAAAAGGCGCTAAGGCAGCCAGAGGCAGAGCACTGGGACCATCACAACGTGCGTTATTGGGATCGGGGTGAGACTCAAGAAACAGCCCCGCTAATCCGACGCCCATCCCCGACCTTGCCAGCTCTAATACTTGTCGACGGCGACCACCGGAGGCAGCACTACCTGGATCCCTACGTTGGAGGCTGTGGGTAACATCGAATATAGCTGGCAACCCATCGCAAGCTTCAACCATTTCTCTGAAACCGAGCATATCGACCACAAGGTTATCGTAGCCAAATTGTGCGCCACGCTCGCAAAGAATAATTTTTTCGTTCCCTGCTTCGCGAATTTTACTCACGATATGCTTCATTTGCTGAGGGCTTATAAATTGCGGTTTTTTGATGTTTATCACGCGCCCAGTCTCTGCAATAGCGACAACCAAATCGGTTTGTCGAGCTAGAAACGCAGGAATCTGCAACACATCAACCACTTCTGCGACTACAGCTGCCTGCTCTGGCTCATGAACATCAGTAATTACCGGTACATCGAAACGCTTTTTAACTTCTTCAAATATTCTCAGCCCCTCTTGCAAACCGACGCCACGAAAGGACTTAACGGATGAACGGTTTGCTTTATCAAAAGAGGCTTTAAACACATAGGGGATATCAAGTTTACTCGTTACATTGACATAGTGTTCAACAGCCGATAACGTTGAATCTAAATCTTCCAAAACATTAATACCGCCGAATAATACAAACGGGCGTTGGTTTGAAACTACTATATTTTTTGAAATCACAACTTCCATAATTAAACCCTTACCCACTATATTTGAAGAGAATATCAATAAAATAAATAACTATCGCTTTCAACACTCTATAAAATCAGTTTTCATTCAAGAGTAAATAATCAAAAAATTAATTAATTTATATTTAATAGAAGGAACATGCGAAAGCTAACCTGGCCATAAGATTGGATAGTTAATTACGTTGTCATTTTTTAAAAATACCTACCAGATTATCGCGTTCGAAAACAAGTAATGCAGAAATTTTTCGCCGCTCCATTAATTGCAACGCATCCTCCGTACGCGTACCAACAGCAACACGTACAGGATTACGGGTCATCACCTCAACCGCTCTGCGATCAAAAAAGTCTTTGCCGTGCTGTTCCAGTGCTCGCCGGACATCGCCATCGGTAATCACAGCCCAGTTGTCTTTGGTACGAACGATGGCAAGCCCCAGGCTAGAGCGCGTTATTGTCGCAATAACATCCATTAAGGGTGTATCTTCCTCCACTAAAGGCAGCGTACCCTTGAACATCTCATACTCAACTTTGCTGAGTAGACGTCTTCCAAGTGAGCCACCGGGGTGGAAACGGGCAAAATTCTCAGGCTTGAAACCACGAGCTTCCATCAGGGTTATCGCCAACGCATCACCCATTGCCAAGGTGGCGGTGGTAGAAGACGTTGGTGCCAATTGCAGCGGGCATGCCTCTTGCTTGACATGTACATTAAGATGGCAATCAGCAGCACGCGCCAATGTTGAATCCGGATTCCCTGTGATACCAATCAAAATATTACCGTTATCCTTCAGGAAGGGTAACAACTTAACAACTTCGTCGGTTTCGCCTGAATTAGAAATGGCAACAAATACATCTTCATGCGTTACCATTCCCAAATCGCCATGATAAGCCTCACCAGGATGCATGAAAAAACTGGGCGTACCGGTGCTTGCCATCGTTGCTGCAACTTTCTTACCTATTATCCCTGATTTTCCCATACCACAGATAATAATCCGACCTTTAGACTCAAGAATATATCTAACAGCCCAATTAAATTGCTCATCCAAGTTATTAGAAAGCCCAGCAACGGCTTTAGACTCAATATTAAAAACATGACGTGCAATTGCGACATAATCAAGGTTAGTATCAAATACCGTACTCATATTTGCCATTCTTCACTTATCTATTATCGACATTGGGAATGTTTGTCCGGATCGCAAACACGTTCCCAAGATGAAGTCTCTGGGTTATAGCGTTTGATAACCCTCCCGGGGGCACCTACAATAACTGAATAGTCAGGAAAAATTCCTCTCACAACTGCATTCGCACCCACAACACAACCTTTTCCAAGAATCGTACCAGCTTGAATACGAGCACCCATACCTATAAAAGAATTTTCGCCAATTTCTGTTTTTTTATAAACCATAGGCTGTGATAAAACAGGAAGATCAATAACCTCATACTCATGCTCAATATCAGTAACCGTTACATATCCCGTAATTAAAACTCCCTCGCGTATATGTAAATCCCCCATACATGTAACATGAAATCCCTGCCCTATTGATACGTTTCTATGTATAAACAGTCTACCTTGCCCATGACACTCGATACGAACTCCAGGGAAAATTCGCACATATCTATCAATGAAAATTCTTTTAATACCGAAAAGAAAAATAGGGGCACCGATATAACCAGGCATAGAAAATCTACCAAATACTATTTGGTAGAGAAAAGCTCTAATAAACCATAATGTTTTAAAGAAAAAACTCATAAAAAACCCACTAATTATGATGACTACTTATTTTATGAGAATAACTCTTTTTATGTGATGCTTGTATAATCAACCTCACCAACAACCAACCAATCATAAGCAATGCTCCAGCCTTAAAGATAATATTCACATTATAAGCCATCCAGCGAGGAAAAGTAAAAAAAAGAAAACTAACATAAACTGCTGACGTATAATTATAGCGTGATCGATACATCAAGCGCCCTAAAAACAACCCTATAATTATAACACCTAAACCTCTTCCCCAAATATAAAAACTAACACCAGGAAACCCTCCATTCCCAGGTATTGGTATATATTTCATAGCAGCTATATTAATATATGCTGACTGTTCAACCATTGATGAAGGCAAGAAAATTGAAAGTAATACATTAATCACTGACTCGAGTCCAAAATATATATCAAAGATTCCAACCTCAGTTAATTTCATGTATGCTGCTGAGGAGTAAACAACTCCACCTTGATTATTCCTCATGGCTCCACTATCACCGATGTTAAGTAATATCTCAATAATAGAAAGACCACCTTCACCAACTCTGAATATGGCAAGCATAGATAAAAATAAAAACCCAAGAAAGAAAATAAACATTACATACTTAATACTTTTTGGCCGCCAAAATAAAAGAAGCAAAGCAAACGCGACCATTGAAGCCGGTAATCTTTTTCCAAAATAAAGCGGCGTAAAAACAAAAAGCAAAGATACAAAAATCAACACAAGCTTATATAACCTAGTATCACCAGAATAAGAATACGCTATAATAATTAGTATTAAAACATATTCAAATAAAATTGACGAATCATTAACTTCATAATCATATGATTGTTCAAATATACTTCCCTTTACTGTATTTATTGTTATAATGAAGAATGCCAACATAACAAAAACACACCCCCAAAAAACAACAGAACTCTTTTTTCTAGGATGTGATGAAATTATTACAGGAGTATGATTATTCATTCCAATAAACAAGCAACAAACAAAAAGTCCTTGAGCAGAAAACGCTAAAGCAACAAAATAATAATTAACATTATAAAACAAATAATGGATGTCAGCAGAAAGGAAAATTGACAAAAACCAAAACAATGGATATGTAATCGAAAACATAAGAAGAAAAGCAAGCTCAATAGAGTCACGTAACTTCCACATTTTCCACAAACTATATCCCATCAAAAAAAGAGGAATAACAATATGGTTAATACCATAATCCCCAATCAGTAAACCGCTCAAAAAAAATAGTGCACAGAACACATCAATAATTATCATTGCAGGAATTTTCACTAAAAACCCCCAATTAAGATCACTACAAACACATAGCATAAAAATGAAAACATTATAATTATTGGATGAGACATAAGCATTCGCTCTGAGAAAAAAATATACAAAGACAAAATCATTCTTAACGAAAAATAAAACAAACCAGCTAATGCTGCGACACCAACTAAGGAATTTTCTGAAGCGACAATATACTTAAGTGCTAAAAAAAAGAGCAGTAACAATACAGTGACTATTAGGACTAATTTAGCCTTCCCATTAATTTGTAGATACTCTATTACTGGCCCATGGGCACTAGAGAACGCGAGTCCGGCAGAAAGTATAAGTGCCGCCTTAGCAAAATCAGGCCCTGCATTACCAAGAAAGTAAGCAAAGAACGGGGCTGTGACGGCAATACCTATAACAGCCATGCAAGATACCAAAAAAGTCCTAATCTGAAGTTGCTTTAATCGATTCTGACGTTCTTTATCCCCTTTCAATTCAAACAAAAATGGTTCACTGGTTTTTGATAGTGCCATAGCAGGAAACATTGCTGTCAACGATAACATATAAACCAAGTCATAACTGCCAGCACGGTCAACCCCCATAACAGCATTTACTAATAAAACATCTAGCCTATCCACTGAAGCCATAACAGCAATTGGTAAACCAATGACAGATAGCTCTTTAAAATTTCGCTTTAATATCGGCACAATTCTTCCCATGCCACGCAATGGATAAGCTTGTAAGTTTTTCCGAATCTGTATAAGCGATAAAGATTGTGCAACCAGCATTGCTAATGAAGCTGACCATGCCATTGGCGACAGAAGTGCAGTACCTATCAATAAAGGAGCACGCAACAGTCTCTGGGTAAAGTTCAGATGTATTTGTGCGGCAGAAGTACTGCCAATATGACGCCAAATAGTGTTTGCCAAATTATAAGTAATGGTTATCGGTATAATAGCAACGCTAAAAAAATACACACTAGCCGGCACATTACCATCAAGCACATAGTGAGCAATCACGGGATAAAGAACTACTAGCAAAAATGTTCCACACAAAACAATGAATAAAATGGTGAACAACGCCTGAGAAACCGGTAGTTTGTTCTCACCACTGCTTTGAATTATCCGACTAATCAACCTTTCTCCTCCTAAAGCAAGAAAGGGTATCACTAGCGTACCAAAGTTGGAACCGACTCGAAACTGACCAAACTCTTCAGCTGTCAATATTCGAGTCAATAGTATGGTAGCGCAGAGCATCAGCAGATTGCCCACGACATTCGAAAAAATACCTAAATAAACACTCTTAGAATTCATTTACACAAGTTTCTCAGCAATACGCTGCGCAGTAATCTCTAAAGAATCATCTAAATAATGACCCGGAATAAAATAACGAGCACGCAACTCAGCGAAAATAGCTAGTGGATCACGACCAGTTAAAAGCATATTCAAACCACCAGCAGAAAGTTCCACAATAGAAGACTGCAAAGAAGATACATCCATTACCCGAGTTATGCCTGGGAGATGATCGTAAAAAGCATTTCCGAGCACAATTGTCGGTAATCTACGCAGATATGCATCTAACCCAGTCATCGAGTTTACAGTAACCACAACAACTGCGTTAGACAGATCATCATCCAAACTGGCTTCAGACAAAGTTGTGCGCTGCGATCGACTCAACAATTCATACATCTCACCACTATACCGCTGTTTGTATAAAGGATGCTCACGAACCCTAACGGGATAAGGTAGCCCTTCAGCAGCAGCCATCACCATACTGACAAACTCTCTGTCACCTAAACCCAACGGATTATGATGAATATTATTCGCATCATCAGGCACCTGAAGCGCAACAAGAATATGCTTAATATTTTCTTGCATATTTCCGCGGCCTGAATCCAGACACTGCTGATAATCAGATGTTGGATATTTCGCTAGTGACATGGTATCCCATTCCGGAGGAACAGCATTAAATGGCCGTAATAAGCCGATTAAAGCGTAATCAATCCCTCGAAAGATTGGATTACGTTTAAAGCGCTTAGGTCTGGCAACTGCCTCAGGAGAATAACCACTGCCTGTCAATTCAGCTACCGACTCTCTAAAGGAACAGTTAGCATTTACACCGCGAGTATCGAAAATAGTCGTACCATTTGGACCTTGTTCGAAGAAATAGCGCCTTCCAGTGTAACCACTACGGTCCAAGTAAAAAGATAGTGACTCACAGGCAATACGCGTATCCCCAGAAAAGAGAACAACATCTGGTCTAAAATTTTCCACATATGAAGCCATTGTTGTTATATATCTTTGCGCTCTACGCCTTAAAGCATATAGATATTTCTCTCCAAAACGCTTACCAGTAACCGCATGGTAATATGCGACTGCGTCAAGTTCCTGCTTGTTGACAGATAAGTTGATATCAGTTTGAGGAGATTTACAAATCTGCCAAGGGAGTAACCGAACATTCCTCCCTTGGCTTTTCATATACAACCAACCACTTGGAAAAATAGCCAAATGTAAAAATTCAGCGTCGGGGTCTTTAACTTTTACGGCGTCTTCAATCGCACAGAAAAACCTCGCGAAAGTATCATAATAGATGACGCTAAGATATCTCATTGAAAAATCCTATCAACCCATGCAGAAACCGAATACCTATCTCGAATCTCCGAAGAGAACGGCAAGCTATTTTCTGTCAGAAATACATCATCAATATATGGATGGCTCCGATCGACAACCAATACAGCATTTGGATTGTAAATGTCATAATTGACGATATCAGCATTAGTTGTGATCAACTTGCGCTGTGCTCCAACAGCTTCCAGGCTTCTCATGGTAAGCCCAAGTTGATCTGGGCGATTCACATCAATTACAGCCTTACTGTCTGCAATTTTATCAACAACATCCGAAAGTTTCATACCCACAAAACTCACGTACTTTTTGCCAAATCGACGGAAACCAGGGTCGATAAAGGCCCGTAGCCGATACAATATTCGTGATGGATAATAACAAAATACAAATACACGGCGCTCACGAGACTTCAGATCATCAAGAATTTTTTCTAGCACTTTATAGCGATCGGTATGAATTGTACCGATAAAACAGGCATCATAAGTATGAGGGCCTGTCCATGCAGCAGAACGATCAAAATCCCGACCGTAAAACAACGGTAAGAATTCAAGTCGTGAGTTATTCTCGACATCGGATCGGTCAAAAGAAAAAGCGCAATCAAATTCGTTTAAAATGTTCCGTGCGTTCGGGTTGTAGTGCATCGAATCCCATAAATACAAACATAAGCGAGCTTGCGGCTGTGTCAGCCGCAACTTACGTAACATTGACTGAGAAATTGCTTCACCACGCACAATAAGAATATAATCGTATAAATGGCTGTTCGTTACCTTGATTATATTTTCATAATAACGATTTGTTTTCTTAGCCAGCAATCGGCGATCGATACGAACCAATGACTTTGTTAAAAATGAATTGTCTGGGCGATCGTTAAAATAGTCAACAAGCGCCCCTTTTCGCTCCAATTCGTCCTTTATCAACTTCTCATAGCCAAAAAACATAGGCGCTATAAACAGGATCCGTTTACCTGATAGGGTCATTCGATCCCCTCCAGGCACGTATACATAGCAATCATTTTAACAGACCCTTTTCACGCATTTCAGTCACAGAGCGTTCATAACCCGAATCACTGATTTCTTGTGTTTTTACCCAATCACAGAAAGCTTTAATTCCTTCATCAAATGATACTTGAGATACAAAACCGATCTCCCTCTTCACCTTACTGAGATCAGCCATGTTATGTCGAATATCACCCACACGGAAATTTCCTGATATACGAATGCTTCCGCCTTTACCGTAGTTCGCCTTTAATGTATTTGCTACGGTCAGTACATCAACCGATTCACCAGTACCGACGTTATAGGCAACCCCAGTGACGTCGGAATCTACAGCTGCAATCGTTGCGGCAACAACATCATCAATGTAGACAAAATCTCGACTTTCTTTTCCATCCTCGAATATGTTCACATCCTTGCCTTGCAGCAATAACGTAGAAAATATTGAGAGAATACCTGTATACGGATTTTTCAGCGATTGTCCTGGACCATACACATTTTGATAACGCAGCGCTACAGAACCAACGCCCAAAGCCGTACCACTGGTCAGCACGAGCTGCTCTTGTACTTGTTTGGTAATACCGTAGATAGAACTCGGGTGGATTAGCGAGGTCTCATCCGTTGGTACAAGCTTAGCAATATCGCCAGTTTCAGGGTCTCGGCATTCAAAAATGCCATTTTCCAAATCTGAGAGATTTCGCGCTTCAGGGTAGACAAAACCGTTGCGTCCTTGGTACTTGCCTTCACCGTATATTGCTCTCGATGAAGCCACTACAACGCGCCTGACGGACTCACTTCCAAATTCTTTCTTGGCCAGAAGATCTAGCATCAGCGAAGTGCCACGCACATTGACATCAACATAACGATCAATTTCGTACATGGATTGTCCGGTACCTGTTTCGGCAGCCAGATGGACGATAGCATCACAACCAGGCAATACTTTAGCCCAATCATTGCGGTTACGCACATCCCCTTTTACAAACCGTACGGTTTTAGGTAATCGTTGTACTAATGCTGAAGACTCAGGAACTTCCCCATGGATTTGTGGAGAAAGACTATCCAGCACAACAACTTCATCACCACGTTTCGCTAGAGCAATAGCCAAAGCGCTACCGATAAAACCCGCACCACCAGTAATCAAAACTTTCACTTAATACAACTCCTCAATAACGCCTTCAAATACCTATTCCCAGGTTGGTATTACATTTTTAAATAGTCATAGACATCGAGGCTAACCGTTTTATTAAAAAAATCGGAACAACAAGAGATTCAATATAACATTTAATTTTCGACAACAATTGCGTCGAAAACTTAGTAAGCAGATTTATTAACAAATCCCTTAAAAATCGTGAAAAATATAATTTTCACATCCAACCATACACTCCATGACTGAATATACTCAAGATCAAACTCTATTCGCTTCTCCATTTTCTCGAGAGTATCTGTTTCCCCTCGCCAGCCATTTATTTGTGCCCAACCAGTAATACCCGGTTTCATTTTATGACGTAGCATATAACCATCAATCAATTTTCTGTACTGTTCATTATGGTAAATAGCATGTGGACGAGGCCCAACAATTGACATATCGCCTAATATGACATTAAAAAATTGAGGCAACTCATCCAACGATGTTTTCCTGAGAAACCCACCGATCGGAGTTAAACGTGGATCGTTTTTTTTCGCCTGTATGACATCATCACCATTTTCCATTACGGTCATACTACGAAACTTCCACACTTCTATTGCCTTGCCATCCAAACCATAACGCATCTGCTTGAAAATAACCGGACCTGGTGAAGTCCATTTAATCAACATAGCGATAATTAAAAGTATTGGAGAAATCAGTAATATTATCAATAAAGAAATAACGATATCTTCTACTCTTTTTATAATTCTATTTATCCCGCTCATTGGCGTATCATAGAGTGATATTACAGATATACCGTTTACTGTTTCACTACGAGAGCGCAATACATTAAATGTGAATATATCTGGTACTAACAATACAGTACAGGTTGTATCAGATAACTCCCTAAGTATGTGATTGATGAGCTTGGATTCATTCATCGGCAATGTAATATACACCTTATCTATATTACCATTCCGCGCACTAGTTATTAACTCATCAATACCGCCCAACCATTCAATACTCAAACTATTATATGCATCAGAAACAGAATTTTTATCTGGCATATAATAACCTATTACATGTAACCCTACCCAAGGTGCATTTATAATACTCTGAATTAAATGAGCACCGGCAACGGAGTCACCAACAATCACAACCTTCCTCTGATTATAACCCAATGTTCTTAAATATCTGACAATTATCCGGATAGATATCCGAGCCAAATAAAACCCTATTAATGAAACAAAAAACCACATTAAATAATAATTAGAATCAATAAATAGACTAGGAATAACAGAAAGAACACCCGCACTAAAGATAACACTTAGCAACCAATTCCTGACTAATGAATACATTTCAAGCCTAAAACTAATTCCTCTCCACGAGCGATAAAAATCGGTAATACCACCAACCATTTGAAATGTCGAGAGACTAATAAAAGCAATCAACCAGTGCTTTAGAAAAACATCACCATAAATAAAAAATGAAACAAATAAAGTACTTAACAATATTATAGCTATATCAGAAAGCCGCTGTAATATTGAAATGATTGAAGCATTGGAGTATATAAAATCCCCTTGTCTTTTAATCATCTTTTCTCTCTTTTATTTTAAATAATAAAATGCACAATAAAGTTTATCTTTATTCGTTTTATATATTTATGCAATGAAATAGGATAAAACCAGAAGTTTTAGCGAAGAATAAATATAATGATTAACAAACTCAGAATGTATATAGCAGTAATGTTTTATAAATTAATTCCCAGAGACATAAAGTTTATTTCTATTTTTATTCTTTTCTATCCTAACGCATTTAAATACCTGACAATTAAATAAATACTAAGACAAATCAATTATGACAAAAAATTTCAGCCGAACAGTTAATTTATTCCTAAATAAAAGTCAGCCTCGCGTGACCTACCCCCCTATATATCATGGTGGTAGGTCACTCTTAGTACATTAGCTTTTCTTATCAGATTTATAATCATAGGTATAATAATGATAATTACCATACCCATAATAACTTGCTGCTCGTTTAACAATGGCATTAAGGATCACGCCCTTAATTTCAGCGCCATTTTGTTCAAAGCGGCGAATGCTCACTTCAATTTCTTTCACCGTATTCATTTCAAAGCGAGCAACAAGTAAAGAAGTGCCTGAGTGACGGCTAATAATAGCTGCATCAGTCACCGCTAAAATAGGCGGTGTATCCAGCAGAACCAAGTCGTAGTGTTCAGCCGTCCACTTGATAAACTCTGCAAAACGGCTGTGCATAAGCAATTCAGAAGGGTTTGGCGGCACTTGCCCACGCGGAATAAAATCCATGTTATCAACATGAGTTTTTCGCACAGCATCTTTAACGTTAATCTGGCCAGAGAGAATATCAGAAAGGCCATTGGTGCTCTGCGCCCCCATAAGTTCATGGGCATAACCTTTGCGCATGTCACAGTCAACAATCAGCACCCGCTGCCCTGCTTGAGCGATCACTGCTCCCAGGTTGGCACTGACAAACGTTTTACCAATGGAAGGGCTGGCACCCGAAATCATCAGCACATTATTTTTTGCTTCCATCATCGCGAAATGCAAGCTGGTACGCAGGCTTCGAATAGCTTCAATAGCCAAATCAGCGGGGTTACCAATTGCAAGCAACTCCGTAGCACGCGTATTACTTTTCTTACCCTTTGCCAGCAGTGCTTTATCTTTTTTCTGCTGCCACTCTGAAAGCGGCACACTGGCATACACATTAATACCCAACTCTTCTAACTGTTCAGGGCTTTCAATGCCTTTATGCAACAATGTTTTTAGAATCACAAACGCTGTTGATGCCATTCCACCTAAGATCATCGCTAAGAGTACAATCAAAGCTTTCTTAGGTTTTACTGGTTTAGGCTGAACCACAGCATTATCAATAATGCGCACGTTACCTACGGTGCTGGCTTTGTTAATGCTCAGTTCCTGCTGCTTGTTCAGCAGTTGCATATAGACTTCTTGCCCAGCCTGCACATCACGGGTTAAGCGCAAAATCTCCTGCTGGGTTTTCGGCATTGCACCTACACGTTTGTTAAGCTTATCTCGCTCCTGCTGCAAGGTTTTACGCTTTTCCATCAACGCACGGTAGGCGGGGTGCTCACGGGTATAGAGTTTGGATATTTCAGCTTCTTTAAAAGTCAATTCGTTAAGCTGAGACTCAACGGAAACCATGGTATCCAGCACCGCTTTTGCTTCCAGCGAAAGATCGACTGAATCATTTTGCTGGCGGAAACTGTTTAATTTATTCTCAGCATCGTTCAGGCTACTGCGTACATTCGGCAATTGTTCTTTTAAGAATTCGAGGCTTTTCCCTGCTTCTTCAGACTTACGCTCAACGTTTTGTTGCAAGTAATTCTGACTGACGCTGTTTAAGATCTTGGTAGTCAAGATAGGATCTTCTCCCTCTAAACTCAGCCCCAGCACTCCTGTATCTTTACCCTTATCAGCCACAGAGAAGTTATCGAGTAATTCAGTCAAAGCTGTGACCGGATTTTGTTTTTCAAGGAGAAAAACGGTTCCATCTGACGCTTCAATATCACTGATGAGCAGCGAAATACCATTATGGTTTTCAAGTTGGCCTACTTTGCCAGAGAAAGAAACAGCGTCTCCGCCTGTTACGATATAATTTTCTCGGTCAATAACAGTCAATGTCAACAATTCATCTTGCCAACTTTCTGGCACATCCAAGCGAGATACGGCAATCTTGCTCGGTTCAACTCCCGTCAAACGAGCAATACCTTTTCCTACAATCGGAAAGTATTTCTCTTCAACATGAATATCCAGCATAAGATCAGTGATAGTTTTCCCCATCACCATACGAGATTTAATTAGCTCGATCTCTGCCGCAGACTGTGGTTTGGCATCAGGTAACATGCTGGAAATATCTTTCAGCAAAGAATCGCCGCCGCTTTGCTCCACCTGAATCAGCGCATCCGCCTTATAGATCGGTGTGGCAAGCATGGCATACATAATGCCCACAATGGTAAACAGCGCCGTCACACCAATAATTAACCAACGATTATCTAACAGGGTTCCAAGCAATCGCCCCAAATCAATCTCATCTGAACGATCAATTTCAGATGTTTTCACTGAATTTTTCTCTGCCATCGGTTTCTCTGAGAATTATCGATTTAAAGCCTGCGCCCATTTTTGGGCCGACTGCTCTAATTGCAAATAAACAAATTCAAAAGCCTCACGGCTTTTGCGGTAAGGGTCAGCAATTTCGCGCTGGTTCAACCAGTGACCAAACAGCATAGTTTTACCACGCACTTCCGGTGCCATGCGCCCCACAGCATCGATGTGGCCTTTTTCCATCACTAAAATCAGGTCATATTCCCGACACAAAGATTTAGTGAGTTGCTGAGCAGAATGTCCTTCCAGAGAGAGGCCGTGCGCACGGGCCACTTCACTGGCAGTGTCATCCGCAGCGTGCTCCACTAATGCGCCCAACCCTGCGGAGGCGATTCTCTTGCCCGGTAACAATTGTTTTAGCAACCGCTCCCCTGTCGGAGAGCGGCAAATATTACCCACACATACCACTAAAATAGAATCAAACATGACGTTCTTCGCGTGCAAATGAATGGTTACGGCCAGGTACGCACACGCAGCGAACCTTCGGTCAGGTCATTAAAGCCAGAGATGGTCGGCACCAGTTGTGAGATAACACGGTTCCAACGCACAATCGGTGCGGTAGTCACATACACCACATCATAAGGTTGCAGTTGGAATTCGGTGCCCATCACCAGTGCGGTGGCATCTGCGGTGTTGAGCTGATAAATATCGGCCAGTTTCGGGCCTTGCGTGCCGCGCAGCGGGCGGATAACAAACACGCCAGTGGCGTCAGACATGGCCTGATCCATCCCCTCAGCATTGCCTAACGCTTCGGTGAGCGTCATGCCACTGCGGTCCATTTTCAGGGTGCTTTGTTTTTTCACTTCCCCCATCACAAACACCTTCAGGCCATCATTACGCGGCACATAAAGGATATCGCCAGGGTAGAGAAGTTGATTCTGAGACAGGTCACCGTTTTGCATCAGCGCCTGGAGGGAAATGCGTTTTTCCTGCCCGTTGTGGGTCAGCACCACGTTGCGCCAGTCGGCGTTCTCTGTCAGCCCACCCGCTTTATTGATAGCATCCAGAATGGTGAGCGGCACATTAGTGACAGCCTGCTGACCAGAAGTGGCCACTTCACCAGAAACATACACTTTCTGCGAACGGAATGCAGCGATGCTCACTTCCACCTGTGGCGATTCAATATACTGCGCCAGACGGGTCATTATCTCGTCACGCACCTGAGTAACTGTTTTATCGGCTACTTTAACCTTGCCAATATAGGGATAGAAGATAGAGCCATCCGAGTGGACCCAGTTGCCGGTATCTGCGGCAGTACGGTAAGTACCCGCTGGAGTCGTCAACTCCGGGTGATCCCATACGGTTATCATCAGCACGTCACCGACGCCTATATGATATTCGTAGCTTTGCAGTTCACGATCCAATGCTGAGTTAGCTTGTGCGACCAGCGGTTTTGCTCGCATTTTCTCAATCAAGTAGGGCGTCATCGGGTAAACGTTGACCAGTTTACTGATGTTGAAATCTGCATCCTGCTGTTTAATCACTTCTTTGCCACTGGTTGTCAAATGCGAACCAGGAATAATGGTACAACCGCTCAGCAACACGGCAGATACCATCAACGGTATCACTTTTCTTTTGTAAGCTATCATCCTGTTTATGCCATCACTTTTAATAAGTTATAAGTCGCCGCCGATTATCTTTCTCTATCATAGATGAGTCGGGTGCTATTGATTCCATGAGTTACGGCTGTAAAAACGGGTAATTTACGTGTTCAGTACGGCTTATCCAATTTTCCCGTGCATTTCAGAAGAGGGCTCCGTATTGCTCCGCCACCATGCCAACAAACGCCATGCCCGGGTAATTGACCAGAAATAGCCAATAAACACTAGCAAAAACAAGCTAAGCATAACAGACTCTGAGAACCCTGCATGCTCACCAAGCATTCCAAATGCTGCAAACACCAGCGCCACACATCCTATCACTACTAACGCTTGAACGTTACTCAGCCCCGCACGCATCAGAATATGATGGCAGTGTTCATTATCCGGCTTAAATGGACTGTCACCCCGTCGAATCCGGCGGATAATAATCACAGCCATGTCCATCAATGGAATCGCAATAAACCACAGTGCGGTTACTGGGCGCATAACTGCCGTCGCTCCCTGCGTCGCCAGAATCAATAGCCAGATAACCGTAAATCCAACCAGTGTGCTGCCGGCATCTCCCATAAAAACCTTAAATTTTCTCCCCCAGATGAGCTCAAGATTAAGCACAAGGTAAGGGGTAGATGCCACCAATACACATAAACTCCATAACGCCAACGCATTGTGACCGCCCAGATAGAACATCACAGACAATGCCGCAAACGTCACGCTGGAGAGTGTTGCAAGCAGCCCATCCATGCCATCGATCATGTTAAACGCGTTGATCGCCCCCCATACTGCAAATACAGTAATAAGGTACCCGGCCATGCCGAGCATTAGCCCATAACCAAACAGAATATTGCCAGCCGTAGAGATAAAAAGATCGAAATAGATCATCAGGCTGGCCACAGCGGCCTGCAAGATTATGCGTGGAAGAACAGGAAGGTCAAAGCGATCGTCCAGAATACCGACAAAGAAAAGTACACTGGCACAAACCATATAGAGAGGAAATTCAGGTAACCAAGAGGGATGTAATGCATACAGAAGCCATAGCGAGGAATAGAGAGAGATTCCCCCTGCCAACGGGATATGACCATCATGGTTCTTACGCGTGTTCGGTTTATCAACGAGCCCTACTTTTATTGCCGTTTTTCTTGCCAGAAAAAGCGCAATAAAAGCACCGATGAAGATAACCGTAATATCTTGCATTTTTGCACCATCATCAACCGTTAAGTTACTTCGCACAGGCACGCTACCGCCCTTGGCTTATAGCCGCCAACGTGCTGTTAAAATACGGAATACCGTCCATGGACCTCATTATGATTCCTGGGTACGAATTTATTTTTTACGGGCTAGTCAAGCAAAAAAAACCGCGAAACTTTCAGAAAATGACCTTATAGCGTCGCGCAAGCCAATATAGTATGCAGCACATTTCACGATGTACAGGAAGTTCGTGGATTTACAAAGATTTTCAGATTAGGCCTAACCCGCGTAACAAAACCGCAATAACCTTAAGAAATCACATGTCTTTTTTAAATTTGAGTGTTTTTCAAACAAAACGGTATTATTTAATAAATCCTTACAAATGTTAGCACTCTTGCGTACGGCGAGATACCGTTTTTTGAAAGTTAGCGATTTCAAATCAGCAGGTTATAATGCTAAATAATTGTAAATAAAGTAATTATACCCGTCATACTTCAAGTTGCAGGTGTGTTGGCTGCGTTCACTCACCCGAATCACTTACTTGTGTAAGCTCATCGGGATTCGCTCACTTGCCGCCTTCCTGAAACTTGAATTATTTAGGGTATATACTTGCAATGATTTTATGCCAATATTGCCAGGCAGGGATTATCCCTACAAATGCTGGTTCAATGCGGGCTGCACTGCTACCCTGTATCGGTTCTGGTTGATGAAGGTGAAAAAATTTATATGGAGTGGATCGCAGATCCCACTATCTGGGCCGGTTTGGCAACGCTTGTGGTGTTGGAACTGGTATTAGGTATCGATAATCTTGTCTTTATTGCCATTCTGGCGGAAAAACTCCCCGAAAAACTCAGAGATCGCGCCCGCGTTGTGGGCTTGTCACTTGCGCTGTTGATGCGCTTGGTGCTGCTTGCTTCTATGTCCTGGCTGGTGTCGCTCACCGCCCCATTATTCACGCTATTTCAGCAGCCGTTTAGTGCGCGCGATATCATTATGGTGATTGGTGGGCTATTTCTGCTGTTCAAAGCCACGGTAGAGCTTAATGAACGGTTAGAAGGCAGAGATCAGGAGCAGCACGGGCAGCGTAAAAGAGCACGCTTTTGGGCTGTTGTGACACAGATTGTGATTCTGGATGCCATCTTCTCAATTGATTCAGTGATCACCGCCGTCGGCATGACGGATCACCTGCTGGTGATGATGTCTGCCGTGACCATCGCCATTGGGCTGATGCTGCTCGCCAGCAAGCCATTAACCCGGTTTGTAAACGCCCACCCTACCATTGTCATCCTCTGCCTCAGCTTTTTGCTGATGATCGGCTTTAGTTTGGTGGCGGATGGCTTTGGCTACCATATTCCCAAAGGTTACCTCTATGCAGCGATCGGTTTCTCCGTATTGATTGAGGTGCTAAACCAAGTCGCCCAGTTTAACCGACGCCGTTTTCTCACCTCTGATGTGCCACTGCGCCAACGTACCGCCGATGTGATCCTGAAAATCTTGCGCGGCGAGCATGAGGATGCGGAATTAAATAACCAGACCTCGGACCTGATTGGTGACAACGCTCAAAGCGGTAATGCGGTGTTCAACCGTCAGGAACGGCGCATGATCGAGCGAGTGCTCGGTATGGGCCAACGTAGCGTGAGCAGCATCATGACCTCTCGCCATGATATCACCGCCGTTGAACTTCAATCTTCACAGGATGCGCTGGCAGCGCTGCTGGAGAAAAGCCCTCACACTCGGTTGGTGGTGATGGATAGCCCGACCTCTGATGAACCCGTAGGTATCGTGCACGTGGCTTCTCTGCTGCAACAACAGTTGCGCCATGAAACGCTCGATCTGCATAAGCTGGTACGCCAACCGCTGGTGTTCCCTGAGCAAATCTCTTTGCTGCAGGCGCTAGAGCAGTTCAGAACGGCAAAAACCCATTTCGCTTTTGTGGTGGATGAGTTTGGTTCGGTGGAAGGCATTGTTACGCTGAGCGATGTAATGGAAACCATTGCCGGGAATCTGCCGGTCGAAGGAGAGGATGTCGATGCGCGTCACGACATCACGCAAAATGAAGATGGCAGTTGGATTGCCAACGGCTATACGCCACTGGAAGATCTCGCCATGTACATCCCGCTTACGCTGGATGAAAAACGTGAATATTACACGCTGGCCGGGTTGATGATGGAGTATTCGCAGCGCGTGCCGCAAGAGGGTGATGAGCTCACTATCGACGGCTATCGCTTCAAGATAGTAAGCATGGAGAGCCACCGTATTGTTAAAGTGGCCATCACTCAGGAGCACACGCCTGAGCAGGATTATGAGGTATAATTACCGCAAAGCGGAGATATCTTATGCGTGATGCATTAATCAGTTTGATAAAAGAGGCAATACCTACTGTCAGCCTTATTTACCTGTTCGGCTCTCATGCGACAGGAACTGCGGGTCCTGATAGCGATATCGATGTTGCCGTGTTGGCGCAAGACCCTCTCGATCCCGTTTATCGCTGGAACCTTGCTGGCGAAATAGCCAACACGCTGCATCGTGATGTCGATCTGGTTGACCTTAGACAAGCGTCAACGGTATTGCGCATGGAGATTATTCGTCACGGAGTGTGTCTGTATCAACGCAATCAGGAAGCAGAGCACTTCGAGATGACCACGCTTTCCATGTATCAACATTTGCAGCAAGAGCGTGCAGAAATTTTGGCAGATTTCAAACAGAGCCTGCATCAATGACAGATATCATCATCAATAAAAGTGCAGCGATACGCCGCTGTTTGCAACGAATTCGGGAAGAGTTCATTAACATCCCCCACCGATAAACAGTGAGGGATGCTTATATCTTACGCCGGAATCAAGATTTCCGTAGCAACCACTACCACAATCAGCCCAACCAACACCGGCACTGATGTGCGTTTTACCACTTCGAACGGCGAGACTTTTGCCATCCCGGCTACCGCCACTACCACACCGGACACCGGAGAAATGGTTCTGCCAAGGTTAGAGGCTTGCAACATCGGGATCGCCAGGTAGGCAGGGTTGATCCCCATCTGTGAAGCTAACTTTGGGATCAGTTCGACAAACGCATAGAACGGCGCGTTACCCGACCCAGTGGTCATTGCCGCCAACATGGTGATCACCACCAGCACCAGCATGATGAGCAATGCGCCGCTGCCAAAAGATTGCACCAACCCAATCAAACCGCTGATAAAGCCGATGGTGCTCAACCCCTGTGCAAACACCCCGGCCGCCACCAACAGGACGACGACGCTGGAAAAGGCCTCAGCCATTCCTTTGTAGGCCACATCCAGGCCAGCATAAATGGTTTTGGCATTAAAGAAACGCAGGAACTCACAAACGGCTGCCAGCAGCATGCAGATCACCAGAATAGTGATAATGTGCAGTTCTGGCCCCCACTTGCCATCAAAAATCAGCACACCAATGATCGGTGTAAACGGTAAAATGGTATACAGGCGCGGCGCATTGGTTTCAATGTCTTTCGCTTCGACCATTTCGTGGCTGATGTTCTCTTTTCGGTCGATATAGCGCTGCCAGAAGAAGTGGGCAATCGCCATCGATACAATGGCGGCAATGGAGATCGGCAGTGTCACCTTAAAGGCAAAATCTACCAGCTTCATTTGCGATGCCTGTGCCGCCAGCACCACGTCACCAGAGGTCGGCGACAGAATCAATGCCGCTGGCGAGGCGCAGATCGCCGCCGCCGCGCCACGACTGATGCCTACGTTCACCATGACTGGGAACAGCGTTGCCATCAACAACACACCCAATCCGGTGGCAGATGACACAGCGAGTGACATCAGGCAGGCAACAAAATAGGCGGCAATCATCAGCAAATAAGGGGAGTTGATCACTTTCAGCGGGCGTGAAACCAGTTTTACCACAACGTCATTGGCACCAATGTGCGTCATGTAGGCGGCAAAACCACACAGCACCATGATCATCATGCCGAGGTCACCACCACGGCTCATCAGCAGAATTTTGACGTACTCAACGATATCTGTTAAGCCCCACCCTGTGGATTTTGCACTGGCGGGCAGTACGCTTTTCCCCATCGCTACGCTAATCAGCAGCAGCAACAGCCCGCCCGCCATCAGCACGCCGGTCGCGGAATAGCCTTTAATGATGTAACGGCCCACCAGCACCGTCACAATGACACCTATAAGGAGTTCGATCATGATGTTTCTCTGTCAAAAGTGAACGTAAACAAATGCCTGACGGGCAGACATCAAATAGCGCTCTGGTATAAGAAAACGTGATAAAAGCAGGGAAGTTTACTGATTTGTAGAAAAACTACAAATGGCAAAGATCAAAGAAGTAAAGTTTATTTCCGCAAAGGAGATAAGGTTAATAAACTGGCTATTGGTGTATTGAAAGAAAAAAAACAGGAACGCGCGTTGTTAACGTGGCAACCCCACTGTCGTTCTCAGCATAGACCGAGGAACACAGGCAGAAGATGCAGGTTGAGTTTGTGAGAGATTCCCGCCTTCGCGGGAATGAAGGACGCCGTTCTTGATTGGTAAAGAGGGACGGAAATGATAAGTCCCCCCGATTTATCGTCCTCGGCCTCAAGATCGCGCCATAGGCGAATCAAAGCTTGTCGAGAAGCTGTTTTAGCCCTTTACTGGTCTGGCTCTGCTGGTTTTTATCTGCCCACTCATTGAGCCGCTTTTTCATCTCATCCTGAAGGCGTTTACGCAGTAACTGATCGACTTGCAGTTGATAGCTCAGGTTATTGATCGGGCCGTAAATACGCAGCGGCACGCTGGTGGATTTTAAAATGTCCACCAACTGCTCGTTGCCACGCCAGCCGTCGGTAATGCGCACGTTAAAATTCATGTCACAGTGTTGAGCTGGGAGATCAAACTGGCTGGTGCCAGTGAGCGACAGCAGGGCGGATTGACCAGTGATATCACTTACCCGCAGTTTGCCCGCATTAAGATCGGCATTGCCAGTCAACCGTGTAATGTCGGTATAGCGATCGTAGCGCTCTAACGCCTGCACATTGCTGTTGTTACGCACCACCGCCAACTGAATCATCTGCTGGATGTTCACCCCCTGAAAACGCAGGTTGTCCACGCTCAACGCCGCATTGCCCCGCCACTGACGCATCAACGCATCCAGCGAGAAGGTATCACCACTAAACTGCCCCTTTAACGACAGTTTCCCACTGACCGTTTGCGGCAACGCAAATGCTACTGTCAGCGGCTCAACGCTCACCCCTTCAATAGTAGGTTGCAACGTGATTTTCGGTGTTGCTTTCGCATCCATTTTTCCGGTCAGTGCAATATGCCCACCGTTAAGCTCACTCTGCAACGAGGAGAGGGTTACGACGCCCGCGTGATTGACCGCGTTGAGGCTCACCTTGCTGAAGGTCAGGCCGCGGTAGATAAGGGTATCTACCTGCAACGCCAACTGCGCGCTGAACGATTGCCACACGGCATCGCCCTCACTCAGTCCACGCTCTGTCGAAACGACTGGCGTAACGGTCTTGATCGCAGCGGGTGAAGCGTTCTGCGTTTGTGGCGTTGGCGCACTGCCCAGCAGCGCATCGAGGTTTAGCCGCGCCGCGTTAATGTTCAGCGTATAGTCTGGATGATCGCTCAGAATTGCTGTCGCATTCCCGCTCAGTTGACTGTCACTCGCCGCCAGCGTGAACTGACTTACCGTGACGTTTTCTGGCTGAGTAGCACTGGCAGCTTGTTGATAACGGGCCTGGAGGCTACCACTGCCGCTGATACCGCCAACGGGAATACCTGCGCCCTGAAGTTGGTATTGAAATTGTTCGATGCTGGCGTCGATTTGCTGCGGATAGTGCTGCATATCGAGACGCGCCTGAAGTGACACAGCAAGGTCACGCTGATCGCGATTAATGCGGCTGGTCAAGTCCAGCGCCAGTTGGCGTTCACTGCTCTCTTCCAGCGTGAGGTTGATGTCGCGCACGTTGAGCTGTTCATCGTCGCCGCGTTGCAAAATCAACAGGCTATCCACGATTTTCAGCTGATTGATGGCAAGTCGCCAATTACGCGTCTCTTCCGGCGTTGATGAACCGGCTGGCGCTATGGGTGCGCTACTGGCGCGATGCGCTTCGCTTTCAGGCGTTAAGCGCACTACCGCGCCTTTGAGCATCACCTGTTTCACTTCCAGACGATGTGACAACAGCGGCCAGAGTTTAACATCGAGGCGCATGTTTTCTGCACTGACAATCGGTGCCGCCGCGCCCGGTGCGGTTAGCGACATACCGCCGGAAAGAATGCTCAGTTGCGGCCAAACGTGCCAGCGGAGATCGCCTTCCAACTGCAAACGGTATCCGCTACGGGCATCGACCTGGCTTACCATGTAAGCGCGAAAATCGTTGGGGTTCACCAGCATGACCAGCGCTGTCATACCGACAGCCAGCACCACAAGCAAAATCGCCAGCGTCGTCAACACTCTTTTCATGCCATCCTCCCAACAATCAGTGCAACAGCATTATGCACTGGCGATCAATCCTTATCGATTCGGCTCGCCACAGCGCCCTGCTGATCTTTATATTTCGCATCTTCACGACGGTTGTAGGGGCGCGCGGCCGGGCCAGAGAGCGGTTCAAAACTCAATGCACCGATAATCATGCCAGGACGTAATGCCAACGGTAGCTTACCTGAATTATAGAACTCCAGCACAATTCTACCCTGCCAGCCGGGATCGATACGATGCGCAGTAACGTGGACCATTAATCCCAGGCGCGCCAAAGAGGACCGGCCGTCAAGCCAGCCCACCAGATTGTCCGGCAATGTTACCGACTCCAACGTCACCGCCAGTGCCAGTTCGCCCGGATGCAGGAAAAAGGCTTCGCCTTCCGGCAAGTTGATTTCATCGCTCATCACGCGATCGAGCGCTGCGCTAACTTCATCTTTTGGGCCGCTTAAATCGATAAAGGCGGCCGTGTGCCCGCTGAAAACGCGAAACTGATTGCCCAGCCGCACATCCAGCGTTGCACCGTTAATTCGTTCAACGGGAGGACGGGGGGTGATAACCAAGCGTCCATCGTCCAACCAGCTTTCTATGTCGCGATCGCACAGTCTCATGTTGTTCCCTTTTCTCGTTTACGCCGTCTTCGGTGAATTATTCAAAAAACTGACTGATTTTGGCTTTCAGAATATCAATCGCAATACGGTTTTTACCGCCGCGTGGCACGATAATATCTGCATATTGCTTCGACGGTTCAATAAATTGCAAAAACATCGGGCGTACCGTTTTTTGGTACTGCTCCATGACAGAGTCCATGGAACGACCGCGTTCGTTCACATCACGGCGCATACGACGCAGCAAACAGATATCCAGCGGAGTATCGACAAAAATGGAAAAATTCAGCTCAGCGCGCAAGCGGACTTCCGTCAGTAGCAGGATACCTTCCAGAATGATCACTTTCTTCGGCAACAAGCGTACCGTCTCTTGCTTGCGAGTATGTTCAACGTAACTGTACTGCGGCAACTCAATCGCTTGTCCGGCCTTGAGCATTTTCAGATGCGTTAACAGCAGGTCATGGTCCATGGCATTAGGGTGGTCATAGTTTGTTTTCACCCGTTCCTCCATGCTCAGATGGCTTTGATCTTTATAATAACTGTCTTCCGGGATGACCCCGATATGCTCATCCCCCACCTGATCGCGCAACTCGCGATAGAGCGTACTGGAAATAAGACTTTTGCCAGAAGCGGACGCTCCTGCAATTCCGATGATGACACACTGGTGAGACGTCGCAGCCATGACAATAAATGACCTGATAAATGAGGGAAATGCCGAATGGCATAGTAACGGGTAAACAAACAGTAACGCGTGAATTATAGGGAGTTAAGGCAGGCAGCGCCAGCCCTACTCATGGTCATTTCTGGTTTGCAAAAGGATCGGTGAGCACGGTCGCTATATTCGACGTTAACACGTGCACAAATATCAACTGAAGCGTGGGAACGCTATACGTCCCCACGCCGTCAACCGGTCACACCGCGCGGAACGAAATCTCGGTTGGAATGACTTCACCCTGCCAGTACAGCTGAGCAGCCACTTGCCCGGCCAACTCGCGATACAGTGAGGTGAACTCACTGTCTGGCTTGCTGGCGACGGTGGGTTCACCGCGATCGAGATCCTCACGCAGAGAAATATGCAGCGGCAGTTGCCCCAGCAGAGCACAGTTGTATTTCTCCGCCAGTTTCTGCGCGCCGCCCGTGCCAAAAATCGGCTCCAGATGACCGCAGTGGCTGCAAATATGCACGCTCATGTTCTCGACGATACCCAACACCGGCACGCTGACTTTCTCGAACATGGTGATGCCCTTCATGGCATCCACCAACGCAATGTCTTGCGGCGTCGTCACCACCACAGCGCCCGTCACCGGCACATTCTGCGCCAGCGTCAATTGGATATCCCCGGTGCCCGGCGGCATATCCAATACCAGATAATCAAGATCCGGCCAGAGTGTATCTTGCAGCAGTTGCAACAGCGCTTTACTCGCCATCGGACCGCGCCACACCATCGCATTATCATCCGTCACCAGATAACCGATAGAGTTGGTCGCCAGGCCGTAAGCCATGATCGGTGCCATGTGCTGACCATCCGGCGAGGTCGGGCGCTCGCTGGCGGTGCCTAACATGGTCGGAATGGACGGACCATAGATGTCGGCATCGAGAATACCCACCGACGCGCCCTCTGCGGCCAACGCCAGCGCCATGTTCACCGCGGTGCTGGATTTCCCCACGCCGCCCTTACCAGAGCTAACGGCAATAATGTTTTTAACACCTTTGACACCCGCTTGGTTGTTAACACGGCGCAGCGTGGCAATACTGTGCGTCAGGCGCCATTCCACATCCTTGGCACCGGTTAAACGCATCAACTCCGGGCTGACGGTTTCTTTTAATACCTCTAACCCACTCAGCCAGGCAAACGGCATCACCAGTTCAATGCGCAGCACCCCATCCAGCAAAGCGCAGTGATGCAGGGCATTAAGCGTCGTCAGGTTATTTTTCAGCGTCGGGTGCTTAAACGTGGAGAGGACACCGGTCACCAGTGCCTTCAGCGTATCGGGGGTTTGCTCAGGGATTGTTGCGTTCATCCCGGCTCCTTATCGTTCTCATTATTTTGTGGAAAAACGGCCATAGCATAACAGAATGCCCCGCCCCGATCGTTGACCTCAGTGAAAAAATCGCCCCAAGCAGCGCCAACACCGCGTTGCCCGCGTTTGACAGGGTTTTCCGCTTACAGCGGTTTACGCCACAAGGGCCTATCGGTTAACATCGGGATTCCTTCTCATCATCATGAAAGAAAGTAAGTTCCCCACTATGACTCAAGTCGCTAAGAAAATATTGGTAACCTGCGCGTTGCCTTATGCTAACGGATCAATCCACCTCGGCCACATGCTGGAGCATATCCAGGCTGATATCTGGGTCCGTTATCAGCGAATGCGCGGTCACCAGGTTCACTTTATCTGTGCGGATGACGCCCACGGTACGCCAATCATGTTGAAAGCACAGCAGATGGGTGTGGCACCGGAGCAGATGATTGCGGACGTGAGTCAGGAACATCAGCGGGATTTCGCTGGCTTTCAGATCAGCTACGACAATTATCACTCCACTCACAGTGAAGAGAACCGGGAGCTGTCCGGTCTTATCTATCGTCGTTTGAAAGAGAACGGTTTTATCAAGAACCGCACTATTTCGCAGCTCTACGATCCGGAAAAAGGCATGTTCCTGCCGGACCGTTTCGTTAAAGGCACCTGCCCGAAATGTAAAGCAGCCGATCAGTATGGTGACAACTGCGAAGTGTGCGGTGCGACCTATAGTCCGACGGAACTGATCGATCCGAAATCGGCAGTTTCCGGTGCGACGCCGGAGATGCGCGAGTCAGAGCATTTCTTCTTTGATTTACCCGCATTCAGCGAAATGCTGCAAGCCTGGACGCGTTCCGGCGCATTGCAAGAGCAGGTCGCCAACAAAATGCAAGAGTGGTTTGATGCCGGCTTGCAACAGTGGGATATCACCCGCGACGCGCCCTACTTCGGTTTCGAAGTACCGGATGCGCCGGGCAAATATTTCTACGTCTGGCTGGATGCGCCGATCGGTTACATGGGATCGTTTAAAAACCTGTGCGACAAACGCGGTGATATCGATTTTGATGAATTCTGGCGTAAAGAGAGCAGCGCTGAACTGTATCATTTCATCGGTAAAGACATCGTCTATTTCCACAGCCTGTTTTGGCCTGCCATGTTGGAAGGCAGCGGTTTCCGTAAGCCAACCAACCTGTTTGTGCACGGCTATGTGACGGTAAACGGCGCCAAGATGTCCAAATCGCGCGGCACCTTTATCAAGGCCGATACCTATCTGCAACATCTGGATGCGGATTGCCTGCGTTATTACTACGCGGCCAAGTTGTCATCACGCATTGACGATATCGACCTCAATCTGGAAGATTTCGTACAGCGCGTTAATGCCGAATTCGTTAACAAAGTGGTTAAACTCG
>CAXYYB010000016.1:0-83194 GCA_964293225.1 uncultured Symbiopectobacterium sp. | reverse complement strand
TCGAACTCGATCAGGCGGCGCTGGTAGGACGGCGTGATGAAGATGTGTCCGTCCCTGGCAGATTCGGCCAGCGAGTGGATGCCCTGGTAGGTCTCGTGCTTGGGAAAATCCTTCAGGCGTCCGGCCAGCAGACCACCCAGGTTGTCGCCCGGTTGCGGTGGCACGCGGTACACCGTGTAGGCGCCCGTTTGGGGGTTGACCTCGTACAGGCGGTCCTGCAGGTTGTCGCCCACGTAGACCATGCCATTGCTGTGCTGGATGAAGTCGTGCATCTGCGAAAACCGGTCGCCAATCGGCAGTTCGGTCACGCTGGCAGCCGACAGTACCGGGCTCCATGGCGTTCCCGCGGGCACCTTCTCCGGATGGGCAGCGATGTCTTTCCAGTGTGCTTCCAGCAGGGCGGGGAGTTCCTTTTGGGCTTCGGTAGACAGGCGTGCGCCGTAGCGCACCATCCGCTTGATCGTGGAATCCCAGTCTTCGGCACTGCGTTCGCGCCGCAGGAAGCTGCTGCCCTGCTGGTGGCAGAAGCCGCACTGCGCCATGAACTCCTTGCGCAGGTCATCGCGCCCGGCTAGCAGGGTCGATGTCCAGGCGTTCGAGGGGCGTTGTTCGGCCAGGGCCTTGAGGTCAGTCTCCGCCTCCATGCGCCAGGATGTTGCCTTGGCCAGCAAAGCCGGTTCAATCCAGTGGTCCTTGAACCCCGGCTTGCGCAGGCGCACACGGTAGTCGCCGGGTGCATCGGGCAGATGCACGCGTCCGCCCAAATCGGTAAAACCCGTGAATTCAAAGGTGCCCTGCTGCAGCTTGCCGGTGGGGGCATAGCCGTTATCCGAAGTGTCCGTCACGGCAGGCTGTGTGGGGGCGCGGGTCACCATGACCAGCGGCAACGGCTTGCCGTCCGGCCCCTGCACCTGAAAGTCGGCCGCCAGCGCGCCTGTGGACAGCGTTGCCAGTGCGATTAGCGCTCCAAGCAGGTTCGTGTGTTGTTTCATGCAAGTCTCCGTTGCTTCTTACGTGTTCGATGGAAAAATTTCGGCCTGCAGGCGCAGCTTCATGATCCGGGCATAGCGGGAGGGCCAGAGTCGGGACAGCCACCACGCCGCGCCCCCCGGGGATCGGGGAGGAAGCGGTTTTTATCGATGGCTGCACGCGTTGCAACGCCTGCGTTGCCGCCTGCCACACCGGCATTGTGCAACGCGGGCCGGGGGGATTTCCGGTAATCGACTTCCTGCGCGGTGAATGCACGTTTTGCTATGCGTGTGCCAGCGCCTGCCCACAAGCGCTGTTTGCCGAACAACACACCACGCCCTGGGAATACGGCCTGTCGATCGGCGAACGCTGTCTGGCACAGCAGCAGGTGGAATGTCGAAGTTGTCAGGACAGTTGCGAAACGCAAGCCATCCTGTTTCGCCCAACGCTTGGCCGCGTTGCCACACCACGGCTTGATGAGGCGAGTTGTACCGCCTGTGGTGCCTGTATCGCCGGGTGCCCGGCCCGCGCGATATCAATAATAAAAACGGTGGTTACGCCCACCCCCACAGAGCGTCTCACGGCGCAACAGGAAAACCGATGAACACAGTCTGGCACGTTTGCAGTTTAGTGGTTCACGCCCACACGCAAAATACCGCGAGCGTGGCGGCGACATTGGGCGCACTCCCTAACGTGGAGGTGGCCGCCTGCGACAACAAGAGCGGGAAAATGGCCGTAGTGCTGGAGTCAGATTCAGAAGACACGCTGTTAAAACACATAGCGTCAATACGTGAAGTTGCAGGCGTACTGGCGGTTTCGCTGGTTTACCACCAGCTTGATGAACAACCTCAGGGTGAGGAAACACCATGAAACTCAGTCGACGACACTTTATGAAGGCTAACGCTGTCGCAGCGGCGGCAACGGTAGCAGGCATCAGTATACCGACGGCTGTCCGCGCCGTGACCGAGCAGCAGGACAGCATCCACTGGGATAAAGCGCCCTGTCGCTTCTGCGGCGTGGGATGTGGCGTGCTGGTCGGAACGCAAAATGGCCGTATCGTTGCCAGCCAGGGCGATCCTGACGCCCCGGTCAACCGCGGCCTTAACTGCATCAAAGGCTATTTCCTGCCGAAAATCATGTACGGTCAGGACCGCGTGACCCAACCGCTGCTGCGTATGCGCGATGGCGTGTTCGACAAAGACGGGGAATTTACTCCCATCTCCTGGGATCAGGCGTTTGACATCATGGCGGAGAAATTCAAAACCGCGCTGAAAGAGAAAGGCCCGAACGGAATCGGCATGTTTGGTTCCGGCCAGTGGACCATCTGGGAAGGCTACGCCGCCGCCAAATTGTTCAAGGCCGGGTTCCGCTCCAACAATATCGACCCGAATGCGCGTCACTGCATGGCCTCTGCCGTTGTTGGCTTCATGCGCACCTTCGGCATGGATGAACCCATGGGCTGCTACGATGACATCGAGCAAACCGATGCGTTCGTACTGTGGGGCTCCAACATGGCCGAGATGCACCCGATCCTGTGGTCACGCATCACCGATCGCCGCCTGTCCAACCCCAACGTTAACGTCGCGGTGCTCTCCACCTACCAACACCGCAGCTTCGAACTGGCGGATAACGGCATGGTGTTTACGCCGCAAACCGATCTCGCCATTCTCAACTACATCGCCAACTACATCATTCAGAACAATGCGGTTAACGAGAAATTCCTTACCCAGCATGTGAATATTCGCAAAGGCGCAACGGACATCGGCTATGGCCTACGTCCGACCCATCCGTTGGAAAAAACGGCGAAAAACCCCGGTTCTGACGCCTCTGAGCCGATGACATTTGAGGCATATAAAGCCTTTGTCGCGGAATACACGTTGGAAAAAACCGCGGCGCTCAGCGGTGTTCCCGCCGATCAGTTGGAAGCGCTGGCAAAACTCTACGCCGATCCCAACAAGAAAGTGATCTCTTACTGGACCATGGGCTTTAACCAGCACACGCGCGGCGTATGGGCCAACAATCTGGTCTATAACATTCACCTGTTGACCGGCAAGATCTCCCAACCGGGCTGTGGTCCGTTCTCGTTAACGGGGCAGCCTTCCGCCTGCGGCACCGCACGTGAAGTCGGCACCTTCGCCCACCGCCTGCCAGCAGACATGGTGGTCACCAACGAAAAACACCGTGACATCACGGAGAAGCAGTGGCAACTGCCGTCTGGCACCATCCCCGATAAGATTGGTTTGCACGCCGTTGCCCAAGACCGTGCGCTGAAAGACGGCACGCTCAATGCCTATTGGGTGATGTGCAATAACAACATGCAGGGCGGCCCCAATATTAATGAGGAGCGTATGCCCGGTTGGCGCGATCCGCGCAACTTTATTGTGGTGTCCGACCCCTATCCGACCATCAGCGCACTGGCCGCTGACTTGATTTTACCTACCGCCATGTGGGTAGAAAAAGAGGGTGCCTACGGCAACGCCGAGCGCCGCACCCAGTTCTGGCGCCAGCAGGTTAAAGCACCTGGTGAAGCCAAATCCGATCTGTGGCAGCTCGTCAGCTTTGCCAAGCGCTTCAAGGTAGAAGACGTGTGGCCGGAAACGCTGCTGGCGCAAAAACCGAATTATCGCGGCAAAACGCTCTATGACGTACTGTTCGCCAACGAGGCGGTTAAACGCTTCCCGCTCAGTGAACTGGCGGAGAACCAGCTCAACGATGAGTCGCGCGAGCTGGGTTTCTACTTGCAGAAAGGCTTGTTTGAAGAATACGCCGCCTTTGGTCGCGGCCACGGCCACGATTTAGCGCCGTTTGACACCTACCATCAGGTGCGCGGCATGCGCTGGCCAGTGGTTGACGGCAAAGAAACCCAATGGCGTTACAGCGAAGGGCACGATCCTTACGTCAAAGCGGGCGAGGCATATCGCTTCTACGGTAAACCGGATGGCAAAGCGGTGATCTTCGCCCTGCCCTACGAACCGGCGGCGGAAGCCCCTGATAGCGAGTACGATCTCTGGCTCTCCACCGGTCGCGTACTGGAACACTGGCACACCGGCAGCATGACGCGCCGCGTACCAGAGCTGCACCGCGCGTTTCCCGAGGCCGTGCTGTTTATCCACCCGCTGGATGCCAAAGAGCGCAATCTGCGCCGCGGTGAAAAAGTGAAGATCATCTCGCGCCGGGGAGAAGTTGTCTCCGTGGTCGAGACGCGAGGCCGTAACAAGCCGCCGCGCGGTCTGGTGTATATGCCGTTCTTCGATGCCGCCCAGTTGGTTAACGTCCTGACGCTGGATGCCACCGACCCGTTGTCCAAAGAGGCGGATTTCAAGAAGTGCGCCGTCAAGCTGGCTAAGGTGTAAGGCAGATGGCTCGCCCGGAAAACTCATCGCCTGCCCGTCGTCGCTTTCTACGCGACGCTGCGCGTACCGTTGCCGGATTATCGGCGGCGGTGGCGGTGCTCGGTATTCAGCAGCGGCGCAGCCAGGCCGATGTGCTGCGGCTGCGCCCGCCGGGTGCCATGCCTGAAGCGGCATTCTCCGGTGCATGCATTCGCTGCGGTCAGTGCGTACAGGCGTGTCCGTACCAGACCTTGAAACTGGCGACGCTGGTTTCTGGTCCGGCGGCGGGTACCCCTTATTTTACCGCGCGCGATATTCCCTGCGAAATGTGTGAAGACATCCCCTGTGTGGCGGCCTGTCCCAGTAGCGCCTTGCAACCGCTGGACGCCATT
Organism: uncultured Symbiopectobacterium sp.; assembly: GCA_964293225.1. Taxonomy (GTDB): domain Bacteria; phylum Pseudomonadota; class Gammaproteobacteria; order Enterobacterales; family Enterobacteriaceae; genus Symbiopectobacterium. The sequence continues at coordinate 78,501 of CAXYYB010000016.1, read as the reverse complement.
GATGATGCCCGCATGGGGTTAGCGGTACTGTTGGACCAGGAAAACTGCCTGAATTATCAAGGGTTACGTTGCGATGTCTGTTATCGCGTCTGCCCCTTGATTGACAGCGCGATCACGCTGGAGCCGGAACGCAACCCGCGTACCGGCAAGCACGCCCGCTTCCTGCCGACGGTACACAGCAATACCTGTACCGGCTGCGGAAAATGCGAGAAAGCCTGCGTACTGGAGCAACCGGCGATCAAGGTGTTGCCGCGTTCGCTGGCAAAAGGGGAACTTGGACATCACTACCGCTTTAGCTGGCTGGAGGCGCGCGATGGCAAATCGTAAGCAAGACGCCGGACGCGAAGCACAAGCCAGGAAAGGGTGGTGGCGCAGTCACCGCTGGCTGATGCTGCGGCGGCTGACACAATCGCTGGTGTTGCTGATGTTTCTCAGTGGCCCACTGTTCGGTGTCTGGATCCTGCACGGTAACTACAGCGCCAGCCGGTTGCTGGATACCGTGCCGTTCAGCGATCCGCTGATGGTGCTGCAAAGCCTCGCCAGCGGTCACCTGCCCGCCATGCTCGCGTTGGTCGGCGCGCTGATTATCGCTGTCGGCTATGCGCTGGCAGGCAAGCGCCTGTTTTGTAGCTGGGTGTGCCCGGTCAATCCGCTGACCGATCTGGCGGCCTGGCTGCGGCGACGCCTCGGTATCACCGCATCCGCCACGCTATCCCGCAGTCTGCGTTACTGGCTGCTGGGGCTGATCCTGCTCGGCAGCGCCGTGACCGGCGGATTGCTGTGGGAGTGGGTCAATCCCGTGTCATTAACCGGCCGTGGATTGATTTTCGGCTTTGGCGCAGGCGTCTGGCTGCTTATCGCCCTGTTTCTGTTTGATTTACTGGTGGTCGAGCACGGCTGGTGCGGACACCTTTGCCCAACGGGTGCGCTGTATGGCGCGCTGGGTAGCAAAAGCGCACTGGCGGTGGAAGCCACCGAACGCGCGCGCTGTACCCGCTGCATGGACTGCTTTCACGTCTGTCCAGAACCGCAGGTGCTGCGCGCGCCCTTACTCGATAAACACAGCCCGGTGCAGGTCACCGACCGGGACTGCATAACCTGCGGACGCTGTATTGATGTCTGCGCAGAAGACGTTTTTAAAATAACCCTTAGATGGAAATCGGGAGCAAAATCATGAAAAGCCAGAGCTTAAGAACGGGATGGTGTCGCTGGATACCCGCCCTGGCGATGATTGTCAGTACCTTCGCAACGGCGCAGGCCGACCTGTTAAGTCAGTCACCGGAAATTTCTACGGCCCAACCGGGCAATACGCGCATGCCCAAACAGCAAGAAAAAATGGCGCTCAACTACGTCAACCAACCGCCAATGATCCCGCACAGCGTGGATGGCTATCAGGTAACGCCAACATTTAACCGCTGTTTGCAATGCCACAGCGTAGAAAACTACCGCACCACCAATGCGCCGCGCGTCAGCCCGACCCACTTTGTGGATCGTGATGGCAAGACGCTGGGCAATGTCGCACCTGCGCGTTACTTCTGTCTGCAATGTCACGTGCCGCAGACGGATGCCACCCCGATTACCGGCAACACCTTCACCCCTTCTAAAGGTTTTGGACAGTGAGGTTTTCAATGAAACAACCTGAAAAAGCGGGATGGCTACGCCGCGTGTGGCAGTGGTGGCGTCGACCGAGTCGCCTGGCATTAGGGACGCTGTTGATTGCCGGTTTTGCTGGCGGTATTTTCTTTCTGGCGACCTTTCAGAAAACCATGGAAAACAGCAACAGCGAGGCGTTTTGTATCAGTTGCCATGAGATGAACAATACCGTTTATCAGGAATACATGACCACCGCCCACTACAACAACCGCAGTGGGGTGCGCGCCACCTGCCCGGATTGCCACGTTCCCCATGAGTTTGTGCCCAAGATGGTGCGTAAAATTCAGGCCAGCAAAGAGCTTTACGGCAAGATCATGGGCACCATTGATACGCCGCAAAAGTTTGAAGCACACCGGCTGACGATGGCGCAAAACGAGTGGCGACGGATGAAAAACAACAACTCGCAGGAGTGCCGCAACTGCCACAATTTTGACTATATGGACTACTCAGGGCAAAAAACGGTGGCGATGGAGAAACATACCGAAGCGATTAAAACCGGCCAAACCTGCATTGATTGCCATAAAGGCATCGCGCATCAGCTACCGGATATGCATGGTGTCAAAAGCGAGTTTTGATCCTTTCTAAGCCTAGTGGGACGGCTGAGGCCGTCCTACGCAGTTTTCACGGTCTACTATCTAAAACACATCTATTTGCCCCTACAGTGAGGGTTTCGTGCGCGTTAACCAGTGCGACTATTTACAATGCACGTCGCACGCGCCCGACACGGGGCGGTCAATCGCCCTCGCCCCGTGGCCCCTGGCTTTTCGCAAGAAATAACGCCGCTGCGCGGTACCTTCGGTACCCGATCCCGCTTTTCGGGCCGCCAGCGACGCGTTCCCGACGCGGCGCTGACTTTCGCCGCATCCATGCGGCTCACCCGACGGTCTCGGCCACCTCAGCATTATTTTTTACGCGGTATAACGTCAACACATTTAAACCAAACCGCCTTCATCCTTGGGCTTGAAATTTACTAATATAATGGGACCTTCCTACAGTCGGTGCATATTGATATCCAGTGTCTGGATCCGGTAGGCCACCTGACGCGGTGTCATGCCCAGCAGGCGGGCCGCTTTGGCCTGTACCCAGCCGGTTTTCTCCAACGCGGCAATCAGCCGCTGCCGTTCATCGAGCGATTGATCCAGCCAGCTCTCTTCGTGCGCGGGGGCCACCGCGCTCGCTTTGGGAGCCGCTTCGCGATGATTGAACAGAATGACGTCTCTGTCGATCAGCCCACTTTCCGACATCACGGCGGAGCGCTCCAAGCAGTTTTCCAGTTCGCGCACGTTACCCGGCCAGCTATAGCTCATCAACAAGCGGATTGCACCATCGCTGATACGCAGCGCACGGCCTTGATGCTGCCCGATTTTGCGTACCAGAAAGTGCGCCAACTCGGCGATATCTTCCTGACGTTCGCGCAGCGGTGGGAGCGCCAGCGGCATCACATTCAGACGATAATAGAGATCCTCGCGAAAATGGCCGGCACGCACCTCTTCCTCCAGATTACGGTTGGTCGCGGCGATAATGCGCACATTTACCCGCAGCGTTTCATCGCCACCGACCCGTTCCATTTCGCCTTCCTGCAAGATACGCAGCAGTTTGGCCTGAAACGAGGCGCTGCTTTCGCCAATCTCATCAAGAAACAGCGTACCGCCATCCGCCAGCTCAAACCGACCTTTACGCTGACGCACTGCACCGGTAAATGCGCCTTTTTCATGGCCAAACAGTTCGCTTTCCAGCAGGTTATCGGGCAAGGCCGCGCAGTTGAATTTCACAAAAGGTGCCGCAGCACGCGGCGAATGATGATGAATGGCGTTAGCTACCAGTTCCTTGCCGGTGCCGCTTTCTCCCTGTACTAAAACCGTGGTGTCCCAACGCGAGACCTGGCGGATAATCTCCATGGTTTGGCGCATTGCGGCACTTTTCCCGACCATATTTTCAAATCCGAACGGGCGCGGGGCGGCACAGACCGGAGCGCGCTCGGCGGGGCTCGGCGTTTCCGCTACCGGACGCGCAGGCTGCATCAGTCGCACGGTTTGCGCCACCAAATTGGCGACCGTTTCCAAAAAACGCGTGCAGGCGGGAAGCCGTTCTTCATAACGCGCCATCGGTTGAGCCGCCAATACACCGATGGGTTGCGTTTCCACCCCAAACAGGGGCACCGCAATAAACGGCAGGTTGTAGTCATACAGGCCAAGGCGATCGAGAAAGCGTTGGTCATCAGCCACACGCGGCAACACCAGCGGTTGGTGCTGTGAGAGTACGGTGCCCACCAAGCCTTCGCCGGGCCGGTAACGCACCTGACTGCCACTGGCAATCAACTGTTCATCCGCTTGATGTAGCGCTTCCACCGTCAGCACGCCACGTTGCGTATCATAAAGGCAGATCATGCCATGTTGCATAAAGGCATCATCATGCAATATACGTAGCACCGATTGCAGCGCCTCACGCACGCTGGTAGAACGGCTCAAAGCACTGCTAAGACGTTGAATCGCCGTAAATTGCTGTGAAAGATCGAAACGCCACACCACCGTGCCGGTATCAGGTACGCGAGTCATTTTGCACCTCCAATCAAAACCGCAGAGAGGGGAAAGCGGAGCGTAAGGCACGTGCCGCCCGCCGGACGCGATGTCAGATCGATAGCGCCCTGATGGTGCGCTACCAGCGTTTGTATCAACCGCAGCTCCATGCCTTTACCCGGTGTGCTGATGGTTGCCGCTGCCGCTGCGGCATAGCGCACCTGCATCAGAGGGACGTTGTCTTCAATATAGAGTGATAGCCAGCCGCCCTCTTCCCGCGCGTAGATCTGCACCGCCAGTGAAAAGGGAAGGGTCTCAGCGGGCACTATCTCTGTCGACAATGCCAGCGTGCGATCGAGCCACAAACTGAGGCAGGCCAGCACCTGCGTTCGCTGACCAAATCCGGTCAGTTGTGGCGACGCCAACACACAGTGCAACGCGTTAAAACGGGTGTGATACAACGCACAGAGATCGTCCAGTAATGCTTTGACGGGCCATTCCCCTGCCGGTTCAAACGCCAATGATGGTCGACAGGCCTGTAAGCGCGCCACGGCTTCTTCGCCCTCACGCCAGGCCGATTCTAGCGCCACATTGCTGCGATCCTCACCGTTAAGACGCCGCGCCGCCGCCAGCATATTGAGCGGACAGTTAAGCTGGACCAGCGCCGCATCCAGCGATTCACGGATCGCTGCCAACAGTGTACCGCTGGTGATCTGCTGCTTTAATCGGTCGAGTTGGCCCTGCTGTTGCTGCTGCTGTTGTTCCGTACAATCGGTGATCACAATCAGCGTGCGCGGCAATGCGCTGTCGGTAAAATAGCGGCTAGCCTCCTCATTGACTCCCGGCAGCGCCCAGATCCCCAGCGCAAGCCAGCGCGTCATGCCACGCACCAACACCGGTTGCGGCCTCCCCTCGCGCAGCGCCACTTTATTATTGTGGTAATCCAACACCGCCAGCAGTTCCTGCCCCCCGCAATCGGCACACAGGGTTTTGTAGGCCAGGTTGTCCATGATCACACGGTCGTTTTCATTCACCACCACCACCGCGGCGGGAATATTGTTCAGCACCGCCGTGGTTAACGTCATGTGGTTACGCAGCCGCTGTTCAAGGGCATAGCGGGCGCTGATGTCCTTGTGCATGGCCAGATAGTGTTCCAACTCCCCCTGCGAGTTCACGATGGGGGTGATGTCGATATCCGCCAAATACAGGCTGCCATCGCCACGTCGGTTAATCAGTTGGCCGCGCCAGGCTTCCCCTTGCAACAGGGTATGCCACATCTCCTGATAGACCTCACGCGGCGTCTGCTGGCTCGCCAGCACGCGGTGATTCTCCCCTAACAGTTGCGACAGTGAAAACCCCGTCAAGCGGCAAAAGGCCGGGTTGGTGTATACAATGCGCGCCTGCGGATCCGTTAAGGAAATGGCCACCGACGATTGCTCCACCACGGTAGAAAACAGCGCCGGGTGTTGGCGCGATAAATGGCTGGCAATCTCCCCCAGCGGGAAAGACTCCGTCATCAGGTTCATGGTCATGGCTTATCCTTACAACAACCGACGCCGTTATGTCAGGTTCGCAACAATTTGTGCCACGATCCGACAACCTTCTCCGGCCTGCTACCGGTGCTAATAACCATGCAAACAATGCACCTTTTATTCATTAACTCGCCTGAACATTGATCCTGATGCGGGTTTTTTCGCCATTTCACGCCTTGGCAGCGTTTTACCGGGCTTATTACCCTGTTTTCTCGGATGGCATCCCCCTCAGAATGGTCACTGATAGTGCAATATTGCGCCATAAATGTGCAAATTATCGCCAATTGATCCCCATTAAAAGCTGGCACGATCTTCGCACCCTGATAGTCACCAGAATGTGCGGATACCCACCGCCACTATTCCACCTTCACCGAGTCAGTCAGGAGCATGTTATGGCGAACATTGGTATTTTTTTTGGCACCGATACCGGTAAAACACGCAAGATAGCCAAGTTGATTCATCAAAAACTGGGCGATGCGGCAGACGCGCCGGTCAATATCAACCGGACTACGCTGGACAGTTTTCTGTCCTATCCCGTGCTGCTGCTCGGCACGCCGACGCTGGGGCAAGGACAGCTACCGGGTATGGATGCCGGGTGCGAAGGCGAGTCCTGGCAGGAGTTTATTGACGGATTATCCGGCATGGAGCTGACGGACAAAACCGTTGCGCTGTTCGGCCTGGGCGACCAGGTTGGCTACCCGGACAATTTTGTCAGCGGCATGAAAGCGCTGTATGACGCCGTGACCGATCGCGGAGCCCGCGTGGTCGGTGCCTGGCCGAGTGCCGGATACGATTTTAATACCTCCGCCGCACTGATTGACGACAAGTTTGTCGGGTTAGCGTTGGATCAGGATAACCAGTACGATCTGACCGAGGAACGGTTGGACAATTGGCTCGAACAGATAAAAACCGCATTGGCCGCCTGATGCGGTTGCTGACGACAAGGTGTGTTTCCCCACGACGAAATGCACCTTGTCTTTTTTAGCGTAGCTGCATTTTCCGCTTTTCCCTCCAACAACTTCGTCATAGTCTTGCTACTCACCGAGACGATTACCCCGCAAGAGAACAACCATGCCTATCACTGTCCGCCCTATCACGGCTGATACTTGTCTGCCGCTGCGCCAAAAAGTGCTGTGGCCCGATCGCCCTCTCGATTTTCTGCGTATCGAAGGTGATGAGCAGGCTCAACATTACGGGCTCTACCGGGATGATGCGCTTGTCAGCTGTCTCTCTGTTTTCCCGCTCGCTAACACGGCCCGGCAGATACGCAAATTTGCCACAGATGCCGCTTTTCAGCGTCAGGGCTATGGCGGCAGGCTGTTAACTGAGGTGTTAGAGAAACTCCAGGCACAAGGCATTAATGACATCATGTTGAATGCCCGGCTCACCGCCACAGCGTTTTATGTGCGTTTTGGCTTTCAGGTGGCTGGCGAAGTGTGTCACAAAGAGGGCGTCGCCTATGTGAAAATGACGAGAACGCAATAGCTACGCATCGGCCAGGCTACGCAACCACGCCCGCTGCTGCTGTTTTTGCCGCTGGTGCAACAGGTGCTGAAAGACTTTCGGCAACGCCTCTTCCCGTGCCAGCGGTGTTTCAGGGCGAACCGCTTCACACAGCAACAGATGCCAACCAAGCTCGGTCGCCACGGGCTCGCTTAACGCGCCCGGCGGTAGCACAAACAGCGCCTGTTCCAGCGGCGCAAACAGCAAACCGCGACTGACCCAGCCCAATACACCGCCTTCCATCGCGGTCGGACACTGGGAGTAACGCTCCGCCAGCGCGGCAAAGGTTTCTCCCTCGCGCGTGAGTTTGTCCCACAGCGTCAAGATTTGCGCTTTCACTGCCGCTTCTTCCCCGTCGTCAACCGTCAACAGCAGATGACGCGCCAGCCGCTGCTCTGGACGGCAAAAGCGATCTGCATGCCGCTGATACCAGTCATCCACTTCTGAAGACGTGGGTTCAGCCGCCAGTGCGGATACCTGCGCCATCTGCCATTCCAGCAGGGTATGATGCAAAATCACCGCCTGACGATCGATTGCAGAGAATCCCGCCTCGCCGAGTTCTGCCGCTAACGCATCGGTTACCGCAGCGGTCAAAGCGTCAGAGAGCACAGGCCGGTGTTGCAATGCGGCGTCCGCCACCGCCTGTTCCAAGCGCAACTGCGGCGCCAGCTGCCGTTCCAACGCGCGCTGTCGCTCAGGAGACAGTGTATTAGGTGCCCGATTCCACAACTTGTGTGCCAGTTGCCACTGGCTGAAGCGCTGCCAGGCTAACATCAGGATACCTCTTCACACAGTTCCAGCGCGCTGGAGGGCACCTGAAACCAGCGTTCACCAAACACCACGGTGTAGCACTCGCCGCGTTCACCCTGATCGGTTGCCTGAATCTGCCCCTGCTGACCCACACTGACAACCGGCTGGCCGTTTACCGTCAGAGCATGCTGGCAAATGACCCAATCGCCGTATTGAAACTCGCCGCGGTTCCAGGGAGCATCTGCGGCAATCAGTTCCTGTGCGCGACAGCCAACAATCCGGTCCACCTCAAGGAAATGCACCTGATAGATCAGTTGATCCTGAAGAAAGGTGCCCCATTCACGCACATAGCCTATGCTGCCACGCCGCACCAGTAGTTCACCGCGTTTTAACCCCGCTACCGTGCCATCATTGCGCAGCGGGCGCACCACGCGCACCGCATCACCAAATTCGAAGCGCATCATCATGATTGAGCCCCCGGCCGTTTGCTCTGATAGCTCTCGGCCAGCAGACGGCGAGCCAGTTGCCAATCGGCATCCGGCGCCAGTTCCAGCGAATTACGCAGCGGCACCGCTGCGCGCAGGCGGCGATGAAACTCGCTGAGCACCGTCAGGTTGCATGCCTGAAGCGCCTGCGTTTCATAAGGTACGGAGAAAAACTTGAAAAAAGCCTCGGCGCTGTCCAGTGTTTCAACGCCGGGCAGTTGGTAGAACCATTCCATCGTCCCGCCTCCCCGGTAACCGTGTGCTATCGCACAGCGACTGGAACATGTCCAGCAGTTCATAATCCAGCGGATTACGCTTGGTACTTTCGGCAAACTCGCGCACCACGGTTAAGAGCGCCGCAGTCTGCGCCGCATCTGGCTGATAGCCGAGCCGGGCAAAAATCCCCTCGACGGCCTGCCGCCCTGAATGCTTACCCAGCACCAGTCGGTATTCACGCCCCAGCAGCGACGGTTCAATTTCCTGGTAGCTCGCGCTATCCTGCAACAATGCCGCGACGTGAACCCCGGATTCATGGGTAAACACCTGCTCGCCGACCAGCGGTTGCTGCTTATCGATGGTACGCTGCGCCGCGTTCGCCACCCGTTGGCACAGCGCGGGCAACAGCGGGAAATGGATGCCACTGTCGTATCCCAGACAGCGCTCCAGCGCCAGCGCCACCGTTTCCAACGCCGCATTTCCCGCGCGCTCGCCCAGCCCTAACACCGTGGTGTTGACATGCGTCGCCCCGGCGTTGACCGCCGCCAGCGTGTTTGCCGTTGCCATCCCCAAATCGTTATGGGCGTGCATTTCGATTTGCCCCGCCCAGACTTGCCGCAAGGCGCTGATGCGGGTGAAGGTGGTAAACGGATCGAGCACGCCCAGCGTATCGGCGAAGCGCAAGCGCTCCGCACCAGCAGCGTGCGCCGCCTGCGCCAGCGTGGCTAAGGTTTCATCGCTGGCGCGAGAGGCATCCTCACACCCCACGCAGACGCGTAACCCCAGACGACGCGCTAGCGCGATCAATTGGTAAAGCTGCGGCAGCAAGGCATCGAGGGGTTGGCGCAGCTTCTGCTGACGTAACCGATCGGACGCCGGCATAGAAATATCCACCCAGTTCATGCCCAAATCAGCACTTTGCTGAATCTCCTGCGCATTCATCCGGCACCAGGTCATCATCACGGTTTCCGGCAAACGTCGGCGGATCACCGACATGCGTGCCCGCTCATCGCCGCCCATCGCAGGCGTGCCGACTTCCAACTCTTTCACACCCGCGTCCACCAGCGCTTGCGCAATCGCCAACTTTTCGCTGGCGCGAAACGCCACGCCGGGGCTCTGCTCCCCATCTCGCAACGTGGTGTCGTTAATCACAACCGTACCGTTGAGCGTCATGTTCTCTCCCCTGTATCAGCCGTAGGTCGGTGCGAAATCACCCGCCGTCGCCTGCGGTTTTCCCTGCTGCCAATAGGGAGAGAGCGTGCGCAATCGTTCAACGATCGGCGGCAACGCGTTGATCACCCGATCAATCTCTTTTTCACGGGTATAACGCGATAACGAGAAGCGGATGCTGCCGTGAGCCGCGGTGTAAGGAATGCTCATGGCACGCATTACATGGGAAGGTTCCAGCGAACCTGATGTACAGGCGCTGCCGCTGGACGCGGCGATCCCCGCGTGGTTGAGCAGCAGCAGGATGGCTTCCCCTTCAATAAACTCAAACGCAATATTGAGTGTGTTAGGGGTGCGCGGTTGTTCCCCGCCCATCACCATCACGCTGGGGATTCTCTGAGCCAATCCGTGCTGTAAGCGGTCACGCAGCGGAGCAACCGCCGCGGTCATCATGGGCAAGTGCACTTCTGCCAGCTCGCAGGCACTCCCCATCCCGACAATACCGGCAATATTCTCAGTGCCCGCGCGACGCCCGCGCTCCTGATGCCCACCACGCAGCAAGGGGCGGAACCGGGTGGAGCGTTTCAGATAGAGACAGCCAACCCCTTTCGGCCCGTGAATCTTATGCGCCGAGAAAGAGAGCATGTCGATCTCGCTGCTGGAGAGCACGACAGGGATCTTCCCGACCGCCTGAACCGCATCGCAATGAAACAGCGCACCGTGCTCATGGGCCAGCGCAGCCATCTCGCGCACCGGAAACAGTACCCCGGTTTCATTATTCGCCCACATCACCGTGACCAGCGCCACCCGTTCGCTGAGCAACGCTCGGTATTGCGCCATATCCAATTCGCCTTGCGCCGACACGCTCAGGCGGTGAATGGTATACCCCTGACGTTCCAGGTGCTCACACACTTCCAGCGTCGCCGGGTGTTCTACCGCAGTGGTAATGATTTCACGCCGCTTGGCATCAAGCGCGACAGCGGAGTGAATCGCCGTAGACGTCGCCTCAGTGGCGCAGGAGGTAAATATAATTTCGCTGTCGTGGCGCGCGCCGAGCAGGCTGGCGACCTGCTGCCGCGCCCGTTCTAGCGCTCCGCGACAGGGCGTACCGAAATCGTGAATTGACGAAGGGTTGCCGTAATAATCCGTCAGGAAGGGCATCATGGCTTCCAGCACCATGGGATCGAGACGGGTGGTGGCGTTATTATCCAGATAGATATTTTTCATGTTCGTTGCCTCACTGAGTACGCAATCAGCTCACGCGGCCTGTGCCGCAACCACTTCCATATAACGCCCGGTGCGCTCCACCAACTTTTGTTGCAGCCAGGCCAGCGTCATATCCGTCATCATGCACCCGCTGCAGCTTCCCGACAGACTGACCGTGACCTGATGACCGCTGACGTTGAGCAACGTCATGTCACCGCCATCCGCCTGAATATGTGGGCGCAGCTCTGCTACCGCGTCCGCCACCTGACGCCATTGGGGGTCTTTAACGACCACCGCCGTAGCGACCGCCGTCGCCGGAGCGGCATCGCGCTCGGCCAGCAGCGCTTCCAACGTCAGTTCAATTTTTTCGTGGCAGGCCGTACACCCGCCGCCCGCTTTGGTGTAATTGCTCACCTCTTGCAGCGTGGCCAGCCCGTTAGTCATCACCGCGCGACGAATCTGCCCTTCATCCACGGCAAAGCATTTGCAAATCAGTGCGCCTTCTTCATGATCGTCGTCCAGCGTTTCACCACGGTATTGCGCAATAGCGGCGCGCAAGGCTTCTTGCCCCATTACCGAACAGTGCATTTTTTCTGGCGGCAAGCCATCGAGATAGTCCGCAATCTGCTGGTTGGTCACTTGCTCAGCTTGCTGCAAGGTGCGGCCAATGATCAGTTCGGTCAGTGCCGATGAAGAGGCAATGGCACTGCCACAACCAAAGGTTTGGAAGCCGGCCTCCAAAATGGTTTCGGTTATCGGATCGACCCGTAGCATCAGCCGCAGGGCATCGCCACAGCTTAGCGATCCAACATCACCGATCGCGTTCGCCTGCGCCACCACGCGGGCATTGCGCGGATTAAAAAAATGGTCTTTCACTTTCTCGGAATAGTTCCACATGCTGTTTGCTCCCTAGGGTGACGGGGGAAGGCCTCGCGGGTCGTCTTCCTCCCACACGCACGTCATGGACGGGTTCACAGGTAACTAGCAAATGTGATACCACTCACAAAAACTGCTTATAATCAATGTGATAAGATTCTCCGCGCAAAAAAAACCGCGACCAATGTCGCGGTTTATGTCGGTTTTGTCGCACAAGCGACGATCTTGTCAGCGTTCAACAGGCGTCGTCTTCATCCTGCCATTCAGTTTCCGTCAGCAGGTGCACAAAGCGGTCCGGATCGCGCTGGCGTCGCCGAGAGCTTTGTTCACTGTCTGCCCAGCACAACTGGATCTGCTGTAACAGTTGCGCGATAGAGGTTTCCGGCGGCACGCGTACCGCGCGCACCCCCACTTGTAGCAGTTGGCGAAACACCGCATCGCCGATAGCGACGCAGTAGAGCGTCACGCACTCCTCCAGCGCGCTGATCCGGCTCGCCAGTTTTTCTTCCTGATGGCCGTGCTGCACATTGAAATCCACCACTTTCAGCAGCCGCACCTGATCTTGTTTTACGCCATAGACTACCAGCCGTGGCGTGGCACCAAAGTGCTGATCCACATGGTGGTAATCCGAGCTGGCGAAGGCGACCTGCATCGACCAGACGGCTGAACTGATGGTACTAAGATGACGGCTAACAGGTTGCATGACTCACCTCCGAACGCTGTGCGCCGCGGAATTGCTGACGCAGGGGCGAGTGATAGGCCGATACCGGATGGTGGTGTTCCAGCATCAGGTTCGCCAGTTCGAACAAGGTATCTCGAATACCGGCATAGCCTTGTCGTACCTTGCGAAATTCACCCAGCCGATCGAACACTGGGAAGCCCGCGCGAATCAGCGGAATACCAAACTGTTCCGCCAAATCGGCGGCATGAGAATTCGCCACCAGCATCTCCGCCGGGTGGTTAACCAGCAGATCCTGCATGTCTTCCAAATCGCCAATCACCACTCGTTCGACGGGCAGAGAAAGCAATCCGGGCTGGCTGACAGGGGCAACGGTCGGCCCCGGCTGCATGCCATGGCTCAGCGCAAAATCACTCCAGGCCGCCAGCAGATCGCCTTCGGCCGCCAATGCAATCTTTCTGCCCTGTAACGCCATATGGCAGTCGATCATCGCATCCTGCACCTGACCACGCTGGCGCTCAATCCACGCAGGCACCTCGCGCCCAGAGAGTTGTTGCAGGTGATGGATAACCGCATCCACCGTCGCCATCGTCATCATATGCGGCACCGTTAACGCCAGACCGCGACTACGCTGCGCCATTAATCCGGCGGCACGCTGGAGTGACAGCCCTACGCTGATGGTACTCAGGCTCTGCCCCATCTGTTCGATAGCACGCAGCGTTGTCCCGCCCTGTGTCACCGACTGATAGTCCCCGCTGGCAAGATGTCCGTCCAGCGACAGTGAGAGATCGGGCACCATCACCGCTTGCAGGCCGAATGCTTCAACGTAACTGCGTAGCAGTTCCACTTCGCCGGGGTTCACCAGATGGCTGAGCAGCAGGTTAACGCGGCGGTTACGCACGCCTGCGGGCGGCTTTTCCGGCACCCACTGTTCAATCACACTCTCTACCACGGCACTAAATCCGTTTTCCAGCGATCCATAGAAATCAGGCGTGTTCACCGTCAGAATCGCGGTGGATTTAAAGCGTGGGTGTTCAGCCCGAAACTCGCGTACCGCGCGTGTCAGATCACTACCTTGCGCCTCTGACAGCCCGGTACTGATCAGCACGATGGCTTTGGGGGCATTGCGCTGACACAGGGTGCTGAGCGCCGTCAAAATGTTGCCATCCGCGCCCATTACCGTGGTTGTGGGGTCCATCGCCGTCGATTGCAACGGAATCGGATCGTGAAAATGTTGGATAAAAAACACTTTGGCAAAAGCGCTACACCCTTGTGCGCCGTGTACCAACGGAATGCTCTGCTCAAAGCCCTGACTCGCCAGAATGGCACCCAACGGTTGCCCGCTCTTGATAGGGCTGGTGGCAAGTGGTTTCTTATTACGGATAACATCAGCCATTACGAACTCCTTAGCGCCAGGGGGGCGTTTGATGCGTTTGCAGCCAGACCGGGCTTTCCAGCGTCAGACAAAGGTTTTCTGCCAGCGTGACGATACCGCGATAGCCCGCATAGGCGTGTTCACGCTCCTGATTGATATCGAGAAACGGCAGGCGCGCCTTATAGGCGGTGTACATGTTGCGCCCTCCGGCAATGATTATGTCCGCGCCGTAGCGATAGGCCACGTCCAACAGGGTTCGCGCATTGCCCTCATCGAGCATCACGGCATCCTCTCCCATCAGTTCGCGGATGCGCGCTTTATCTTCCTGCGTGGATTTCCGCGTGCCGGTAGCGACCACCGTCATGCCGAGATCTTGCAGCGCCGATACCACTGACCAGGATTTCACACCGCCGGTATAGAGCAATGCTTTGCGCCCTTTAAGCCGTGCGCGATACGGCGCCAGCGCCTTTTCCGCAGCGGCCTCTTCCCGAGCGATTAGCGCTTCAGTACGTTGTATCAGGGCATCATCGTGCAACAGTGCGGCAAGCTGGCGCAGCGCGTCAGACATGGCGCGTACACCGTAGAAGCTGCCTTCGAACCACGGTGTGCCATAACGTTGTTCCAGACTGCGCGCCACGTTGATGAGCGCGCGGGAGCAGACCAGCATGTTAGCCTGTGCACGGTGCAAGGTTTGAATTTCAGCAAAGCGCCCATCGCCGGACAAATTGCCCAGTACGCGAATGCCCAGTTCATCGAGTAGCGGATGTACATGCCAAAACTCACCGGCGATATTGAACTCACCAATGAGTCCGATATCGTGACGCTGAGTGACAGGGATCGGGCTGCTTTCCGGCCACGGCGCCGGTTCACGCGTGCCAATCACCTGCTTGAGCATCACCTCTCCGGCCAGACGATTGCCAAAATTTTTGCTGCCATAAAAACCCGCAGAATCGACGGCGATCACCGGTACACCCACGGCCACCGTTGCGGCACGGCACACCGCATCGATATCATCCCCCTCCATCGCGGGAACGCAGGTGTTGTAGACAAAAACAGCAGCAGGATCGTAGCGCTCCACGATATGACGCACAGCATGGAACAGCCGCCGCTCACCGCGCCCCATGATCACATCCTGCTCATTGAGGTCGGTGGTGAAACCAAGCCGGTTCAACCTTGGCCCGGAACTCTGGCTACCACGGTTATCCCAAGAGCTACCCGCGCACCCGATAGGGCCATGCACCAGGTGAGCCACATCGGCCAGCGGCAGCAAGGTGATCTGCGCGCCATCAAAGGCACAGCCTCCTGCAGTGGCTCCAGGTTTCGGTGCGCTACATCCGGTTTTTTGTTTATGGTTATGCTCACAGGCGGGCTCATCAAGCAGCGCCAGAATTTCATTCCCCTTCATCTTGCCCTCGTCGAGTCAGTTGACTTTATGACGCTATTGCAATTCGCGGGCCATGAATAAGTTCTTTTATTTCATAGTGATGTGATTGTCCGTTTTGCAACAAACGCGACAATGGCATAAAAGAGACAGGAGGGAACGCGGTAACACACTGCCGTGCAAGGCGGTGGAATTAGCCTTAAACGTTCCCGCTTGCGCGGGAACGACGTCATGATAACCCTGATTAAAACACCCGCGCCTCGAGCGGATTCCCCTTCTCCAGTCGTTTTGCCAGCCAGGGTGGCAGGCGATCGGCCATCAACGTTTGCAATGCGTCACGCTGTGAAGAAATGCTAGTGCCGGGCGGCACTTTCATTGGATGTATATTATGGCGAATAATCCGCGCCGCCGCCGGGCCGCCGATCGCTTCGCAGAACAACAAATGGCAACCCGCGAGCAGTTGAGCGCGCACTTCATTGCTTTCTTGTTCCCCCGGTTCACTGGGATAACGGCGCAACCCCTGTAACCACGAGCCCGTGCCGTCAAAGGCGTAAATAAAAAACAGGCGGCACTGACCAAAATGCCCGTTAATAGTGACACCATCTTGCGATGAAAACGCCGCCAGCAGTTGAGCTTCACGCCCCGCTGGCGACATCACAGCCAGGTGAGCCGGCAGTTCACCGCGCAGGCATGCCATCACCCGTTGCCAGCGGCCTCGCGTCATCACGGCACGATCGCCGGGAAAGCGCGCCATCAGTTGCGGTAGATCAAGCGCAGACAAATAGGCCAGATCGAGCGAGGCTTCATCCTCTTGCGCAACCCAGCGTAACAACTGCGGTGAGGAAAGCTCCGGCAAGCAGTGCATCAACGCAAACAGTCGCCAGAACAGGCGATCATCATCGGACATGTTCCCCTCCTCATTCACACCAGACCGGGACGCGAGGCCCGCAGGCTGACGGGAAACTGTGGTTTTTCCGTTTGCGGGTTCACGTAGTAGCGTTTTCCCCCTTCCAGCGCCACTTCTCCCCCCCAGCAATCCTGACTGTCAAACTCTACCCCGATCACCTTCGCCTCTAAATCCTGCTTGGCGATATAACAATACAGTGGCGCATTGCGCACCCGAAAAATCACCATCGGCATATACACCCCCTCAGTGGCAAGGTGACGGCCCGGACAATGCCGGGCCGATCTGTGGGCCACGTTGACCAAAGGATCAACGAACAAGATCGAAGTTGTAGTCAGTCTTGCCGAGCTTCATGGTATCGCGGTCGAGCTTCTCCAATACTGCATTGACCAACTGAGTCAGAATCGACATTGCGCCTTCATACCCCCAGGTGGTTTGGCGGTGCAGGTGATGGCGATCGAAAATAGGGAACCCCAGACGAATCAGCGGCACTTCAAACTGCTCTCCCTTCGCCAATGTGTCGCGCTGAATGAATTTGCCGTAGGAGTTACCAATCATGAAATCCGGTTTATTGGTGAACATCAGTGAGCGGAAATGCCACAGATCGCAGTTGATATACACCTCACTCTCCTGCCCATAGGGCGAATCGCTCAGCATTTTTTTCATCGCTTTCTGCCAACGCTTGTTGGCGTTGTGACACAGGATGACCGTCGGTTCACAGCCCAATTCCAGCAGGAATTGCGTCAGTCCCATCACAAAATCTGGATCGCCATACAGACCAAAGCGTTTGCCGTGTAGCCAAGTGTGGGAGTCCAGCATCATATCCACCAGCCTGCCGCGCTCCAGGGTAAGCGCATCCCCGACCGGCACGCCCGTCAGTTCACTCACCGCCATCAGCAGTTGGTCCGTCGCATCCAGCCCAATCGGCACAGAGACCTCGGTAGCCGGCTGATTCCAGTTTTCCTGCACCATTTTCTTGGTTTTTGTCAGGTGCCACGGTTGCAACAGCAGCGTATCGATGGCGTTCGGTGCATCACGCATCTCTTGCTGGGTCGTTCCGCCTGCGTACATACGGTAGTGGCCGTCTGCCGGCGTATCCAGCACCTCTGACGGATCGGACAGAATGGCACAGGGCACGCCCATCTGTTCCATCATGCGTTTCAGTACCCGATAGTTGCCCAGATAGGTTTCAAACCCGGTCACCAGATTCAGGCGCGCCAAGCTGCCAGGCTGATAGTTTTTGTCTTCACCGCTGGTAAAGGTACGGGCAAACCCTTCAAACATATTGTCCCAGCCGGTGATATGGCTGCCGATAAAGCTCGGCGTGTGGGCATAGGGGATCGGCATTTGCGCGTCGACAAACCCATCTTTCTTGGCATTAGCGATAAACGCTTGCAGGTCATCGCCAATGACTTCCGCCATACAGGTGGTGGAAACGGCGATCATCTCTGGTTTGTAGAGTGCGCTGGCGTTCTGTAAACCGGCATTCAGGTTGTTATTCCCGCCAAACACCGCGGCGTCTTCCGTCATGGAGTCAGAAACACAGGCGACGGGCTCCTTGAAATGACGGTTAAAATAGGTGCGAAAATAGGCAACGCACCCCTGAGAGCCGTGCACATAGGGTAAGGTGTTGGCAAAACCCAGCGCGCACAATACCGAGCCCAACGGCTGGCAGGCTTTCGCCGGATCAATGGTCAATGCTTCGCGCTTAAAGTTAAGTTCCTGGTACTCCGGCGTGGTAGTCCACTCGAAGACCTCACGCACACGCTGCTCATCATGCGCCTCTTCCATCGGGCGTTTATTGTGAAACAGCGCTTGGTATTCATCCTGCTCAAACAACGGAAAGCAGGAATGGGTTTTTTCAGCAGTTTGACTCATGGTGTACTCCTCCCGCGCCACAAATCGGTGAACTAACGGGATATCAGGATAAGGGTTAGGCTGATTTCAGCCACGGAGCCGTCAGTTCACGCCAGCTGGGGTTATTCAGCGTCATGTCCATGTCACGGGCGAAAATGGCGAAACCGTCATAGCCGTGGTACGGACCGGAATAATCCCAAGAGTGCATCTGGCGGAACGGCACACCCATCTTTTGAAAGATGTACTTTTCCTTAATGCCGGAGCCGACCAAATCGGGTTTCAGCGCCTTAACGAACGCTTCCAGCTCATAGCTGCTGGCATCATCAAACAGCAGCGTGCCTTCTTTCAGATCCGGCAGCGTGCGGTCGTAGTCGTCGTTGTGACCGAATTCATAACCGGTACCAATAATCTCCATACCGAGATCTTCATAAGCACCAATAATATGGCGTGGACGTAATCCCCCGAGGTACAGCAGCACCCGGCGCCCTTCCAAACGAGGACGATATTTGGCGATAATGGCAGCGGTTTGCGCCTGATAGCGGGCAATCACCGCTTCGGCGTTCTGCTTGATGGTGTCATCAAACTGCTCGGCAATTTTGCGCAGCGATTCGGCAATCTTGGTCGGGCCAAAGAAGTTGTATTCCATCCAGGGAATGCCGTGCTTCTCTTCCATATGGCGCGAGATGTAGTTCATCGAACGATAACAGTGCACCAGATTCAATTTTACAAATGGGGTGTTTTCCATCTCCACCAACGTGCCGTCACCGGACCACTGCGCCACCACGCGCAACCCCATTTCTTCGAGCAGGATACGCGACGCCCAGGCGTCACCGCCGATGTTGTAGTCGCCGATGATCGCCACGTCATACGGCGTGGATTCAAAGGGTTTACCTTCACGGTTATCCAGCACCCAGTCGCGGATCACATCGTTAGCAATGTGGTGACCGAGAGATTGCGACACGCCGCGAAACCCTTCGCACCGCACCGGCACCACCGGTTTACCAATTGCTTTACGGCTGGCATTGGCTACCGCTTCTATATCATCGCCAATCAACCCCACCGGGCACTCGGACTGGACGGAGATCCCTTTACTGAGCGGGAATAACGTCTCCAGCTCTTCGATCAGTTTGGTGAGCTTCTTGTCACCACCAAACACGATGTCCTTTTCCTGAAAATCCGAGGTAAAGTTCAGGGTGCCAAAGCTGTTCACACCGCTGACACCGGTGTAATAATTGCGGCGTCCGGCACGGGAGTATTGGCCACAGCCAATCGGGCCATGCGAGATATGGACCATGTCTTTGATCGGTCCAAACACCACCCCTTTGGAACCGGCGTAGGCGCAGCCGCGCACTGTCATCACGCCCGGTTGTGATTTACGGTTTGATACCAGACATTTGCCCACGCTCTCCTGCGCCGGGTCGGTCACCATCATGTGTTTTTGGCGCTCTTTGCGCGTTTTCTCAGGGAAAACTTCCAGCACTTCCTGGATGATCGCCTGATTGCGTTCACGGGTTGCGTTTGTCATTTCACTGTTCCTTCTGCATCAGGGCCCCCACGGGCGGGGGCTGACGCCGTTGAGCTTCAGGCCGCATTCTCTTCGGCAGCGGTTTTACCGATGATGCTGGCGTCTTCCTCTTCCATGATGCCGAACTCCATCAGCAGATCTTCCAGTTCATCCATGGTGCAAGGCACCGGGATCACTTTCATGGTGTTGTTGACAATTTTCTGCGCCAGCGTGCGGTATTCGTTAGCTTGCTTACAGTTCGGGTCGTATTCGATGACCGTCATACGGCGAATTTCAGCACGCTGTACGATGTTGTCGCGGGGTACGAAGTGGATCATTTGCGTGCCGAGTTTTTCAGCCAGCGCAATGATCAGCTCATCTTCACGATCGGTATTGCGCGAATTACAAATCAATCCCCCCAAACGTACCTTGCCCGTTTTGGCGTATTTCACGATCCCTTTGGAAATGTTATTGGCGGCATACATCGCCATCATTTCGCCGGAGCAAACGATGTAAATCTCCTGCGCTTTGTTCTCACGAATCGGCATGGCGAAGCCGCCACATACCACGTCGCCCAGGACGTCGTAGAACACAAAGTCCAGATCGTCTTCATACGCCCCTTCTTCTTCCAAGAAGTTGATGGCGGTGATCACCCCGCGCCCGGCGCAGCCCACACCCGGCTCAGGACCACCGGATTCGGCACAGCGCACGTTGCCGTAGCCAATTTGCAGGACATCTTCCAGTTCGAGGTCTTCAACCGAACCGACTTCTGCCGCCATTTCCATAATGGTGTTCTGCGCTTTAGCGTGCAGAATCAAACGTGTGGAGTCTGCTTTCGGGTCACAACCGATGATCATGACCTTCTTACCCATTTCCGCCAGTGCGGCGACCAGATTCTGAGTGGTGGTGGATTTACCAATCCCCCCTTTGCCATAGATGGCACATTGACGCAAAGCCATGATTGCTTCTCCTGTTTCGGGTTGGAGGCGTGTAATACGCCGAAGGTGTTGCATTCCCTCTGTTGCAGGGAACGTACCATCCATGCCAAAACAGATAATCCATTGAAATTATTGGCGTTGTAAGAAGTTTGCTTGCCGGGGAGAAAACAAACACAAGACAAAGGGCAACCCAATTGTTGTAAAACGGACAATCGAGACACAGGGGAGCGACAACGCGGTTTTCCGGTGACAGGAGCGACAGTTTGTTGGCTGCACGACAGGATGTGGTTCTTTCTGTCTTCTTTCATGCAATTTTCCCGCATTGCGCAGCGTGTCAGATGCAAAGAAGAACGTATAACTCCTTCAATAAAAACATTTTTTCATCTTCACACGAAAATGGCACAGGCTGTGCTTCAAGCCTCGCTGAAACGGCGAATCGATGGCGCGCCCGCCAAGCCGCCCCGTAATCACCCGCGCCATACCAATGAGGAAGCCCGCATGAGCAGAAAAATGAAAACGATGGATGGAAATGCCGCCGCCGCATACATCTCTTACGCCTTTACCGACGTGGCCGCCATCTACCCGATTACCCCCTCTACGCCGATGGCGGAAAACGTGGATGAATGGACCGCGCAGCATAAAAAAAACCTGTTCGGCCAACCGGTGCGTTTGATCGAAATGCAGTCCGAGGCCGGCGCAGCAGGCGCGGTACACGGTGCGCTACAGGCCGGAGCGCTCACTACTACCTATACCGCCTCGCAGGGGTTACTGCTGATGATCCCCAACCTGTACAAGGTCGCTGGCGAACTGCTGCCCGGGGTGTTTCACGTTAGCGCCCGCGCATTGGCGACCAACTCGCTCAATATCTTTGGCGATCATCAGGATGTGATGGCGGTACGCCAGACCGGCTGCGCCATGCTGGCAGAGAGCAGCGTACAGCAAGTGATGGACCTGTCTGCGGTCGCACACCTGACGGCTATCAAAGGGCGCGTTCCCTTTATCAACTTCTTTGATGGGTTTCGTACTTCCCACGAGATCCAGAAGATTGAAGTACTGGAATACGAAGAGTTGGAACCGCTGCTGGACCGCGACGCGCTCAACCGTTTTCGCCGCAACGCGTTGAACCCGGACCATCCGGTGGTGCGCGGCACAGCGCAAAACCCGGATATCTACTTTCAGGAACGAGAATCCGCCAACCGTTTTTACGATGCGTTGCCCGCAATGGTGGAAAGTTACATGGCAGACATCACCCGACTCACCGGACGTGAATATCATCTGTTTAATTACTACGGTGCGCCCGATGCTGAACGGATGATCGTTGCCATGGGATCGGTGTGTGAGACCATTCAGGAAACGGTGGATTATCTCAATCAGCGCGGCGAGAAAGTGGGACTGCTGACGGTGCATTTGTATCGCCCGTTCTCGCTGTCGCACTTCTTTGCGCAGATCCCGGATTCAGTACAACGCATTGCCGTGCTGGATCGTACCAAGGAACCCGGCGCACAAACGGAACCGCTGTGTCTCGATGTGAAAAATGCCTACTATCGTCACGCGCAGCCGCCGTTGATCGTCGGCGGTCGCTATGGGTTGGGCGGCAAGGATATTTTGCCAACGCACATTGTGTCCGTCTTTGAGAATCTCACCCGCCCACTGCCGCAGGATGGCTTTACCGTCGGTATCACCGATGATGTCACGCATACCTCACTGCCGCAGGCCAGCGCGCCAATCAACGTAGCGCGCGTCGGCACCACCGCTTGTAAATTCTGGGGGCTGGGATCGGACGGCACGGTCGGGGCCAACAAAAGCGCCATCAAGATTATCGGCGATAAAACGCCACTCTATGCACAGGCCTATTTCTCCTACGATTCGAAGAAATCAGGCGGGATCACGGTTTCTCACCTGCGGTTTGGGGAAAGCCCGATCACCTCGCCCTACCTTATTCATCACGCTGATTTTATTGCCTGCTCGCAACAGAGTTACGTCGAAAAATACGACCTGCTGACCGGATTGAAACCGGGTGGGACTTTCCTGCTTAACTGCACCTGGACGCCGGATGAGTTGGCGCTGAAGTTGCCGACCACCATGAAGCGCTACCTGGCTCAGAACCACATTCGCTGCTACACCCTTAATGCGGTACAGATTGCACAACGTCTCGGCCTGGGCGGGCGCTTTAACATGATTATGCAGGCCGCCTTCTTCAAGCTCACCAACATTATTCCCCCGGAAACCGCCGCCGACTACCTAAAAAGCGCGGTGGAGAAATCCTATGGCAGTAAAGGGCCGAAGGTGGTGGAGATGAACTACGCCGCGATCGATCAGGGTATGCAAGCGTTGGTGGAGGTGGCTATCCCCGCCGTGTGGGCCACGCTGCCCGATGACACTCGCCCCCTCGCGCGCGCCGTGCCCGATTTTATTCGTCAGATTCTGGAGCCGATGAACCGCCAGGAAGGTGATTCGTTGCCCGTCAGCGCCTTTATCGGCATGGAAGATGGCACCTTCCCCCCCGGTACAGCGGCCTATGAGAAACGCGGCATCGCCATTCAGGTTCCCGTTTGGCAGCCGGAAGGGTGCACCCAGTGTAACCAGTGCGCCTTTATCTGCCCGCATGCGGCTATCCGCCCGGCATTGCTGAATGAAGAGGAGCGCGCAGCAGCCCCGGTTTCTTTGCTAAGCACCCCAGCGCAAGGGGCCAAAACGCTGGAGTATCACCTGTCCGTCTCACCGCTGGATTGCTCCGGCTGCGGTAACTGCGTGGATATCTGCCCATCGCGCGGTAAATCGCTCACCATGCAGCCGCTGGAAAGCCAGCAACATCAGGTTGGATTGTGGGAGCATGTGCTGGCTCTCTCGCCCAAGGCCAATCCGTTTAGCAAAACCACCGTCAAAGGCAGTCAGTTTGAAACGCCGCTGTTGGAATTTTCCGGCGCCTGCGCCGGTTGCGGAGAGACGCCTTATGCGCGCTTGCTGACGCAACTGTTTGGCGATCGCATGCTGGTAGCCAATGCGACAGGCTGTTCATCAATCTGGGGCGCGAGCGCACCGTCGATCCCTTACACCACTAACCACAAGGGACAAGGCCCCGCCTGGGCCAACTCATTGTTCGAAGACAACGCCGAATTCGGTTTAGGGATGTTGCTCGGCAGCCGGGCGGTGCGTGCGCAGTTGGCCAGTGATATTCAAACCGCGCTGGCGCTGCCCATCACCCCGGCGTTGCATACTGCACTCACCGACTGGCTGGAGCATAAAGAACTGGGGGATGGCACGCGGGAACGCGCTGACACCGTTATCGCTCTGTTGGCACAGGAGCAGACCACCTCACCGTTACTGGCACGCATTTACCAGAATCGTGACTACCTGCCTAAACCGTCGCAGTGGATCTTCGGCGGTGACGGCTGGGCCTACGATATTGGCTATGGCGGCTTGGATCACGTGCTGGCCTCCGGGGAGGATATCAATGTGCTGGTGTTCGATACCGAAGTGTATTCCAACACCGGCGGCCAATCGTCCAAATCCACGCCGGTGGCGGCCATCGCCAAATTTGCCGCAGAAGGGAAACGCACGCGCAAAAAAGATCTCGGCATGATGGCGATGAGCTACGGCAACGTTTATGTGGCGCAGATTGCCATGGGGGCTGACAAAGCACAAACGCTGCGCGCCATTGCCGAAGCGGAAGCCTGGCCGGGCCCGTCGTTAATCATTGCCTACGCGGCCTGTATCAACCACGGGCTGAGCGCAGGCATGGGATGCAGCCAGCGCGAGGCAAAACGCGCGGTGGACGCCGGTTATTGGCATCTGTATCGCTTCGATCCGCTGCGTCAGGACAAAGGCAAAAACCCGTTTGTACTCGATTCGGACGAGCCGGAGGAAGATTTTCAAGCCTTCTTGATGGGCGAAGTGCGTTACGCCTCGCTGAAACGCCTGCATCCGGCCGTGGCTGACAGCCTGTTTGAACAAACCGAACAGGATGCCAAGGATCGCTTTGAGCGCTATCGCCGCCTGGCAGAAGGCTGATCGCATTTTTCATCGCTTGTTGGGCTATTTTTATCGGGTTGGTGCATTTAGCGTCAACCCGACGTGATATAGCCACCAATACCCGATATCAGCACCTTCTTCCTATTCTTCGACCTGATCCCCGGTTACTATCAGCGCGAAAAGAACCCCTACCTGAAGGCGACAGAGAATGGGTTAGGTACACGGGATGAACTCACGGCCGACGGTCAAGTGCACGACGACTATCGCATTACCTATATTCGCGATCATATCGAACAGATGCGTCTCGCCATTCAGGACGGTGCACAGGTTATCTCCTACAACCCCTGGACCTTTATCGATGTGCTCAGTTCGAGCGATGGTTTCAAGAAGCGCTACGGCTTTGTCTATATCGAGCGGGGCGAGTTCGATCCCACCCCGTTAACGCGCATCAAGAAAGACAGCTTCTATTGGTATCAGGCGTTGATCCGCAATAACGGCAACGCCCCTGAGTGACGTTATTCCCAGCGCAGGCTGGGCTGCGCACCGCTGGTCGGCTGGCGAGTGGGCATCGCCTGTACCACGTTGCCCTGGCTGGCCTGCTTCACTGCCAGCCCCAGTTGCCACACGGCCATGGCATAGTGGACGCTGTGGTTGTAGCGGGTGATGGCGTAGAAATTTGGCAAGCCGAACCAGTATTGGAATTGGTTCCCCATATCCAAGCGCAACAAACTGACCTCGGTGTACCCAATCAGCGGTTGGGCTGTTCGCAGCCCGGCCGCCGTCAGCGTCGCCACCGGATAACGCGTTTTGAAACCGCTGTCCCAGGTATTGGGCACCTGCCCTTGTGTCGGGATCGCCACCTCGGCACCGGCGGTCCAGCCGTGTGCCTTGAAGTAGTTGGCCACACTGCCGATAGCATCAACCGGGTCCCACAAATTGATATGTCCGTCACCGTTAAAATCGACGGCGTATTGCTTAAACGACGACGGCATAAACTGACCGTAACCCATGGCCCCCGCATAGGAGCCTTTGAGTGAGAGCGGATCGTCCCCCTCTTTACGCGCCATCAGCAGGAAGGTTTCCAGCTCACCCGCAAAATAGTCGGCGCGGCGCGGATAGGCAAAGGCCAGCGTGGCCAAAGCATCGATAATGCGGGTTTTCCCCATCACACGTCCCCAACGGGTTTCCACGCCAATAATGCCGACGATGATCTCGGGTGGCACACCATAGGTTTGCCAGGCGCGTTGCAAGGCGTCGCTGTATTGGTTCCAGAACATCACCCCATTTTGCACATTGTCCGGCGTAATAAACTTGCTGCGATAACGTACCCAGGCACCGTTTGGCGTCGGAGGCCCACCGGCAGAGACCGGCGCTTGCTGATCCATCAAACGGATCACCCAATCGAGCTTTTTGGCCTGGATCAGCACATCGTGTAATTGCTGGCGATCGAAACCGTGCTCTTGCACCATGCGGGCAACAAAACGGTCAGTTTCTTTGTTGAAGGCAAAATCGCCCTGTTGCAGTGGTCCGGTATGCTCGGGTTGCAACAAAAAGCCACCGGATACCGGGGATTGAGTGGCAGGATCAGCCGCCGAAGGTGCAGGGGTATGACTGCCACAGGCAGACAGCAGCAGGGGTAACACAACAGCCAAATAACGCATCAGAAAGCCATTTAACGCCAAATGATAGGATACATCTATGGTAAGCCAAAGCTCGGTATGAAAAAACAGAAATATCGAAATGAAACAGCGCGGTATTTTGTGTGCCCGTGGTAAATGCAAAAAAGAAAAACCCCAGCAACATTTGCCGGGGCTTTTCACTCACATGCTATGGAACACTAGGCTTTGGCGCGTGTCGTAATGATCGCCTCCATCACGTTGCGCGGTGCTTCAGCGTAATGCTTGAACTCCATGGTAAAAGTAGCGCGCCCTTGCGTCATGGAACGCAGCGTGGTGGCATAGCCGAACATCTCTGACAACGGCACCTCTGCGCGAATGACCCGATCACCCAGTCGTTCTTCCATGCCTTGCACCATGCCACGTCGTGACGCTAAATCGCCCATCACGTTGCCGGCATAGGGTTCTGGCGTTTCGACTTCCACCTGCATCATCGGTTCCAAAATCACCGGATGCGCGCGTTTTACCGCCTCTTTAAAGCCGAAAATCGCCGCCATGCGAAACGCCATTTCTGACGAGTCCACTTCATGATAGGAACCAAACGTCAGCGTGACCTTCACATCCACCAGCGGATAGCCTGCCAACACGCCGTTGTTCATGGCTTCCCGCACCCCTTTTTCCACCGAGGGAATATACTCACGCGGCACCACGCCCCCCTTGGTCGCATCCACGAAGCTGAACCCGGCACCCGCGGCCAGTGGTTCCAATGACAGCACCACATGACCATACTGCCCTTTACCGCCGGATTGGCGCACAAACTTACCTTCTACGTCCGTTACCGTCTGGCGTATCGTTTCGCGATACGTCACCTGCGGCCGACCGACGTTTGCCTCCACGCCAAATTCACGTCGCATGCGATCGACGATAATCTCCAGATGCAGTTCCCCCATGCCCGCAATCAGGGTCTGACCTGACTCTTCGTCCGTTTTCAGGCGTAACGATGGATCTTCCGCCGCCAAGCGTTGTAAGGCCAGCGCCATCTTTTCCTGATCGCCTTTGGTTTTGGGTTCAATCGCCAACGCAATCACCGGTTCAGGAAAAACCATACGCTCCAGAGTGATGACCGCATCGGGATCGGACAAGGTATCACCAGTCGTGACATCCTTAAGCCCAACACAGGCAGCGATATCTCCAGCGTGAATCTCATCCACGTCGTGGCGCGTATTGGCATGCATTTGTACGATACGACCAATACGTTCCCGTTTACCCTTCACCGGGTTATAGACACTGTCGCCTTTGCTCAGCACGCCCGAATAAACGCGCACGAACGTCAATTGGCCGACGTACGGGTCACTCATCAGTTTGAAGGCCAACGCCGAGAACGCTTCTTGGTCATCGGCGTGGCGTTCTGCTGATGCGCCCTGCTCATCGATACCCTGTACCGCCGGGATATCCAGCGGTGAAGGCATCAGTTCCACGATGGCATCCAGCAGACGCTGCACCCCTTTATTTTTGAACGCACTGCCACACAGCATGGGCTGAATCTCACCGGCAATGGTGCGCAGACGCAAGCCTTCTACGATCTCCGCCTCGCTCAAAGAGCCCCGCTCAAGATAGCTATCCATCAGCGCCTCGGAGGCTTCCGCCGCCGCAGACACCATCTGTTCACGCCAGACCTGCGCCGTTTCCATGACCTCAGCCGGGATAGATTGGTAGCTAAAGGTCATCCCCTGAGTGGCGTCATCCCAAAAAATGGCACGCATCTTCACCAAATCCACCACGCCGCTGAAATGCTCTTCGCTGCCGATGGGCACGACGATCGGCACGGGATTGGCTTTCAGGCGTTCTACCATCATCTGACGCACGCGGAAAAAATCGGCACCGATGCGGTCCATCTTGTTCACGAAAGCCAGACGCGGAACCCGATACTTATTGGCCTGACGCCAGACGGTTTCCGATTGCGGCTGAACGCCACCTACGGCGTCATACACCATCACCACACCGTCGAGCACGCGCATCGAACGCTCTACCTCGATGGTGAAATCCACGTGCCCCGGGGTGTCGATAATGTTGATGCGGTGCTGGGGAAAACGGTTGTCCATCCCCTGCCAAAAACAGGTTACTGCCGCAGAGGTAATGGTGATCCCGCGCTCCTGCTCCTGCGCCATCCAGTCAGTCGTGGCTGCACCGTCATGCACTTCACCCAGCTTATGGCTCATCCCGGTGTAAAACAGGATGCGCTCCGTGGTGGTGGTTTTCCCTGCGTCGATGTGCGCAGAGATGCCAATGTTGCGGTAACGGTCAATAGACGTTGTACGAGCCATGATATGTCCTTAATAACGAAGGGTTCGGACGTGGCAGTGAACTGTCGCAGGGAGAACCCGGATTGATAACGGCGACGATTATAGTACAACTGTTCGAGTATATTCGAACTATTTTTTTGAGAATGTCATTCAACAGGTCGCTCGATTGCAGCCCATTGCGCGTTGACAGACTGCGCGATCGCTCACTTGCAGCCTACGCCTCGGCAACACGCCCTGCAATCAGTGTTCGGTTTTGGTTACAAAAAGCGTGCCTGACCCTAAACGCTTTTTATAAAAACCACAATATAAACAAAAACGTGAATAATTATTTCTTATCTCTAATAAAATAAATTGAAATATGCAAGGCATCGTTATAAAAAACAGACATTAACTCTTTAACCGATAGGTTATCACCATACCCCGCCTCCATATTAATGAATTAGTCGATCATTTCACATTCACATCAGATTTCGGATGGAGTAATAGAAACCCAATCAAATATTGGATATTTTTAACGCAAATCAATCACATTAAAAATGAACCCCTTCAGCCTAGGCATAATAAAAAATATACATAAACCCTCTCAAAACCAAGCAGTGAAATACCTTTGAGTGCAACACACCCCCGTATTAAAGTGCAGAGAACACCACCTCTTATATAATCAGAATTCTTTTTCAGCCACAGTTAAATTACCCTCTCCAAGATATCAATACCGACAAAGAGCGTATAAATGTACTCACGGAGATCCGCCAGTGGTATACACCAGAAGATTTAAACAGTAAGCCGCTGGTGGAGCCACCCAACATAACAAAATTGGACTACTGGGAGCGGCTTGCCAAAAACAGCAACAGTACTCCTTTTTTCCAATTTTTGAGCAGACTGAGAGCCTGTAATGTCGTTGCTAATTCCTCTCAGTTTAAACAGCATATTAGCAACTTCCTGGATCGTATCCTGCTATCTCCCGCTCTGGCAGAAACCCTGTTTACCATCGCGACGGACGGGACCACCAGTTGCAACGACAGAGCGCTGTTTACTTACAACCAGATGCAACAAGTCATGGTTATTGACGATATAGATAAGGGAAAATATGACACGCAATTGGATGCGTTGATAACAATGGCCAGACGTGTTTATCGCACCAGACAATTAGCTATTATTGCCAATCAACATATGAAGCGACATCCCAACGCGGATGAAATTGAAGTTTACCTCGGTTTCCAAACCCGATTGCACAGCATATTAGACCTACAACACTTCGCGCCAGACATGCACAGTTTTATTTGCTCAAAGATTTCATCAGAAGACCTACAATCAGCAAAGGAAACCATTAAAAAAAATGAACGCATTCAATTTCATTCCTGGCTAGCGCAGAGGAAACCGTTACATGCGTTAATTGAACGGCTTTCGCCAGAAAAAATACGTATTGCTCAAGAGAAAAGATACCATATGCTGGAGTTTGAATACCAACAGCACGTTGATGATTTACTGCGTAAGAACGTATTAAAAAATATTCCAGATACCGAAATTAATGCAGGGAAAATAGTTTTAAAAAAATGCAGCTTGATATTGACCGGGCGCTGGTTGCCGATTTCTTTTCACAACATCGCCTCAGTTGCACAATTGAGAATGAACTCTGGACACAGAATAAAGGCAGCAGCGTGTAAAACCCACGCCAAGATGACATCATCAAACACACCCGTTATAGTGATCGCTGACAAACAGTTACGGCGGCCAGGTGGCACCGTTGATACATGAATACGGAGTACTATGATCGCTCACCACCCCGAACCTGAGCAGATTCGATTAGAGAACGTTTTGCTGGCTTTAGGTAATCCGGTACGGCTGGAAGTAGTCCGTATTTTAGCCCAGCAGGGGGAGCAACCCTGCAGAGCGCTTTCGCAAGGTGCGGCAAAATCCACGATGTCGCACCATTGGCGAGTCTTGCGCGACAGTGGCGTGATCTGGCAGCGCCCTAATGGACGTGAAAATCTCCTCTCGCTGCGACGTGAAGACTTGGATGCGCGGTTTCCCGGCCTGTTAGACACGCTGTTAGCCGCACTGGAGCAGCGCGACGCATAAAAAAAGCCGGTCTGGTTGCAGACCGGCTTTCGTGCGTGAGTTTTACTCAATGCATCAAGGTAGCGTTTCACCCTACAGCGTATTCCTTAAGTTGGATGTCATTCGGTTGCGCACCCCGCAGTTTTTTCAACACCTCTCCGGCCTGCAACAACACCTGTGCACACTGGTTGTGAGTGATGGTTAACGGCGGTTCGATTCGCACCGATTTGGCATTGTTGAGCGTACCCGCCACCAGAATGCCGCGTTTAAACAGCTCGCTGGCGAAGGCATAGCCAATTTCGTTTTCTCTGAATTCGATCGCTTGCAGCAAGCCTAAGCCGCGCGCCTCGACAATCAGTTCTGGATAGTCAGCGGCTAACTGCCGTAATCCATCCAGTAAAAACGCCCCTTGTTGCGCAGCCCTGTCCGCCAGATTCTGCGTGAGCAAGACGTTGATGGTCGCCAACGCTGCGGTACAGGCCAACGGGTTGCCGCCAAACGTCGTGGTATGCAGGAACGGGTTATCGAACAATACCGAAAAGACCGCTTCTGTCGCCACGGTCGCACCGATCGGCATCACGCCGCCCCCCAGCGCTTTCGCCAAACAGAGGATATCCGGCTGAACGCCATAGTGCTCACAGGCAAACATTTTACCCGTACGCCCCATTCCAGTTTGCACCTCATCCAGAATCAGCAGCGCGCCAATGTCATCGCACAGTGCGCGAACCGCTGGCAGGTAGTGCGCCGGGGGCACGATAACACCGCCCTCTCCCTGAATCGGCTCAAGGATGATAGCCGCGATACCATCACCGCGTTTTTCACACAGGGCAACCTGCTGTTTCATGGCCTCAATGTCACCAAAAGGCACATGATGAAAACCAGGCAGCAGCGGCATAAACGGTTGCCGGAATGCCGGTTTAGCCGTTGCAGATAATGCACCTAGCGACTTGCCGTGAAAAGCGCCATTGGTCGCGATAAAGGTGAAGCGTCCACGCGGTGCCTGATAGGCTTTAGCTAATTTCAGCGCCGCTTCCACCGCTTCGGTGCCGCTGTTGCTGAAAAAGCTGTACTGCAAACTGCCCGGCGTAAGCGCCGCCAACGTTTTCGCCAACATGGCACGCATCGGATCGAGTAATTCCTGACTGTGTAACGGCTGCTTGGCCAACTGACTCTCTACCGCTGCAAGCACCGTCGGGTTACGATGGCCAACGTTGAAAATGCCATACCCTCCCAGACAATCGAGATATTCCTTTCCTTGCGTATCAACAAGCGTATTCGGACCGCTGGCGCGCCACTCTACGGCGCCAAAGTCCCCTCCTGAGGTGACGGATTTTCTGTAGCTCAGAAAACCCGGATTGACGTAATCACGGAAGTTGCTCAGCACTTCCTGATTTAATGCGATGGTTTCTTCTTGCGTGAGGGTCTCTTTATGGACCCACTGTAGTGCCCGTTGAGAACACTCTAACGGGGTGAGTGTAGTGCGTAGTCTGGACAAACTGTGCTCCTTCGCAACGGATATCACGTGATATCAATTTAATTAATGCACAGAACACGCCAATTGTCTGTCAAAAGGCGCACTTTGAAACAAAATTTTCACATTGGGAGCTTGACGAGAATAAAGCGGTGGAATTATGTGTGCTTATCGGAATTAACTACCACATCGAAAACACTAATGGGTGTAAATATATTGAAAAACAATATGATTGCCCCATTATTGCGCACATTGCCTCATCATGGAGCATCTGAATGGCGGCATAAAAAGCGCTGGCGTCAGAGCATCTGATTACCCCCTGACGCCGAATATCAACACCGATAAGACAGGCTTATCTTAACATCTAGGAAACACAATCTCGTGACCATCAGTGCCGAATCATTATGTGTCGCACGACGGTGTAATCCTCCAATCCATACATTGACATGTCTTTGCCGTAGCCGGAAAGTTTCTGCCCACCGTGTGGCATTTCACTGACCAGCATAAAGTGGGTATTGACCCAGGTGCAGCCATATTGCAGACACGCCGCCAGACGATGCGCCCGCCCTACGTCGCGCGTCCACACCGAAGAAGCCAACCCGTAGCCGGAAGCATTGGCCCAGGCAACAACTTGTGCCTCATCATCAAACGGGGTAATAGACACCACGGGGCCAAATACCTCTTTTTGTACGATATCGTCATCCTGCTGTGCCCCCGCCAAAACGGTCGGCTGGAAGTAGTACCCCGGCCCATCAACCCGTTGCCCTCCGGTAATAACCTGAATGTGTGGCAACGCGCTGGCCTGCTCAACGAAGCCAGCAACACGCTCCAACTGTGCGGCAGTAATCAACGGACCGAGTTCAGTGTCCTCGCTGTTCGGATCGCCCATGTTGAGGCTGGCGACGGCCTGCCCCAATTTGCTGACCACGTCATCATAGACGCCACGCTGCACATACAAGCGGCAGGCAGCCGTGCAATCTTGCCCGGCGTTATAAAAGCCAAAGCTGCGAATGCCGTCCACCACCTGATCGATATTGGCATCATCGAACACGATAACCGGCGCTTTGCCCCCCAGTTCCATGTGTGTGCGTTTAATGCTGGAGGCGGTATGCGACAAAATGTGCGCCCCGGTCGCAATCGATCCGGTGAGCGACACCATGTTGACCAGAGGATGCCCGGTCAGCGCATCGCCAATTGCCGCACCGGTACCGAATACCACATTGACCACCCCAGCAGGGAAAATGTCAGCCAATAAAGACGCCAGATGGAACGTGGTAAGCGGCGTTTGCTCCGCGGGCTTCAACACCACACAGTTACCGGCCGCAAGCGCGGGTGCCAGCTTCCAGGCAGCCATCATCAACGGGTAGTTCCAAGGCGCAATGGAGGCCACTACCCCGATGGGGTCGCGCCGAATCATTGACGTATGCCCTTCCAGATATTCACCGGCAGCAGAACCACTCAGGCATCTTGCCGCACCGGCGAAAAATCGGAAAACATCTGCCACGGCAGGCAATTCATCATTCAAGGCCGCGTGATACGGTTTTCCGCAGTTCAACGACTCAAGACGCGCGAAGGTTTCGGCGTGCTGCTCAATCGCATCCGCCAGTTCCAACAGCAGCAACGAGCGGGTTTTTGGCGTAGTCTGCCCCCATTGCGCAAAAGCGCTTTCTGCAGCACGCACGGCTGCATCAACCTGGTGCAGGTCTGCCTGGGGTATACATGCAATTTCTTCCCCCGTTGCGGGGTTGAACACCGCAAGCGTGGCGCCCTGGCCCGCTTCCAGCTTACCGTCTATCAGCAGTTTGTCGTGCATCATCGCGTCCTCGTCACCAGAAATCAGTCTGTTGTCTGCATGGTTTTTTCTGCATTGTGATGCTAAGTGTGCAAAAAACCTGCCACTTTCGATCACCACAATGCCATCAATCTGGACGTTCCTTATTGCCATTTTGCGCCGCTGCTCGCGCGGCGTCTGCCAGCGCGTCGATCTCCTCTTCGGTTAACTGTTCTGCCGCCTCGTGCACTTTAGCCAGCCCATCACCCACCGTAACCGCTTTAGGATCGTCCGTTTGTTGCTTCGCCATATTGACCTCTTTACCGGCTGCATCTTTGGCCTTTAAGTGTAGTCGAACATCTCAGCCAGCTCATGGCTGGCAATACGATAACAAAAGTACATCGGCGAGCCTTGCAGAAACTGCCTGTATATTTTCTTCATGCTAACTAAAGTTATTCTTAAATCAGACAGTAAATGATTTTTTTAATAACCGATTATGCTATAAAAAAACAGCGTCGGGTTTCTTCTTCTGTCAGAGAAAGCACAATAAAGGTGAAAACCGATTTTAGCGAAAGCCGTAACATGACAACTGGCACAATGATTGCTGCAACGGCCTAGTAGGTAATGAAAGAAACCCACTTACCACCAAAGGGGTAAAGACATTGAAAATCACTATCATAGATAATAAACATCGTGCAAAACGCCCTATCCTGTTTTTATTATCGATTTAGTAGCAAAAAACAAACTTAAGCAAAGCAATAAAACAACAAATCAAAAACAACATTTAAAAATATAATAACCATTAAATAAGATAATTAACGTAATAAATTCACCCCTTGTTTTAATTACCCTAATATAATTAATTTTATAGTTAAATAACTAAATAAACCAAATAATAGTTATTATTGGGATCTGCTTCTTTTATTTGAATTAAATTTTGTAAATATAAAAATTTGTAGACATGGATCAAATAAATAATAATCCAATAATCCCTATAGTACCCACGACGACAGTAAGCCAACTTAATTTATTTATACCCTAAATAATTCGAGTTGCAGAAAGGCGGCAAGTGAAGGAATCCCGATGAGCTTACTCAGGTAAGTGATTCGAGTGAGTGAACGTAGCCAACGCATCTGCAACTTGAAGTATGACGGGTATATTTCGTCAATATTGAGCAATGGGGTACCTATGGATTTTATCATTCAATTAGTGATCGTTCTGATCTGCCTTTTTTACGGGGCAAGAAAAGGCGGTATAGCACTCGGCCTGCTCGGCGGTATCGGGCTGGTTATTCTGGTCTTTGTGTTTAAACTCAAACCCGGCACGCCGCCCGTCGACGTTATGCTGGTGATTATCGCGGTGGTTGCTGCTTCCGCCACCCTCCAGGCCTCTGGTGGGTTGGATGTGATGCTGCAAATCGCAGAACGTCTGCTGCGCCGTAACCCGAAATACGTTTCCATCATTGCACCGTTTGTCACCTGTATCCTGACCATTCTTTGCGGTACCGGCCATGTGGTGTATACCATCCTGCCGATTATTTATGATGTCGCCATCAAAAATAATATCCGTCCAGAACGCCCCATGGCAGCCAGTTCGATCGGCGCACAAATGGGGATTATCGCCAGCCCGGTTTCTGTGGCGGTGGTTTCGTTAGTTGCCATGCTGGGGAATTTCACTTTTAACGGTCGCCATCTGGAATTTCTCGATCTGCTGGCCATTACCATCCCGTCAACGCTGTTAGGTATTCTGGCAATTGGTATTTTCAGTTGGTTCCGTGGTAAAGATCTGGATAAAGACGAAGACTTCCAGAAATTCATCTCCGTACCAGAAAACAAGCATTACGTTTACGGTGATACTGCTACGCTGCTGGATAAAAAACTGCCCAAGAGCAACTGGGTCGCCATGTGGATCTTCCTGGCAGCCATTGCTGCGGTAGCGATTCTCGGTGCCGATGCCGACTTGCGCCCAAGCTTTGGCGGTAAACCGCTCTCCATGGTGCTGGTTATCCAGATGTTCATGCTGTTTGCGGGCGCAGTGATTATCATTGCCACTAAAACCAACCCGGCCAATATCTCCAAAAACGAGGTCTTCCGCTCTGGGATGATAGCCATCGTTGCGGTGTATGGGATTGCCTGGATGGCAGAAACCATGTTCGGTGCGCACCTGGATCAAATCAAGGCCACGCTGGGCACGTTGGTGAAAGAGTACCCGTGGGCTTATGCCTTGATCTTGCTGTTGGTGTCTAAGTTTGTTAACTCACAGGCGGCAGCACTGGCAGCGATCGTGCCAGTCGCGTTAGCCATTGGTGTGGACCCGGCATATATCGTCGCCTCAGCGCCCGCCTGCTATGGCTACTATATTCTGCCCACCTACCCAAGCGATCTGGCAGCCATCCAGTTCGACCGCTCCGGTACCACCAAGATTGGGCGCTTCGTTATCAACCACAGCTTTATTCTGCCGGGATTGATTGGCGTCTCGACATCCTGTGTGTTTGGCTGGGTATTTGCCGCCATGTACGGCTTCCTCTGATTCTTGCCATAAAAAAACCGCCCGGTTCTCTCGGGCGGTTTTTTATTGTCTGTCCAGCACGTTAATCAGACCTTGCGCTGTACCAGCCGTGAGTCAGCCCCTTTGATTTCACGCTCGTAGGCACGGGCTTTCTCTTCATCAAACTGCCCTTCCCACTTCGCGACGACCAGTACAGCAAGCGCATTGCCCACCACGTTCAGCGCCGTGCGCGCCATGTCCATGATGCGATCCACACCGGCAATAAAGGCCAACCCCTCCAGCGGAATGCCCACGCTACCCAAGGTTGCCAACAGCACCACAAACGAGACACCTGGCACACCAGCAATCCCTTTGGAGGTCAACATCAGCGTTAACACCAGCACAATCTCTTGCCACAGTGAAAGATCGATGCCGTAGAGTTGGGCAATGAAAATGGCAGCAATACTTTGGTACAGCGTAGAGCCGTCCAGATTAAACGAGTAGCCCGTCGGCACCACAAAACTGGTGATCGATTTTGGCGCACCGTAGGCTTCCATCTTTTCAATGATGCGCGGCAACACGGTTTCGGAGCTGGCGGTGGAGTAGGCCAGAATCAGTTCATCTTTCAAAATACGGATCAACATGGTGATTCGCAGATTGCACACGCGAGCCACTACGCCCAAGACCACCAACGCGAAGAACAGAATAGCGACATACACCAGAATCACCAGCTTGGCGAGCGGCCACAACGAAGCAAAACCGAAGTTGGCTACCGTCACCGAAATCAACGCAAACACCCCAACTGGCGCGTAGCGCATGATCATATGCGTGACTTTAAACATGGTTTCTGATACGCCGCGAAACACGTTCAACAACGGATCGCGGTGCGCTTTGGGCAGCGACGACAGTCCCAGCCCAAATATCACGGAAAAGAAGATAATCGGCAACATATCACCTTTGGCAATCGCGGCAAAAATGTTGGGTGGAATGAGCGACAGCACGGTCACCACCAAGCTGTGTGACCCACTCTGCACCTGTTCGGTGGTCTTTTGGTACTGAGAAATGTCCACAGTGGTCAATGATGACATATCAATGCCGTGACCGGGTTGGAACAGGTTTGCCAGCGTAATACCAAGAATAATGGCGAAGGTGGTGATCACCTCAAAATAGACAATGGTCTTAAGACCAATACGCCCCAACTTCTTGGCGTCCCCAACCCCGGCGATACCCACGATCAGCGTGGCGATCACAATCGGTACCACGATCATTTTGATTAGCCGGATAAAAATATCACCGGCGGGGCTCAAAATGTTACTGATAAGCCACTGACGATCAGCGGGACTTTCATGCAGTACGGCACCAACAAGGATACCCAGGAACAGCGCAATAAGGATTTGCCAGGCAAGGCTAATTTTTATTGATTTCATAGTGAATTCCATTGCAAGCCCCCCCCGGTGCCGCGAACGTACGGTCACAGCGCCTCTCTTCCGGTTGAACGGCGCACAAGGGTGGCTGAGATAAAATGCAACTAATGTGAATGCTGATGCAGTACGTCTTGGTAACCCTTGGTGCGGTATACACGTTTGAATACGGGCCGCAATAGTGCTTAATGGATTAGCAAGTGACTGTATCTGAAAGCAAAACATCAGACATATGTTATTGTTATGGCCGGGGATACTACTATTCCATTTCCGTGAGATCAAGCAGGAAAACAGCGTCAAAAGTCACAGTTATGTCAAAAAAATGTGATAAAACACTGAAAAATGCGTAAATATAGCAGTTATTCACCGCCATAAAGAAAAGATAAAGAAGATACGTCAGGTGGAGGTAAAAGCAGCAGCAGAATGCATAACGTCAAGCAATAGCGATTCACTTGATCGATATCAAGCAAACCGCGAGTGACGTGGTTTGTGGGTTAAGAGCCTATCCCAGTAGGCGTCATTGGCGCAGCCAGTTTGGTCACGTACAGCGCGCAGAAACCGGAGCGTACACGGAGTAGGTGAGGATTTCGAGCACCGCCCGGGGCCAAAATGGTAAGTAAAATAGCCTAATGGAATAGGCGCTAAATCTGGTAATCGATAACGGACTCGGCGTTATCCGAGAAGACTTTATCCTTGATCTCATCCAGCGAGAGTTCGCTGTTGCACAGTTGCAAGAATTTCCAGGCATAGTTGCGCTGTAGCTGGCTTTTCTTCAGCCCAATCCACACCGTGTTTCCTTCAAACAGATGCTCGGCATTCAGGCGAACCAGCCCTTTATCGCGCGCCGGTTCGTAGGAGTGATCTGCTACAATCCCTACCCCTAAGCCTAATTCAACGTAAGTTTTAATCACATCCGAATCCTGCGCGCTCAGGGCGATATCCGGCGTCATGCCTGCCGCCAGAAAAGCGCGATCGACGCGAGAACGCCCGGTAATTCCTTGTCGATAAGTGATCAACGGCAGTTTGCTGAGCATATCCAGCGTCACCGTTGGCACGTCTATCAGGGGGTGTTGCTGCGGCACCAGGATAGCATGATGCCAGCGGTAGTAAGGAAACGCCGCCAGCGTAACGTCATTCATCAGTTGCTCACTGGCAATGCCGATATCCGCTTCACCGGAATGCAGCATGGCAACGATGTCATCCGGCGTGCCTTGGTTAAGCACCAAACGCACTTGCGGATAGATGGCACGAAACTCTTTAATCACATTGGGTAAGCTGTAGCGCGCCTGAGTGTGCGTAGTGGCAATCACCAGTTGACCCACATCATTATTGGTGAACACGTTAGCCAGACGACGGATGTTGTTGGCATCATTCAAAATACGTTCAGCGACTACCAGCAACTCTTTGCCGGGCTCGGTCATGCCAAGCAGTCGTTTACCGCGGCGAATAAAAATTTCGATGCCCAACTCTTCTTCCAGTTCACGGATATGGCGACTCACACCCGACTGAGACGTAAACAGCGAATTGGCGACTTCCGTCAGATTATAGTTACGCCGTGCCGATTCTCGAATAATCTTCAGTTGTTGAAAATTCACTTTTTTCTCCATCCCTTACCCTAACGTCCTATAGATACGGGGGAAAAAATGCCACGACAAATAAACAATCGGATGGTGTTATATTATTTTCTACTAAGAAAATAATCCGTGGTCATCTGAGCAATACCCCGAGTAGCATAAACAAATAAATTTCCTTACAATCAATAAATTAAAAAATTTACTTTTTATGTGGATTTAATTTCCTTCGCGGATCGATAAATCTTTTTGTTATGATTTATATAAATCCGGTCT
Organism: uncultured Symbiopectobacterium sp.; assembly: GCA_964293225.1. Taxonomy (GTDB): domain Bacteria; phylum Pseudomonadota; class Gammaproteobacteria; order Enterobacterales; family Enterobacteriaceae; genus Symbiopectobacterium. The sequence continues at coordinate 39,013 of CAXYYB010000016.1, read as the reverse complement.
TACTCCGTCAAAAATACGTCATGGGTCTGCACATGAATAACGCCCCGCTCTCGCTGTTGGATAAAAAAGAAGGCGTCGATCGCGAGATGTTCCAAGGTCCGTTGGATCGCGCGCAATTTCGTCATGTGCCACAGCAACCCGGCGTTGAATTATATCAGGCGCACATTGCCCGCTGTGCTTTTGAACCCCACACCCATGACGCCTTTGGTATCGGCACCATCGACTTTGGTGCCGAGCAGTTTCGCTATCGGGGAGCCCAGCATGTGGCAGCACAGGATACGCTGGTGTTGATGAATCCAGATGAACTGCATACCGGGCAGGCGGTCGGTGAGGAAGGGTGGCGCTACCGTATGATCTATATCGATCCCCTACAGTTGGAGGCGCTCTCCGGTGAGCAGGGCTGGTGGTTTAGCGATGTGGTGCGGCATGATCCACTGGCGGCTCGTCAGCTGTCTGCCTTGCTGGCCGCCCTGTGGCGTACTCACGACCCGCTGGCCTGTGACAGTTTGATGCTCAGCATCATCGATATTTTTCGTCCCTTTGCCCGTGTGGCACAGCCGTTACAAACGCAAAGTCTGTCGCGCTTTGACGACGTGAAGCACTACCTTAACGATAACTTTGCTCAGGCCATCACACTTGACGAGTTGGCCGCCGTCGCCTCCCTCAGCCCTTATCATTTTCAGCGATGCTTTAAAGCGCACTACCACGTCACTCCACACCAAATGCTGATGGCAATTCGTTTGCAGCGGGCCAAACAGTTGCTGTGCCGGGGCATGCCCGCCGCACAGGTGGCAGCGGAGGTCGGGCTGACGGATCAAGCCCATCTGACGCGTAGCTTTGCCCAACGTTATGGCATTACGCCGGTTCGCTATCAAAAACAGGTTATGCCATCCAGCCGCAGTCGGTAAAAAAGCGCAAGATCCTACAATATGTTATCCAGCTTACCGGTTAGGCTTCCCGTGAAGCGACAACACAAGGGGCTTGACCCTTCAAGCATAAATGGGTAACGGGTGTGATATGTTAAGCGGTATCGTTTTCGCCCTGACAGCGGGTTTGATGTGGGGGCTGATTTTCGTAGGCCCATTGATGGTGCCGGAATACCCTGCTGCATTGCAGTCTGCAGGTCGCTATGTGGCGTTTGGGCTGATAGCGCTGCCTTTGGCATGGGCTGACAGGAAACGCCTGCGCGGATTAAGCCGTACGGACTGGGTTGAAGCGCTGAAGCTCTCTGCGGTGGGCAATCTGCTCTATTACTTTTTCCTTGCCAGCGCCATCCAGCGCACTGGCGCGCCCGTCTCTACCATGATTATCGGTACGCTGCCGGTAGTGATTGCCGTTGCCGCTAATCTGCTCTACGGACGACAGGAGGGCGCGCTCTCTTGGTGGCGATTAACGCCGCCGCTGTTGCTGATTTTGCTTGGATTGTTATGCGTGAATCTGGCAGAGCTGAACGCCCAGGATGAACAGGTCGATATGGAGCGCTATCTTAGCGGCATCGGCATGGCGATTATCGCGGTCATCTGCTGGACCTGGTATCCGCTGCGCAATGCACGCTGGCTGCGCCGTAATCTCGATAAAAAATCCACTACTTGGGCTACCGCACAAGGGATGGTGACGTTACCCATGGCCTTGCTGGCCTATATGATTGTCAGCGGGCAACTTGCCCTGACCAAACCGGACTTTGCCCTGCCGTTTGGCCCGCGTCCTCTGGTGTTTATTGGCTTAATGCTGGCGATTGGATTGTTCTGCTCCTGGCTTGGCACCTTCTGCTGGAATCAGGCTAGCCAACGTCTGCCGACGGTGCTGGTGGGGCCGCTGATCGTGTTCGAAACGCTGGCGGGGCTGACCTACACCTTTATGCTGCGTCAGGCATGGCCGCCGCTACTGACACTGTGCGGTATCTTCTGTTTGCTGGTCGGTGTGGTGGGTGCCATGCGCATCAAGCCTAAGCCTGTGGTGGTGAAGGTGGATACGGCAGTGCAGGAAAAATAAACCTGACGGTGGCGCAGGGTTCCCCTCTGCGCCACTGGCTAAAGAAAATTAGACCCCGGTGGCTAACCGTTTGAACAACGCCGTTAACTGTTGTTCATTGCGAGCCCCTTCATGCTGGGCCGTCACTTTGCCCGATGCGTCAATCACAAACGAGGTCGGCGTACCCACCACTTGATAACGCTCTTTGGTAATACCCAGTTGGTCACGGATAACCGGATAGCTGATCTGCTGCTGTGCTAACAGTGCGGCAATATCCACACCATCAGGATCGGTATTCACCGCCACCACCACCACGTTATCCGCATAGGTTTTGCTCAGTTTTTCCAGCGTGCCCATCTCTGCCAGACAACCACCACAGCCGGAAGACCAGAAGTTGAGATAGACCTGTTTGCCCTGCCAGCGCGCCAGTTCCACCTGCTGCCCGTTCAGATCGTAGGCGGCCAGCGCAGGCGCACGTGCGCCAACCTGCACCTGCTCTTCTTTGCAGCCCGACAGCAGTGCCAGCGCACCCACCAGGCACCCTAGCGTGATCAGTTTACGCCACTGCATGTTGTTGAACCTCCTCGCTCAAATACTTGCCGTGCTGCAAGCGGATAATTCGATCGGCAAAACGCCCCAGATCCGGGTTGTGCGTCACCATCACAATGGTTCGTCCCTGATGATGCAGATCCTTCAACAGCGCCAGCACGCGCTGTTCGTTTTCTTCATCCAGATTACCGGTCGGTTCATCGGCAAAAATCACCGGCGGCTCGTTCACCAGCGCGCGCGCAATACAGACGCGCTGCTGTTCCCCACCGGAAAGCTGACTCGGCAGGTGATCGGTGCGGTGCTCCAGCCCGACCTGCGCCAACACCTGGCGCGCCGCAGTTTCATCCACCACGCTATGGTAATGCTGCGCCAACATCACGTTTTCCAGCGCGGTGAGAAACGGAATCAAGTGGAACTGCTGAAACACCAGCCCGATTTTGTCCGCGCGAAAGCGTCGCCGTCCCTCTTCATCCAGCGCCGCAGCGTCGACGCCGTCCAGCAACACCTGCCCTTCCGTCACGGTATCGAGGCAGGTGAGGATATTCATCAGCGTGGTTTTCCCCGAGCCGGATGCGCCCATGATGGCGACAAATTCACCGCGCTGAATACAGATATTAATATTTTCCAGCGCAGTGACCTGCCCGAAGCGTTTGTACAGTTGGCGGGTTTCAATCACCGCCTCTTGCGGGTTATGTGCAACACCCATTGAATCACTCCCCTTTTAACACTTTTGCGGGCTCGACGAGGATCGCGCGCCGGGTAGGAAACACAGCGGCGGCGGCGGCCACCAACAAAGATAGCAGCAGCGTCAACGGCAGCACCGGCGCACGCAGCGAAATACTGGCGTTAAACACCGTCAGTCCCAGCACCTGTGCCAACAGATAACCGAGCAGGCAACCGCACACCACCGCCGCAAGCGCAATCACGCCCGTTTCGGCCAGCATCTGACGCACGATATCTTTGCCGCTCGCGCCCAACGCTTTCTGCAACGCAAACTCTTTGGCACGCTCACCGACAATCGCCATCAAGGTGGTGTTCACGCACAGCGAAGAGAGCACTAGAATCACGGCAGAAACCAGTCCCATCAGCCCTTTAATCTTGTCCAGCACCTGTCCTTCCGAGGCGGACACCTTCAGGATTGGCCGAATCTCCAGGTCAGGATATTGCTGTTGCAGGCTGGCGGCAAAGCGATCCACCTGCCCCAGATCGTTGCTGACGCTCAACAAGGCGTTGCTGATGGTGCCTTCTTTTTGCAGCCATTTTTGCGCCAGTTCCAGATTCACGATCAGCATATTGTCGGTAGCGTCACCGGCTTCTACAATCCCTTTGATGCGCAGGCGCTGACGTTCACTGCCATCGATCAGCGTAACGTTATCGCCGACTTTGACATGCAGCCGTTCCGCCAGTTTGACGCCGATCATCGCATTACGATTGTCAAACTTGACGCCAATCCAGTCGCCGGTGACCTGCCAGTAGGGAGAGAGTTGGCGCAACGCGTCAAACCACACGCCCATCAACACCACTTTCTCCAATTCGGTACGCGCCATACCGTACAAATACGGGCTGGCGGCATTGATCAACCCCGGCGGCGCGTTGTCGAGAATGGGCTGAAAGCCGCTTTGAGCCAGCGAGCCGCCGTGCGCCGGACCGATATAAAAGTTGGCCCCAAAGGTACGCAGTTCCTGACTCATTTTGGCGTTGATATCAAAGTACACCGCCGACATGGCGGTCACGATGGCAGCACCGACCGTCAGTGCGGCAAACACCACGCTGACACGCTGCATACGCAGGCGCAATGCGCGAATCACAAGCCGCCAGAACATACTGCCGATCCAGCGCTCTGAACTCGAGTGATTAACGGCCATACAACACCTCCACCGGGTAGAGACGCGCAATGCGCCGCGCCGGGAACCAGGTGCCGATCACGGCAATCAGCATGGCGATCACCAATACGCACGGGATCACCACCCAGGCAAAACTGAGCGGGACGCCAAACAGCATCAAGCCAATTGCACGTGCCAAGCCCCAGCCAGCGATGCAACCCAATGCGCCGCCGAGCAGGCCGCTCATCGCCGCTTCAAGATAGAACAGCAGCATGATCTGCCACTGGCGTGCGCCAAGCGCTTTCATCAACCCGATCTCCTTGGCACGTTCCATGATGGTACTGGTCATTAATGACGCGATACCCATGGCGGCAGCGACCAGTGCGGCGAAGGTCACCACGCCCAGCAGCAACTGAATCTTGTCGATCACCACCCCTTCTGACGCCGCCACCTGCCAGATAGGCCGAACCACCGATCCTGATATGGCTTCTTCCAACTGGTGGGCAATGGACGACACATAAGCGGTGCAATACCACAGGTCATACTCTTCCGCATTGAGCGCTTCGAGATTCTCCCGCGCACGGCGTGACAACTCATTTTCCGGCACGGTCAGCGCAGACACACGCACCGCCTGAATCTTTCCTTCCAGCCCCAGCATGTTCTGCACCGCCACCAGCGGCATCACCAGGCGGTTCTCTTCATCGCCACCGCTGGCGAGAACGCCGCTAATACGTACCTCCAGCGTGCGTTCAGGCCCTTGCAAACGTAACGTTTGCCCCACCTGCCAGCCGTTTTGCTGCGCCAGCTGTTTTCCCGCCAGCACGTCAATCCCCTGCCCGCTCTGTAAGGCGCTTTCGCTCACCGGTTCAGTCGGCCAATTGCCGGTCACCTGCCAGTAAGGGCTGATGCTCTGTTGCCCGGTGTGATAATCCTCTTCATCCGGGATGGTGATCGGTTGAGAAAAGAAGGTGCCGAGCACGGAAATGTGCTTACCAGCAACGATCACATCCCCGCTGAGCAGCGGTGCAAAGCCAACGATATTGTTGCGCCAAAAGATATCCTTGATGTTGGGCAGCTCCGATTCATCAAGAAACTCTTCACTGGCCAGCGGATTGCTGTTTTCACCAAACAGCGCAGGCAACGCCGCCTGACCGGCAGGTTCCACCAGAATATTGGCACCGTAGGATTTCAGCTCGCGCGCCATTTTGTCGCCAATATCGATCGATACCGCCAGCAGCGCCGAGATCAACCCGGCGGCCAGAAACACCGTCAATACCGCCAGCGATTTACGCCGTACATTGCGACTCCATGACTGACGTAGCATGCGCCATAACATGATTATTCCTCCTCGTCCGCTGCGGCGTTATCCGTCGCAGACTCGGTGTTACCCGCTGGATGTGCAGTCACGAAGCTGCGCGGATTGTCACGGAACTTGTTGTAGTTGGCTTCCGATGTAAAGAAATAGGTTTTCCCGGCATAGCGGTATTTGTGCTCGGCTTTCAGGTTGGTCAGCTTGCTGCCGTCAACCGGATCGACCACATCCATGGAAACCACCGTGGTGAAGTAATTCGCCCCCACCGCCAGTGACGCATAGCCAATCACCAGTTCGTTGTCGTCGTTGCTCCAGCCTTCAATCGGCACCGGGTTACATCCACCGGCTTTCCCGATGGAGGGGATAAAGATCCGCACACCGCAAGCCACGCAAATCACCTGATTGCCTTCCATCACATAGCCCTGATCGCCGCACAGCAGGCAGGCATCAAACACCACACCGAGACGAATTCGGTCGGGATAGCGATTTATCACAAAGAAGCGAACGGCCTTGCCGTCATCAGCAATCCAGACAAAGCGGTGCAGCTTGCCGTCACGCACTTGCTCGATAGGAATATGCACTTTGCCATCCGGGCCAAGCGTCACCGGTTGTGCTTCCGACAAGCGCGGCGGCTGCGATGCCACTTTGTCCCAATAAAGCTGCCCCAGCGCCACTACCAGTAGCGCCACCAACGCGGCGGTAAAGGTCCGGCGCGTGTTCCGATAATCAGCCGTTGCCTTGCGCTTGGCTATCGCTTCATCGGTGGCCTGCATCTGCTGACGGGTTTTCAGCAACGGCAGCATGAAACCGGCCGAGAGCAGCGCTAACAGCAGTGCGCAGAAATAGTTAAGCACCGCGCCGTTATTGGTAACGCGCGCCACAAAGCTCAGGCGCGGTTTGGTCAACCCCAGCGCTTGCAGCTTCATCAACAGTAACATCAGACCGCCGCTCAGCGGCAATACCAACAATACCACCAGCAGCAGCAGTAGCGGCCAGCGCAGGCGCGGTAAACGCCGCACCATCATGCTGCACAGCACGGCGCTGAAAGCGACCCAACCAAAGGCCAGAATCACCGCGCTGATATTTAACAGCAAATCGGTATTCACCACATGGGTGGTGGTCAGTGCCGTCAGATTGGGATCGTCGCCCCAATGCACGGCGGCCCCGATGATCAACAGCCCCTGCCAGAGGTAGCCGAGTTTGCTACTCTGCGTGAGTTGGCTCAGTAAGAACAGCGCCAGCGCGACCAGTTGAATCAGGGTAAAGATAAGTTGAACGGTTTGACTGGAAGGCAGGCGAATGCCTACCAACGTACCGGCCAGCAAAGCCAGTAGCGTGGTCCACACCAGCGGGCGCAGACGAGGAGCAGAACGGTGACTCCAGTGGAGCCCTAACAGCAGTGCAACAGGCAAAAACGCTTGCAACACGGTAACAAAAAAATGACTCATAACGCACACTCAGGCGAAGCCCCCCGCGCTCAGGGCGGCAGGGGGAATTTCCGTAACGGCCTTACGCAATCCAGAATCGAATTATTTGTCCAGACCAACGTATTTGAAGTCGTAGCTGACATCAAACGGTTTCCACCAGCGGCCAACACCGGTTTCACCATCGGTATGACGGTGCATACCGGCTTTTGACGGCGGCTCAATGTGGTAGGTCACTTTGTAGTTACCTACCCCCATCATCTTGATGTTGGCACCGTAGTGCGGGCCATCGCTCGCCACCATCGGCATGAAGGTCCCTTCCTGCTTGGCACCGGTATCGGTGTTCACCAAGGTGTAAGCGATGGTCAGGTACGGCATCCATTCGCCGGCACCGAAGCCGTTTTTGTTGCCTTCCACGGCGTGGATATCGGCTTCCAGGTGAATATCGGATTTAGCGGCTGGCAGACCCATACCGCGCGGCTCCATGTCAATCGGCTGCAGGTAGACCGCAGCGATCTCCAGCTCGTTAATGGTGATCGGCTCACCCGCCGGATGTTCGGTAAACGCGAACGCGGCAGGTGCTGTTAATACTCCGGCAATAATCGCGCTGGCAATCAAACTCTTTTGCATCTTCATCAAACCCATCCTCATATCATCACTATCATGTTGTTTTTGATTTTTGCTTATCATTGCTTCCCGTATTCGAACGTCTCAGCGCGCTGACGCATAATCCACAGCGCGGCCAGAGCAGCGAACACCAATACGACTTGCGGTATCAGCGTTTCGACGTAGGGGTAAATCCCCAATACGCTGATTTCCGGAACCCACGTCAACAGCGTCGGCTCAAACAGCTTGCCTTCGATTAACTCCAGCACCCCTTTACCGGCGAACACAAACGCCATCAGGTACATAAAACAACCGGTAAACATAAAGAAGGGTTTCAGCGGCAATTTGACCACGGTAAAGCGCATCACCAGATAAGCGATAAGCAATATCACGCAGCCAATCAGGAAGCCCGCCAGAATAGAGAGGTGCCCCGCCACGTTGCTGGCATCCCCCACTAACGCAAAGTAGAACAGCACCGTTTCTGCGCCTTCGCGGTATACCGCCAGGAAGCTGGTCAGCCATAAACCGATCACCGAACCGCTGCTCAGGGAGTGCGACAGCTTCCCTTCCAGATAGGCTTTCCAGTGTCGGGCTTCAACTTTCGACAGTAGCCAATAACTCATGCTAAACAGCATCACCACCGCAATCAGCATGGTGAACCCTTCCAGCAATTCGCGGCTGGCACCGGAGTTACTGAACAGCATCTGGAACAGCACGGCGGTCAATACGCTGCACACCAGCGCCACGTAGACCGACTGGCGAATCATTGGCAACTTGTCGTGATGGTTGTTTTTCACCAGATAGGCCACGATGGCAGCCACGATCAGCAGCGCCTCCAGCCCTTCACGTACGATGATCAACAGACTGTAGATCAGCAGGCTCCAGTGCGTTTCACTGCCGCTACCCAGCATAGTGACCGCGTTAGCCAAATCCTGTTGCATCGCATCGGCCTGCGCATGCAGTTCAGAAACCGGCTGTCCGGCGCTCATCATACTGACCAAACGGGTGAAGTAGCCTTCCAGCGTGGATTTGAACGCAGAATCACGCGAGCCAACCTTGTTCTCCATGCCGCTGGCTTCAAACAGATCAAAGTAGGCATCCTGTACCGCCATAATGGCCGGTTTCGCCTGCCCGCTTTCATACTGCGCAATCGCCGCGGCGATAGCCTGATTAATGTTATTTACTACGCTGGCCCAATCCGCATCCGGGACGTCAGCGCTAGCGATGCTGCTATCCGGTGCCGCTGATACCGGCTGGTCGTCGCGGGTGGTGGGCAAGCCCGGCAGCACATCTTCGATATCTTGCAACAGCGTGGTGACCCGATACGCCACTTCGCTCATTTGATCCGGCTGTGCGGTGAGTGCAATCAGTGCGCTAAATTGCTGGTTGATCGAGGCGGCTTGCTGCGAAGAGCGGTTTTGACGCACCGACATTTCCATCTCTGAGTTTTTAAAGCCCTGATAATGTGCCTGCTGTACGCTTTGACTGGCCTTCTGATAGTCGCCCGCTTGATAGTCTGCCACCGCTTGTGCCAACCCATCATCAATGGTCTTGAAACTTTGCTGCCAGTAGAGGGCGATATCGCTGTTGCCGTAGGCCCCATGCTGCTCCTGCGCCACCAATTTGTGACCGTCGGTCAACACCGGTAACACACTGTCCAACTCGCTTTTCAGCCAGTTCACCTTGGCTTGAATGTCGGCTTGCGGCTTACCTTCGCCAATCATGCGGCGAATTTCACCAAAGGTAGCCTCCAGTTGATAGCTTTTCTGCGCGGAGATATTGATACGGATCGGCCCTTCCAGGTTTTCAAACACCTCGAAGTAGGCCATTTGAACTTCGGTACGGGCTTCATCCGGCTTCTGCTGCTGGTAGAGTTCAGCGGTCTTATCCAGGCGGCCCTGAATGTCATGGATGAAGGTGTTGTAATCCGTTGCGGCTAATGCCGACAGGCTGGAAAACGTAAAACACAGTACAATCAAACACTTCTGCCAAATAGACATAAATACGATGGTCATCGACAATGAGAGTTATTTTCATTATCATGTTTTAACATTTACATTTCTTGACGTAAATCACAAAAGGGCTCACTGTTTCAGAAATATTGTAACATCGTGCTCTACCTCTTCCATTTGGCGCAGCGCCGCCAGCGTGTCGAGTGCTTCCTGTTCATCCAGGCGACTCATGGCAAAGCCGACGTGTACCAATACCCAACTGCCAATCAGGCTGTCAGCGTCAACGCCGTCTGCCACCAGCGCCACATTCACTTCACGCTTAACGCCGCATACATCGACCCACGCCGTATCCTGCACGTTGTCCGCCAGTGCGATGACCTTTCCGGGAATTCCGAGACACATGATGATGATCCTTGTTCAGTAGTACGGGCTGCGGTGTATTCGATATAGCAAAATTCAGGCCAACAACGCCATCAATGCTTTCATTGATACTTTCGCAATACTCACCGATATACCCTGTCATCAACCATCCAATGGTGAATGTTGGCTTTTTTCTGCGATCAGCTTAAGAATATAATTTACGCCACCACTGTCAATGTAACCTCCAGGGAAAGAAGAGATATCAACAGGGTAAAATTGATTCTTTGATACGCTGTATAAGAAATTATTTTCCGACATATCGGTAGGCGGGCAGCCTTTGTCACACATTTCGTATAACAAAGAAATAAAGTTATCTGCAGCACCATCAAAAAAACAATTAACATTTGCCAAAGGAACACCATCAATCTTATCCAGCTGGATAATTCCCTGGGAAATAATATGGGCAGAGTCATCTCCATAAAAAAGTCGAAAGGAGTCTACTTGCCGTGCAACTTCATTGGAGGACACATCATCAAAGAAAATTTTTAACACTTTTCTGGGGTTATGGTTATCTTCAACCACGATGGCCTGCGCCCCCTCGCCCAATGAAGCTCCAATTCGATCGCTATTTTTTGTTATAAATTCAGTAGTAGTGGTAGTGCAAGATGGCGCTGAACATGGGATACCCGTTTTGGAGATGTTATCAATATCAGGCCCTCTGCAATGCGAGATAAACGCCTTCAATTGCGATCTGAGATTATCGTTAGATACCTGTACCAGCGCTTTATAGAGATTATACGATAATATTCTCGACGATTCCGAAGGTGTAACAGGTTTATTATTTATAAAAATCCTCTTGGCATCCTCCTTGGGGACAGAAAAGGAGGAAGTGGCTATTCTCGATAACTTCCTTAACGTTTTCAAGGAAAGGGTAGTGTTATTTTTCTTTTTCAGTAACGCGGAGTAAAAAGTATCTTTTTCAACATCTATTCGCGATTGATTATTTATAAACATCATCGGGCACCTCAGCAAAAACGATAATGTACACAATAATTATCGATTGCCCTTCAAGAAAACAATTTTAGAGTACTTAAACACTGAAAGAAATATTCCACTCCTCTTCATTGGAAAATGATAAGGCAATGCCTGTAAGCTGATGCGTCATACCATCGTCACCCGTCTCGTCACTAATGTCGAAACCGACATCGTCAACACCGTCACCGATAGACGCCGCCACACCGCACCCTAGCAAAAACGGGCTTCTGCGACTAACTCGCTGACGTGGCACAGAATATGCTTTACGCAGCCCAACATAGGAGAAAGCCCCGGAGGGTATGGCTATGAATCGCTTCGTCATTGCGGAGCCCAAACGCTGTATCGGATGTAACACCTGTATGGCAGCCTGTACGCAGGTGCACCGCCAGCATGGGTTGCAAACCCATCCCCGTTTGACGGTGGAGCGAGATGCCCAAGGCACCGCCCCCGTCCTGTGTCGCCACTGTGAGGATGCTCCGTGCGCACAGGTATGCCCGGTTAACGCCATCACGCAGCGCAACAATGCTGTGGTGTTGGATGAAGTAGCCTGTATCGGCTGCAAGCTGTGCGCCATCGCGTGCCCGTTCGGCGCGATAACCCCGTCTGGCAGCAAGCCGCTGGCGGTGCCGCAGACCTTCGCTCACCACATTCCCGTTGAAGCCTTAACGGACGTGCCCGTCAGCGTTGCCTCCATCAACCCGTTCCTGTCATGGAATGCGGGTGTGAAAAGCGTGGCGGTAAAATGCGACCTGTGTGCCTTTCAGGATAAACCGGAGTGTGTACGCGTTTGTCCAACGCAGGCACTCTTTGTCGTGGATGAGTCACATATTGCCGCCGCTACCGAGGCTAAACGCCGTCAGGCGATGATGTGGCCGCAGGGCAATCAGCCCTTTGCGGCAACGGAATGGGAGCCAAAATCATGATGACCCCCTTTGCATGGCTGGCCCTCTCGCTGTCACTCTATGTGGTGGGTGCGCTGTTATCACTTTGTCTGGCCCGCAACGACAACTGGGCGATTAAACTCAGTGGTGCCGCTGCCCTGCTCGCCGGGCTCGCCGGTGTCGCCGCCGCGCTTCCGGTGCTGACCAGTGCCCAGCCGTTACTGGCATCGTTCGATGGCCCCTTTGTCGCGTTCGCGCGATTAACGCTACGTCTGGATGCACTGGCCGCCTTTATGGTGCTGGTGATTTCGTTGTTGGCCGCCATCACTGCCCTCTATTCGTTCGCCTATCTGCAAGAGTACCGCGGACGCACGGGTGCGATGGGGTTCTACATGAACCTGTTTATCGCTTCCATGGTCGCACTGGTGGTGACGGATAATGCCTTCTACTTCATCATCCTGTTTGAAGTCATGTCACTCAGTTCTTACTTCCTGGTGATCTCCGATCAGGATGACGAAGCCATCAACGCCGGGTTGCTCTACTTCCTGATTGCCCATGCTGGATCGGTGCTGATCATGGTGGCGTTCTTCTTGCTTTACCGCGCCAGCGGCAGTCTGGATTTTGCCGATTTCCGTCAGGCGCAACTGCCGCCGCTACAGGCTTCCGTGGTGTTCCTGCTGGCGTTCTTCGGGTTTGGCGCAAAGGCTGGGATGTTGCCGCTACACGGCTGGCTGCCGCGTGCCCACCCCGCCGCGCCGTCACACGCCTCTGCGTTGATGTCGGGCGTAATGGTGAAAATCGGTATCTTCGGCATCATCAAGGTGGGGATCGACCTGCTCGGTGCTACCGCCACCTGGTGGGGCGTGGTAGTACTGGCATTTGGCGCAGTCTCGTCCGTGCTGGGGGTGCTGTACGCGCTGGCGGAGCACGATATCAAGCGCCTGCTGGCTTATCACACGGTAGAAAACATCGGCATCATTCTGATGGGCGTCGGCGTCGGCATGATTGGTATCGCCACGCATCAGCCACTGCTTGCCGCGTTAGGTCTGCTGGGCGGGCTGTATCACTTACTGAACCATGCGCTGTTTAAAGGATTGCTGTTCTTGGGTGCCGGTGCGGTGATCTACCGGCTGCACAGCAAAGATATGGAAAAGATGGGCGGCCTTGCCCGCCGTATGCCCTACACCGCGCTGGCGTTTCTGGTCGGTTGTATGGCGATTTCCGCGCTGCCGCCGCTCAACGGTTTTGTCAGCGAATGGTTCACCTATCAGTCGCTGTTTACCCTGAGCCATCAAGGGAGCTTCGGATTACGGCTGATTGCCCCGATTGCCATTGTGATGCTCGCTATCACCGGTGCGCTGGCTGCCATGTGTTTCGTCAAAGTGTACGGCATCAGTTTCTCCGGTGCCCCGCGCAGTGAGAAAGCCGATCGGGCACGGGAAGTGCCCTGGCCGATGACCCTCGCCATGGGCCTGTTGGCGTTGCTGTGCATCGCGCTGGGCGTCGGTGCCAGTCTGGTAGCTCCAGTGATTACCCAAGTTGCCGTTAGTCTGACCGGTGAAGCGGCACCTGTGGTGGCGCACGGGCTGACGCTGTTCCCCGGCAATCCGGCGCAAACTTCGCTCTCGACCCCGTTGATCTTTATTTTGCTGCTCGCACTGCCGCTATTGCCGCTGCTGCTCTACGTGGGCGCAAAGGGGGGACGTCAGGCATTCCGCCAGCGCGGTACGCCCTGGGCGTGCGGTTATGAGTACGAGGGTGCCATGGCTGCGTCGGCGGGCAGCTTCACCCAACCGCTGCGCGTGTTATTCGCTCCGCTCTACCGCATACGGAAAACCTTGGCACCCGGCCCACTGCTACAACGGACGCTGGAACAGACGACGCGTGCTGCTGAAAACGCAGAACCCCTGCTGGATAACCGCGTAGTGATGCCGTTAGCGAGCGCCTTGCAGCGGATGAGCCGTGCCATGCAGTGGATACAACACGGCGATTTCCGGCTCTATTGCCTGTATGTCGTCGCGGCGCTGGTGGTGCTGCTGCTGATCACGATGGCATAAGGAGAATCCGATGCTTACTGAAACTACGTTATCCGGTGGCGCCCCGCACATCATCCGTCTGATGTGCGCGTTGTTGCAGGCGCTGGTGCTGTTCGCCCTTGCTCCGCTGTTCTCTGGGCTGGCGCGGGTGATCCGCGCCAAGATGCACTCACGTCAAGGACCAGGACTGTTACAGGACTACCGCGACATCATCAAGCTACTCAAGCGGCAATCCGTCTCCCCCGAGCACGCTGGCGGAGTGTTTCGCCTGATGCCGTTTGTGCTGATCGGCTCCATGCTGTTGGTTGCCATGACGCTGCCGGCCGTGACACTGCGTTCACCGTTTGGTGCCGGTGGCGACATTATCACCCTGCTCTATCTGTTTGCCCTGTTCCGTTTCTTCTTTTCACTGGCTGGGCTGGACTCCGGTAGCCCGTTTGCCGGTATCGGTGCCAGCCGTGAACTGACGCTCGGTATTTTGGTCGAGCCGATTCTGATTCTGTCGCTGCTGGTGGTAGCGCTGATTGCCGGTTCCACCAATATCGGCAATATCAGCCATGTGCTGGCTGAGGGGGCCTGGCTCTCACCGACCGCGACTGGTCTGGCGCTGTTGGCCTGTGCTTTCGCCACCTTTATCGAAATGGGGAAAATTCCTTTCGACGTCGCCGAGGCCGAGCAAGAGCTACAGGAAGGCCCGTTGACCGAATATTCCGGTGCCGGATTAGCGCTGGTGAAATGGGGAATCAGCCTCAAACAGGTGGTGGTAGCGGTGCTGTTTCTCTCCATTTTCGTGCCGTTTGGCAAGGCGGATAGCTTCACTTTCGGCGCCATGCTGTGGGGCAGCATCGCGCTGTTGTTAAAGCTGTTGCTGGTGTTTGTCGCCGCTTCGGTGTTTGAAAACAGTCTGGCGCGCGGGCGCTTTCTGCTGACCGGGCGCGTTACCTGGCTCGGATTCGGTATCGCCGCGCTGGCCTTTGTGTTTTACCTCACCGGTCTATAGGAGCCCATCGCGATTATGGATACGTTCGTTATAGAAAGTCGTGCGCTGGCGACGTTACTGCTGCCCTTTATCGGCGCGCTGTGGATTGCCATTGCGCCACAGCGTCACGCCAAAGTGCTGTGCAGTCTGTTTGCCCTGTTGGCGACGTTGGGCATGGCCTCGCTGGCCTGGGGCTGGTACGCGGCAGGCCAGCAAGATACGGTGATTACGCTGTATCGCTACGGTGACGCCGAGCTGTTCGGCTTTGTGTTTGACCGCGTCAGCCTGCTTATCGGTTTTGCCGTGGTGTTCCTCGGCCTGCTGGTCAGCGTCTACTCCTGCGGCTATCTGACGTCAGGCAACCGGGAACACCCGCATGAAGGCACCAACCGTTACTATGCGTTTCTGCTGGTGTTCATCGGGGCGATGGCGGGCCTGACACTCTCCTCCACGCTGCTCGGGCAGTTGCTGTTTTTCGAAATCACTGGCGGGTGTTCCTGGGCGTTGATTGGTTACTACCAGCAACCGAAGTCGCTGCGTTCGGCGTTAAAAGCGCTATTGATCACGCACGTTGCCTCTGTCGGCCTCTACCTTGCCACCGCCTGGCTGTTTGCCAAAACCGGCACCTTTGCATTGAGCGCCATCAGCCAGTTAGACAGCGCAGATAAAATTGTGGTGTTCGCAGGCATCATGTTCGCCGCCTGGGGAAAATCCGCCCAGTGGCCGTTGCACGTGTGGCTGCCGGATGCGATGGAAGCACCGACACCGGTCAGTACCTATTTGCACGCGGCCTCAATGGTGAAAGTGGGCGTGTATATTTTCGCCCGCGCCATTCTGGCAACGGATGACATCCCGCATGTGATCGGCGTGGTCGGGCTAGTGATGGCTACCTTCACGCTGGTGTACGGCTTCCTGATGTATTTACCGCAGAAGGACATGAAACGCCTGCTGGCCTACTCCACCATCACGCAACTGTCGTACATCTTTTTTGCGCTGTCACTGGCAACCTTCGGCTCACGCATGGCGTTTGAGGCCGGTATTGCCTACATCTTCAACCACGCCTTCGCCAAGAGCCTGTTCTTCCTGGTTGCCGGTGCGCTGAGCTACAGCTGCGGCACCCGCATGCTGCCACGGCTGAAAGGATTGATGCGCAAAACGCCGTTGCTCGGCATCGGCTTTTGCGTGGCCGCGCTGGCGATCACCGGGGTGCCGCCGTTTAACGGTTTCTTTAGCAAATTTCCGCTGTTTGCCGCCGGTTTCTCGCTCTCGGCGGAGCACCTTTGGCTGTTACCGCTGCTGGTGATTACGTTGGTGGAATCTGTCGCCAGCTTTGCCTGGTTCCTTTACTGGTTCGGACGCACCGTGCCGGGTGAACCGTCAGAAGAGGTGGCGGCGGCAGCACCGCTCCCGGTCACCATGCAAGGCGTGCTGGTGGTGTTAATCATCATGTCGGTGTGTTCCAGCGTGTTTGCTGCGCTGTGGCTGCAATAGGAACGGGCGAAAGGAGAAAATGAAATGACTGGTTCGCTTATCGTCAACAACCTGGCCGGGCTGCTGATCATCACCTCGTTGTTGGTGATCGTCGCCAAACGGCCTACGGCCTCATCGTTGCTCTACGCCCTGCAATCGCTGGTGCTGGTGCTGATATTCGTCGCACTGGCTAACTTGTTGCAGGCGCACGAGCTGTATCTCTGGTCACTGACCGCGCTGGTCACCAAGGTGATTCTGGTGCCTGCCATCATGTATCGCGCTTTCCGGCGTCTGGATGACCCAAGCGCCGACGGCGGCATTATCAGTCCGGTGGCTATCTTGCTGCTGGCGGTACTGATTGTGGTGCTGAGCTACTTCGCAGTGGCCCCGGTGCAACTGCCGATGGTCAGTGCGCTCAAACCGGCGCTCGCGGTATCACTCGGCCACTTTATGATTGGCCTGCTGTGTATCGTCACCCAACGTAACATCCTCAAACAGGTATTCGGCTATTGCCTGATGGAGAACGGCGCGCATCTGACATTGGCGTTGCTGGCGCACCGCGCGCCGGAGCTGGTGGAGATAGGTATCGCCACCGACGCCATCTTTGCTGTCATCGTCATGGCACTGATGGCACGCAAAATCCATCGCACTCTGCATACCTTGGACGTTCAACAACTTACGGCACTGAAGGGGTAAGCGCATGACCAGTTCGACCTTGCTTTTCACCCTGCTTGCCACGCCGTTCATCACCGCGCTGTTGGCATTTATCTGCCGTTGGTGCGGCGGTGCGGCACGCACGGCGGTGAGTGTTATCCACCTGTGCGGCATCAGTCTGCTGCTGGTGCTGTCGCTGTACGTGGTAGGGATGATTGCTACCCAGGGCGAGATTCTGGCAGCACATCG
Source organism: uncultured Symbiopectobacterium sp. (assembly GCA_964293225.1). Lineage (GTDB taxonomy): Bacteria > Pseudomonadota > Gammaproteobacteria > Enterobacterales > Enterobacteriaceae > Symbiopectobacterium. Next base: position 21,712 of record CAXYYB010000016.1, on the reverse strand, counting down.
CTGGCTGCATCTGGATAGCCTGAGCGCACTGTTTCTCGCCATTCTCGGCATTATCGGCTTCCTCACCGGACTTTACTCCGTGGGGTACATGAACCATGAAGTGAACAGCGGCGAGGTTTCTGTCCCGACGTTGTGCCACTACTACGGCTTCTTCCACCTGTTTCTGTTCACCATGTTATTGGTGATCACCAGTAACAACCTGATTGTGATGTGGGCCGCCATTGAGGCCACCACGCTCAGTTCCGCGTTTCTGGTTGGCCTGTATGGACAGCGCTCGTCGCTGGAGGCCGCCTGGAAGTATGTCATCATTTGTACTGTCGGGGTCGCGTTTGGGCTATATGGCACCGTGTTGGTCTATGCCAATGCCGCCAACGTGATGGCGACACCGGGTGATGCCATCTTCTGGACTGAAGTATTGCAACATGCCTCCGAGTTGGACAGCACGCTGATGCACCTGGCGTTTATCTTCGTCATCATCGGTTTCGGCACCAAGACGGGGCTGTTCCCGATGCACGCTTGGTTGCCCGATGCCCACAGTGAAGCCCCCAGCCCAACCAGCGCCCTGCTCTCTGCCGTGCTGCTCAACTGCGCCCTGCTGGTGATTGTGCGTTATACCATGATCGTCAGCGCCGCCATCGGTCCGGTATTTCCGCAGCGACTGTTGCTGGTGTTCGGGCTGCTCTCTGTCGCGGTGGCCGCGTTCCTGATTCTGGTTCAGCGCGACATGAAGCGACTGCTCGCTTACTCCAGCGTGGAAAATATGGGATTGATTGCCGTGGCGCTCGGCATTGGTGGCCCGCTCGGTGTGCTGGCAGCACTGCTGCACACGCTCAATCACAGTCTGGCGAAAACCCTGCTGTTCTGCGGCTCTGGCAACGTACTGCTTAAATACGGCACGCGTGACATGGATGCGGTGAAAGGCATCCTGCGCGTCACCCCCATTACCGGCGCACTGCTGGCCGGTGGCGCACTGGCGCTGGGCGGCATGCCGCCGTTCAACCTGTTTTTAAGTGAGTTTATGACCGTCACCGCCGGTATCAACGCAGGCTATCTGTGGTTGGTTATCGTCTTGCTGATTCTGCTGACTGTCGTACTGGCTGGGCTGGTGCGTATGGTCGCCAGCACCGTGCTGGGAAACAGCCCTGCCGCCGTCAGCAAAGGCGAGTTAGGCATCCTGACTACCGCACCGATGGCTATTCTGCTGGCATTAATGCTGCTGATGGGCACGCATATTCCACAACCCGTTACCCGTTTACTGGAAAGCGCCAGCGCGTTGGTATTGCAATCGCACACCCCCGAGGCCGCTGCCGCCACGGCACTGTCGCCGACCGAACGCGCACCGCTTACCCTTTCTCGTCAGGAGACGTCCCGTGATGAATGAACATCCTACTCCCCCCGTGGCTGCTGCAACCAACGCCAAACGCGGCGCGGGTTATGCCGCGCAGGTGCAGCAGCGGTTTCCCCACGCCATACTGGAACAGGCGTGGCAAACCGACGATCAATTGACGCTGACGGTGAAACTGGCAAGCCTGCCGGATGTGGTAGAGCACCTCTACTATCAGCACGGCGGTTGGCTGTCAGTCCTGTTTGGTAACGACGAACGGACATTGAACGGTTATTTTGCCATTTACTACGTGCTGTCGATGGAGCAAGGGGAAAAATGCTGGGTGATCGTCAAGGCACTGATTGACCCGGTCAATCCAGAGTTTCCATCGGTGACGCCGCGCGTGCCTGCCGCCGTGTGGGGCGAACGCGAAGTGCGTGATATGTATGGCCTGATCCCCGTCGGTCTGCCGGATGAACGCCGTCTGGTATTGCCCGACGATTGGCCGGACGATCTTTACCCGCTGCGCAAAGATGCCATGGATTACCGCCAGCGCCCGGCACCGACACAGGATAATGAAACCTACTCCTTTGTGAACGAAGCCACGGGCGACACCCGCGTGGTGCCGATTGGGCCGCTGCACATCACCTCCGACGAACCCGGTCACTTCCGCCTGTTTGTCGACGGCGAGCAGATTATCGATGCGGATTACCGTTTGTTCTACGTCCACCGTGGCATGGAGAAGCTGGCGGAAACCCGCATGGGCTATAACGAAGTCACCTTCCTGTCCGACCGGGTCTGCGGCATCTGCGGTTTTACCCACAGCGTGGCCTACACCACGTCGATCGAAAATGCGATGGGCATTGTGGTGCCACCACGGGCGCACGCGATTCGCAGCATTCTGCTGGAAGTGGAACGCCTGCACAGTCATCTGCTGAACATCGGCCTGTCGAGCCACTTCGTTGGTTTTGATACCGGATTTATGCAGTTCTTCCGCATCCGCGAAAAATCCATGACCATCGCCGAGATGCTGACCGGTGCGCGCAAAACCTACGGCCTGAATCTGATTGGCGGCATTCGCCGCGATATTCTGAAAGAAGACCGGCTGAAAACCATCAAGCTGATCCGCGAGATGCGCGCCGAAATTATGCAACTCTCCGACATGCTGCTCAATACGCCCAATATGCTGCAACGCACACAGGGGATCGGCATTTTGTCATCACAGGTGGCACGTGATTACAGCCCGGTGGGCCCGATGATCCGCGCCAGCGGGTTCCAACGCGATATGCGTATCGATCACCCCTACTCCGCCTACCTTGAGCTGCCAATGGAACTGCACCACCTGAGCGCCGGGGATGTCTATTCCCGCGTGCTGGTGCGCATTCGCGAAGTGCTGACCTCGTTGGCTATTGTGGAATACGGTTTGGACAATCTGCCCGAAGGCCCGCTGTTGACCGAAGGGTTTGCCTACAAACCTTATCAGTTCGCGCTGGGGTACGCAGAAGCACCGCGCGGCGAAGACGTGCACTGGAGCATGACTGGTGATAATCAGAAACTGTTCCGCTGGCGCTGCCGTGCTGCCACCTACGCCAACTGGCCGGTGCTGCGCTATATGTTGCGCGGTAATACGGTATCCGATGCGCCGCTGATCATCGGCAGCCTGGACCCGTGCTACTCCTGTACCGATCGGGTAACGCTGATTGACGTGCGCAAACAGAAAATCACTACCGTGCCCTATAAAGAGATCGAGCGCTATGGGCTGGAACGCACGCGTTCGCCGCTGAAATAGAGGGATGACACCATGTTAAAACTGTTCAAAATCCTGCGTGACGCGGGCAACAGCACGGTCAAATATCCGTTTGCGCCACTCGACGTGCCAGCGGGGTTTCGTGGTAAACCGCAATACGACCCCGAGCAGTGCATTGCCTGCGCTGCCTGTACCGTCGCCTGCCCGGCGAATGCACTGACCATGGAAACCGATGTGGTGAACGGCACCCGCACCTGGCAACTGTTTCTCGGGCGTTGCATATTTTGCGGACGCTGTGAGGAAGTGTGCCCGACACGTGCGATCGTACTGTCGCAAGAGTTTGAGATGGCGGTTGCCAATAAAGCGGATTTGTTCCAACGGGCCACTTTCCGACTGCTGGCGTGCCACGAGTGTCATCGGCCCTTCGCTCCGGAGAAAGAGGTGGCCTACACGGTCGCGTTATTGCAACAGGCGGGCATGTCGGCAGAAGACGCGCAAGCCCGGCGCACGCAGTTCGAAACCTGCCCGGAATGCAAACGCAAACAGAGCATGCCGCATAAAGGCAACGTAACGCTGAGCCAGCATTTTATCACGCCGCCAGCGGCGGCTTTCAGTCAAGGGGGCCATCATGAGTGAACCACTCAACGGCGTAGACCTACCGTCATCGGTCCATACGCGCAGCACGCCCATCCAGCTTGATGAACAGACCCAGCAGTTAAAGAAAACGTTGCTGAAAGATATCCAGCGCTCTGCTTATGTCTATCGCGTCGACTGCGGTGGCTGTAACGGCTGTGAAATTGAAATTTTTTCCGCCATCACGCCTATTTTTGATGCCGAGCGCTTTGGCATCAAGGTCGTGGCCTCACCGCGTCATGCTGATATTCTGCTGTTTACCGGTGCGGTCACCCGTGCGATGCGTAGCCCGGCGCTACGTGCGTACGAATCCGCACCCGACCCGAAAATCTGTATCTCCTACGGTGCCTGCGGCTGTGGCGGCGGTATCTTCCACGATCTCTACTGCGTGTGGGGCGGCAGCGACACCATCGTGCCTATCGATGTGTATATTCCCGGCTGCCCGCCCACCCCTGCCGCGACCATTTACGGCTTTGCCGTGGCGCTGGGGTTGCTGGAGCAAAAACTGCACGGCATCAGTACGGAACAAGGCGAACATGAGCAGGCCGCGTTGTTGCTGCCTGATGCGCCGCTGGATTTGCGCGTACAGTTGGAGCGGGAAGCCAGACGCATGGCAGGTTATCGCCAGGGGCGAGAAATCAGTGACGCGTTTATCAACCTGCTGCTCCAATCACCGCAAGAGATGCTGGAAGCGCGCATCAACGCCTATCTGGCACACCAGAACGATCCGCGTCTGAGTGAAATTGTGCAGCGCTTACTGGTGCAGTATCACGGCTGGCAGAAGGGGGTTCGGCCGCTATGAGTGCAAAAGTGATCTTTTACGCGCTGAGCCAAAAATTTCTCGACAGCAAAGAGAAGGTGCCAGAGCAGGCACAGCAAGTCATGTATTATTCGCTGGCTATCGGTCACCATGTCGGGGTGATCGACTGCCTTAAACCGGTGCTGGCTTGCCCGCTTGACGACTATCAGGCATGGATAGCTCAACTGCCAACTGGCGATGCACAGCGTAAAATGGCGGGCTTGCTGAAATTTGGTGAAATCACCCTCGACAGTTCACATACCCGGTTGTTGCATCAGGCATTTAGCGCACTGGGAGACAGCGATCGTTTCGCCGCCTGGAGTGCTACCCTGCTCGACTATCTTGTTGCCATTGAGCGGGAGTCAGCGCTGTACCTGATGGTTAAACGGGTGGAGGCGTAAGCGATGAATTGGGAAGCGCATCTTGCCAACCTGGACGCCGTTGAGACGGATACACCGCGCACGGCACCTAACATGGTACTGGCGGTAGGCAATATGATGATGGGTGACGATGGCGCAGGGCCACTGCTCGCCGAGCGGTTGCAGCACAGCCCGCTAGCGGGTTGGGCGGTCATCGACGGCGGAGCCATTCCGGAAAACGCGGTGCATCGCCTCCGCGCCGCACCGCCGCAGCGCCTGTTAGTGGTGGATGCTACAGATATGGGGCTCGAGCCGGGTGCCATACGCATCGTCGATCCGACACGTATTGCTGAAGATATGCTGATGAATACCCACAGTATGCCGCTCAACTTTATGATTGATGAGCTGAAAACATTTATTCCGGAAGTCATTTTTGTCGGTATTCAGCCCGCACTGGTGGCGTTTTACTGCCCGGTCAACCGGGCAGTCACACAGGCTGTCGACAAGATTTATCAGCAGTTACCCCACTGGCACGGTGACGGTGGATTCATACGGTTGTAAGTCTTTGCGGTTGCGATCCGTTACGGGTACTAACATTGAAAGCAAAACGCCCCGCAATAGGCGGGGCGTTGCTATTAGCGCTTAGAATTTCTCCCAACCGCCATGGGCCGCATTCTGCCCGTTGGAGAGCAGCGCCGTGGGGCGAGGTGTAGCGCCACTCCGTTTTACCAGCGGTTTGATGACGGCTTGTGTCGGTTGGGATACAGGCGCTGATTCCGTCAGATGGAACACATCGACCGCCGCCAACAAGCCGTCGGCTTCATCTTCCAATTCGGCTGCGGCTTCAGCAGACTGCACCACCAGCGCCGCATTCTGCTGCGTCACCCGATCCATTTCATGCACCGTTTGGCTGATTTGCGAAATACCGTGACTCTGCTCCTCCGTCGCTGCGGCAATTTCACTGATCACATCATTAACATGGCTCACTGACTCGATAATGCCACTCATGGCTTCACCGGATTGCTGAACCTGACTGGCCCCGGCTGACACACGCGTCACCGATTCTGCGATCAGCGCTTCAATCTCTTTCGCCGCCTGCGCACTGCGCTGCGCCAGACTTCGTACCTCACCGGCCACCACGGCGAACCCCTTGCCCTGCTCACCGGCCCGCGCCGCTTCTACCGCAGCGTTCAGCGCCAGGATATTAGTCTGGAACGCGATACCATTAATCACGGTGTTAATATCAGAGATCTTGCGTGAGCTGGCGCTGATATCGTCCATGGTTTGCATTACATTTTTGCTGATATCACCACCGCGTTTCGCCATGTCTGATGCAGACTGCGCCAAACGACGCGCCTGATGCACGTTTTCGGTGTTCTGTTTTACCGTGGCACTCATCTGCTCCATGCTGGCAGCAGTCTGCTGTAGCGCCGCAGCTTGCTGCTCTGTGCGCGAGGAAAGGCTATCGTTCCCTTCTTTGATGTTGGCCGTGCGATCCTGCACCACGCTTGCACCTTGGCGGATGGCGGTAACGGTATCGCGCAAGGTTTTCTGTAGCAGCTTGATATCTGGAATCAGACGACCTGCGCAGTTGTGGCCAAACTCCGCGAGTTCATAGCCCAAGCGCCCCGCCGTTAACTGCGCCAGATGAGATTTCAGCACGCTGATCAGCGCCACCAGATAATTTTTCAAATAGTATTCGGTGAAAAGCAGTACCAACACCCCCACTAGCAATACCGCAATCAGTGCATTACGGTTATTCTCATGGTGGCCTTGCGCTTCCACGATGACCGGCGATGCAACAACCTGATCGGTGTAGCGTTTGATTTCATCACCAAAAGCACTCACCAAGGGATAAGTTTGATTCAGACGTTGCCGCAACGCATCCGCATCATTTTGCTGTAGAGCTTGCTGTAACGGTTCTAACACGGAAGTCACCAGCGCCGACCAAGTGCGAACCACTCCATCGACCACCGTGGGTGCGATATCCCCGTGTGCACCATTTTTGAACGCGTCCAACGCAGCTTTCGCATTCGCCATCGCGGGCTGAGCCTGCGCCAGCGCCTGTCGGGCATTTTCCGCTTCACTGTTTTGCGTGTAGCTTGCCGCCCGTTCGAGCGCCGTCATGGCACGAAAAGATTGTTCAACACTGTAGAGCAGTTGCGCATGACTCTTTTTTTGCACGTCACTTTGTACGATAAGCTGAGTCGCCTGTTGCAGAGAGTACAGGCTATAGGCGGATGCCCCCCCCCCAGATGACCAAGAGAAACGTCACAATCATCAACACCATCACGCGTATACTGATGTTCTTCAGAAAGCTCATATCACCACTCCATCATGCCTTCCCATACGTCAGTGACAGGCAAGCCAAGGGCATAGCACTGCACCGAAAAACGGAAGGAGGTTGAATCGCCATCGTATAGTCATACCCACTGGTAGGAGCCAGCAGGAAACATTACCGAGTTTCAGACATGCGCCCTGAAAACCTGTCTGCACCGGAATATCGGCCAATAAGAACACCGTTAAATAAGAAACCCTTTTTTATAAAATAGGCACGCTGAGTCCATTGCGGACACCCTTTTGAAGTATAGGCAGAGAATAAGGAAACGTGAGGCAAGTTACATAAAACGTATCTCACTCCGTCACTGCCATCGTCAAATCTGCCGAAATCCCCCTTCAGCCACGTCGTCACTGGATATCGACACCCAACAACATCTTATTTTTAATATACCAATCAATGCATTATATTTTTATTATCAGGTTGGCATAAACCCTGCTTTATGTAGGGCGATCCGCCGACACCAGCAAGGTGTCGACACCCACGTTATGTACAGAGCCGAGGAAGGAGAGCCCGTCATGAACCGGTTCGTTATTGCAGATTCCAAAAGATGTATCGGTTGTCGCACCTGTGAAGTCGCTTGCGTGCTGGCCCACGGCGATGGCAATACGGCATCGCTCAGTGCAACGCAGTTTGCACCGCGTCTCACGGTGGTAAAGAGCCTTGATGTTAGCACCACCGTTCAATGCCGCCATTGTGAAGATGCCCCGTGTGCCAATGTGTGCCCCAACGGTGCCATTGTTCGCGCACACGACAGCATTCAGGTGCGGCAGGAAAAATGTATCGGCTGCAAGACCTGCGTGGTGGCATGTCCCTACGGTGCCATGACCGTGATCAGTAAACCTGTCGTCAGAATCAGCCATCATCAGTTGATGGGGAGTGGGATGAAAGCCGAAGCACATAAATGCGATCTGTGTCAGGAGCGCGCTGCTGGCCCGGCATGTGTTCAGGTGTGCCCCACTAAGGCGCTGCATCTGGTTAACCGCGATGATATCGACACCATGATCCAACAAAAACAACGGCGTGCGGCACTTGATGACGCCGCAGGAATCCAGTTCTGAACGGTGCCGTCCAGGTACGTGCAAGGAGATACAACATCATGCAAAAAGTGATTACCGTCTGTCCTTACTGTGGGTCAGGCTGCAAGATCAACCTGCTGGTTGAAAACGGCAAAGTGGTTGGTGCAGAAGGTGCGAACGGCGTAACCAACGAAGGTGAACTGTGCCTGAAAGGCTACTACGGCTGGGATTTTCTCAACGACACCAAACTGCTTACCCCGCGTTTGACCCAGCCGATGATCCGGCGTCAAAAAGGCGCGCCGTTTGAAGTCGTGTCCTGGGATGAAGCCATCGGTTTTGCCAGTTCCAAACTGTTAGCCATCAAAGAAAAGTACGGCCCGGATGCCATCATGCATACCGGTTCGTCACGCGGTCCCGGTAATGAAACCAACTACGTGATGCAAAAATTTGCGCGCGCGGTGACGGGCACCAACAATATTGACTGCTGCGCCCGCGTCTGCCACGGCCCTTCCGTTGCCGGATTGCAGGTAACACTCGGCAACGGTGCCATGAGCAACTCCATTTGCGAAATTGAGCACACCGAGTGCATTCTGGTGTTTGGCTATAATGCCGCTGACTCCCACCCCATCGTGGCACGCCGTATCATTAAAGCCAAAGAACGCGGTGCGAAAGTTATCGTATGCGATCCGCGCCATATCGAAACCGCCCGCATTGCCGATCTCTGGCTGCCGCTGAAAAATGGCTCCAACATGGCGCTGGTTAATGCGTTTGCCAACGTGTTGATCAACGAAGGACTTTACGATACCAACTTTGTGGCACAGCACACCGAAGGGTTTGACGAATACCGTGCGTTGGTTGCCAAGTACACGCCGGAATACGTTGCACAAATCACCGGCCTGTCTCCGCAGTTGATTCGCGATGCTATGCGGATGTATGCCGCTGCGCCGTCTGCCACCATCCTGTGGGGCATGGGCGTCACACAGTGGACACAGGGCGTTGACGTGGTGAAAGGGCTTTCCGGTCTGGCGTTGCTTACCGGTAATCTGGGGCGTCCCAACGTTGGCGTGGGCCCGGTGCGTGGTCAAAACAACGTACAAGGCGCCTGCGACATGGGCGCGTTGCCGAACCAATTCCCTGGCTATCAGAATGTGACCGACCCAGACGTGCGTGCCAAGTTTGCCAAAGCCTGGGGCGTGCAAGATCTGGCCGGGCATATCGGTTATTCCCTGACGGATGTGCCGCACAAGATTAAAGAAGGCAAGATCAAGGCCAACTACCTGATGGGTGAAGACCCGTTACAGACGGAGCCGGACTTGTCGATGGTGCGTGAAACTTTCGCCGAGTTGGAACTGCTGATCGTTCAAGACATCTTTATGACCAAAACGGCGGCAATGGCCGACGTTATCTTCCCGGCGACCTCATGGGGAGAGCACGAAGGGGTATACTCCGCGGCTGACCGTGGCTTCCAGCGTTTCTATAAAGCTGTGCAGGCAAAAGGCAACGTCAAACCCGATTGGGAAATCATCAGCCTGATGGCAACGGCGATGGGTTACCCGATGCACTACAACAACACCCAGGAAATTTGGGACGAACTGCGCCACCTGTGCCCACTCTACTTCGGTGCGACTTACGAAAAAATGTCCGGTTTGGGTTACGTTCCCTGGCCGTGTCTGACAGAAGATAGCCCCGGCACGCCGTGGCTGTACGCCGGTAACAAGTTCGACCGCCCCGGCGGCAAAGGATTGTTGTTTGCAACGGAATGGCGTCCCCCCATGGAACAAACCGACAGCGATTTCCCGTTGGTGCTCTCCACGGTACGCGAAGTGGGCCACTACTCATGCCGCTCAATGACCGGCAACTGTACTGCGCTGCAAACCTTAGCGGATGAACCGGGATACGTACAAGTCAGCCCGGCTGACGCCGAACACCTTGGCTTGCGCGATCAGCAGTTGGCATGGGTTTCTTCCCGCCGCGGCAAGGTGATCAGCCGAGTGATGGTCAGCGAACGCATCAATAAAGGTGCGGTGTACATGACCTATCAATGGTGGATCGGTGCCTGTAACGAGCTGACGCTGGATGAAGTCGATCCCATTTCCAAAACGCCGGAATACAAGCACTGCGCGGTGAAACTGGAAGCGATTGAAAATCAGGCATGGGCGGAAAACTTTGTGCAACAGGAATACAGCGCATTGAAAGCCCGACTGCGGAAGGAAGCCGAGGTGGCGGGAGCATAACCCCCGATGGTCAACGCAGCAGGGGTTGACGTTCCGCGTTAAATGACGCTGAGGAAAAGGTTGCCGCCAGGATGAGCGACAAGGATGTCGCGAAAGCGTACGCCGCGTCAGGGACGCGTCGAGGGCGGGCCGGCTGGCGGCCACCATTTCCGAAGGCATCGCGCAGCGACGTCATTCCGCGCACAGCCAGGGGCCATGGGGCGACGGCGTTTTAGCCGCCCCATGTCGGGCGCGTGCCACGTGGTAGGCAGAGAAATACTGCATTTTCGCGCACGAAACCTTACGCAGTAGCACATGAAGTCACCGCCGTTGAAAAAGCGGAGGCACTTAGTCCCACTCCATCTCTTCAATGTCCTTCACCGAGATCCCCATACGCTGCATCCGCGATAACAACGTGGTGCGTTTCACACCCATGCGCGCCGCCGCGCCTTTTGGCCCAGCGACAATACCGTTGGTTTCACGCAGCACGCGGATAATTTTTTGCCGCTCGGACTCGACTTCATCGTCCTGTAACGGCTGGCGAGGAGGCATATCCAGAGGGGCCGCAACTGGTTTTTGAACATCGCTCGCGGGCGGTGGCATTTGCTGAAATTCGGCCAGTTGCAGATTCAAGGTGGTACCACGCGTGAGGATCACCGCGCGCTCGACAACATTTTCTAACTCCCGCACATTGCCCGGCCACGGCAAGCGGCTTAAACGCCGCAGCACCTCAGAGGGAATATTGTCGATAGTGCGGTTCATCCGACGGGCAATCTTACGCGTGAAAAATTTCACCAACAGCGGAATATCCTCAGGGCGCTCCCGCAACGGGGGAATGACGATGGGGAAAACATTCAACCGGTAATAGAGGTCACTGCGGTATTCGCGATCCGCCACCATCTGTTTTAAATCGCGGTTGGTGGCTGCAATCAGGCGCACATCAACGGAGATCACCTTACTGCCTCCGAGTCGCTCAATTTCTCGTTCCTGCAACACGCGCAGCAGTTTGGGCTGCAACTCCGGCGGAATGTCACCCACTTCATCGAGAAACAGCGTGCTGTTGTCCGCCAGTTCAAAACGGCCCTGACGTTGCGCACTGGCCCCGGTAAAGGCCCCCTTTTCATGACCAAACAGATCGCTCTCTAAAAGCCCGGAGGGGATAGCGGCACAGTTCATTTTTACCATCCGCTTGCCCTGTCTTGGGCTCAAGCGGTGTATCGCCCGGGCAATCAACTCTTTGCCAGTGCCCGTTTCGCCCAAAATCAGCACCGTGCTATCACTGGCAGCCACCATCTCCACTTGTTCCAACACCTGACGAATAGCCTGGCTACAACCAATGATTTCGCCAAACGCGTCGTCGCCATGCTGACGCACATGCTCGGTTAACTGTTCGGTCAAATAGAAATTTTCATGGATCAGGCTGTCTTTCAGACGGGTGATCTGTTCGTAGGCTACCGCGTTATCCAGCGCAATCGCGATACGTGCCGCAATTTGCCGCAACAGCCGAATATCTGCCTCGGTCACCGCCAATTCATGACGGTGAGCTAACTCCAACACCCCTAATACTCTGGAGCCAAAGGTTAGCGGCAAAAGACACGCGTGGGTTAAGCCACCGTCAAGCCGCTGTGCCAACGTACAACGCGCTGGTGTGCCGGGTGTGCACTCCCCCGGCGCACTCAGCACTACCGCATTGCTGTGCATTACTTGCGCTGCCAGAGTTTCCGTCAGCGGCACTTTCCCTTGCTTGTGGTATGAGGTTTTTCCAGCGGGGCTTTCTCCCGTCGGATAATGGGTGGCATAGTAGGTTAACGGCCCGTCCTCGTTCTCGTTATCCCCCAACGCCAGCGCGATAAAATCAATGCCAAAGAAACGGTGGATCTCACGCGAGACCTCTTGCGCGAGCGCTTTTAATTCCAGTTTGGAGATAACGGTATTGGTGACATCCACCAAAATGCGGTAGTGATCGCGTTCATGGCGTAGGGATTCTGTCTCTTTCTGCGCCTGCTCGCGCGTCATGATATTTTCCAGCGCACAGGTCACTACGCTTGCTAACGCTTGAAAAAAAGCAATTTCACTGTCATCAAACAGGCTGCCATCCGCCTTGAGAAACTCCAACCCGCCCATCACGCGATCGGCACCCGTTCGTACCAGTGGCACAAGGCAGTAATCGCTTAACCCTAAATAGGCAGGATGTTGCGCCAGATAAGGATAATCACGCAAAAAATGCAAACGGTCGCGCCGCTGGAGTGTGGCATAGGTCCAACCCGCACTGCCCGGCCCTTCGGCCAGCAACGCGCCCTCTTCACTGCTCGCCACCTTGTCAGTCAGCGGATCGTAGCGGTAAAAGCGAATCTGATTATGCAGCGGGTTAAACCAGAGCAAATGGACACGCTGAAACCTCACCACCGAAAAAGAGGCCCCTTGCAAAACCTGCAACAGTTCGTCGACTGTGCGTTGTTGCAACACTGATTGGGAAACCTTTAACAGCGTATCCTGCCAGAGAATAGACTGTCGGGATGGAGAATCCGTCAAATGTATCGCCATAGCCACCGCAGTTTAATCACCATAATCCTTAGGGGTAATAGTGTAAGGGCTGACCACAGGAAATGACACGATGCGATAGCCATAGCTTGATCTGAATCGTGATTCATTTTCCTGAGAACGACCAGGGTGGGCCGCATTAACGAATTTTGATATTACTCACAGAAAATTACTGCAATTAATGAATGCCGCAACAGAGAATTTGTCTGCGATCGGTACGCTGTTGCAGCACACTTTTCCCTCAGTTCTTCATTCTATTAATTACTAAGAGATCGTTTTTCATAAGCAAAAATGATAACTGTACACCTCAATGGTAATGTAGATAATTAACCAACTGTTTTAAATAAAAATTTAATTCAGCTCAACGAATGAACAGCCACCATTTGATTCTCATTTTAGATAAAAAAACTAAAATAAATGCGTTTTTTGCATAATTGTTTCTGTCTTTGCATGGTGAGGTATAAGAAAAAAAAGGTAAAACCGTAGAATCGTTGTAATATCTTGGCCCAGGCAATATCACCCATAAAACATGACTGGTGCAGCAGGTCGTGCTTTTCGCAGGCATGGCCGCCGAGATCTGCTGACTGCCAATAACAATGTTTATTGCCTGCGTTTATTCATCAACATGAGGTCACTATGCAAAGGCAGAAGTTATTTAAGCAGATAGCACTGGCTATCATCTTAGGGATATTGATTGGCTGGGCTTGTCATCATTTTCTGGATGGCGCACGAGCAAAAGAAGTTGCATCTTACTTCAACATGGTCACCGACATCTTCTTACGCATGATCAAAATGATCATCGCACCGCTGGTATTTGCTACTCTGGTTTCCGGGCTGGCAAGTATGGGCAGCTCATCGGATGTAGGCCGTGTCGGTCTTAAAGCGATGACTTGGTTCATTACCGCTTCAGTGATTTCACTGCTGATCGGTATGCTGTTTGCCAACATTTTCCAACCGGGTGCAGGCATGAACCTGACTGCGCCAACCACAACGGTTGCTACCGGGTTGAATACCGATGGCTTTACGTTGAAGAGCTTCATCAGCCATATCTTCCCGAAAAGTATCGTGGAAGCCATGGCGAACAACGAAATCCTCCAGATTCTGGTGTTCTCGCTGTTCTTTGGTTCTGCGCTGGCCTATGTCAAAGCCAAAAACAAAGCAGCCACTACCATCGATTCTTTGATTAATGAACTGGCCAAAGTGATGTTCCGCGTCACTGACTACGTGATGAATCTGGCACCCATCGCCGTGTTTGCTGCGTTGGCTTCCGCTATCACCACCCAAGGTCTGGGCCTGATTTATGACTTTGGTAAACTGATTGGCGAGTTCTATATTGGTCTGGCTGTTCTGTGGGCGGTCTTGTTTGGTGCAGGCTACCTGTTCCTCGGCAAACCGATTTTCCATCTGGCCAAACTGATTCGCGAACCCACCATGCTGGCCTTCGCTACGGCAAGCAGCGAATCAGCGTATCCTAAAACGATGGAAGCACTGAACAAGTTTGGTGTGCCGAAAAAGATCTCCAGCTTCGTATTGCCGTTGGGATATTCGTTCAACCTCGACGGTTCGATGATGTACCAGTCTTTCGCTATCCTGTTTATCGCGCAAGCCTACAACATTGACCTGAGCATCACTCAGCAAATCCTGATTCTGTTAACGCTGATGATCACCAGTAAAGGCATGGCGGGTGTTGCACGCGCCTCCGTCGTTGTCGTGGCGGCAACGCTGCCGATGTTCAGCCTGCCAGAAGCCGGCATTCTGTTGATTATCGGTATCGATCAGTTCCTGGATATGGGCCGTACTGCCACTAACGTCGTAGGTAACAGTATCTCCACCGCAGTGGTCGCGAAGCTCGAACAAAAAAATGGATTGATTGAAGATGACGTTGACGAAGAAGTCGAATACGACGAAGTCAAAGTCAGCTAAACCATCAACATCAGTGAAATAGCACACAACTGAAAAGCGGCCCACGGGCCGCTTTTTTTATGAATGCAACCACCTGTGGCTAACTAGTGATTCAAACTCTTCATATAGCGCCAAAATTTTTCGGACGCGACATTGAGTTTGGCATTCATTCGATACAGGTAAACCCCCATACGCATTACCGCATCGGGCATATCCAGCACTGCCAATTCCCGATTTTTAAGCTCTTTGCGAATGGAGTAATCCGGTAACCAGGCAATACCATAGCCCTGTAGCGTCATGCGTTTAAGCAAGTCGCTCATCGAAGAAACAAACGTGATTGAAAAACGCTCGCTGTTGATGGCAGAAAGATAGCGGTTTACCTGCCGCCCCATATAGCTGGTATCGGTGTAGTTCAGCAGCGGCACAGTTTCGGCGCGGGGGTTAAAAACCGGCTTTCCGGTTTTATCGCAAGCGCTGACCGGATAGAGATGGGATTCGAGGATCTTGGTGTGCATAAAAGGTTCAGACATCAGTTCTTCATTAAAGAAAGAAAAAATAAAATCACTTTTCCCCTCTTTTAGATTGAGAACGGCCTCATCGACATCGATAGACTCCACATAGAATATTTTTTCCTGTGGCTCCGGCACCGTTTTTAACAACTCGGGAAGAATGAATACTGAAAGTGAATGCGCTGCGGCCAGTGTGATTTTATTTTTATAGTGACTGCCGCCGTGTAATTTATTTAACTGATAGGCCAGGTCATCGAGCGTATTACGGATATGGGTGTGAAACAGCCTTCCCTGCTCCGTCAGTTTTAACGGGGTGGCATTTCTGTCAAAGAGTTCAATACCAATGGCCGTTTCCAACGCACGAATCCGACGACTGAATGACGACTGAGAAATATTACGTTTTTCCGCAGCCAAGGTAAAACTGCGATGTTCTTCCAGCGCAATAAAGTCATACAGCCATTTTGTTTCAATATTATTAAGCACTACTCACCTCTTTTCATCTTCACGCCGCGCAGCACCTGACGCTACGACCACTGCCGCTGTACAGCCTGCGCAGTGACACAGCCAGGAAAAGCATAGCCACCCGGTTGGCTATGCAAATCATACATAGGGGATGGGAATTTAGCAATTCACATTCCGGCTGGTTGTGCGAAGATATTTTCAATCCCTTCATGTATTGAGGTTAATAACGTGAACAGTTTAATTGGTATTCTTGGCGGAATGGGGCCAGGGGCGACCGTTGACGCCATGCAAAAATTAATAAACAACACGCCAGCCAATAAAGATCAGGATCATATTCCTACGATTGCGGTATCTATTCCTGATATTCCTGACAGAACACAATGTATTTTGAACCATGGCGCATCGCCGTTAGACAAAATGGTTCAATATATGAAAATCCTGGAAAATGCCGGCGCAGAATGTATTATTATTCCTTGTAATACCGCTCACTTCTGGTTTGATGAATTAAAAAAGCGCACGAATGTCGAAATGATCAGTATCATCGACACCACCTGCCAGTTGATTAAGCAGCAACAGTTACACGCGGTTGGATTACTGGCAACCACCGCCACGTGCAAAGCAAAAATTTATCAGGATAACCTTAGCGCACTGGGTATTGCCTGTCAGATCCCTGATGACACCGCACAGCAGGCAGTAATGGAAAGCATTTATGCCTACAAGGCGGGCCGCATTGCCGAGGCGCATCAACTTCTGGCACCGGTCAGAGACAGACTGCTTGATGCGGGTGTGGAAAAGCTGATTCTCGGTTGTACTGAGCTACCGTTAATTCTCCAGCAAGATATGGCATCAGCGCCAGAACACTATATTGACGCAACGGATGCACTCATCAAGAAAACCGTTGAGTGGTATTTCGCCCATTCTCCGCGTCATCCCAGCCATCGGGAGACACCTCATCACCCGATCGCCGCCTGAAAACGCGGTCAAACCGTTTGTATGCGCGTGCGCACGTTGCCTGCAACAAAGCCGTTAAATTGCCCTGATTTTCGTCGCAACGCAGAAAAAAAGGGCAATTTGCCTAATATCTCAGCAAACGATCGCCCTTTGTATGTTCTTCCTTTGACATCCCCGCAGCACGCCGTTATTATGCGCCCCGTTCACACGATTCCTCTGTAGTTCAGTCGGTAGAACGGCGGACTGTTAATCCGTATGTCACTGGTTCGAGTCCAGTCAGAGGAGCCAAATTCAAAAAAGCAGATGTCCTCGGGCATCTGCTTTTTGCTTTGTATTCAATAAAATAATGCAAGAATATCTCCCGATACATTCTCACTTTTCCCTCTGCATCGGGTGAATGTGGTGGTCAGATGTGGGGTCTTTCCGGTTCGATAGTGGCGTGACCCGCATCGAAGCAAAAGGGTTACTGGAAGTCGCGTCCCGCTCCCAGTTCTCTCATAAACCTGCTGGCAAGCCATCGCCCCATCCGCAAGCCTCTCAGGGTTCCCATCGTTGCAATACGAGTACCAAAATAGGCTAAATCAATAAGTTGGTAGCATGACCTATTTTACGAAACCCACCCCCCTGAATAATATAATTTATAAACGATTACACCATTTTGAGAAATTGATTCCTCTCCATGGAAAAAATCAATATCACCTTCACTCTGATTTTTATAATAAAACCCGCACGAATCAGAGAACGCTGCTGGCCCTCGAAAGGGTGCATCAATTGATATTTTCAATAATGATTTTCGCAGAAAGGCATAAATATCGTCAATATTCTCTTTTGTCTGGCTTTGACCTATGTAATTCATAGACCAAATAACTTTATCTTTTAAAGAAACAGTCTCCTGCCCTGCAAATTGCAGGAAACCAAAATAAATATCCCGGTAGACTAAATCATCCTGCTCGAATGCTAACAACTTGGTATCTGGCAATATCGTTTGTTGAAATACTCTACCGCCATTACTTGCATAAGTATTTATTTTTGCATTAATTAAAAATTTCTTAATGTGTTCAACATTACAATACATAGTAAAAATCCGTTTATTTTAGCATTTTAACAAACTTCATCTGTCCATCAGGCTGAAGACAACTTTCAACCCAGCCAATATATCGATAAAACCCGTTAGCGCGCACCAATACATTACGGTCTGTTTCTAACCATATTTGTTGACACTTCATTTCGGTGAGCCATTTTTCAACCTCTATCATTAAGTGACGCCCCATGCCTTTCCCTTCAAAGCCAGGTTCGACAAATAATGCAAAAACGGAAGAATTATTTGCATCAGCCATGGCAAAAGCTCTGGTTACCCCATCAATTTCGGCAACCCATCCACGACCGTGACCGGTTAGCATTGCGGGCAGTGATTCTGGCGTTACCCCATATCTTGCTAAATCAGCCATAGTTGCTTTATTTTCTTTCACACTGATTCTAATGCGAAACATATCCGCAACATCCGTAACATCGGCAACTCTTATAACAAAGAGGCTTTCCATTTGATTATCTCAGGCTCATTAGAAGAGAATAACATCACGTCAAAACGAAGAATGTCTGTGTAGTGATAGACGTAACTACCTCAGCATAAGCGCTACCACATTCATGCTGACTGTTGATTTTTCGGAGTGACTACAATACGAATTAGATACGCGCTGCTATCAATTGATTTACAACCCATTATTAACATACGATTGTCTCTGATTGCAATGATTCTTTATTTCTGATATTAGGTTGTGTGAGCGGTAGGAGCACTGTATTAACCTGTTGATCTTTCCCCTAATATCACCCAGCTATAATCAGAAATCATCAGCTTCATTTCGATTGTATATTCTGGCAAGTAGCAGGGTTTTCAGAAAATTCTGACAGGGCCATCACCCCTGATGCAGAATGTGGCCGTCACCGGTTATACGTATGCGCCAGAACTCGATTATGCACCGAGCATCCTCCAGGGATATAAACTCGCTCTCGTTCAGATACACCTACCTCAGCCTCCCGTTGAAAAATACACCATCGTATTATTCATTGACGTTCCGGCCGTGAGAAGTCTATTCTGCTCCCGAGTACATACGCCACTTTTGCAGAATTGACGTACCCAATTCCGCCAGCTTCAGAGCAAGGATAATCGTTCCTTTCGGTGAGTCGTGACGTTTCATCGGCACAGCCTCTTTTCAAAGAGGAAAATATCATGCTGGAATTCTATTTCGGAATGGGGCAAGATTTTGGGGGAAAGAAAACGTAAAATCCCCTAGGCTAAATTGTTGGGTAAAACTCAAGTAATATTCCTGTCATCTCCCTTTGTATAAAAAAGGAAGTACTATGTTGCTGAACCATCGCCCGGTTGAAATGAGAGATATTTCTGTTATTTGTGGCTTTCCTGATACCGAGCAGGAGTTGTTCTTTTTCTTTCCAAAAGCTTGTTGGCCTTTATCACCTGAACAGTTGATGGCCGTCATCAACAAGCGCATGAATAATACAGTAGTGGAATATGAAGGACAGGTAGTCGCTTTTGCCAACTTGTATTATTCGAAATCTGGTGAGTGTGCAATAGGCAATGTGATTGTCTCCCCCACGGTCCGGGGGAAAGGTGTAGGCCGTTATCTCATCAAGACAATGGAGGAGAAAGCATTTGCTCGACATCCTACGGCACACATTACTCTCTCGTGCTTTAATGAAAATGTAGCAGGCTTACTATTGTATTCTAGTCTGAATTTTCTACCTTGCACTATTGAAGAACGTACTAACCATATAGGGCAATCTGTTGCATTAATTCACCTTCGCAAATTTCCCGCTACTGTATTAGATTAAATGGGTATTAACCATTGCATCATACCGCCGATCTCCTCCCAATATCTGTGTCAAGACAAATCAGAGAACCGGGGAGATCTTTACTTTATTAATACGTCGTTCAATTGCTGATTTAGACATCAATCCATTGATGATATTTTCATAAGCATCATCCCTCAAGGATTTACCTTCATTTTTCATTTGTTTAATAAAATAATAGTTATGATGCTGTGTATAAATAACCTTGGCCTTTTCATCATGCTGAATGATTTCTTGTAAATCATTCCAATTAAATAATTTATCAGAAATACCATCTTGATGTCGTAGTGCTTCTTTAATTTCATGTCTTTCGCTTGCTAATTTTAACAGATCACGAACACTATATTCTAATATTTTTTCTTTCGTCTTACTTGATAAAGATACATTGTATTTTTCTTTCATACATTCTAATCTGGACGATAAACTATAACCTCCTGGTTGTTTGTCTAACCTCCCCTCCAAACAACCAACGTTATATTCACCATCATCAAGCATCCCCTTTATTATTTTAAGGTCCTCTGATAATAAGGTGGTGCGTTGCCGAATAAAATACTTACTTGGTTGCTTGCTAAAACTTTTTTGGCTCCTTATTGTTCTATCAATCAATTTATCCACTGTAGCATCTACGTGCTGATGTAAATCTGCCACCGTTAATTGAATATTATTCTTATCTGCTTTATTGATCGCCTTTTGAATCAATGAAAGTAATTTTATTTCTGCGACAATTTTTTGTTGTTCTAGCAGTGTATTCGTTGCAGCGCTAATAACTGTGTTAAGAGTATCAATCGTGGTTAGAGCTGATTGTGTTGTTTGATTTGTGTCAGTAGGGTCTGTCGTTTGATATTTCGCCAAGCTTTCAAAATTTAATTTTTTATTCGATACGCTTTGAGCATCTTTAGTACCTAAATATTTTCCTTCTTGCACTCTGGTTCTTGTTCGAATATAAGAGCCATAAATAGTAGCAGGCGCACCAATTAAAGCAGGAACAAAACCTACCGCGCTACCAACACCAGTGAGTGCACTTAACGAGCTTAATGCCATCGCAGCCTGCCCAACAGCAGTGACAGCACCATACTCTATTCTTTGCTTATAGTTATAATATATTTTACGGTTAGCTATTTCTTTTAATTGTGCAATATTTTCTTTAATGATATCTGGTTGGTGGTCCTTTTCTAATAAAGAACGATTCTCTTTCAGTAGTTTATCGTGCTGATATCCAGAAATGGTTTGCGAAATCCCATACCCCGTCATCATGATTTGTGCTGGAAAAAGAAGAACATTACTGACCATTCCGGCTAAATCACTTACGGCTTCAGCTCCTCTGATCCCTTGGGACATCACAAGATCTGCGATTGATTTTGCGGAAAATCCAACCATTCCACCTGTCATTAAACTCATTGCAGCAGCTTGTAATGGAGAAAAATTGCGATCAATTTTTACCATCGGCATTTCTTGTTTCATACGTTGATATTCTGTAGCCACATAAAATATCTTTGCAGTAGCATTATTTTGTTCTTGCAACAACTTCCATGTTGTACATAGTTGTTGGAAATTTTTAATGTTTTCCTTTTTATTCCCACCTTGTAACCAATTAATCCATACATCAAAAAACGGTTCAATTTTCGCTTCAATAAATTTCTTGTTGATATCATTCTCAGTAAAATCCTGTCGTAATATTTCTAAAAGCTCTTGTTTTTTATCATTAAGATTTTTCATAAATTCAGGATAAATACTTTTATAGTTTTCTACTGTCTCATCAAAAGCACCTTTTGCACCTATGCCAACCAAAGGGATAGCAGGAAGTAATATACTTAACGATAATAATGACTGATGAAATTGTGGTAAAACCTGCCCTGTCGCCCCGGTAAACTCATCAATTCCATCAATGGAACGTAAATAATTATATGCCGACATCACTATTTTATTACAAAATGATTTTATTTTAATTAATATATTTTTTTGGTTATCCAAATCACCTGCCCGTACACGAAGATAAGGTGTAAGTATCCCAGTAAACCGAACCATTCACTTTTAGAGATCTTCCGACATA
>CAXYYB010000015.1:0-84652 GCA_964293225.1 uncultured Symbiopectobacterium sp. | reverse complement strand
CTTTCGCCAGACGGCCCAGAGCCAGACCCATTTTTTCCTGGTCAGCTTTGGTTTTAGGCTCAACGGCGATAGAGATAACCGGCTCAGGGAATTCCATACGTTCCAGGATAATCGGAGAATCCGGATCGCACAGGGTATCACCTGTCGTTACGTCTTTCAGACCGATAGCTGCCGCGATGTCGCCTGCGCGAACTTCTTTGATCTCTTCACGTTTGTTGGCGTGCATCTGAACGATACGGCCAAAACGCTCACGCGCTGCTTTCACGGAGTTCAGCACGGTATCACCGGAGTTAACCACACCGGAGTAAACGCGGAAGAACGTCAGGTTACCCACAAACGGGTCGGTTGCAATTTTGAATGCCAGCGCAGCAAACGGCTCGTCATCACTTGCGTGACGTTCAGCCGGCGTGTCTTTACCGTCATCCAGCATACCGTTGATCGCCGGTACATCAACCGGAGATGGCAGGTAATCAACTACCGCATCCAGCATTGCCTGTACGCCTTTGTTTTTAAAGGCTGAACCACAGGTAACCAGAATGATTTCGTTGTTCAGAACGCGCTGACGCAGAGCTTTCTTGATCTCTTCTTCAGTCAGTTCTTCACCGCCCAGGTATTTCTCCATCAGCTCTTCGGAAGCTTCCGCAGCGGATTCGATCAGGTTCTGGTGCCATTCGTCAGCCAGTTCCTGCATGTCAGCCGGGATATCTTCGTATTCGAAGGTGACGCCTTGGTCGGCTTCGTTCCAGTTGATCGCTTTCATTTTCACCAGGTCAACAACACCGGTGAAACCTTCTTCAGCACCAATCGCCAATTGCAGCGGAACCGGGTTCGCGCCCAAACGGGATTTGATCTGACCAACGACCTTCAGGAAGTTCGCGCCCATACGGTCCATTTTGTTAACGAACGCGATGCGCGGAACCTTGTATTTGTTAGCCTGACGCCATACGGTTTCAGACTGCGGCTGAACACCACCAACAGCACAGTAAACCATGACAGCACCATCAAGAACACGCATGGAACGTTCTACTTCGATAGTGAAGTCAACGTGTCCCGGGGTGTCGATGATGTTTACACGGTGCGGCTCAAACTGCTTCGCCATACCAGACCAGAACGCAGTAGTCGCAGCGGAGGTAATGGTGATACCACGCTCTTGTTCCTGCTCCATCCAGTCCATCGTGGCGGCGCCGTCATGAACTTCACCGATTTTGTGGTTTACACCTGTGTAGAACAGAATACGTTCTGTCGTGGTGGTTTTACCGGCGTCGATGTGTGCACTGATACCGATATTACGGTAGCGTGCAATGGGTGTTGTACGAGCCATTTGTTTCCTCTATATCTTCGGACGTTCAATTCATCAGTTAACGCAAACGAGCGGGCCGCAAAGCACGCCCGCCTGGTTAGCCCGCGGGAATTACCAGCGGTAGTGAGCGAACGCCTTGTTGGCTTCGGCCATGCGGTGAACGTCTTCACGTTTCTTAACAGCAGTACCTTTGTTGTCTGCTGCATCAGAAAGTTCGTTCGCCAGGCGCAAAGCCATCGATTTATCACCGCGTTTACGAGCAGCTTCAACGATCCAACGCATTGCCAAGGCATTACGACGGACCGGACGGACTTCAACCGGAACCTGGTAAGTTGAACCACCTACACGGCGGGACTTAACTTCGACAGTCGGACGAACGTTGTCCAGAGCGACTTCGAAAGCTTCCAGTTCGTTTTTACCAGAACGCTGTGCCAGGGTTTCCAGCGCGGTATAGACGATTGCTTCTGCAGTAGATTTTTTACCGTCTACCATCAGAATATTTACAAATTTGGCCAGTAATTCAGATCCGAACTTAGGATCCGGCAGAATTTTACGTTGACCAATGACGCGACGACGTGGCATGGAAATACTCCGTTGTTAATTCAGGATTGTCCAAAACTCTACGAGTTTAGTTTGACATTAAGATAAATCAGTTTGGCCTTACTTAACGGAGAACCATTAAGCCTTAGGACGCTTCACGCCATACTTGGAGCGAGCTTGCTTACGGTCTTTAACGCCGGAGCAGTCAAGCGCACCACGAACGGTGTGGTAACGAACACCCGGAAGGTCTTTAACACGACCGCCACGGATCAGGATCACGGAGTGCTCCTGCAGGTTGTGACCTTCACCACCGATGTAGGAAGTCACTTCAAAACCGTTAGTCAAACGCACACGGCATACTTTACGCAGTGCGGAGTTTGGTTTTTTCGGAGTGGTGGTATATACGCGAGTACATACACCACGTTTTTGCGGGCACGCTTCCAGCGCAGGAACGTTGCTTTTTGCAACCTTCAGAGAGCGCGGTTTGCGAACCAGCTGGTTAATTGTTGCCATTAAAAACTCCTGGTTTTTATTTCGCTTCGTAAACACGTGATAAATCGCCCCATATATTACAGAGTAAAATATGGGGACGCAGAATTTTAGGGCTGACGGTGAAAGGAGTCAAGAAATAGTCAAAATTTCAGCATCACCACGCCAGTTGCACAGCGTGTTGGGCGGTCAGCCGGACAAATTCAGTATAGTTGACCAGCAGAATACGGGGTGATATTTGTTCTGCCAACCCACGGGCGTCCACATCTTCCTGCAACGCGTAGACAGGAATGCCCAATGCCAGCAGGCGTCCCACGACGTTCCCCTGCCCCAACGCGGCAATGACGCCGTCTTGCAGCAGCAGCAGCGCATCCTGTGGCAGCACACAACGCAACATAGCGTCGATATCGGTGTGATAGGGCGAACGGGAAAGCGTGTGCAAGCGCGTTTTCAGAGGTTGGGTCACAGGCTGCATAGGCGTAGCACTCTCAAATTAAAACGTAAGGACAGTGTCATAGTCGGCTAGTGTTGCACGCAGGGCATCCGGCGCGAGCCATTCAACGTCAATCACCCATGCCGTGTCCACGGTCAGGCCGCGCTGTTCGGCTGACGCCGCACACAGATAGCAGCGCTCAATATCGTACAGCGGTAACACGCCAAACGTGGCAATGTAGTTACGCATCAGAATGGTGTCAGGTTGCTGGCCGGGCAGCAGTTGCAGCACACCGTCACCGATAAAAAACACGCCGATGTCATCGCTCAGCGCGGAGGTGGCCAATAAGGCATCCAGCCCTTCTCGTCCTGACGCGTCGCCGTGCGGAGCATGGGTAAACAAAAAAGCGATGCGTTTCATTATCGCTCCTTAAAACTGTACGACGCGATCGCACGTCAACACAGACTGGGCCAGTTCACCTAACCCGCTCAGTGAAAACCCCGGTTGCAGATTGGCGGCGGGCAGTTCAAGCAGCCTCGCCTGTTCGCTGTCCGTAACGCCGCGACGCAGTGCGGCGGCCACGCAAACATTCAGCGCCACCTGGTGCGTTGCCCCTAGCTGCTGCCACGCACGCGTCACATCAAACTCGTCATTAGCAGGGGACGTCAGTTGACTGGCGTTCAACACCCCTTCCCGATAAAAAAACACGCTTTCCAGGCTGTGCCCTTGTGCGATCAACGCCCGGGCAAACAGCAGTGCGCTACTCGCCTGCTGTGTACCGTATGCCGGGCCTGTCACCAAGAGGCAGTAACGCAACATCAGCGATCGTGCCCGCTGAAATCACCGTTTTTAAACTGGCGAATGTAGAGGTAAACGGTGTGCTTGGAAATATTCAGGCGATCCGCTACCTGATTGATCGCGTCCTTGATATCGAAAATACCCTTTTCATAGAGGTTCAGCACAATTTGCCGGTTCTTGGCATTGTTAGAAACGTTGCGATCCGCGTTCACTTCTTCAATAGAGAACTCGAGCGTCTGCGCGACGAGATCGTCCACAGAGGAGGCAAAGTTCACCGAGGAGGCCACTTCATGGGTTTCCGGCGGAATAAATGTCTGCACAATCTGGGAAAAAGGCACATCAAGGTTCATGTTGATGCACAGCAAGCCGATCACACGCTGCTCGCGGTTACGAATGGCGATAGTGACCGATTTCATCAGCACACCGCTTTTGGCTCGGGTGAAGTACGCTTTGGATACGCTACTGTCTTCTCCCGCCATATCATGCAGCATACGCAGCGCCAGATCGGTAATCGGCGAACCGATTTTACGTCCGGTGTGCTCGCCGTTAGCAATGCGCACCGCAGAGCATTTGAGATCCTCTAACGCATGCAACACGATTTCACAGTGTTCACCGATCAGCATCGCCAGACCGTCTACCACCGCCTCGTAAGATTTCAGGATCTCATGGTCCGTCGGGTTAAACGGCCGTTCCTCCAGCAAATCAATTTCATTTGATTCGCCAGACACAAGCGAATTTGACATGGCTGACACCATCCTCGAGATCATCTATTTAATGGCCTTAAATGTTTAGGCACTCACCATCGACAGGACATTAAGTCTACCAAATGTCCCTTCTCCCGTCCCCGCATTTCACGGTTCTACCTCCTTTTACACGACATCTGAACGCCGTCTTAAGGTTGGCTTAATTTTAATATCTTACCGTCACGCGCTATCACTCATTTTGTCTTTATTCATTGAGATAGCCATGAAAATTCGTTTTACCCTTTCCCGCCCCGAATGGACCAGCATCGGCTACGTGCTGTTTTTCTCCGCCTTTATCACGCTGGTGCAAAACGTTGCCTACTATCGTCAAACGCTGCACCTGCTGGATTTCAGCCAACGTACCACGCTGCCTTTTTTTCTGAGCATGCCGTTGGTGATTTTCGCCGTGCTGAATATCGTCTTTACCCTGTTTGCCATTCCCTACCTGCGCCAATGGGCGATTGCTGCGCTGCTGATCGCGGGCGCTTCAGTGCAATATTTCATGCTGAACTACAGCATTATTATCGATCGCACCATGATACAGAATGTGATGGAAACCAACGTGTCGGAATCTGTCGATCTGTTAACCCCGCAACTGGCACTCTCGGTATTGCTGTTCGGGGCCTTGCCTGCCGGGTTCGCATTGTGGGTAAAAATAAAACCGACAGCATTTACCATGATCAGTATGGGTCAACGCTTTTTGATTATCTCACTGTCACTGCTGACAATATTGCTCGTCGCCGCGCTATTTTACAAAGATTACGCGTCATTAATGCGAAATAACAAGGAGTTGGTGAAATCTATTACCCCCAGCAATGTGATAGCCGCCAATCTTTCCTACTTTAAGCATCGGGCGCTGGCTAACCAGCCGTTAGTGCAAATCGGCCTGGATGCGCACCAAGGCGCCCAACCAGCCAATGCCAATGGTAAGAAAAATCTGATTATTTTAGTGGTAGGCGAAACCGCTCGCGCAGAAAACTTCTCTCTGGGGGGATACGGCAAAGAGACCAACCCGCAGTTGAAAAAGGCCAATGTGATCTATTTTCCTAATACCCAATCGTGTGGCACGTCAACCGGGGTTTCGGTGCCCTGCATGTTCTCTAACATGCCACGCACGCAATACGATGCCGCACTGGCCAGCCATCAGGAAGGGCTGTTGGATATTGTTCAACGCGCCGGTATCAATGTGCTGTGGCAAGAAAATGACGGCGGATGCAAGGGCGTCTGCGAACGGGTTCCCAGTAAAGACATTCCCAGCATTGCAGCGCCGGGCTTATGCAGCGGCGGAGAATGCTACGATGAGGCGCTGTTCACTGGCGTGGAAGAACATATCAATCAACTGAATAGCGATGCCATTATTGTGCTGCACACGATTGGCAGCCACGGGCCAGCCTATTACAAACGTTATCCTGATGCGTTCAAACACTTTACACCGACCTGCGACACCAACCAGATTCAGAACTGTTCCCGCGAGGCGTTAACCAACACCTATGACAACACGCTACTTTACCTGGATAACACGTTAAACCACGCTATCGATCTGCTGAAAAACCATCAGGATAAGTTCAATACCGCCTTAGTTTACCTCTCCGATCATGGGGAATCATTGGGGGAAGATGGTGTTTATTTACACAGCATGCCCTATGCCATCGCCCCTTCACAACAAACGCATATTCCGATGTTGATGTGGTTGTCACACGATTACCAGCAGCAATTTGCCGTGCAAGAGACATGTTTGCGACAACGCGCGCAAACGCAAAGTTATTCGCAAGACAATCTGTTTCACACCATACTGGGAATGCTTAATGTTACTACCAACGAATATCAGCCTGAATGGGATATCCTCAAGGGATGTCGGGATCGCACTGCATGAGATTGTTGATTGTAGAAGATGATGCCTTACTGCAAGAAGGACTATTGCTGGCGCTCAGCCAGGAAGGGTACGCCTGCGACTGCGCAGGCGGAGCCAAGCAGGCGGATGCACTGTTAAACAGCGCACCATACAGTTTGGTAGTCTTGGATCTCGGGCTACCGGATGGCGATGGCTTGCAGCTGCTGGCACGCTGGCGCAAACAGCACCAACATATGCCCGTGTTAATCCTGACCGCTCGCGATACCGTCGACGATCGCGTCAGCGGGCTGGATTCCGGTGCCGATGATTATCTGGTCAAGCCCTTTGCGCTGACGGAACTGCTGGCACGCGTCAGAGCGCTGATACGCCGCCACCAGGGCGCGAGCGACAACCTGGTTGTGGTGGGCGATCTCTGTCTTGACCTCACGACGCAACAGGTGAGCCTGAAGCAAGAATCGGTTATTCTGACGCCCAAAGAGTTTGCGATTCTCGCAAGGCTGGTATTAAAAGCCGGTCAGCCCGTTCACCGTGAGCTGCTGCATCAGGATATTTACAGTTGGAATGACGATCCTGCCTCAAACTCACTAGAAGTTCACGTTCATCATTTACGACAGAAAATAGGCAAAGCGCGCATCCGTACCTTGCGTGGCTTCGGCTACCTGTTCACCACCGAGGATGAAGCATGAAACGCATTTTCAGCTCGATGTCTCCCCCTGCGGCCAGCATGCGCTGGCGGCTTATCATCGCACTGGGATGTATTTTGCTGACGTGTCAGCTTATCAGTGTCGCCTGGCTATGGCATGAAAGTAAGGAACAGATCGAGTTTTTGGTGGATAAGACGCTGAGTGAACACGCGCGCAGCGAGCATATCGCAACGGAAATACGCGAATCGATCGCCTCACTCAGTATACCCAGTCTGGTTATGGTGCTGGCTTCCCTGCTTCTGTCTATTCAGGCCGTGAACTGGATTACGCGGCCACTGTCGCGCCTCGCCACCGAATTAGGCAATCGCAGCGCGGAAAATCTGGAACCAATTGCCGACTATCAGCAGGTGGAAGAGATCGCCGCCGTAACCCATTCCATGAACCAACTCTTCGTGCGCTTGAATGAGACGCTGGAACGAGAACGCCAATTTACTGCTGACGTCGCACACGAATTACGTACCCCGCTGGCGGGAATACGGCTGCACCTGGAACTCCAGCAGCGTCAAGGGATCGATTGTCAACCGCTGATTGCACGCATTGATACCATGACACACACCATTGAACAGTTACTGCAACTGGCTCGTGCTGCAGTAGCATTCTCCGCAGGGCGCTACCAACAGATTTCACTGGTGCAAGATGTCATTACTCCCATGCGAGATGTGCTTGAAGAGATGGCTAATCAGCGCGATCAACATATTGACTGGCAACTCAGTAAAGATAATGTTGCCATTCAGGGTGATGCCACACTGCTACAGCTATTGCTGCGCAATTTGATCGAAAATGCCCACCGCTACAGTCCACGAGCGAGCACCATAACAGTCCGACTGCTTGCAGGTCCGCAAGTCACCCTACAGGTGTGTGACCAAGGACCAGGCATTGATGAAAGCAAAGTCGGCGAATTGAGCAAGGCGTTTGTCCGTATGGACACGCGCTACGGCGGCATCGGGCTGGGGTTGAGTATTGTCACCCGCGTGGCGCAACTGCACCATGGCGCTTTAACGCTCAGCAACCTGCGAGAGGGCAAGGGCACACTGGCAGAGGTCACCTTCCCGCCACTGCTTTCATAATTATACCCTAAATAATTCGAGTTGCAGGAAGGCGGCAAATGAGGGAATCCCGATGAGCTTACTTGAGTAAGTGATTCGGGTGAGCGAGTGTAGCCAACGCACCTGCAACTTGAAGTATGACGGGTATAGATAGCCGCGGGATACCCCACGGCTGACTCTGCTGTAACAGTAGCGCGCGTTATTTAGCGCTTTTCTGAGCAGCAGGTTTTTCTGCTTTAGCGGCCGGTTTGGCATCAGCGTCTGCCTTGATATCCAGCAGTTCTACTTCAAACACCAGCGTAGAGTTCGCCGGAATGCCCGGAACGCCATTTTCGCCATAAGCTAACTCAGGTGGAATAACCAGTTTGATTTTCCCGCCTTTTTTAACCTGCTTCAACCCTTCAGTCCAACCCGGGATAACACCGTCAAGACGGAAGGAGAGCGGTTCGCCACGTTTGTAAGAGTTATCAAACTCGCTACCGTCAACCAGCGTGCCTTTGTAGTTAACAACAACGGTATCGCTCTCTTTCGGCGCTGCGCCCGTACCCTCTTTTTCTACCTGATACAGCAGACCAGATTCCGTTTTCTTCACGCCTTTTTCTTTGGCAAAAGCATCACGGAATTTAGTGCCTTTTTCAGCGCTTTCTTTAGCATCCTGCTTCATTTTCGCTTCTGCTGCGGTTTTCACGCGCGTTTCGAAACCTTGCAGGGTCTTCTCAATCTCTTCGTCGCTCAGCTTGCTCTTGTCTGCGAACGCGTCCTGAACGCCAGCAATCAACTGGTCTTTATTCAGCGTAATGCCCAGTTTTTCTTGCTCTTTCAGGGAATTATCCATGTAACGCCCTAAGGAAGCACCCAGCGCATAAGCGGCAGCATCCTCATCGCTCTTGAATTTTGCCGCTGGGGCCGCATCGGACGCATTGGCCACTTCTGCTGCCATTACCAGGTTAGCATTCAGCGTCAGTGCCATCGTCGTCGCTAACAGCGTTACTTTAAATAGTGATCTCATCTATCATCTCCCGGTCTGGAACGACAGGCTCCAGAAACATTAATCGTAAATGCGCGACTACTATAACTGTGGGTATCGAGACAACACAACGACACACACAACAATCCTTTGATAAAATTCTCTGAATTATTCATAGGCCCATTTTCCGACCTCGTCGATGTCCGGAGGTTCCGAATATTCGGCTAGATACGACAAAATACAGAGGAATCGCAATGCCCCATACGCAACTCGAGCAACGTATTGAAATGCTTGAAAGCAAGCTGGCTTTTCAGGAACTCACCATTGATGAGTTGAATCAGACGGTCGTCCAGCATGAATTGGAAATGGCGAAAATCCGTGAGCACCTGCGCCTGTTGGTGGAAAAATTGAAAGCGACGTCCCCTTCTCTTCTCGCCTCGCAGTCCGAAGAGACACCCCCGCCACACTATTGACCGATCACGCTGGCGCGTCCGTGCTTCTACGGTTGCGCCAGATCACATTTATCACATCATCCCAGACGATTTGCACGATTTCCCTCACGCAATAAAAACAAACAACCAACTGATTTAAATCACATAAACCGCAAAAAGCCTGCCAATAGTCGAAAATCCTTATAGCAAATCACGCTTGACAGTCCCTTCAGAAAAACCAAAAATGCAAACGTTCCCGAGAACGTTATTAATCGTTCTTTCATTTTTCCGATGACACTAAAAAGAGAACATCATGACCAAAATTAATATCGATTTACGTGGCCTGAATCCTGCCCCTGTCACCCCGTTCAACCGCGATGGTTCTGTGGATTACGCCGCGTGTAAAAAACTGGGTGCCTGGCTTGCCAGCATCGATGGCGTAAAAAGCCTGACCGTATTGGGCCACGCCGGGGAAGGCACCTTTATGTCTCAGAGCGAGCAGATGAAAGTGATTGAAGCGTTCGCGGAATCGGTGAACGGTGCCATTCCCATCATTGCGGGTATCACGCTTGAAGGTACCGAAGTGGCTGCCGAAGAAGCCAAACGCGCCGTCAACGCCGGGGCCTCTGCGGGCCTGCTGTATCCTTCTCACGGCTGGCTGCGTTTTGGCTATCAGAAAGGGGCACCGCAGGATAAATACCGCCAGGTGTATGAGGAAAGTGGTCTGCCGCTGATTCTGTTCCAATACCCCGATGCCACCAAGTGCACCTATAACCTGGAAACGTTGCTGGACATCTCTGCTCAACCCGGCGTGTTTGCCATGAAGAACGGCGTGCGTAATATGCGTCGCTGGGACACTGAGATTCCGGTAATCCGTCGTGAACGCCCGGACCTGCAAATCCTGAGTTGCCATGACGAATACCTGCTCTCAACCACCTTTGATGTGGACGGTTTCCTGGTGGGCTATGGCAACATTGCGCCGGAACTGCTGGTAGAAATGATCAAAGCAGGCAAAGCGAAGGATTACAAAAAAGCCCGTGAGATCCATGACCGTCTGCTGCCCGTGACCAAAAGCGTGTATCACCGCGGTTCGCACATGGAAGGTACTGTGGCACTGAAGCATGCGCTGGTAGCACGCGGCATTCTGGATCACGCCACAGTGCGCTCTCCGCTGCTGCCATTGGAACCCGGCGCAGAAGAGGAAATCAAAGCCGCTATTCGCGCTGCTGAGCTGTCATTCGTTGGCTAATGCCAGCACTCAGACGCTGACATGACGGATACGCCCGCCTTCATACCGTGAACGGCGGGCGTATTTTCGATCCAAACGGCACCCAACTTCCCACGCTTGTTAGCGCAATCAAACGTATATGTTGCGCATTATTGTATGCTTTTGCATAGTAATCCCTGATTATCCTGCCGTGGCACAGATTTAAAATTCCGGGGTGTAGCCAAAGCCCGGGAACCATTACATAATAAATTCGTAAACGCCGCGCGGATGTCATTGGCAACACACTGTGCCTTTCTTTAAAAATAAAAATCAAGGGATTACATGGACCCTAATACCTTTCCGCCCAACGGTTCAAGCCGTAAGTTGGGAAGCAAACCCGTCACCTTACAGGATGTCGCCACGGCAGCCGGGGTGAGCATTTCCACCGTTTCCCGCGTTCTCGATGAACGGTTACCGCCGTCGCGCAGCAAGGCTGCCGAACGCGTACGTCAGGTTGCACAGGAGTTGGGATACCGACGCGACATCATGGCCTCCAGCCTGCGCCGTGGCGGCACGGGCACCATCGGTGTACTGGTACCGCGTCTGAGCGATATGGTGATGGCATTGCTGTATGAGGCCATCTGCCGTGCAGCAGAACGCTACGGTTATTTCGCGATTGTTGCGACCTGCGGCGACGATCCGGTACAAGAAAAACAGGCGGCAGCCTCCCTGCTCGATCGGCGCGTCGACGGGCTGATTCTGGCCACCAGCCGACTGGATGACCATTTGCCGGCGGAATTACGCCAGCAAAATGTTGCCCACGTTTTGGCGCTACGTACCGACGGTGTCAGCCGTTCTGCCATTGGTGACGATGAGCAGGGAGGCTATCTGGCAACCCGGCATCTGATCGATCTGGGCCACCGTGATATCGGTATGGTCGCGGGTCCCAGCTTTTCTTCCGGTGCGGCCTATCGCCGGGATGGATTCCATCGAGCCATGCGCGAGGCAGGGCTAACCCCTAATCCCGCCTGGATTCGAGAATCCGGTTTCAGCATTGAGTCAGGAGAAAGTGAAGGGATGGCGCTGCTGAGCGGAGCACGCAGGCCTACGGCCATTTTCGCCATCAACGACGATTTGGCCTTCGGCGTTATGGCGGCAGCCCATCGATTGGGATTGGCAATAGGTCAGGATTTATCACTGGTCGGCTATAACGATATTCCACTGTCCGCCCGTTTGCCGGTTCCGCTCTCATCGGTACATATTCCGTTCGACCACGTTGCCTCTATTGCTGTGGAATTGCTACTGGCTGGCTCCGAACCCGTCGATACCATTCGGCGCGTTATGCCAAGCCTTATTCCGCGCAGTTCCAGCGCACCGCTCAGGTAATCGCTTATGTATTAGCGGGCCAATATAGCCCGCTCATGCGCGCGCGTCAGATTGCGTTACACCCAATCCCCCTGCGTGACCTGAACGGGCAAAGCCGCAAAACGGGTTGGTTGCGGTTCGGCATCTGGCTCGCCAACGGCGTTCCCAGGCAAACGGAATACAGCAATCAGCGAGGCAAGCCGTGCGACCTGCGCTTCCAATGCTAAAGCCGCTGAGGTGGAATCACTGACCATCGTTGCATTTTCCTGAATGGTGCGATCCATGTCCGTCACGGCATCACCAATTTGCGCAATACCGCGACTCTGCTCATCTGACGCTACCGAAATATCGTTCATGATGCGATCAACAGCGCCAATTGAGGTCACAATGTCATGCATGGCGCTCCCCGCTTTTTCAACCAGCACAGAACCTTCATCCACTCGCGTCACGGACTCTGCAATCAAGGCTTCAATCTCTCTGGCAGCTTGTGAACTGCGCTGCGCCAGATTACGCACTTCGCTGGCAACCACGGCAAAACCACGCCCTTGTTCTCCGGCCCGCGCGGCTTCCACCGCCGCATTCAGCGCCAATATGTTGGTTTGAAAAGCAATGCTGTTGATGACCGACGTGATATCCGCGATTTTCCGCGAGCTGCCGGTAATGTCCGACATCGTTGTCACTACCTGTTTAATGATCTCACCGCCCCGGTTGGCGTTGCCCGATGCCTGACGCGCCAACTGCCCAGCGTGCCGCGCGTTATCCGCATTGTTAGTCACCGTCGCGGTCAATTCTTCCATACTGGCAGCAGTTTCCACCATCGCGGCCGCTTGTTGATCGGTACGTGAGGACAAATGACGGTTGCCGTCAGCAATGGCAGAAGAGGCTATAGCCACCTGATGCGCACTGTCTCGAATATCCACCATCAACCCACATAGCTTTTGCGTCATCTCCATCATGGCATGCGTCAACATCCCCAGCTCATCACGGCGGACTTGACCCACGACCACAGAGAGATCGCCTTGTGCAATGCGCTGCACCAGTTCAAGGTTGCCGCGTATCGATCTCGCGATCAGGCGAGTCACCGATATGGCGATAAACATGCCCAGCAACACGGCACAAATTCCGATAACAACGATTTCCACCATTGAGAGGTTGATAACACCCTGATTTTTTTCATCAAGCTGGCTCGCAATACGGCTAAGCGTGTCGGTAACGGCAAACCCGGTTTTAATGGACTGAGTATCGGCCACCTTAAGGCGCTGCCACTGTGCGGTATCCTGTCTATTCCCCTCTTCGAAAGCGCCCCCCTTCTGCACATGCAGACTGGATGCCACGCGCACAATCTCCTCCAGTTCATGCTGATATTGCGCCAGTTGTTCACTCAAGCGTTGGAAATGCAGCACATCACTTTCTTGCCAATGCAATTGGCGCGCTTTTTCCTGCTGCGCCATCATCTGAGAAACATATTTCATCATATTGCTGGCGTTCTCTTCTTCCAGCGT
Source organism: uncultured Symbiopectobacterium sp. (assembly GCA_964293225.1). Lineage (GTDB taxonomy): Bacteria > Pseudomonadota > Gammaproteobacteria > Enterobacterales > Enterobacteriaceae > Symbiopectobacterium. Next base: position 71,275 of record CAXYYB010000015.1, on the reverse strand, counting down.
ATAAAAGAGCTTCACGCGTGCAATTTTTGACTGGTCAAGATAATGATTCATCTCAGAGACCAATGTTGTCTTGGTATATAAATCACGAATTTCAGCAAAACGTAATGCACTGAAGAACACAGCGAAAATAATTAATGATAAAACGATAAAAAAACCGCCATAGAGTTTCTTGGCGATACTGATTTGAAGCATTCTTTCCCGTAGCGCACGCATTCTTTCCTCCTGATAATAATGTTTTCCGTCACCGATGCTAAAATGAACACGAGCCAAAAGAGATAAACCGGATAACAGGCATGTCACCGTATTGATCCGGCTAAGAATAAGAGTGATATTATTTTTTAATAAGCGCCGTTACGCTGCGCTACACGCCCGTTTTCGGGTGGTAATGCAGTTATGCAAACAGCCAATATGTTCAATTTCAACTTCTACGATATCGCCTTCATGCAAAAACAGCGGCGGCGTGCGTTTTTTCCCCACACCACCGGGAGAACCCGTAATGATGACATCACCAGGTGATAATTCACTGAAAGTACTGATATATTCAATCAGCTCTTCAATGGGGTGAATCATACTGGCAGTAGTGTCATTCTGCACCCTGTTGCCATTAAGCCGGGTTTCTATATGCAGATTTTGTGGTTCCGGCACGTCATCGCACGTCACCAGCCAGGGACCAAACGCGCCGGTATTTTGCCAGTTTTTTCCGGCGGTAAACCAGGTATGCTGCCAGTCACGTACCGAGCCATCCATATAGCAACTGTAGCCGGCAATATAAGAGAAAGCGTTAGATGCTGAAATTTCCTTCCCGCGTTTTCCGATAATGACAGCCAGTTCCCCTTCATAGTAAAATTCGTTTGATTGGGCGGGTTTTTCCACACCGCAATTATGCCCAACCTGAGAATCAGGAAAGCGAATAAATAAAGTTGGTGCGGAATTCATTTCGCCAAACTCGGCGCGTTTCTCCGCATAGTTCATTCCGACACAGAAAATTTTCCTCGGATTATTAATCACCGGAAGAAACACCACATCCTCTTCTTGATAATCAGGTTGTGCCTGCAAAAAACGGCGGGCATCCGCAATACCCTCATATTCAATCAATGCCCGCAGATCGGGATAGTGCGCGCCTAGCCTTTTGCCTAAATCGACAATGCCCTTTTCCACCTTCAAACCATAGGTTTCTTTCTGACCGACCCTAAAACTTGCTAATTTCATTTTATACCTCAACGGTGTAACGCCGAATACCCGCTACAACAGAGGGAAACGTACTGACTGAGCAGCAACGTTTCCCCAATGATGCCGCTCACGTTCTACGGCGACAGCTCTTCCAGTACACGGCCTTTGGTTTCAATAGCAAACAGCATCGTCACCACTGCACCGATCAAGAGAATGCCGGCGAAGAAACCAAACATCGTACTGATGCCACTCGATGCCATAATGGTGCCAACTACGATAGGGCCCGCTGATGACCCCAACCGCAACCAGCCGCTGCCCAAGCCAGTACCGATTGCCCGCATGCGGGTTGGATAGATTTCAGCCGAGTAGAGATACAGCGAGAAGGTGACCGTCTGGATAATGGCGTAGGACAAGCCAGCACAAATCAGTACCTGTTCAGCCGTCGTTGCACCCAACAACGCCAGAACAATTAAAGGAATAGGTGCGAGCAGGAAGGCAAAGGTGTACCACCGTTTACGCCCAACTTTGTCAATCAACAGCGCACACAACACGGAAGCGATAACCCCCATCACCGAGGTTGTCAGACCGTAGCTGATGCTGGTTTCCAACGACAGTTTGTAGGTTTGGCGATAAAGCGTCGGTAACCAGGTGATCATGCCGTTTGCCACCAGATACGAGGTAAACCACATCGTCCAGATAGTGAAAGTACGTTTACGGTATATTCCCTTAAACAGTCCGCTCCAGTGGGAGTTCTCTTGTTTTTTTCCTTGAACGGTCACTTTAGGTTCTTCTAATGTGAAGCCCTGAGCAACCGCACTGCGCTCGAGATCGGTCACGATACGGTCTGCTTCGGCCAATCGTCCCTGTGATGCCAACCAACGAGGCGACTCCTTCATAAAGAAACGGCAAGGAAGCAGGATGAATGCCGGGACCAGACCGACGATGAACATCACCTTCCAACCGTAGAGCGGCACAAACGCACGGGCGATGAGCCCTGCAGCGACCAAGCCGAGCAGGAACATCACTTCATAAAGCAGAAAGAACCGACCTCGCCCTTTTGAACTGATGTATTCGTTGATATAGGCGGAGGCAACCGGTACTTCCCCCCCCCGTCCCGATACCTTGCACAAAGCGCAGCGTCATCATCATCAACGCCCCGGTGGCAAACAGGCAAGCTACATCCATGCTGACAAACAGCAGAATGGTAAACAGCAGCACTTTGAGACGCCCCACACGTTCGGCCAGCCAGCCAAAGAAGACCGCACCAAGCAGTTGACCCAGATAGCCTGCGGATAAAATCATGCCGGTTTGTTTGGGGTCTAACCCCCATTCCTGCACCAGAAGTGGCATAGCGTAGGCGATACAGATAACGGTATAACCGTCAAAGAACGTCGCAGCGCCGATGATATTTCTCGTCCAAAAAATACGACGCGTGATAGGCAAACGCTCAAGACGGGCAACCAACTCGGCGTTGGATACCCCGCTTGCGGCGGCAGTACTGGCGTCTGCATTGACCACACCGGCACTCATGTCATGCGTTGACATAGTTTGTTCTCCTAAAAGGATAGTGTGTTAGCCGCGATACGCGTGCACAGCGGCTCTGCATGCCATTAGCCGACGCGCGGCAGTTCAGCATCACGATGAAAAGGCGTGAAAGGTGTAGGGTTCAGGCCACGTAACTCGATATTCATGTTGGTCATGGTAAAGGTTCTCTTTCCTGGATGTTCTATGATGTATTTTATTAATATAACGTTCGCGGGAACGTTTGCGGATTGTTCGCTAAAGCACCGATAAGTGTCAATAACACCCCCGGGGCTTTTAACCTGTTATGTGATGAACATCCCTAGTTGGGCAAAAAAGCAGGAAAGCATGATAGGGAAATAGAATGATGAAAGATGAGTAAAATCAACACAACCCGCGCTGATGGCACCTATTGCAAGGCGAAAAAAAACCCGGCCGCGTCTGGCGCTCCGGGTTTTTTACGGTGAGGACGAGCCTCACTGGCCTACGTCGAAAATCAATGGCAACCGCAGCCGCCGTGACCGCCGCAGCCGCCTTTACCGTGTTCGTGGTCGTGATCGTGGTCGTGACCATGGCCGCCACAGCAACCTTCACCATGCTCATGGTGATGATCGTGTTCGCCGTGTACGTGACCGTGCGCGATCTCTTCTTCCGTGGCTTCACGGATAGCAACCACTTCGACGTTGAACTTCAGGTTTTGGCCTGCCAGCATGTGGTTACCGTCAACCACTACGTGGTCATCTTCCACTTCAGTGATTTCAACCGGCACCTGACCCTGATCGGTATCAGCCAGGAAACGCATGCCCACTTGCAGCTCATCAACGCCCATGAAGACGTCTTTCGGTACGCGCTGCACCAGGTTTTCGTCGTATTCGCCGTAGGCGTCGTTAGAGCCAACAGCAACGTCAAACTTCTCACCCACTTCGCGGCCTTCAAGCGCTTTTTCCAGGCCAGAAATCAGGGAACCTTGACCGTGCAGGTAGTCCAACGGCGCGCTCACCGGAGACTCATCAACCAATACACCATCTTCTGTACGTACCTGGTAGGCCAGGCTGACCACCAGATTTTTTGCAACTTTCATGACATCTCCTACCGTTGGAAATCAAAACTGGCGCAAATTGTAGCTGAAAAACATCCCCATGTACCGTCTGGGATAAAAAAATGACCCAACGATTAATCAGGATGAAAAATGCCGATGATATGCTCGTCCTGCCGCTCTGGCGCAGCAGGCGGCGGATCTGACTGGCGCTGATGATAGCCGCACTTGACGCAGGTGACCACATCGACCTGATCTTCTTGCCCTACGGCCAACGTATCCTGCGCCTGACACTGAGGACACACGGCACCCGCGATAAACCGTTTACGTTGCATCTTGCCTTCCTCGCTGCACGCGATGCGTGCTATTCGTACTCATCCCAGTCATCCAGACGACGGCGTTCGTGCTGCATTTCGCGTTGGAAAATATCTTCCAATTCCCGCCGCGCTTCCTTGACGCGCGACACCTGCGCCACATCGGCATCCCCCTGACGCATCGGCATCAACTCACGCAGCATGCGCATATCTAGACGCCGAAAATGCTGCTGTGCCCGATAAGCCTGATGAGGGTGCATCCCCACCGACGTCAACGTTTTGCGCCCCAGCTCCAGCGCACTCGAAAAGGTTTCACGCGCGAAATGTGTGACACCAGACTGCAATAACTCATGGGCTTCAACACGGCCGCGCGCGCGCGCCAGAATTTCCAGATTGGGAAAATGCTTTTGGCACAGGTGTACAATGGCCATGGTGTCTTCCGGCTCATTGCAGGTCACCACAATCGCGCGCGCCTGTTCAGCCCCGGCGGCCCGCAGCAGCTCCAATTCAGTGGCATCACCGTAATACACTTTATAACCATAGCTACGCATCAGGCTGACGGCGCTGATATCACGTTCCAATACCGTAATGCGCATTTTGTTCGCCATCAGCAAACGCCCGATCACCTGCCCAAAACGCCCAAACCCGACAATAATCACCTGCGGCTCGTCATCTTGCACATAGGGCTTTTCGTCATGCTCCTCCGTGGCGTTATAACGATGCGCCAGAATGCGGTCTATCCCCTGCATCAGCAGTGGCGTGGTCATCATGGAGAGGGTTACCGTGACCAACAGCAACGGGAGCTGTTCACCCTGTAGCACCTTGTGCGCGGCTGCCGCAGAAAACAGCACAAACGCAAATTCCCCGCCCTGACTGAGCACCCCGGCAAACTGAAGCCGTTCAGAACGCCGCATCCGGTTCACACGCGCCAACACATACAGCACGATGCCCTTCACCGTGACCAGAAGGAATACCCCCAGTAACACTTCATCGATGTGGGTAAACAACACGCCCAAATCGAGCGCCATGCCGACGGAGATAAAAAACAGCCCGAGCAGCAACCCTTTAAACGGCTCGATGGAAATTTCCAGTTCGTGGCGGTACTCACTTTCCGCCAGTAGCACGCCTGCGATAAAGGTACCCAACGCCATGGAAAAGCCCAGCGCATCCATAAAAACCGCAGAGCCAAGTACCAGCAGCAGCGCCGCCGCGGTAAACACCTCTCGCACGCCGGAGGCGGCGATAAAGCGGAATAGCGGGCGCACCAGATAACGTCCACCGATCAACATGCCGATAAAGGCCGCCACCTTGATGGCAACGTCTTTCCAGTCGGTCACTTCGCCCTGCACACCGGCCAGCACCGGCACCAACGCCAGAGCGGGAATAACCGCCAAGTCCTGAAACAGCAGCACTGCGAAACCCAACTGGCCGGATTCGCTGCGGTTCATCCCCTTCTCGCGCATCAGTTGCAGCGCCATCGCGGTGGAAGACATCGCCAACCCAACGCCACCAATCAGCGCCGACTGCCAGGAAAAGCCGGTCAGATAGAGCAAACCGCCGAGTACCGCAGCACTCAGCCCAACCTGCGCGGCACCGATCCCGAAGATGGAGCGCCGCAATGTCCATAACTTTTGCGGGTTCAGCTCCAGCCCGATGATAAACATCAGGAATACCACACCAAGCTCAGAGAAGTGCAGGATAGCGTCAACATCGCGGATAAAGCCCAGCCCCCAAGGACCAATGGCGATACCCGCAATCAAATACCCCAATACCGCACCAATGCCCAATCGGCTGGCGATGGGCACCATCAGTACGGCGACAAACAGAAACAGAATGCCCGCACTCAGCAGGGGGGAACTCTCCATCACTTACCCTCCGGTTTGGGTAACGGGGAAGCCAGCCATTCGCTATACGCTTCGGCATAGCTTGCCAGCACATCAGCGGGCAGTCGGCGCGCCCAATAGACCATCAGCGGCGGTAACCAATGCATACGACACATGGCCGCCGTCATTTCAAACGGGCGCAACACCTCTTCCATGCCGAAACGGTTATTCCCTTCCAGGTTATAGCTCTCTTCCGGCTCACCCGTGGTGATTACCGAACGCCAATATTTACCCGCCAGCGCATTACCGCCAATACCGTTGGCAAACCCGCGCGACAGCACGCGGTCAAACCACTCCTTTAGCAGCGCCGGGCAACTGTAGGTGTAGAGTGGATGCTGAAACACAATCACCTGATGTTCGCGCAGCAGCTGTTGCTCGTAGTGAATATCAACAAAAAAGTCCGGATAGTGAGCGTACAGATCGTGTACGGTAACATGGGCTAACTGGTGCGCCGGTTGCAGCAAAGCCCGGTTCGCGACCGAGTCTTGCGATTCCGGATGGGCATACAGCAGCAAAATCTTCGGTGGCTGCGACATCATTCCCCTCCAAAGCGTCGTCATGAGCGCGGTTTTCCGCTACCATGCTGCGCGATAACGATACGACAAACAGGACGTTCGCGGTCCCGAGATAACCGTGATAATTTAACATACTCTGAACATGTGACGCTTTATGATTGTTTTCTCCGCTTTGCAAATTCGGCGCGGCGTGCGTGTCTTGCTTGATAACGCCACCGCCACCATCAATCCAGGCCAGAAGGTTGGATTAGTCGGTAAAAACGGCTGCGGCAAGTCCACGCTACTCTCGTTGCTCAAAGGCGAGATCGGTGCCGATGGCGGCAGCGCCACGTTTCCGAGTAATTGGGCATTGGCCTGGGTCAATCAGGAAACGCCCGCACTGGATGTGCCGGCCATTGACTATGTTATTGACGGCGATCGTGAATTTCGCCAGCTAGAAGCTGAACTTCAACACGCCAACGACATTAACGATGGTAATGCCATCGCCCGTGCGCACGGCAAGCTGGATGCGATTCAAGCCTGGAGCATTCCCGCGCGCGCCGCCAGCCTGCTCGATGGCCTGGGCTTTACTCAGCCCCAATTACAACAGCCGGTGCGTGATTTTTCCGGCGGATGGCGTATGCGCCTTAATCTGGCGCAAGCGCTGATTTGCCGCTCCGATCTGCTGCTGCTCGACGAACCGACCAACCACCTCGATTTGGACGCGGTGATCTGGCTGGAAAAATGGCTGAAAAGCTATCCGGGCACGCTGGTGCTGATCTCCCACGATCGCGATTTTCTTGATCCTATCGTCAACAAGATCCTGCACATCGAGCAAGAGACGCTGTTCGAATACACCGGTAACTACTCCTCGTTCGAGCGTCAGCGCGCTACGCGTTTGGCGCAGCAGCAGGCGTTGTATGAGCATCAGCAAGAGCGCGTAGCGCACTTGCAACACTATATCGATCGCTTCCGTGCACAGGCCACCAAAGCCAAGCAGGCGCAAAGCCGGATTAAAATGCTGGAGCGTATGGAGTTGATTGCCCCGGCACACGTCGATAACCCGTTCCGTTTCAGTTTCCGTGCACCGGAATCGCTGCCGAACCCGCTGCTGCGCATGGAGAAAGTGAGCGCAGGCTACGGTGACAAGCTGATTCTGGAATCCATCAAGCTCAATCTGGTGCCAGGTTCACGCATTGGCCTGCTGGGGCATAACGGTGCCGGTAAATCGACACTGATTAAGCTGTTAGCCGGTGAACTGGCTCCGTTGCACGGTGAAATCGGGCTGGCGAAGGGCGTTAAGCTCGGCTATTTCGCCCAGCATCAGCTCGAGTTTCTGCGTGCGGATGAATCCCCGCTACAACATTTGGTCCGTTTGGCAGAGCGGGAAACCGAGCAGCAACTGCGCGATTATCTCGGCGGTTTCGGTTTTCAGGGTGACAAAGTAACGGAAGTGACCGAGCGTTTCTCGGGCGGGGAAAAAGCCCGCTTGGTGCTGGCATTGATCGTGTGGCAGCGCCCTAACCTGCTGCTGCTCGATGAACCGACCAACCATCTCGATCTGGACATGCGTCAGGCACTGACAGAAGCGTTGATCGATTTCGAAGGGGCACTGGTAGTAGTTTCCCACGATCGACACCTGATCCGATCCACCACGGACGATCTCTATCTGGTACACGATCGCAAGGTGGAACCGTTTGATGGCGATCTGGAAGATTACCAGCAATGGCTGACGGACGTGCAGCGCCAAAACAGCGCCGCTGAATCCGGCGATAAGCCCGCTTCAACCAACAACGCGCAGGCACGCAAAGATCAAAAGCGGCGTGAAGCGGAGTTACGCACCCAAACCCAACCGCTGCGTAAAAAGCTTGCGCAGTATGAGCAGCAGATGGAGAAACTCGCCGAGGCGTTGGCAAAAGTCGAAGCACGTTTATCGGACAGCGAACTGTACGACCAAAGCCGCAAAGCCGAACTGACGGAATGTCTGCAACAGCAGGCCAAACTCAAAGGCGAGCAGGAAGAGGCAGAAATGGCCTGGCTGGACACGCAAGAGCAGCTAGAACAGATGCTGAATGAGGGGTAGTTCAGGTCCCCTGAAAGGGGATATCTGTTAACACGGTGCATATTTCGTGCGCGTTAACAGGCTCTGATTTCTGCTACCGTTGTAGCACGCGCCCGACACGAGGCGCTCAATCGCCGCCGCCTCGTGGCTCCAGGCTTTTCGCGAAGAATCACGCCGCTACGCGGTCCCCTCGGCGTTCGTGTCCGCATCTCGGACCACCAGCGACGCGCTCCCAGCGCGGCGCTGCTTTTCGCGGCATCCATGCCGCTCATCCGGCGGACACGCCCACCTCAGCGAGATTCTTGACGCGATGAACGACAAAAAAACAAAAGACTCAAAGAAGCCCGTTAGTGCCAGATCAGCAGCACACAGGCCGCGGTAAGCAGGCCCATCGAGACGTTAAAAATCACCCATGCTCTGCGACTACGCAACAAGCGGCCAATCGCCGTGCCAAAGCCCAGCCAAATAACGCCAGAAACCAGATTAACCAACACAATGCCAAAACTTATCAGCAGCACCGAATGATTATAGCCGCTGCCCGCAAGACTGAAGCTTGCGACCGACCCCAGCGCCATCAGCCAGGCTTTAGGATTCAGAAATTGAAGCAACCAGCCTTGATACAGCCGCAGCGGTTGCGGCGGCGGTGCGCTGGCTTCCAGCCGCTCATAGGCCGCCGTCGCAATTTTCCACGCCAGCCACAGCAGGTAGAGACTGCCGAGTACTTTCAGTATCAGATGCAACGAAGGGTAGAGCAGGATCATGCCGCCCACGCCAAATGCCACCAGCAGTAAAATGCTCTGCATGCCGAGCATGATACCCACCATCAGCCACAGCGATCGCATAAAGCCGAAGTTAGCACCGGAGGTCGTCAGCAGCATGTTATTCGGGCCAGGCGTGATCGCCGCCACCCAGAGAAACGCCAACATCGATAAAAATAAACCCTGTTCCACGTTTTGACTGCCCCTTGTCCCCACCGTTACGGTATGATTTATTGACCTGACTGAACGTTAGCCTGTCTGTTACACAGTAATGCTCGCTGAGCGGCGCAAGCAGGTTAGCGCAGTGTGATGAATATCGCACAATTATTTCCCGAGGTCGTTTCGATTCCCATGTTGTCCTCAACGTTTCGTCCGTTACGCGGGGCTGATAACCCGCATGTACAAACGCTGCTGCCGCGCTTGATTCGCCGCCGTGCCCGTTTGCAGCCAGTGTGGCAACAGCTCGATCTGCCCGATGGCGATTTTGTCGATCTGGCCTGGAGCGAAGCGCCGCAAGGCGCGCGCCATAAACCCCGCGTGGTGCTGTTTCACGGTCTGGAAGGCAGCTTTCACAGCCCTTATGCGCACGGTTTGTTGCAAGCGTGCCGTGAGCAAGGCTGGCTGGCGGTGATCATGCATTTTCGCGGCTGTAGCGGTCGCCCCAACCGTCTGAACCGTATCTACCATTCTGGTGAAACCGATGACGGCAGCTATCTGCTGCGCTGGATGCGGGATACGTTAGGCGAAGCGCCAACCGCAGCTATCGGCATCTCATTGGGTGGCAATATGCTGGCTTGCCTGCTGGCGAAGCGGGAAGAGGCGAAGTTACTCTGTGCGGCGGCGATTGTCTCCGCGCCGTTTCATCTCGACGCCTGTAGCCGCAGGATCGAGCAGGGATTTTCCCGTATTTATCAGCGTTATCTGGTCGGGCAGTTGAAACAGAATGCCCGGCGTAAGCTGGCACGCTATCCCGGTTCGTTACCGATTATCCCGGCACAGTTGCAACGAATAAAGGGATTGCGAGAGTTTGATGATGCGATCACCGCCCGTATTCATGGCTTTCAGGATGCTGCCGACTACTACCATCAGTGCAGTGCACTGGCGTTGCTGCCCACCATTCGCACGCCGACGCTGATCATTCATGCGCAGGACGATCCTTTCATGACACCCGAGGTGATCCCGGATATCAGCCACCTGCCCGACACTATCGAATACCAACTGACAGCGCACGGCGGGCACGTCGGGTTTGTTGGCGGTACATTACTGAAACCAGAAATGTGGTTGGAACAACGCATTCCGGCCTGGTTCACGCGCTTTCTATCGGCGGATACCGCAGAGGCAACAGCATGATGATTCCCTGGCAGCAGCTTGATAGCGATACGCTGCAAAACATTATTGAGTCCTTCGTGTTGCGTGAAGGCACGGATTACGGCGAGCAGGAGCGCTCACTGGAGGAAAAAGTCAGGGATATTCGTCGCCAGCTTGCCTCGGGCGACGTGGTGCTGGTGTGGTCAGAACTGCATGAAACGCTGAATATCATGCCGCGCACCCAGCTCAACGAAAATACGCCGTAACGTGATAAATCACCGTTTCCTGACGTGCGGGGGGTCGTCTTGCGTCACCGGGTCTGTTATACAGTGAGATCCCTGTTATTCAAATGCCTCATCCGACGGAGTGAAACCGCATGTCGCAACAACACCCGATCATTGCCGTTACCGGTTCCAGTGGAGCAGGCACCACCACGACCAGCCTCGCGTTCAGGAAAATCTTCCAGCAGTTGCAGATAAAAGCCGCTTCACTGGAAGGTGATAGCTTTCACCGCTATACCCGACCAGAAATGGACATGGCGATTCGCAAAGCGAAAGATTTGGGCCGCCATATCAGCTATTTCGGCCCAGAAGCTAACGACTTTAGCCTGCTTGAGCAGGCGTTTATCGACTATGGTCGCAACGGTACCGGAAAAACACGCAAGTACCTGCACACCTACGATGAGGCGATCCCCTACAATCAAGTGCCCGGCACCTTTACCCCGTGGGAACCGATGCAGCATCCTACTGATATGCTGTTTTATGAGGGGTTGCACGGCGCGGTGGTCACCGACCAACACGATGTGGCGCAGCACGTTGACCTACTGGTCGGCGTAGTGCCCATCGTCAATCTGGAATGGATTCAAAAGCTGGTGCGCGATATCAATGAACGCGGACACTCACGTGAAGCCGTGATGGATTCCGTAGTGCGTTCCATGGAAGATTACATCACCTACATCACGCCGCAGTTTTCTCGCACCCATATCAACTTCCAGCGCGTACCGACTATCGATACTTCAAACCCCTTTGCCGCCAAGGCGATCCCTTCGCTGGACGAGAGTTTTGTGGTGATCCATTTCCAGGGCGTCGAGCATGTTGACTATCCCTACCTGCTGGCCATGCTGCAAGGCTCGTTTATTTCACACATCAATACGTTGGTGGTGCCGGGGGGGAAAATGGGGCTCGCCATGGAGCTGATCATGACACCGTTGGTAAAACGGCTGGCAGAAGGGCGTAGCGCGGACTGAGATAACACACACCGCCCGCCAGAAAACGATGCGACAACGAAGAAAGCTATTCGACTATGAAGAAAACTATACGATAACGAAAAAAACTAGGCGACAGCGATGATTTCGTGGCTGTGCGTGACTTTCACCGCCTTTTCTAACATTAGCGCCACTGAACAATACTTCTCCGCCGACAGCGATACCGCGCGTTCAACCACCTTATCCGTCAGCCCTACGCCCGTGACGATAAAATGCAGGTTGATATGGGTAAACAGACGCGGCGCTTCTTCACGACGCGTGGAGGATAATTTGACTTCGCACCCGGTGATCGTATTGCGACCCTTTTGCAAAATGGACACCACATCAATAGCGCTACAGCCCCCTGCCGCCATCAACACCATCTCCATCGGACTGGGGGCTTTGTCGCCAGCATTGCCGTCCATCAGGATCTGATGCCCGGATGACGACTCACCGAGAAAGGTCAGATCTTCAACCCATTTTACGCGCGCTTGCATCCACAACTCCTCAAATTTATTTGAAAATTACTCACTGTTATATATAAAAACCGCCGATAACTAGAGCTTAATCATGCTGAAGCGAGACAACACGAGACAGGCTCGTCAAGCTGTGTTACAAACAGGAATAGAATCCGTTCCTTCAGTTTTATGCTGACGGTAAGAACGGGTCGTGACGTCGCCATACAGAAGCCAGTATATTCCCTGACGTCAGTCCGCCAACACGGAATTTTTACTACTAGCACGTTAATACGCCGTACAGGGAACTCTGAACCCTGTAATTTGCGCAGTGAATTACAACAGAGGATAACAGCGAATGGTTCTCGGCAAACCGCAGACAGACCCGACTCTTGAATGGTTCCTTTCTCATTGTCATATTCACAAGTATCCATCGAAGAGCACGCTGATTCACCAAGGTGAAAAAGCAGAAACGCTTTACTACATCGTGAAAGGCTCAGTGGCTGTGCTGATCAAGGATGAAGAAGGCAAGGAAATGATCCTCTCCTACCTCAACCAAGGGGATTTTATTGGAGAACTGGGCCTGTTCGAAGAGGGCCAGGAACGCAGCGCATGGGTGCGGGCGAAAACGGCCTGTGAAGTCGCTGAGATCTCCTACAAGAAATTCCGTCAGCTGATTCAGGTCAACCCGGATATTCTGATGCGCCTTTCCTCACAGATGGCGCGTCGCCTCCAAGTGACCTCACAGAAAGTGGGCAACCTGGCCTTCCTGGATGTGACGGGCCGCATCGCACAGACGCTGTTAAATCTGGCAAAGCAACCCGATGCCATGACGCACCCGGATGGGATGCAAATCAAGATCACGCGTCAGGAAATTGGTCAGATTGTTGGCTGTTCCCGCGAAACGGTAGGCCGTATTCTGAAAATGTTGGAAGATCAGAACCTGATCTCGGCACACGGCAAAACTATCGTGGTGTACGGCACACGCTAATATCACCCGTGTCGCTTAGGCAGAAGCACGTTGCGCGCTGCGCAGCGTGCTTTTGACGAACCTTCCCTACCCTGCTTTCACTACCACTTCCACCGCCCGCGCGAACCGCGCCATGCCCTGATCGATATCTTCCAGGTCAATGACCAGCGACGGCACAAAACGCATCACGTTAGGCCCAGCGACCAACACCATCACGCCCTGCTCCGCAGCAGCAGCAAGGAACTTGCCCGCCTGACCGTACCATTTCGGCTTCAGTTCTGCGCCAATCAGCAGGCCCATACCACGAATCTGCTCAAAAATACCGTGCTCTTCATTAATGGCCTGAAGAATCGAAACGAAACGCTCGTGGCGCGCTTGTACGCCGGAAAGCACCTGTGGGGTGTTGATGGTCTCTAATGCCGCTTCCGCTACCGCACAGGCCAGAGGATTACCGCCGTAAGTGGTGCCATGTACGCCGACAGTCATCACAGAGGCAACCTCTTCAGTGGTCAGCATGGCGCTGATGGGGAACCCGCCGCCCAGCGCTTTCGCCGTGGTGAGAATATCCGGCGTCACGCCATAGTGCATGTAGGTGAACAGCTTGCCGGAACGTCCCATACCGCTTTGCACTTCATCAAACACCAGCAGCGCATGATGCTGATCGCACAGCTCACGCACGCCTTTGAGGAATTCCGGCGTGGCTGGCGTAATGCCGCCTTCGCCCTGAATCGGCTCCAGCACCACGGCACAGGTATGGTCGTCCATCACCGCTTTTACTGCGGCCAGATCGTTGAACGGCACGTGCACGATATCGGCTGGTTTTGGTCCGAAGCCATCGGCGTATTTCGCCTGCCCACCGACCGAGACAGTGAACAAGGTGCGACCGTGAAACGCATTGTAGAATGCAATAATTTTGGTTTTATACGGACTGTGGCGTTTAATCGCATAGTGACGAGCCAGCTTGAAAGCCGCTTCGTTGGCTTCCGCTCCAGAGTTAACAAAGAACACGCGCTCGGCAAAGGTGGCGTCGATCAATTTGCTGGCCAGACGCAGCGCTGGCTCATTGGTGAAGATATTGCTGGTGTGCCACAGCGTTTCACCCTGCTGCTTTAACGCCGCCACCAGCGCCGGGTGGCAATGACCCAATGCCGTTACCGCAATCCCACCAGCAAAGTCGATATACTCGCGCCCCTGCTGATCCCATACGCGGCTACCTTTGCCTTTAACCGGCACAAATTGCGCCGGAGCGTATACGGGGAGAATCACCTTGTCATGCGTCGCCCGCGTTACCGCCTTTGAATCTGTTGTCATTTGCTTCCGTCCACACCGCTTAAAGTGAAAATATAATCATCAAATATGCATAAAAAATCAATACGCAAGGTTATAAAATAGCGCGTTATGACAGTCCGTTTTATCGCAACCGGTGCTGATAACCTCAGGTATTAAGGAAATTCTGCAACAATTGATGCCCTTGCTCACTCAGAATGCTCTCCGGGTGAAACTGCACCCCTTCTAACGGCAAGGTACGGTGGCGTATTCCCATGATTTCATCACGCTCGCCGTCACGCTCCGTCCAGGCCGTAACATCAAACTCAGCGGGCAAAGAGGTGGGGTCGATCACCAGAGAGTGGTAGCGCGTCACCGTCAAAGGCAGCGCCAGCCCACTAAAAACGCCGCTCCCGGTGTGCTGGATCACGGAGGTTTTGCCGTGCATCACTTGGCGCGCCCGCACTACGCGCGCACCAAATGCCTGCCCCATCGCCTGATGGCCGAGACACACGCCCAGAATGGGCAGTTTGCCTGCAAAATGGCGAATCGCCGCCAGAGAAATACCCGCGTCATCCGGCGTGCAAGGGCCTGGGGAGATCACCAGATGCGTAGGGGCCAGCGCTTCGATGTCGCTCAACGTCAGTGCATCGTTGCGTTTAACCAACACCGCGGTGCCCAGCTCACAAAAGTACTGGTAGAGGTTGTAGGTGAAGGAGTCGTAGTTGTCGATGAGTAGTAGCATGTGACAAGTTTACGCAAAAAAGAGATGCTGTAGGCTACTGTGCTTGTAGGTGCTTAGGCAATGAATAACTGACTCACCCGAATCATCACAGAGCAACACGACATGTGTCTGCCACGCTATGAGTAAAAATACCGGGCAACAGATTGCCCGGTATTGATTTGCTCGGATTAGAAACGAGCGGCTATATCAACCGCCATAACGTGTTAGCCTGCGCTGGATTCCACGCCGGTGAGTCTGCTCGGTGCCCTTGTATACATTCATAGTTAAGCCCCTGATATGTCACTCGGTCTCCCCTTTCATACCGTGTTCCCAACTGCCATTGAGGGTAACCTCCCGGTGGGGGTGGGGGTGGGGGTGGGGGTGGCTCAATAGGACCACCACCTCCTCCTCCACCCCCACCAAAATCAACATCCAGTGCGCCATAAAAACCGGCCCCAGAGTCTGCAACCAGCCATACCGCTAAAATGATATGATGACCCGTCCTGGGCGCTGGTGGGATCAAAATAGATTGACTGCTCATTGGTCCCATTGATTGTATCGATTCCTGCCAAAAATATCTGTTTGTGTGGAAATTACTTTGAAACGGTGCCGGTTCAAAATCTGCACGCGTTGGCCGATGATTTCTATTCCAGGTAGGGCGGGTAATGAAATAGCGATAACCGCGTGTTCTGTGATTCACCGTGTGATTCCAACTGATCGGGACCAGTTGGCCCGGCCGTAAAGGGAATTTTGGCCACACAGAGCCACGTGCTGTTAGTAATTGGCTATCAGACAGGTTCACAATATCACGGGCATCGGTACGACCGCCGCTCAGAATGACCCCATCCGGCAGAGTCAATGGTATTGAGGGAGCAACCCGTGTTTCATCAGGAAAAGGCCCAGCCTCCCCTGGAAACCAACGGAGATCACTGCTGTGGCTGCCATTATTAAACGCTGGGAAATTTTTTTGCCCTTCCATTTCCGTTGCTTGATGGTTACTGATCCATCCCCTAGAGCGTGCATAATAGGCTCTAGAACGTGGAAGTCTTATATATCCATGAAACGGCGCAATACCATCGGGGTCATGATGGCAACCACATTCCTCCGGCTCATAATAAGTTTCAGGTTGTGGATACTCACTACAGGGGTTATCGGGAATACAGGGGTTGTAGGGTGGCGGATATTGGCCGCAAGGATTGTAGGGTGGCGGCGGTGGATCTTCCACACAGGGGTAGTAGGGTGGCAATGATGGGTGGTCACCACAGTGCTCGACAGATGGTAAAGGATACTCACCACAGTGATCAACAGGAGGGATTCTAGGTTGATCACCATGCTCGTCAGGTTGATTATGATAATGCTCGTCATCATGTTTAGCCATTTTTCACCTCTCATTATTTAATAACGATTTTTTTAAAAAAAAAGAAATCTACCCATCGCCATAGCGATTCATATTTTTGATTAGCATCCTCACTTATACTGAAATAAATAAAAACATACACATCTGTTTAAAAAAAATGTTCAAAAAATAATTATAAACAATACTATTCAGTCAGACAGCACTCAACAAAGCAATAGCGTTCGCAATAAGCCATTCTTTTTCACTAGAGAAAATGGTCAAGCACAACATATAGTAAATCAATCAATACATTCTGGTGGGATTTAAAATTGAAGTAAAAAATATCACAGACAAACAACAATCAGTCAAAAAATGTTAATAATAGTTTGCTAACTAATGGTTAGTATATTTACTAAAAACTTAATAAAAAAACACAATAATGATGTTAGCCCATCCCACAAAAAAACCCTTAACTTTATTCACCAGAATTTCAAACCCACTAAAAAACACTTAAATCCCATAATGAGATTATCTATAATTTATTGTTTTTAATGCATTAAAATAAAAAAATGATTCCACGCCAGCAAAATCCTAAAGAAAAATAATTTATTTTTTTAAGATAGAATAATTTTATCTTCAAAAAACAGTAAATTAACACTTAAACTTTAAAATGAGAATTTTTCCTCAAGACCTCTTAACGATAATATTAATTACCATGCTAATTATTGATAATGTACACCTTCATTTTTGATATCCATCAGCATACATAAAAAATGTGACTGACATTGAATTTTTCAAATTAAAATCGCAGAGATTTTGATGAAAGTAAGCCGAGCACTACGCCAATCGTCAAATTAAAAAAAACATTGCCATTTTGTCAGAAAACCAACACCTCATAAGAAAAAACAACACTATGAATCATAATGAATTTTTATGTTTCATAGAAATCAAAACTCCCTGTAAAATAGATTAAAATGTAAAATAATAATTTCTCTCTCAATCATTACCTTTTATTTATTTTTCCCTCGTTCTTTGCTTAAATAACACGGCAACACAGTAAAAGCGCTTTTCATTTTTATTGAAACGACATTACACCCTACCATCGGCATAGGGATCATTATGCCAGAGCAAAACCATAACTCCCTCAGGAGACAACAGGAATGAAACACGTTCTACTTTCTCTTACCGCAGGATTGCTGACATTAAGTGCACAAAGCGCATTTGCCGCGAATACCGGCGGCTATGCGACCACCGACGGCGGCGATATTTCTGGTGCCGTAAAAAAAACCGCCCATTCCATGCAGGATATTGTCGACATCATTGAAGCCGCTCGCGTGGACAGCAACGGTAAGAAAGTGAAAACCGGCGCGTATCCGCTGGTTATCACCTACGACGGCAACGAAGATAAACTGATCAATGCCGCCGCTGCCGATATTTGCAGCCAATGGAGCAAGCCCGCTCGCGGGGTTGAAATCAAAGAATTCACCAAAGGGATTACCATTCTTGGCACCAATGGCTCATCGGCCAACTTTGGTATCTGGTTAGTGAAATCTTCCGATGTGGTGATCCGTAATATGCGTTTCGGCTACATGCCGGGTGGTGCGAGTGACGGCGATGCTATCCGCGTGGATAACACGCCGAACGTCTGGGTTGACCATAACGAGATCTATGCCAAGAACTATGAGTGCCCCGGCACACCGGATGGCGATACCACGTTTGAATCCGCGGTCGACATCAAGAAAGCGTCGACCAACGTGACGGTTTCTTATAACTACATTCACGGCATCAAAAAGGTCGGATTAAGTGGCTCGAGCAGCAGCGATACGGGCCGTAACCTGACTTACCACCACAACGTCTACAGTGATGTGAACGCCCGCTTGCCGTTGCAGCGCGGGGGGCAAGTGCATGCCTATAATAACCTCTATTCTGGGATTACCAGTTCAGGGATAAACGTACGTCAGAATGGGCTCGCGCTGATCGAACGTAACTGGTTCGAAAACGCCGTTAACCCAGTGACGTCACGCTACGACGGCTCAAACTTCGGTACCTGGGTGCTGCGTGATAACAACGTTACCAGTGCTTCTCAGAACGCCACCTATAACATCACCTGGACCAGCGATTCCAAAGCCTACGTTAACGCAGAGGACTGGAAATCAACAGGCACCTTCCCGTCGCTGCCTTACAGCTATTCACCGGTCAACGCTCAGTGCGTGAAAGCGAAGCTGGCCCAGTTCGCGGGTCAGGGCAAAGGTCTGGCGGTGCTGACAGCGGCTGCGTGTAACTAGGGTTCCCCCTAGAAACCATCAAGGCCACGCAATGTGGCCTTGATGTCAAACCCAGAAATTCTCAGCAACGTTTACGGCAGCACTTTGGCCGATTTAATCACGATAGGTTTGCTTGGCACATTCTGGTAAGGGCCGACGTTGCTGGTTTGCACCTGAGAGATCTTGTCGGCAACATCCATCCCTTTCACCACTTTACCAAACACAGCGTAGCCAAAATCGCGCTGACCGTGATCGAGGAACGCGTTATCCGCGACATTAATGAAGAATTGACTGGTCGCGCTGTCTTTTTCAGCGGTACGCGCCATGGCGATGGTGCCACGCACGTTGCGCAAGCCGTTGTCTGCTTCGTTTTTGATCGGCGGATTGGTGGCTTTTTGCTTCATTTCATCCACAAAACCGCCGCCCTGAACCATAAAACCTGGGATGACGCGGTGAAAGGTGGTGCCGTTGTAGAAACCACTGTTAACGTACTCGACGAAATTTTTCACTGACACCGGTGCCTTCTGGTTATCCAGCGCTAACTCGATGTTACCTTCAGACGTGGTTAGCACCACGCGCGTGGTGGCGGCAGGGGCGGCGATCGCCGATGACACCATGACCGAAGATGAAAACATTGTCAGTGAAACCAGGGCTGCTGCCGCAACCAGAGTACGTTTGAACATGAGAATTCCTTTTTGATCGGGGGCTACAAGAAAGCGTAACGATTGTAAATACCCGCACTCCTTAACGCTACCCTTTTACTTTTTTTTACTTACGGATATGCCACAACGTTACGGCCATTAGGTATAGCATACCAGTGCAGTATCGGCGACGATCGTAAAAAAAGACGGGTAAATGACCCGTCTTGTTAGCACATCATGCGGTTTTTACCCGAACTATCACCCCATTCGCTCCGAACGCACGGCCAAATCGCGGCTGTATTGTCGGCTGGCATCCACCAGCATGGTGGTGTAGGCCGTTTTCTCCGTTGAGCGTGTCAGTTCCGCCGTCTCCAGCGTTTCCAGAATACGGCCATACTGCATCACCGCCACGCGGTGGCATAAATGCGCAATCACCCCCAAATCGTGTGTCACCATCAGGTAGGTCAGGTTGTCCTGCTGTTGCAGTTCTGCCAGCAAATTGAGGATTTCTGCCTGCACCGACACATCCAGCGCCGAAGTGGGTTCATCCAGCAGCAGTACGCGCGGCTCGAGAATCAGCGCGCGCGCAATAGCAACGCGTTGGCGCTGCCCACCGGAAAGTTGGTGCGGATAGCGGCGACGGAACTGCGGCCCCAGCCCCACTTTCTCCAACAAGGTATTAATACGCCGATCGTGCTGCTCAATGCCATGGATCAGCAACGGCTCCTCCAGTATGGTCTCAACGGTATGGCGTGGATGCAGCGATCCGTAGGGATCCTGAAACACCATCTGCACCTGACGGCAGCGCGCTCTGTCGATACGGTGCGCCAGCGGTTGACCATCGATGCACAGCTCGCCCTGCCAGTGGTTGAACAATCCCGCCAGGCATTTCAGCACCGTCGTTTTGCCCGAGCCCGATTCCCCCACCAAACCAAAGATCTCACCACCGCGCACCGCCAGATTGACATCAAACAGTACCTGGTTGTGCTGGTTCCCCTGACCAAAGGAGAGGTTGAGGTTTTTCACCTCGATCATTGCCGCAGTATGTTGTGTGCCCATAGTCACTCCTTATTCACTCAGCCAGGCAGGATCGCGCTGCATGACCGGCAGACGCGGGCGTGGGTGATCAATATCCGGCAACGCATTGAGCAGCCCACGCGTGTAAGGATGCTGCGCGTTATCGAGATCGCTCGCCGCAATGGATTCCACAACGCGCCCGGCGTACATCACCAGCACTCGGTCGCAGAAGCTGCGCACCAGATTGATATCGTGGCTGATAAAGATCAGCCCCAATCCCCGCTCCGACACCAAATCATCCAGCATCGAAAGCACCTGCAAACGCACCGACACATCCAGTGCCGAAGTGGGTTCGTCAGCGATGACAATCTCTGGCTCAGTGATCAACATCATGGCGATCATGATGCGCTGCCCCTGACCGCCGGAGACTTCGTGTGGATAGAGTGCGTACACCCGCTCCGGCTGACGAATACGCACCACATCCAGCATCGCCATGGCTTTCTCTTTCGCCACGCGCGCTGACACGTTGTGGTGCGCCAGATAGGCCTCAGCAATCTGATCGCCAACGCATACCACCGGATTCAGCGAATACTTAGGATCCTGCATGATCATGGAAATACGCTTACCGCGGATCTGGCGCATCTGTGCTTCAGAGATAGTGAGCAAGTCGGTCTGGCCGAAGCGCAACCTGTCGGCCATCACCCGCGCGCTGCGCGGGTGCAGCTGCAACAACGCCCGCCCGACCGTTGATTTACCCGAGCCGGATTCGCCGACAATCGCCAGCTTCTCACAACCGAGGTTAAAGGAGACGCCGCGCACGGCATCCGTTACTGCACCGTGGTTAACGAAGCTCACCTTGAGGTTTTCCACCTCCAGCAGCGGCGCTTCCTGCGTTGCACCCTTATTCGGTGCGGGGATCGAGGATGTCACGTAGGCCGTCTCCGAGAAAGTTAAACGCCAGGCTGTTCATCAGAATAGCCAACCCAGGAATGGTGACTAACCACCAGCACTCCATCATGTAGCGACGACCGGCAGAGATCATGGCACCCCATTCTGGATCGGGCGGTTGAGCGCCTAACCCCAGAAAGCCAAGCCCGGCAGCCGTCAGAATGATGCCCGCCATGTTCATGGTGATGCGGATAATCACCGAAGGCAGACACAGCGGCACAATGTGATGCACCAGAATGCGCAGCGACGATGCACCTTGCAGTTTTACCGCAGAAACGAAATCCGCCTGACGCAGTGACAGCGTTTCAGCGCGCGCCAGACGTGCGATGGGCGGCCAGGCGGTGAGCGTAATGGCAATCACCACATGCTCTAACCCCGGCCCCAAAGCGGCAACAAACGCCAGTGCCAGCACCAGACTGGGGAAGGAGATAAAGATATCGGTGATGCGCATTAAGATGGTATCAACAATACCGCCGTAGTAGCCCGCTACCACGCCGAGCATCAAGCCGATGGGACCAACGGTTACTGACACCAGCGCCACGATGTACAGCGTGATGCGTGAGCCATACACCAGACGGCTATACACATCGCGCCCGAACTCATCGGTACCAAACCAATGGGCTGCCCCCGGTGCTTGCAGGGCATTGGCCAGGTCTTGTACTAAGGGATCGTGCGTTGCCAACCAGGGGGCGAAAATGGCGATGACAATCAGCGACAGCACAATCAGCGAACCCATGGCCGTCAGTGGATTTTTCGCCAGCAGGCGCAGGAAGTTGAACAGGCGCGCGCCACGCACTCGAGTTCGCCCATTTTTGGCTTCCGGCGAGGAGCCGATTACCGGTTCAGAAGACATACTCATACGCGGGTCCTCGGATCGAAGATTTGATACAACATGTCGGAGAGCAGGTTAAGGGTGACGAAAATCAACCCCACCAGCAGTACGCAGCCCATCACCGCATTCATATCCCCCAGCAGCAGGCTACCCGTCAGATAGGAGCCAAAGCCCGGCCAGGAGAACACGGTTTCAATCAGCACCGCGCCTTCCAGCAATGAGCCATACGCCAGCGCGACGACCGTCAGCAGTTGCACCAGAATATTGCGAAACGCGTGCGCCCAAACCACCCGAAACTCAGACAACCCTTTGACCCGAGCAGTGATGATGTACTCTTGCGACAGTTGTGCCAGCATAAAGCTGCGCGTCATACGGCTGATGTAGGCCAGCGAATGGAAGCCGAGAATGGTGGCAGGCAACACCAGGTGGTTCAAGGCACTGAAGAACACTGCCCATTCGCGCGCCAGCAAGGAATCTACCAGCAGTAAGCCAGTGCGGTTTTCCACCATGCCGTCCCACGCCATATCCACGCGGCCCGCGCCACCGACCCAGTTGAGCCAGGCGTAAAACACCAATAGCCCCATCATACCGACCCAGAAAATTGGCGTGGAGTAACCCGCCAGGCTGATAAAGCGCACGATATAGTCCGCCAGCTTGCCGCGCCGCGCCGCCGCCATCACGCCGAGCGGCACGCCCAGCCCGGCACCAACGATAATCGCCATCGTCGCCAGTTCCACCGTGGCCGGGAACACGCGGATAATATCATCCACCACCGGGCGACCGGTGAGCATTGCATTGCCCAAATCGCCGTGCAGCAGTGAATTGAAGTAGATACCGAATTGAACATACAGCGGCTTATCCAGACCTAGCTGCTGATAGACCTGCTGATAGGTACTTTGATCAGCATCCTGACCGACGATCGCCAATACCGGATCGATCGGCATGACCCGACCGATAATAAAGGTCAGAATCAACAGCCCAAACAGCGTGAAGGCAACCTGTAACAACCGCTTGGCTACACGATAGGGTAATGCCCCCGGTTTGAGCCAATCAGAGAAAACCATGTTCTTTCTCCCCGTCCGGCACCCGCGCCGCTACCTTCAGCGCCGCTGATGCCGTGACTTACCTCGTAGGATGACGGCGTGAGGGGATACGCCCTCACGCTTTACTCAGGCTTCAGCGTTGCTTATGCACCAGATACAAGCGGGTTGTCGATGACGGATGTGACACAAAGTCTACAACATCTTTGCGTTGCACCACGGAATCAACCATCTGCGAGACCGGAATGATGGCCGGATACAGCGCCTCATAACGGTCCTGTATCTCGGCATAGCGCTGCTTCTGCCTGGCGGGATCTTTCTCCAGCAGCGCCTGATCGATCATCTCGTTCAATTGCGCATCGTAGAAAGAGGTTCTCCACCCTTGGAAGTTGGTGAGTTTGGCTTCGTCACTGTTATCCGGGTTATACACCACGGATCGCAGACTGGAGTGCGGATGGGGATCGACCCCGCCGCCGCCGCGCCCGACCAGCATGTCAAATTTACGATCGCGCATCGCGCCGTAAACCTGATTGCCAGTGCCAGAAATGATTTTGGCGCGAATACCGGCCTGTGCCAGCGTGGATTGCACCGCCGTCGCCAGATTGAGGAAAGGTTGATCGGACAGCACCCGCAGCGTGGTTTCAAAACCGTTCGGATAGCCCGCTTCCGCCAGCAATGCTTTCGCCTTCGGCACATCCAGTTTGTAACCGGGATTAGGCAGTGTGGCATCCATTCCCGCTTGAATCGGGCGCTGGTGATAGAAACCATAGCCCGGCATCACGGTCTTGTTGATACCGTCATAATCGATGAGATAGCGCACCGCTTCACGCACTTTCGGCTTGGCGAATTCGTCGTTCTTCAGGCTCATGGCAACGTAATAGAGCGTGCCTTTCTTCACCTCTTCGACTTTCACATCCGGATTCGCTTTCAGGGCGTTGATGTCCGGCACCGACATTCCGGTCGCCACATCGATATCGCCCTTTTCGATCATCAGACGCAGCGCCTGAGATTCGGTCATATGACGGAAAATCACCCGGCGCATTTTGGCATCACCGCGCCAGTAACCGTCGGCACGGTTAACGCGCAGCACGTCTTTCGCCTGCCACACATCCAGCTTGAACGGACCGGAACCGGCTTCGTTGGTGGTCAACCAGCCGTTACCCCAGTCACCGTTTTTCTCATGCTTCATGACGGTTTTGCTATCCAACACCGATCCACTGCCGAGCGTGGCAAGGGAATAGATAACCAGCTTGGGATCGTTCGGTTTGGGCAACTCTATCTCGACCGTTTTGTCATCTTTAGCGCGGATCAGTTTTTCGACATTCTCTGCCGTAAAGCCGTAGGATTTCCAGGTGGTAGCCTGCGCCATGTTGAGGGTCAACAACCGTTTCATAGACCAAGCAAAATCATGGGCGGTGACCGGGTTGCCGGAGTGAAATTTGGCGTTATCCACCAAATGGAAGGTGATCAGGTTGTTGTCTGGGCTGATCTCCCAGCTTTTCGCCAGCGAAGGCAGCACGCGGCTGAGGTTTTCAGGATCGAGCTCGACCAGCGAGTCGTAAAGGTTGACGATAATGCCGACCACCTCGTTACCGGTCATCGCGGCGGGATCGAGGGACAGCATGTTGTTCATGTTCATCCCGACGATCAGTTGATCGTCGGGCGTTTTTGCAGACAACAAGGCCGGTGTTGCGGCCATACAGAAACAGCTCAGTAGCAGGGTACGGATTATTGCTCGTGCTTTCATTTAGCTTCTCCAGGTGTGAAGAATGGAAGACGATACTGTTATTTTGTAAGGGCTCTTTCTTTCAGTACTGCTTTGTTATTACTGCTATTTATTATTACTGCTATTTATTATTATTACTGCGATTACTCTTTACTCAGCGTATGCTCCTCGATCCAATCAAAGTTGATGTCTTCACCCAGGCCCGGACGCTGCGGCAGGTGAACAAAGCCGTCGTCATCCATCGGGTCGATGATGCTGTTGAGGTAAGCAGCAGGTTCTTCATAGTCCATAAAGGGATGCAGCAGACCGCGTTCATACCAACGGCAGTTTTTGATAGCCCCCACCACGTTCAGGTTCGGCGCGCCGTTACCGTGGATTTCACAATCCATACCAAAGGCTTCTGCCAACGCAGCGACCTTCATGGTCGGAGAAAGACCCCCCACACCCTGCACGCCCGCGCGTAAAATGTCGCAGGCACCTTCTTTCACCCAATCGGCACGGCTGAAGTATTTACCTGACAGGCTTTCAGGCCCGATGACGTCGATATCCAGGCTCTTGGTCAGCCAGCTGTAGGACGACATGCTCTGCTCTTCCATCGGCTCTTCAAACCAGGTGAAGTTCAGCTTTTGCAATTCACGGCCAATGTAAAGCGCGTCGCTGCGGCTGTACCAGTGGTAGCCATCCAGCATCAGGCAGACATCCGGGCCTACCGCTTCACGCACGGCAGCACAGGCTTTCACGTCCATCTGCGGGCTGGGTGCGAAAGACACCGGCGGCATCCAGGTGTGCAGCTTGATCGCCTTATAGCCGCGCGCCACCAGTTTCTCGGCAAACTGGCCGTACTCTTCCGGCGTCGAAAGGCCGCCTTCCAGCTCATCGCCACACATGGTGCTGCCATAAGCAGGCACTTTGTCACGGAAACCGCCCAGCAGTTTGTGCACTGGCATATTCAGGAAGCGACCTTGCAGATCCCACAGCGCAGATTCCACGATAGAGATGGCGCGATCGGTCAGTTGGTTGGCGCTGCCACGCTGCCAATGCACCAGATCTTGCCACAGCCGTTCTCTGTCAAACGGGTTTTGCCCAATCAGCACCTTGCGAAAGAAAGCGTTGATAATATGGGGACGAACCACTTCGGGTGGTGCAAATGCATAGCCCTGATGTCCATCGTCGGTGGTCAACGTCAAGAGGGCCATCTTGGCCTGATTTTCTTCTCCTGGATGCGAATGCCCCGCACTGTCGGACACGCGACGAGTGGGATACGTAAAAACGGTGACGTCAATGGATTCTATTTTCACGCGAATACCTACCTTGAAATTCAATAACATAGAAAAAACAACGTTCAGGCCGACCGCGAGCGACAAACCCGATTTGTACTATCGCCCCTCAGCCAGTGCGACTGAGACCGCGATCACAAAAGAAATGATGTATTAATTAAATAAAAATATCGTTTTATTATTTGTAATTATTGGTGTTATAACCTGGTGAGTCATTAGGCAATTTCTTTCAAATGCAGAAAATTCGACGCAAATATTTGTGCAAATGCCCATAAACCTGTGAACAACATCACCAACGGTTGGGATTACCCGCACAATACGCGAGGATAATGCCGCTACTTTTGGTGTGCTGCACAATCGCCGTTAACCTCAGTTTGACGATCATCGTCGAGGCGGTAAGCCTGCGCGGAAGGGTGACCAGGTAACAGCCAGCGCGAACATCGCACCAAAATCATACAAAGCACTAATGTGGTGCAACACAATGCACCATATTGGTGCTAACGCGGCGTTTTCAGCGGCTACCGGACCCTAAAGTGTGAGTCGTCACCAAAACAATAAAATGAAATACTGATTAATAAGCAATTTATATGCATAATTAATCGTTTCAACAATAATAAAAACGTGGCCTGAATATTGCTTTGATTACCACGTTCTCTGCTTAATGCGAGGGAGCCCGGTCAAGGGCCACCCGCAGCGTTCAGGTCGCGCGCGGAGCTATGCCTGCAAAAAGAAAATTGGAGTAATACGTGGAACAAATGACATTTTGGCAGCTCATCAGTTTTGGTGAGAATGGCTGGGGAAGATTGCTGCTGATGGGGACCGGAATGACCCTGGCATTGGCAGTAGGCGGTTTTTTATTAGGCGCACTCATCGGCACCCTCGGTGCCTGGTCAAAAATAGCGGGCAATCGGCCACTTCGCGTTGTGGCGGAATGCTACACCACCGTGACACGCGGCATTCCCGATCTGCTGATTATTTTCCTGCTCTACTTTGGCGGTAGCTCTGCACTGACGCTGCTGGCAAGCCTGTTTGGTCACAACGGTTTTATCGGTTTTCCCGGTTATATCGCCGGGGTCATTGCCGTCGGCATCTCCTCAGGGGCACAGCAAACTGAAGTGTTTCGCGGCGCATTCTACGCCGTAGCCAAAGGCGAGATAGAAGCCGCTAAAGCCTGCGGCATGCCGACCCTGCTGCGCCTGCGCCGCATTATTATTCCGCTGCTGCTGCGCCATGCCATTCCCGCGCTCGGCAACGTCTGGCAACTGGTGCTGAAAGCCTCGGCGCTGGTGTCGGTAACCGGCGTGGCAGAACTGTTGACCCAGTCACAAACGGGGGCAGGCTCTACCGGCAAACCGTTTGATTTCTACATGGCTGCCGCCATGATTTATCTGCTGATTTCAATTTTTTCCGGCTGGCTGATGCGCCGCGCGGAGGCACACTATTCGCGGGGTGTTAGACGGTAATGGACGCTACTTTTTTCTACGAAACCTTCCTGGAAATTATTCCCGGCGTACCGCTTACACTCCAACTCGCGGTGGGTTCGGTGCTGCTCGGTTTCTTTTTAGCCTTGGCGCTGGCCGCAATGCAACTTTCTGGCAACCGACTGCTGCAATCCGTCGCACGTCTTTATGTGTTGTTCTTCCGTGGCACACCGCTACTGGTGCAACTGTTCCTTATCTACTACGGTTTAGGGCAATTCAGTTGGGTGCGAGAAAGCATCCTGTGGCCGATACTGCGTGAGCCTTACTGGTGTGCGCTGCTGTCGTTGACGCTGTGCACCGGCGCTTACGCCAGCGAAATCATTCGCGGTGGTTTGCTCTCGGTGCCCGCCGGGCAGATCGAAGCGGCACGCGCTTGTGGTATGCCATCCTGGAAAATATTTACCCGCATCGTGTTTCCGCTTGCCATTCGCCAGGCACTGCCTGCCTACGGCAACGAATTGATCTCCATGATCAAATCCACCTCGCTTGCCTCCATCATCACGCTGATGGAAATCACCGGCATCGCGGCACGCTTGATTGCGGAAACCTACCGCGCGCTGGAAGTGTTTCTGGTAGCGGGTGCCATTTACCTGCTGATCAATCTGGTGCTCACCCGCCTGCTGGCTTTTGTCGAACACCGTATGACGCCGTATCTGCGCGCACCGCAGTCGCTGGCTGAAGTTAAGAATATGAAAGGAAACCCATCATGAGTACCGCCGCTATCAGCCTGCGCAACATTCACAAGCGTTTCGGCTCACTGGAAGTCCTGAAAGGGATCTCATTTGAAGCCAGTCAGGGCGAGGTCGTTTCGATTCTGGGGTCTTCCGGTTCGGGCAAATCCACCCTGCTGCGCTGCACCAACCTGCTTGAAATCCCCGATCAGGGCGAGATTATTGTGGGCGGCGAAACCATCGCGATGAAAGTGAATCGCCAAGGGCAAAACCGTCCGGCTAGCCCGAAGCAGATCGACCGTATTCGTACCCAACTCGGTATGGTGTTTCAAAACTTCAATCTGTGGTCGCACAAAACGGTACTGGAAAACGTGATTGAAGCGCCGATCCACGTACTAAAACGCGCCCCGCAGGACGCCAAAGAACATGCAGAGCAGCTGCTTGAGAAGGTTGGGCTGGCGGATAAACGTCATTACTACCCTTCCCACCTTTCCGGCGGTCAGCAACAGCGTGCCGCGATTGCACGTGCGCTGGCGATGTCACCCAAAGTGATGCTGTTTGATGAACCCACCTCAGCGCTGGACCCGGAGTTGGTCGGAGAGGTATTACGCGTGATGCGCCAGTTGGCTGATGAAGGCATGACCATGCTGGTTGTCACCCATGAAATGGACTTTGCGCGTGAAGTCTCTAACCGCGTGGTGTTCTTGCATCAGGGAGAGATCGAGGAACAAGGCACACCGGAACAGATGTTTACTGCCAGCCAGTCGACCCGTTTCCGTCAGTTTATTGCCAGTTGGTAACAGAACGCTACGATTAAGAACACAACAGACAACCACCAGGAGACACCTCAATGATAAAAACCAAACTCGCTGCCGCTGCCTATGCACTTTGTCTGGCTGGCGCACTCTCTACGTCATTCAATGCTGCGGCAGAAGCCGGTAAAACCTGGAGCACCGTGCGCATCGCCACTGAAGGTGCTTACCACCCGTACAACTTCACCAAGCCAGACGGCACGCTGGATGGCATGGAAATTGAACTGTACAAAGTGCTGTGCGACAACATGAAGGTAAAATGCGAAATCATGGTGCAGCCCTTTGCCAGCAGCATTCCGGCGCTGAACGCCGGTAAGTTTGATGCCATCATCTCCGGCATGTCTGCCACGCCGAAGCGCCGTGAAGTGATCGATTTCAGCCAGCCTTACACGCAGGCGGGCCAAACCTTTGCCGTGCTGAAATCTAGCCCGCTGGCGTCGCTGCCGGATCTGGGTACCCGTTTTTCTCTCAATGAGAAAGATGAAGCCACTGCCATCGCTGAAGTGGAAAAATTGCGCCCGCTGCTGAAAGGCAAAACCATTGGCGTACAGTCTGCCTCGATCGCCAGCACGCTGTTGGATAAATACTTCAAAGGCATGATGACCGTACGCGAATACAAAACCATGCAAGAGCACGATCTGGATCTGAAAGCCGGTCGCGTCGATCTGGTGATCGGCTCAGCGCCTTACATGAAAAATACCGCTGACAAATCAAACGGCGAAATCGTGATGGCTGGCCCGCAGTTTATCGGCGGTATTTTGGGCAGCGGCTCATCTATCGGCCTGCGTAAAAGCGATCCTGAGCTGAAAGCCATGTTTGATAAAGCCATCGACCAGGCTAAAGCAGACGGCACCATCAAGAAGCTGAGTGAAAAATGGTTCGGCATGGACACCACCCCGCTCTGATCGCCTTCTCGCGAACCTAACCTGAACCACGAACGTGGCGTCTGATTGACGCCACGTCTTCTTTATTTCCCACCGCATTCACGGTCATCACCGCAGGAGTCCCTGATTCATGACGTCGCCATCAGAACAACACACCTTGCCCGCCATAGACACAAACACCGTTAACGTCCTGCGCGCACTGATTGCTGCGAAAAATCCACAGTTCACCGCGCTCAGCGACAGCATCTGGGATGTGCCGGAACTCAACTATGAAGAAGTCCGTTCCGCTGCACTGCATGAAGCCGTGCTCAAGCAGGAAGGCTTTCGCCTGACAACCGGCATCGCCGGAATGCCAACTGCCTTGCTGGGTGAATTCGGTTCCGGTAAACCGGTGATTGCCTTGCTGGGTGAATACGACGCGCTGCCGGGTCTGAGCCAGCAAGCGGGCGTGGCTGAGCCTTGCCCTATCGATGCAGGTGGCAACGGACACGGCTGCGGTCACAATTTGCTGGGCACCGCTGCATTGCAAGCCGCAACCGCGGTAAAAGATTACCTGCAACAGCACCAGTTGCCCGGTACTGTGCGCTTCTACGGTTGCCCGGCAGAAGAGGGCGGCTCCTCCAAAGGTTTTATGGTCAAAGAGGGCGTGTTTGGCGATGTGGATATTGCTATCTGCTGGCACCCGGCCACTTTTACCGGCGTTAACAGCCCGGATTCTCTGGCTTGCAACGAACTGAACTTTTATTTCAAAGGCCGCGCGTCGCACGCCGCCAGCAGCCCGCATCTGGGACGCAGTGCGCTCGATGCCGTAGAACTGATGAACGTTGGCGTCAACTACATGCGCGAACACATGCCGTCTTCCGCGCGCGTACACTACGCCATCACTGACAGCGGCGGCCATGCACCGAACGTGGTTCAGGCCAACGCAACGGTGCGTTATCTGGTGCGGGCGCGTCAGCTACCTGAACTCCACCAGTTGGTGAAGCGCGTGAAAAAAATCGCACAAGGCGCAGCGCTGATGACCGAAACAGAAGTGAGTTGGGAGGTGATCAGCGGCGATGCCAACTTACTGGGTAACGCCCCGCTGGAACAGCGCATGCATGAACATCTGCTGGCGCTTGGCCCCATCCCGTTCGATGAGGCGGACCGCGCTTTCGCTGCCAAATTCCAAACCGCCATGAGCGCAGAAGATATTGCCAATTCCTACGCGCGTTTTGGCGTGAAACCCAAAGCCGGCGAATCGCTGCATGACGGTATCTACCCGCTGTACAGCCCGGATGACAGCTTTATCGGCTCCACCGACGTCGGCACGGTAAGCTGGGTCGTTCCTACCGTACAAATTCGTGCCGCTACCTACGCCATCGGCACTCCCGCCCATTCCTGGCAGTTGGTGGCGCAGGGCAAAGCGCCTGCGGCGCACAAAGGCACCGCCTATGCGGCCGAAGCCATGGCGTCATTAACCATAGATTTGTTACAGAACCCGGCGCTGGTGGCACAAGCGAAAGCAGAACTGGCTGAGAAACTGAGCGTTACACCGTTTGAGAACCCGATCCCCGACGGCGTGGTTCCGCCAATTCCTCAGGTGTGAAGTCATCGATATAACGCATCGATGTCACTCATTGATGGGCCATTATCTGGCGGTACAAGCCGCCAGATAATCAGCAAAAAACACATTACGGCTGAGCGACGAAACCCACTGCCTCGTACACTTTTTTCAACGTTGCAGTCGCTTTAAGGCGCGCTTTTTCAGCACCGTCGCGCATCACCTGCTGCAAGAACGCTTCATCGTTGCGGAAATGATGATAGCGCGCCTGCAACTCGGTCAGCATGCCGGAAACGGCCTCGGCAACCGCGCCCTTCAAGTGGCCATACATCTGGCCTTCAAAGGCTTTTTCCAGTTCAGGAATCGGTTTACCCGTCACCCCCGCCAGGATATCCAGCAGGTTGGATACCCCCGCCTTGTTGGCAATATCATAACGCACCACTGGCGGCTCATCAGAATCCGTCACCGCACGTTTGATTTTTTTCACGACTGCTTTCGGATCTTCCAGCAGTCCGATCACGTTATTGCGGTTGTCATCCGACTTGGACATTTTTTTGGTGGGGTCCAGCAGCGACATCACACGCGCGCCGGATTTGGGAATAAACGGCTCTGGCACTTTGAAAACGTCACCGTAGAGCGCATTGAAGCGCTGAGCAATATCGCGGCTCAATTCCAGATGCTGTTTCTGATCTTCACCCACCGGCACTTGATGGGTTTGATACAGCAGAATATCGGCCGCCATCAGCACCGGATAGTCAAACAAACCGGCAGTGATGTTGTCGGAATAGCGCGCCGATTTATCCTTGAACTGCGTCATGCGGCTCAGTTCACCAAAGTAGGAATAGCAGTTTAGCACCCAGCTCAGTTGCGTGTGCTCCGGCACATGAGACTGAACGAAGATGGTGCTTTTCTGCGGATCAATACCGCAGGCCAGATAGAGCGCCAGCGTATCCAGCGTTGCTTTGCGCAACTGTTGAGGATCCTGGCGCACGGTGATGGCATGCAGGTCAACGATGCAGTATATGCAATCGTAATCATCCTGCATGTTCACCCACTGACGTAATGCACCCATGTAGTTACCAATGGTAAGTTCACCGGACGGCTGTGCGCCGCTAAAAACAATGGGCTTATTCATGCTGACGCTTCCTGATTTTTTGACGTAAGTGGCCCCACCAGGGGCAAAAGTTGTGAGAAGCGCTCAAGCACCACGTCAGGTTGACTCAGCGCAATGGCTTCTCCGTAGTTATAGCCATAAGTCATGCCCACGTTCGGACAACCTGCGGCCTGTGCCGCCTGAATATCGTTGCGCGAATCGCCGACAAACAACAATTCGGATGCCAGTAACCCCTGCTGTGCCAGTACCAGATAGAGCGGCGCAGGATGCGGCTTTTTCATTTTGACATCATCACCGCCGACAATCAGGCTAAACAACCCGGCAATACCCAGCGTCTCCAGCAGCGGTGCGACAAAAGGCGTCGGCTTATTGGTGACCAGCGCCAAGGGGTAGCCCCAGCCAGCCAGTTGGGTCAGCGTGGCGTGCACATCGGGAAACAGCGTACTGCCGCTGTCTACCGTTTGCGCATAGTAGCGATCAAACAGTTCGCGCGCCGTACGGGTATCTTGCGCCGTCGGCGTCATTCCCGCCCAGTGCAACGCCCGCTCCACCAGCACATCAGCACCGTTGCCGATCCAGGTAGCGACACGCGCTTTACCCGCCGCAGGGAGATTCAGCGCTTGCAGCGCCATATCAACGGCATCTGCCAAACCTGGCGCGCTGTCGACCAGCGTGCCATCCAGATCGAAAGCCAACCCGCGAACCATACTGATGTCAGCCATGAGATACCTTACTCAATTCACTGCGCATGTTATCAATGACAGCGCGATAATCGGGGTGACCGAAAATGGCAGAGCCTGCCACGAACATATCGGCACCGGCTTGCGCAATCTGGGCAATGTTGTCGACTTTTACACCGCCATCCACTTCCAGCCGAATATCATAGCCGCTCTCATCGATGCGTTGGCGCACCTGACGCAGCTTATCTAACGTGTTGGGAATAAAAGATTGCCCGCCAAAGCCGGGGTTGACCGACATCAACAGAATGATATCCAGCTTATCCATTACGTAATCAAGGCAACTGAGCGGCGTCGCCGGGTTCAGCACCAGCCCAGCTTTGCAGCCATGATCCTTGATCAGTTGCAGCGAGCGATCGACATGCTCGGAGGCTTCCGGATGGAAGGTGATAAAGCTGGCACCCGCTTCAGCGAAATCGGGAATAAGGCGGTCTACCGGTTTCACCATCAGATGAA
Organism: uncultured Symbiopectobacterium sp.; assembly: GCA_964293225.1. Classification (GTDB taxonomy): domain Bacteria; phylum Pseudomonadota; class Gammaproteobacteria; order Enterobacterales; family Enterobacteriaceae; genus Symbiopectobacterium. The sequence continues at coordinate 37,292 of CAXYYB010000015.1, read as the reverse complement.
CATCGATAGGGGCGGTAATGCCATAATTGCGCAATGCTTTAAGCACCAGCGGCCCGATAGTCAGGTTGGGAACATAGTGGTTATCCATGACATCGAAGTGAACCACATCGGCTCCGGCAGCCAGCACACTGGCGGTGTCTTCCCCTAACCGGGCAAAGTCGGCCGATAAGATGGACGGAGCGATCAAGAAAGGCTTCATTCGTATCTCCAAACAGTTTGTAGGATAACCAGCGCGATGCGCGCGCATCGGGTATTAACGCAGTGGCGCACCATAGAGCGCCAACAGCTCATTAACCTTGCTCCGCCCCATGATATTGCGACTGATGGTGCGTCTCGCCCTCACCACGTACAGCGCCGCATCCTGATACCACGCTCGCGTCAGCTCGGTATCGTGGTTGGATATCAGCACGGGAATGGCACTCTCCACCGACAACCGATACGCCAGCGTCGCCAAGCTCTGTTGATCGATGTTGTTGAAATTATTCGTGTGATACGCCGTAAAATTCGCCGTTGCGGAAAGCGGCGCATAAGGCGGATCGCAATAGACCACGGCACCCTGCGTTGCTTTGAGCAACGTCTGCTGATAATGCTCACAAACAAACGTGGCATTGCGCGCTTTGAGGGCGAACCAGCGTAGCTCTTCTTCGGGGAAATACGGTTTTTTGTAACGGCCAAAGGGCACGTTGAATTCGCCCCGCATGTTATAGCGGCACAATCCGTTATAACAGTGGCGATTCAGATACAAAAACAGTACCGCACGACGATAGGGCACCGCACAAAGATTGAACTCATCACGCAGCAGATAAAATATTTCCGCCACGTTGTACTCATCGGTGAACAGTTCGCGCGCGTCACGAATAAAATCGTCGGTTTGCGTTTTAACGATATCGTAGAGATTGATGAGGTCACTGTTAATATCCGCCAGGATGTAACGGTCGTATTCCGTATTCAAAAATACCGAACCGGCACCGACAAACGGCTCAATCAAACAGTCTCCTTCAGGTAGATAGCGGCGAATCTCTTCTACCAGCGGATACTTCCCACCAGCCCATTTTAAAAAAGCGCGGTTCTTTTTCATGCCGTCGTTAGTTACTCATTACATTTCAGAGCCGCGGATTGTACTCTGTGTCAGACAGCACATCAGGGCTAAAATTGGTGTTACTTATTCAAGTCCTGCTTCACCTGGCGGATCGGCTTAACCCATGGTTTTTGTGCCTGCACGGCCGCAGGAAGCGATGACGCCGCCTGTTTCGCTTGTGCAGACGTCGCGTAAACACCGTTCACCAATACATACCAGGGCTTACCGTCTCGCTTGGTTTCATAAACCCAGGCGTTGGGTAGGTTGTGCTGTGTGGCGTAAGCTTTCAGCGTATCTGAACGTGATGCACTGCTCAATTGCAGTGTGAAATGGCTGGCGGGCGCATTCTGAATCGATCCCCCCTGCCCTGAAACCGTCGACTTGTCCCCAGAGGATGTCGGCTTGCCTGATGTCATCGGCACTTTTTGCGCTGGCGTTAGGGTTGATTTGCTCTGCGCGGCCTTATCCTGAACGTTTTTAGCATGTGCAGTCTTATCCTGCGCCGTCTTCTCTGAGACGTGCGGCGGGTTTTTCGCTGAAGGAGCCACAGTAGCAGGCGCAATCGGCAGAGTCGTTACCGGCGAGGATCCCGACGTAGCGCCTTGAGAGAAGGCGTTAACCTTTTCTTGCTGCGTCGACAGCGCATCCGTCATGTTCCCCGGCAGTTCAACACGCTGCTGCCCGACAGGCGGAGGCGTGACTTGCGCTTGTGTCGGCGAACTTGCGACCGGCGGCGCATTCAAGGTTTGCGGCTGCCCTGGCGCGGTAGCGTTTACTGATGCACCATCCCCTTGGGGGGGAGTCCCTTGCGTCATAGAGGAAGAAGAGGATAAATCGATACTCTTCTCACCGTTACCTGATGCTGCCGTTGGCGCGCCTTCCGCTGGTTTAGACGGCGATTGCAAGGCGGAACCTACGCCGATGATCAACAACACCAGCACGACGATCCCGATACCAATCATCAAATGTTGACGAGAGAGCGCTAACTGCGGCGCAGAAAGACGGGGACTCCGTTGCTGACGTTGTGGCCGCCGATCGCTGGTATCCGGTTTTAACGCATCTTCTGGTTTAAATTCGTCCATTTAAACCCCTCCAACTATAAAAAACACATACCCGCTGCGCGGTAAGCGAAGCGAATTGTTGAATTATAAGACATTATCTTCTATTAACCATAAACCATCAGCGTGAATATGTCTGCAAATACCCGAAAAACTGTATTCACGCCCGGCAATCAGCGATCGACGCCAACACAATATCGTGTGATACGCCGCCACGCACTTCCGAGCGCCCAATCGCAGTAGGTAAAACCAAGCGTAACTCACCCGCCTGTACCTTTTTATCACGCATCATATGGGGAAGATAAGATTCTGGTGACATCGCATCCGGGCCCTGAATCGGCAACCCTGCACGTTCCAGCAACGCACGAATACGATCGATGTCCGACGTGCTGAACTGGCCTAACCTTTGCGCCGCATAGGCGGCCATCATCATGCCCGCTGCCACCGCTTCACCGTGTAACCAGTTGCCATACCCCATTTCAGCTTCGATAGCATGACCATAAGTATGACCCAGATTGAGCAGCGCACGCACCCCGCTTTCGCGTTCATCCGCAGCCACCACCTCGGCTTTCAGTTCACAGCAACGTCGAATACAGTAAGAGAGCGCCGCAGGCTCCAGCGCACGCACAGCGTCAAGATTATTCTCCAACCAAACGAAGAACTCGCCATCAAGAATAATCCCATATTTGATCACCTCGGCCAGGCCAGAGGAAAACTCCCGGGCCGGTAAGGTGCGAAGACAATCCAAATCGATAACCACAGAAGCGGGCTGATAGAACGCGCCAATCATGTTTTTACCGAACGGATGATTGACCGCCGTTTTCCCGCCCACAGAAGAGTCAACCTGCGAGAGCAGCGTTGTGGGTACTTGAATAAAACGTACGCCACGCTGATAGCTGGCGGCAGCAAAGCCCGCCAGATCGCCAATCACCCCGCCACCCAGAGCAACGATCGTCGTATCTCGTCCATGGGGTTTTTGCAACAATGCGGTGAAGACATCGTTCAATACCGTGAGCGATTTATACTGCTCGCCGTCTGGCAATATGACGTGGTCGACGTTCACACCAGCCTGTTCCAGCACATGGCTCACCGCCTCAAGATAGAGCGGCGCCAGCGTCTGGTTGGTCACCAACATCACCTGTTCGCCCGCGGTCAGCGGCATAAAAGAAGCCGGGTCAGCAAACAACCCAGCGGCTATCGTAATGGGATAGCTGCGTTCCCCTAATGTTACGGTAATTCTTTCCATGCGCGTGGTTCACCCGCTTGGCCCCGGAGCTCAGGGCGATGTTGTTACTCAGTTGCCATCCAACATACTGATAATCTGGTTGGCAACCACCTTGGCGCTCTGCTCATCCGTGCGAATGGTGACATCAGCAATTTCTTCATAAAGCGGGTTACGCTCTCTTGCTAACGCCTCCAACACTTCGCGCGGCGGATCCTCTACCTGAAGCAAAGGACGCTTTTTGTCACGCTGCGTGCGCGCCAACTGTTTTTCAATGGTGGTTTCCAAATAGACCACAACGCCGCGCGCAGACAGGCGATTGCGTGTCTCGCGTGATTTTACTGAGCCACCTCCGGTAGCCAGTACGATACCCTGTTTTTCGGTCAATTCGTTGATGACTTTTTCTTCGCGTTCGCGAAAACCTTCTTCGCCTTCGAGATCAAAAACCCAGCCCACATCAGCCCCGGTGCGTCGCTCAATTTCTTGATCGGAGTCGAAAAACTCCATATTGAGTTGCTGAGCTAACTGACGGCCAATAGTGCTTTTGCCGGCACCCATAGGCCCAACCAGAAAGATATTGCGTTTCTCTGCCATGTTTTTTGGTGTTACTAAGACTATTCGTTAATGATAACCCGCCCCGCCAATCAACCCAGCGGCGGGACCTAAACTGAAACCTCATGAGCGATAGTTCGAGAATCAGACAGAAAATTATCTCAATACTCAGGGGCATTTGGCAACCGAATAAAATGTCTCGCCCTGCGCCAAACAGCAAAAAGCGTATTAATTAGGCATCTTCCGGTAAGATAATTCCGCTTCGACAGACCGCAGCGCTCAATGGGCTAACCTTGTATGCTAAATCCAGCGCAGCGTCAAACTGAGAAAGCGGAAACGGGTAAAACGTGGATCGCCGAGCACACCGTTATACGTCTCTCACGACGAGGCGGTGACCAATGTTGGGGTGATAAAAATCACCAGTTCACGCCGCTTACGCTCAGTTCTTTCATGTTGAAACAGTGAACCCAGCAGCGGTACATCCCCCAGCAGTGGCACTTTTCGCTCCCCTCGATTTTTTTGTTGTTGAAAAATCCCACCCAACACAATCGTCTCACCGTCAGACACCGTAACCTGGGTTTGAATTTCTTGTTTATCGATCGCGAGTGTTTCGCCATTGTCGCTCTGTTTAATCACCAATCCTGGCATATTTTGGCTGATTTTCAGGTTAAGCGTAATTTTGCCCTCACGCAGCACCGTAGGCGTCACTTCCATCCCCAATACGGCTTCTTTGAACTGGATGGCGGTCGCACCGCTGGCACCGCTGGATACCTGATAAGGAATTTCCGTGCCCTGCTTGATGCTGGCCATCTGCTTGTGTGCAGTAAAAAGACGCGGGCTGGCGATGATTTCAACCTGGTTCTCATGCTCAAGCGCTGACAATTCTAAATCGAGCAATCGGCCATTCAAGCGTGCCAGACTGAACCCAATGCTGCCCGCGGATGATTCCACTGGCAGGTTGACGTTAAAGTCATTCAGACGCAATGTTCGGCCCGCTTGTGTCGACTCCCCCATGCCCCAACTCACCCCCAACTCGCGTAAACTTTCGCTGCTAATGGTGACAATGTGTGCGGCTAATTGCACTTGAGCAACAGGCCTATCCAGCGTGTCAATCCACGCCTGCAACGACTGCACTATCGCTGGGGTATCGCGCACCAAAAGGGCATTAGTGCGCGTATCAGCACTCACACTACCCTGTTCCGATAACAGCGTACTGCGCTGTGCCAGCACGCTGGCGGCAACCTCTTGCGCATCAGCGTATTGCAGGGTGAAAAAACGGTTTTCCAATGCAGTCTGACGTACATCGATCGCACGAGAAGACACCAGTAACACATTGCCCCTGCGTTCAATCGACAGCGCGCCCTGAAGCGCAACAATGTCTAACGCCTGCTGCCAGGGAACGTGGTTCAAACGCAGGCTCATCACACCGTTAACCTCCGGCGCAACCACCACATTCAACCGCTGGTGCTCAGCGAGCGCCTGTACGATTTTCTGCACGGGCGCATCGTCAAACGCTAATGAAATGGTCGGCATCGGCACCTTGGCAAATACAGTAGCCCCTCCCAGCAACGCACACAGTAATACCCCCACTGCTATCGGCTTCCCTGGCCTTTTCATTTGGCTTTCCTCCTTGTGCTGCGCGGCAAAACTCAGCGTATCGCGCCATTGTGCGATGACCGTGCAACGGGCAGCGTTCGCACCCAGTGGCGTGTTTGTCCTGTTGCATCCACCACCGACTTTTCCACCTGAACACCGTGCTCGTCGATGGCGCTAACCGTCCACCCGGTGGATGTCAGCACATCGCCCAGGTTAACCATGAACCAAGGAGCGCCTGGCGTAGAAAGCCAGCCAGACCACCCTGAGGTATCCCCAATCACACCTTCCAGTCGCCATTGCGCAATGTCATCCCCACCGACTGCGTGCCCGGTGGCAGGCCGAAAGGGGTTGCGCTCTGCGCATGCGATATGGCTAAGTGCTACCAATAAGCACAGTGCCAGCGATAGCATCCAGACATACGTCACTTTCACCGTTGTGCTTCCTCACCCATATCAGGAACGGCAAGTTGCATTTCCAGATGCAACACCTCGTGTTGTGCATCAATGGAGAGTGAGTGAATATGCAGCGGCTGCATGGATGCAGTAATGTGCTGAATGAGTGTCAACACACCAAAAAAGTCAGTACTTACTATCATTTTCCACGTTTGTAGAGTGAGGGTGTTCGAAGGCTGTAATGTTATTAACGCAGCATTCGACGCAGCGAGCGGCAGCAGCAGGCGCTCTGTCAGCGTCACCGCCGCGTGATGAACCGGTTTATCCGGCAAGGTATCCCACTGTTGTTGCAACGTCGCTAGCACCGGGAAATCATCCAGACGCCGCACCAGCGCAGCATTAGCCTCGCTTGCGTGCAAAAGATGCTGCCGCAAGTGCTCCACGGCGGCACGCTCCGGTTGAAGCACCATGTAATACCCCAACGCGGCGAGCATCCCCATCACAAGGCTTTGCACCGACCACTGTACCCATCGTGAGGTTGCCATAAACCTCAGCCACAGGGAGCGCACACTACTCATCATGAGACATATCCTGCGAAGAAACCTGCCCAACGAGCCAATCCGCCTGAAGGTGAAACGTCAATACCGGCACGTCACCCTCGGGGGAAGCCATTATTTCCTGCCGTGTTTGCATCACACGCACTGATGTCAGCGCCGTTTCAGTTTCGAGTCGGGAACCAAAGTGCACGATGTCGGCATAATCATGGCTTCTGCCCCTCAGATGGGCCTTGCCATCCTGCACGGTGATGGCAGTAAGCCACAGCCCCTCAGGCACCCACTGCGCCAACTGCTTTAACAGTTGTTCATAACCCCGGTTATGCACCCGGGTTTTATTGTCTGCCTGCTGCTGCACATGCCACTGTTGTAGAGCGACCATCAGCCGCTGAACCTCACGCAGTTGGGCGCTGTCAGCGAGGTGCTTTTGTTGCAACGTGCGCTGTGTTTCCTCCATCGCGCCACGTTGTTGCTCAAGCCGTCCACGGCACACAGCCAGCACGATCAACAAGCCCCCCAAGAAAAACAGCAGCCGCAGCCACCAACGACGAGTATCTCGTACCCAGCGGCGTTGACGCCATGGCAACAGATTGACGCGAAAGGTATGCATTAATCGTCTGCCCGCAGAGCCAAACCGCCCGCCACCACAAACTGGGACGGATTAAGCGGCAACGGTGGATAAGCTTGATGTAAAATGTCAAACGGCGACCACGATGCCAGCGGGTGCACAGAGCGTGCAATGTCCTTACCGCATTCACCGCTGTAATACGTGATTTCACCGCGCTTACCAGAGTAGTGATTGCTCACACAGGAAACGATATCGCCACTCGTTGTCACCACGTCTTGCGAGAGCACACCAAACGACAGCGGCTGGGATAGCGGCGACACCCACAGCCAGTGTTCGGTATCAAGACGGTGCAACAACAGGGAATCGGAAGCCACCCTCGCCAGTTGAGCCATGGTGCGCAATGCACAAGGCACAATATCCAGCACATCCGGCGTGAGTCCGGCACGATGCAGGCAGTGTTGCCATTGCGCCACCTCTTCACGTTTGGCTGCGGTGATCAGTAAGGAACCCGGTGATTGGGGCTCACTGCGATAGTCAAGTACCAGCGATTCGCGGCCAATGGGAAACTGGCGCGCCGCCTGATGATCAATATACCAGCCGCGTTCAGGCTCCCTCAGACGGCTGTCGGGGGCAGCCATAAGCTGCTGCAACACACGCTGGGCAGGAAAACCAACGCGCAGCGATATTCGGCGCGGTAGCACCCGCCGCCATTTCGTCAGGACATCGCACAATGCGTCGGAATGCTGTAAACTCCCCTCCCTTAATGTGTCCGCAGGCAGTGGAATTTGCCACCACTGACGCAGTTGCCAGCCATGGCGGCGACGCTGTACGGCCAGGGCACGCAGACATCCGTTTTGTATATCTAATCCGACCTGCCAATGGTGATAAGCCATGTTCAATGCGACCTCTCCCTCGTCGTTGAGAAGAGCACGCGTTGCTGAAAACGTGTGCTGAATAAAAGAACGTATCCACAGTGCAGGCTTACCTTTATACTAGCGGGCAATTGTTTAGAAACTGTCCACACGCTACTGAATGGAAAATTCCCGGTGAAGTTCGTAAAGTATTTATTCATCCTTGCAGTGACTTGCATTCTGCTTGGAGCCGCATCGATATATGGGCTATATCGTTATATCGAGCCTCAGTTGCCCGATGTAGCAACGTTGAAAGATGTCCGTTTACAAACGCCGATGCAGGTGTTCAGCGCGGACGGTGAGCTGATTGCCCAGTTCGGCGAGAAGCGCCGCATTCCGCTGAAATTGGGCCAGATTCCACCTGAAATGGTCCACGCGTTTATCGCCACTGAAGACAGCCGCTTTTACGAGCATCACGGTGTCGATCCGGTAGGGATTGTGCGCGCCGCCACCATTGCGTTGACCTCCGGGCACGCATCGCAAGGGGCGAGTACCATCACCCAGCAGTTGGCGCGTAACTTCTTTTTGAGCCCGGAACGCACACTGATCCGTAAGATTAAAGAAGTGTTTCTGGCGATCCGCATTGAGCAGTTGCTGACCAAAGACGAGATCCTGGAGCTTTATCTCAACAAGATTTATCTCGGGTATCGCGCCTACGGGGTGGGTGCGGCTGCGCACGTCTACTTTGGTCGTTCAGTTGAACAACTAACGCTGAGCCAAATGGCGACCATCGCCGGTTTACCTAAAGCACCGTCCACCTTTAACCCGCTTTACTCCTACGATCGCGCCGTGGCACGTCGCAATGTGGTGTTGGCCCGTATGCGCGATGAAAATTACATCACGCAGGCCCAGTACGATCAGGCGCGTAATGAGCAGTTGGTGGCCGACTACCACGCACCGGAAATTGCATTCTCCGCATCGTATCTGGCCGAAATGGTGCGTCAGGAGATGGTGAAGCGCTACGGTGAGGATGCCTATAACGATGGCTACAAGGTCTACACCACCATCACCAAGAAACGTCAGCTCGCCGCCGAAGAGGCGCTGCGCAATAACGTCATGGCCTATGATATGCGCCATGGCTATCGCGGCCCGGAAAAAGTGCTGTGGAAAGTGGGTGAAAGCGCTTGGGACCAAACGCGCATTATCAATGAACTGAAAAACACGCCTAACTACGGTCCGCTAAACCCCGCGGTGATTACCCAAAGCGATGCCGACAAAGCCACTGCGTTGCTGGCCGATGGCAGCAGCGTTGTGCTGCCGCTGTCCGGCATGAAATGGGCACGTCCGTTTAAATCCGACGTACTACAAGGAGCGATGCCGCGCCGCGTCACCGATGTGGTGCAAACCGGCCAGCAGGTGTGGGTGCGTAAGGTGGGCAACGACTGGTGGCTGGGACAAGCGCCGGACGTCAACTCTGCGCTGGTGTCCATGAATCCGACCAACGGTGCCATTGAAGCGCTGGTGGGCGGCTTTGATTTTAATCAGAGCAAGTTCAACCGCGCCACGCAGGCGCTGCGTCAGATTGGTTCCAATATCAAACCGTTCCTCTACACCGCCGCTATGGATAAAGGGTTGACGCTGGCAACCATCCTTAACGACGTGCCGATCACCCGTTGGGATGCGGGCGCAGGCTCAGACTGGAGTCCGAAGAATTCCCCGGCAACTTACGACGGTCCCATTCGCTTACGCCAAGGGCTGGGGCAGTCTAAAAACGTGGTGATGGTGCGCGCGATGCGTGCCATGGGCGTTGATTATGCCGCAGATTACTTACAGCGTTTCGGTTTCCCACAGCAGAACATTGTGCGTACCGAATCGCTGGCGCTGGGTGCGGCCTCCTTCACGCCGCTCCAGGTGGTCAGAGGCTATGCCGTGATGGCTAACGGGGGTTACCTGGTTGACCCTTACTTCATTTCTCGTATCGAGAATGATGCTGGTAACACGCTTTTCAACGCAACGCCGAAAACCGTGTGCGACACCTGCAATCTGCCGTTGGTTTATGGTGAAACACCGCGCTCAGCCGTACTCTCAACGGACAGCATGGAGAACGTTGCCACTTCGCAAGAGCAGCAGGGCACGGCGCCTCAACCACAGATTGATGCCGTCACGCCAACCGAAGCGCAGGTAAGCACGCTGCCGTATGCGCCGCATGTCATCAGTACGCCGTTGTCGTTTCTGATGAAGAGTGCGCTCAACAGTAACGTCTTTGGCGAACCCGGCTGGATGGGTACGGGCTGGCGTGCCGGTAAAGATTTGCAGCGCCATGACATCGGCGGCAAAACCGGCACCACCAACAGTTCCAAAGATGCCTGGTTCTCCGGCTATGGGCCCAACCTTGTTACCTCTGTGTGGATTGGCTTTGATGACCATCGCCGCGATCTGGGCCGCAGCACGGTGTCTGGTGCGATTAAAGATCAGATATCAGGTTATGAGGGAGGGGCAAAGAGCGCCCAACCTGCGTGGGATGACTACATGAAAGTCGCCCTGCAAGGCGTGGCAGAGCAACCGCTGACGCCACCGCCGGGCGTCGTTACCGTCACCATCGATCGCTACACCGGTAAACTTTCCAGCGGCGGCAGCAACAGTCGTGCGGAATATTTTATCGATGGCACCCAGCCTACGGAGTTTGAAGTCCACGAGGCAGGCACCACCCTGATGGAAAACGGTCAGAGCGAAGAACTGTTTTAACGCTTCGCCACGGACGAGCACCTTCCGGCCATTCCCGCACAGGCGGGGATGGCTGACACACCAAACGGATTATTTCTGCAAGCGTTCCCCGGCTTAGGTCGGGGACGACGACGGTGTTTGTCCTGCCAACCACTCGCGTGTTAAAAACAGGGCACTGACGTTACGCGCTTCGCGAAAATCCGGTTCCTGCAACAGGCCCAGCAGATTATCCAATGGCCAGCGCACCGGAATCAGCGGCTCAGGCTCATCCCCTTCTCGCGTCTGCGGATAGAGGTCACGCGCGACCACGATATTCATGCGACTGGAGAAATAGGAAGGCGCCAGCGTCAGCGTCGCCAACAGCGACATCTGGTGTGCACCGAATCCCGCCTCTTCCATCAATTCACGATTTGCCGCTTCAAAAACGGTTTCCCCCGGATCGATAAGCCCTTTGGGAAACCCCAATTCATACTGTTCAATGCCAACGGCGTACTCGCGCACCAGCACCAGTTGATTGTCGAAAATCGGCACAATCATCACCGCTTCTCGCCCCGAAGGGCGCATCCGTTCATACACGCGGCGCACGCCGTTGCTGAACTCAAGATCAACCGATTCCACGTTAAACAGGCGCGAGCGAGCCACCGTCTCCACGTTCAGAATTTTCGGTTTTTTCAGATGGTTATCCATAAATATATTCGCCCTACGAGGCATTCCTGTGGCAACAAAAAAATCGGATACCCGTCAAAAAAAGATAAGGAGCGTAAAGCACTGACACCTCTTTTTCCGTAACGGGAACGCCGCAGAATGCAAAAAAAACGTTAATTTTCTTTTTTGATATTGCTCACATTGTGCGTTAACAGGCCATCTTACCGCAACTCTGATACGACTCAATTTACGTAATCGCAACAAATAACAAACATTGCGTTTTTTCCCCCAAAAAAAATAAAAGTCAATACATCACAATAAATTCAGATTTTCCCCATGTTTTCTTCTGATCCTCTCTTGATAAGATCAACAAAATATAGGAAAAATTTATTGCGTTAATGAGTGATTCAAGCTGATTAACAATGACATACGGATTATCACTCTCGGGATAAGTTTGCTAGTATCCGAATTATCAGCGTTGGAATGAGGATGGCATGAGCACAATAGTTATTCTTTTATCCCTATTGTTTGCCTGTCTTATCGTCATCGGAAGTTACACTGGATACCGTATGCGTCGCCATTTGCCCTTTACAAAACCGTCCTTTGCCGTCATGCACGCGCGAGAACGCACATTAACGCACGATGAGCGTGCCGCCATTGAACGCTATTTGACACTTGCCAATCTGCAACTGTCAGCGTCCAGCGCGCTGCCCGTGTTACCGCGCACCCGGCAGGATCCGCGCGTCTATGTGCTCACCCACAGCATTACGCGTTACGGACTCACTACCAGCACCGCGAACAAATGGCGTTATTTCATTGATACGCAAGAGATACACCTGCCTGCTGAGTGGGAACAGTACATCACCGAGAACAACCATATTGAGCTGATTAACACCCGCTCAATTCCGCTGGTCGTTGCGCTCAACGGACATTCCTTGAGTGAATGCGTTGAGCACAGCGATCAGAGTATTTTACCGCCGCCGTTAATCCCTGAACGTAATGCCTCGATTCGAGAAGAGGGGAATGAACGCGCCGAGCTAGTTTCCGTTCGCAAGGAGACACGAGAAGAGTATGCGGTGCATCACGCATCGGGAATTCGGGAATCGTTATTGATTTCATTGGCTTTTCTTCTGCTGTTTATCAGCCTGATGACACCGTTGGCGGTGATGCCCTGGCTTGCCGCCGCCGCTGTGCTGCTGGCGGCCTGGAGCTGCTGGCAACTGTTTCGCGCACCTTCCGAACGTGAATTGCAAGAGGTACATTGCCTTAATGGCACGCCACAGTGTCTCGGCCTGTTTGGCGAATCGAACCAGGGGCAGATTGGCAATATCTCTCTGGGCAATATCGATCTTATCTATCCGCCCCATTGGCAGCCTTATATCGCCTACGATCTGGCGCAGAAAACCCAGGTCGATATTTATCTGAACCGTCAGGTGGTTCGCCAAGGCGAATTTCTCTCGCTCCACGAGGAAGCCAGCCGTTTTCCCCTCCAGCGCTTTGGAAAAAACCTGATTCTCTCTGCGGGTGCGTTACTGCCCCTTATCTTGTTGCTCAGTTTCTTGCCGCTGGAATTACCGCTCAATCTGAGCATGAGCTGGCTGCACGGCGTACAGAATATCAAAGTGACACAGGTTGACGAATTGCAAAACGCCCACCTGAAAATCGGTGATAAACTGGACATTCAAAGTACGGGTATGTGTGATGTGCCTGCGGGTAACCGCTATCCAGGCAACGTAAGACCCTATGCCTTTACCCCGTTTGATTGCTCTGCCATCTACTGGAACAAAGCCGGGTCGTTGCCGCTACCGGAATCGGACGTGATCGAAAAAGCGTCGTCGCTACTGTCCGTGGTGAACGCACAGTTACATCCCGTGACTAACGACGAAGGCAAAGTCAGCACGCAGCTCGCGTCCGCCATTCAGAAATCAGGCATGGTACTGCTCAACAATTTCTCTGATATCGTGCTGAAAACCCAGGAGCTGTGCACGCGTGAAGAGGATTGCACGCGGCTGAAAAATGCGCTGGTCAATCTGGGCAATGTGAAAACCTGGGATACTCTGGTCAGGCGCGCAAAATCAGGAGCGCTTAAGGGGATGAACGTTCTGCTACGCTCCGTTAATGCTGAATCTCTGGAAACACTGGTGGTCAGCGCAACGGAGTCTTTTTTCTATCAAGAGATTAACGCAGCCACCGATTCGCTAAACAGCCCGCCCCCCAGCGGCTTTCTGATCCGCAGTGACGAAGGTCGCCAGCTCGTGAACTATCCTCTACCACCCAAACCGTTCAATGAATATCATGCAACAGAGCAATGGCAAGAGCTGCAACGGCTTTCCGCCATGCTGCTGCACACGCCTTTTAGCGCCAAAGGGGTAATCACTCAGCTCTCCACCGATGCCAATGGAACGCAGCACATCAATTTACGCAGCGATCCTGACGCCATCACGCTGTGGCGCTACTTCGGCACTGGATTATTGATGCTGGTGCTCTCGGTGGTACTGATTGCCAACCTGGTGCTGATGCTGGTAAAAATGCGTAAAAGCCAGCAGCGCGAACGTGATATCAAACAGTACTACGATGCGTGCTTCTCAACCCGACTCGCGACACCTATTTTGATGGAAGGCCGCGCCTACCGGATGAATGATTAGGCACGTCTAAACACGGCCCGTTGCTGACGACCGCAGAGCGCACGCCAGCGACACCGTGTTTTTCTGTGCAATGTCCCCCCACCGCCGCGACCGGAGTACAAATGCAGCAAGAGCTCAATTGGAATGCTATCGATACCGTTATCCTCGACATGGATGGCACGCTGCTGGATTTGGCCTTTGACAGCTACTTCTGGCTGCAACGGGTGCCAGAACAACTCAGCGTAGAAAGAAAGATTTCCCTGAGTGAAGCCAAAAAAGTGATAGATAAAGAGTATCACGCCGTTCAACACACATTGAACTGGTACTGCTTTGATTACTGGAGCGAGCGCCTCGGCCTTGATATCTATCAGATGACCAGTGAGATGGGCGTACGCGCCCGTTTACGTGCCGATACCGAGCCGTTTCTCACCGCATTGGCCGCCAGTGGCAAACAGCGCGTATTGCTTACCAACGCCCATCCACACGGTCTGGCGGTCAAAATGGCACACACCGGGCTCGACAGACACCTTGATTTATTACTTTCCACCCATACGTATGGGTATCCGAAGGAACATCAGCAACTGTGGCAACAAGTGCACGCGCAGGTAGGGTTTGATCCTGAACGCACGCTTTTTATCGATGACAGCGAACCGATTCTGGATGCCGCCAAAGCGTTTGGCCTGCGCTACTGTCTGGGCGTCACCAACCCGGATTCAGGCCAGCAGGAAAAGTCCTTTGCTCGCCATCCCGCCATGAATGATTATCTGGCGTTCCTGCCCGCCTTACGCATGGTGCAACGCGCGTCCTGATAATGCGTTTATGCGCCGGGCATTTATGAGCAAGAGGTTGATATGAAAGAGAAGACCGAGTCAGATGACGGTATTCGCCTGGACAAATGGCTCTGGGCCGCTCGATTCTACAAAACCCGGGCGGTCGCGCGTGAGGCCATCGACGGCGGCAAGGTGCATTACAATGGGCAACGTACCAAGCCCAGCAAGCTGGTAGAACTGAATGCGGAAATCAAACTGCGCCAGGGCAACGACGAACGCACCGTACTGGTTTCGGCCCTCAGTGCACAGCGTCGCTCGGCGCCTGAAGCGCAATTGCTGTATCGAGAGACCGAGCAAAGCGTCGAAAAACGTGAAAAGGTCGCCTTGGCTCGCAAGATGAACGCCCTGACGATGCCGCACCCGGATCGTCGTCCCGATAAAAAAGAACGGCGCGATCTGATAAAATTTAAACAAAGTGATTCAGAGTAGTTCCTGACCATTAAGAGAGAAACCATGTCCAACCATGACCAACTACACCGTTATCTGTTTGAAAATCATGCCGTTCGCGGCGAGTTGGTGACGGTCAGTAATACCTACCAACAGATTCTGGAAAATCATGACTACCCAACTCCGGTGCGCCTGATTCTGGGTGATATGCTTGCCGCCACCAGCCTGTTGACGGCAACGTTGAAATTCAATGGCGATATCACCGTACAGCTTCAGGGCGACGGCCCGTTGAAACTCGCCGTCATCAACGGCAATAATCAGCAGCAAATGCGCGGTGTTGCTCGCTTACAAGGTGAGATTGCGCCCGACGCGACGCTGCGTGAGATGGTCGGTAATGGTTATCTGGTGATCACCATTACGCCCAAGGAAGGTGAACGCTATCAAGGCGTAGTGGGTCTGGAGGGTGATTCGGTTGCCAGCTGTCTGGAAAACTATTTCCTGCAATCCGAGCAGTTGCCTACCCGGTTGTTTATTCGCAGCGGGGAGCATGAAGGCCGCCCGGTTGCCGCAGGCATGCTGCTGCAAGTACTGCCCGCGCAGCACGTCGGCCACGACGATTTCGATCATCTGGTACAATTGACAACAACCATCAAAAACGAAGAGCTGTTTACCCTGCCTGCGAACGAGGTGCTGTACCGCCTCTACCATCAGGAATCCGTGACGCTCTACGAGCCGCAGGCCGTATCGTTTCACTGTCACTGTTCGCGTGAACGTTGCGCAGATGCATTAATGACGCTGTCGGATGCCGATCTACATGAGATGCTGGAACAGGAACAAGAAATCGATATGCATTGCGATTACTGCGGTACGCACTACCTGTTCAGTGCCAGCGAAATCAGTGATATTCGTCACGCAAACGCTGATGCCACAAGGCATTGATCGCATAAGACATTACAATCACATTAATGACTAAACGGGCGCTTCGGTGCCCGTTTTCATTTTTCCCCTACTGCAGAAAAATCGCTTCACTTAACGAAAATTAAACAAATCCATGTCTTAAATTATTTAATTTTATGATTGTTATCCCAGCTAAAATAGGCTTACTCCGTACAATGATTATCAGTATGACTATAACTATTGAGGAGTAGCGATATGCAGATCAAAGGTATTGCACCACAAGCCCTCGCCGCTTATGGGATCCGCGATGTCAGCGAGATTGTCTACAATCCGAGTTATGAAGTACTTTTCCAGGAAGAGGTCGCTCCCGACCTGGAGGGATATGAACGCGGTCGAGAAACCAAGCTGGGCGCTATCGCCGTCGACACCGGGGTTTTTACCGGTCGTTCGCCCAAAGATAAATACATCGTTCGTGATGACGCTTCGCGTGAAAACGTGTGGTGGTCGGATCAAGGCAAAGGCAAGAACGATAACCACCCCATGACGCAAGAAGTCTGGAGCCACCTGAAACAGCTGGTGGCCGAGCAACTGTCCGGCAAACGCCTGTTTGTCATCGATGCCTTCTGCGGAGCCAACCCTGATACCCGTCTGAAAGTGCGCTTTATCACTGAGGTTGCCTGGCAGGCACACTTCGTCAAAAACATGTTCATTCGCCCGCAAGAGGATGAACTCGCGCAGTTTGAGCCCGACTTCATCGTGATGAACGGGGCGAAGTGTACCAATCCACAGTGGCAGGAGCAGGGGCTGAACTCAGAGAACTTTGTCGCCTTCAACCTGACGGAGCGGATCCAACTGATCGGCGGCACCTGGTACGGCGGCGAAATGAAGAAAGGGATGTTCTCGATCATGAACTACCTGCTGCCGCTCAAGGGCATCGCCTCCATGCACTGTTCTGCCAACGTCGGCGAAAAAGGGGATGTTGCCATCTTCTTCGGCCTGTCCGGCACCGGAAAAACCACGCTGTCCACCGATCCGAAACGCCAGTTGATTGGCGACGACGAACACGGCTGGGATGATGACGGCGTGTTCAACTTTGAAGGCGGCTGCTACGCCAAAACTATCAAACTGTCGAAAGAGGCGGAACCGGATATTTACGGTGCCATCAAACGCGATGCGCTGCTGGAGAATGTCACGGTACGGGAAGATGGCAGCGTAGATTTCAACGATGGTAGCAAAACGGAGAACACCCGTGTCTCCTATCCCATTTACCATATTCACAACATCGTCAAACCGGTTTCCAAAGCGGGACACGCGCGTAAGGTAATTTTCCTGACGGCTGATGCTTTCGGTGTTCTGCCGCCGGTATCGCGCCTGACGCCCGACCAGACGCAGTACCATTTCCTGTCCGGCTTCACCGCCAAACTGGCAGGCACCGAGCGCGGGATCACCGAGCCTACGCCGACGTTTTCCGCCTGTTTTGGTGCGGCATTCCTGTCGCTCCATCCCACGCGTTATGCCGAAGTGCTGGTAAAACGCATGAAAGCAGCGGGTGCACAAGCCTATCTGGTCAATACGGGCTGGAACGGTTCGGGAAAACGTATCTCGATCAAAGACACCCGCGCCATCATTGATGCCATTCTGAATGGCAGCATTGATGATGCTGAAATGCATACGTTGCCAATCTTCAATCTGGCTATTCCGCGCTCACTGCCGGGCGTCGATGTTCAGATTTTGGATCCGCGCAACACCTATGCCAGTCGGGCTAAGTGGCAAGAGAAAGCCGAAGATTTGGCACAGCGTTTTTGTACCAACTTCGACAAATATACCGACACCCCTGCGGGTCAGGCGCTGGTGAGCGCCGGACCAGAAATTGGGGTGGAAATCACACCATAAAATGCAAAAGCGCGGGCTTGCCCGCGCTTTTTTCTTCTGCGTAAACCGCCGTGTTTCACCCTTCTGACGCTTCTTTTTCAACCGCTGACGACCCTTCTTTCGTCCGATCGTAGGGTAAGGGCAGATAAGCACGCACGCACAGCCCACCGCGTTCGCTGGTGCCCACGTCTAGCGCGCCGTCATGCGCATCAATGATACGCTGCACGATTGCCAGCCCTAATCCCGTACCGCTGGTCGTACGCGCGCTGTCGCCGCGCACAAACGGTTGGAACAGATGCGCCAACTGCGCAGGATCGATACCCGGACCATCATCCTCCACCTGGAACCAGACGCGTTGCAGTTCTCGTCCGCTGCTGACCTTGATCCAGCCGTTACCATAGCGCGTCGCATTGACTACCAAATTCAGCGCCGCACGTTTGATGGAGAGCGGGCTGATACGCACCATCAGTTCACCGTCGGAGAAATCGCTGTCAATCTGGCGCTCGTAGCCGCTCTCAGCCGCAACGACCTCGCCCAGAATACTGTTCAGATCCGCCGCTTCCATCTGCATCTCCTGGCCCGTGCGCAGATAGTCGATAAATTGTTCGATGATGGCATTACACTCTTCAATATCCTTGTTGATGGACTCTGCCAGATAGTCATCATCCTTGCTCATCATCTCGGTCGCCAGCCGGATGCGTGTTAACGGCGTGCGTAAATCGTGGCTGACGCCCGCCATCAAGAGCGTACGATCGTCAGCCAGCAGTTTGACCCCCGACGCCATCTGGTTGAAAGCGCGCGTTACTGAACGAACCTCGGAGGCACCATACTCTCGCAACGCGGGCGGAATAATGCCTTTCCCCACTTGCAGTGCCGCATACTCCAGCTCCACCAGCGGCCGGTTCTGCAAACGAATAAACAGCCACGCCCCGCCGATGACAAGTAGCATAATCGCCAGCGTGTATCGGAATAGCGGAGAAAAGTCGCCCTGATGGATTTCAGTTAGAGGCACTCTCACCCAGATATCGGGTGAAAGCCAGGTTTTCAACCACACCACGGGGGTGTTCTTGCTGACTTCAACGCGTACATCTGTTGGGCCGCCAAGCTGCTGTGCCATTTGCTGGCTTAAAAACTTGTAGTGCTGCGCCCAACGTAGGCCGCTCTCCTCCGCCGCGGCATTGGTATACAGGGAAATCCCCAGCTCGCGATAGATTTCACGCCGGAACGCCGGTGGCACTTCCAGCGAAGAGCCATCCTCCAATTGCAGCCTGTCGGTCATCAGCATGCGCACTTCGTAGGCCAAGACTTTGTTGAACTGCTGCAAGCTTGGCAAAATGGCAAAATTGAGCACCACCAGATAGGTGGTGACCAGGCTGACAAACAACAGGGTAACAATCAGCAACAGCGTCCGGGCAAACGAACTGCGCGGAGAAAAGCGCCATCGTCTCATGCTTTACTGCCGTCCGGCACAAAGACGTATCCCAAGCCCCAGACGGTTTGGATATAGCGCGGATGTGCCGGATCTTCCTCCACCATACGGCGCAGCCGCGAGATCTGCACATCGATGGAGCGCTCCATCGCGCTGTATTCACGACCACGCGCCAGGTTCATCAGTTTATCGCGAGACAATGGCTCACGCGGGTGGCTGACCAACGCTTTCAACACCGCAAATTCTCCACTGGTCAACGGCATCGGTTCGTCATCGCGAAACATTTCGCGCGTGCCCAGGTTAAGCTTGAACTTGCCAAAGGCGATCACCGCCTCTTCCTGTGACGGCGCTCCCGGCAGTTCGTTCGCCTGACGGCGCAACACGGCACGGATGCGCGCTAATAGCTCACGCGGGTTAAACGGTTTAGGAATGTAGTCATCAGCGCCAATTTCCAGGCCAACGATACGGTCAACCTCTTCCCCTTTCGCCGTAACCATAATGATAGGCATCGGATTGCTTTGGCTGCGCAGGCGGCGGCAAATCGAGAGTCCATCTTCGCCCGGCAACATCAGGTCCAGCACCATCAGGTGGAAGGATTCACGCGTCAGTAAACGATCCATCTGTTCAGCATTGGCTACGCTACGTACTTGAAAACCTTGCTCCGTCAGGTAACGCTCCAGCAGCGCGCGCAGGCGCATATCATCATCTACTACCAGAATTTTATAGTTCTCTTGCATTTTCATTCTCCAAAAGCGTAATCGCTGCCGATGCCCGTATTGTTCAAAAACCCATGAATTACTGACAGTCGTTTCTGGTATATATTGCAGGCAAAATTGTTACAAAGCATAATAAAATAGGGATTAATCAATCATTTCCTTCATTTTACAGGCGCAATCGCCTTAGGATGTAGCAACGTCTATACTGCTCACAGTGTATCAACGCCGCGCTATGCGTACTCGTAATAATCGATGATGAAAGCAAACGATGAAAACCGATCTTATCACCCGTGAAGGTTACGACATGCTCTACAAAGAGCTTAACTATCTTTGGAAAGAACGTCGTCCAGAAATTACAGAAAAAGTGGCTTGGGCGGCAAGTTTAGGCGATCGCAGTGAAAATGCCGACTACCAATATAACAAGCGGCTGTTGCGCGAAATAGACCGTCGGGTGCGCTACTTACGCAAACGTCTGGAAATCGTGCGCGTTGTCGATTACTCCCCTCAGCAAGAAGGCAAAGTATTCTTCGGTGCCTGGGTCGAGGTAGAAAACGAGCAAGGCGACCAGATGCGCTTTCGCATCGTTGGCCCTGATGAGATCTATGGGCGTAAAGACTATATTTCAATCGATGCCCCCATGGCGCGGGCGTTGCTGAAAAAAGAACGCGACGAAGAGGTGACAGTAAAAACACCTTCAGGCGAAAAAACGTGGTATGTAAATCAGATAACCTATAACACACCCGCCGAGTGAACACCCGGCTGAGTATTTACCCACCCCGTCATCGTAGCGTTACGGGGTTGAGGCGTACGATATCAACGGATATTACAGGCCAATTTCGACCACGCCGTGCTGATAAGATAGACATCACGCGTTAGCATTTCGAACTCCAGGATATCATTTTCTCCGATAAACGAGAAAGCGTCATCAGGTGCATTATCCTCCGGATTTTTATCCAGTGTGACATTCTTGACTAACAGTCGATTTTCATTCCAGACGGAGTCAAAACTGAACGTACGCTGTAGGGTACGAGGAATATCATCTTCACCGATAAACACACCATCAATAAAAATTAATGCGCGGTTTTTATCGCTTAAATAAACATTGACATCGTATTCTTTCCTTATTTTATATTTTTCATTTCCCTCTCTGACTCTTACCTCGCCACAACAAATCACTGGTTTGTGAAAGGACTGATATTTAAAATAATAGGGGGCGACTAATAAAACCACCACCAATAATAACAGACTGAACCATACCATTTTATTGCCAAGGCTATTTTTCGACATAGGTAATACATCCTTTTCCGCGTTTGCTACATGCAATGATAATGCGATTTTTTTTCATTCCTGAACTCTGTAACGGTGTCGTCTTTGATGAAATAAACAAAACATGATCACCACAGAGATCCTGATAGCCCGCGATCGATTCGCGGTTGACCGCATCCTGTAATGCAAAAACATCGCACTTATTTATCATATTGACTCTGACAAAAGGTCGATAAGGGAAACGACCAGAAAATGACACCATTATCAAAATAAATAACAGAATCATGCCGATGATAAAAATAATTTTTGCCGTATAGCCTATCTGGAACCGGGGAGACGAGTGATCGGGTACAGTCACTGGGGGAGTTACACCGCGCATCTGTTCGTTCATCGATGTGTCTACCGTATTTCCTACCGTACGAACGTCCGTTTGTTGCCTGGCATAGGCTTCAATACTGTCGACATGAAAAACAATACCTGATTTCGGAACAGTGACAATCGCCTCTGCCAAGCCAAAATTACGTAATACCTTTCTAAGCAATGAGATATAATTATTGAGATTACTGATAGAGGGAGAAAGTGAATACTTTTCTAGTGCTTCTCGTAGCAACAACTCACGGCTTAATGTAACCCCCGGATTATCAATCAGAGTAGCGAGTATGCGTGCAATAGGCGCGCTCAATGAAATGGCTTCACCTTCACGATCGCGCCAAGATAAAGTTCCCTCTCCATCATTGAAAATGATAGTTTGATTAATCAAGTAGGCCATAAAACCCTCTGGGATAAGCAAGTATTATTTTAAAAATAACCTAACCCTATTGATGATATGTTTATTTACACAAAAAATAGGAAATGGAAATCCTGCGACATATAACTGAGATCGCTCATTAACACCCATGAGAATATTGGATTACACAATACCTTTATGCCATACCTTTACATGACGGCATAAAAAGAGTTGAGCCGTAGCATAAAAATTTGCTCGTTTATTGTCAAAGATTATTTAAAGCTGTTTTAGATTGTTATTTACCTTAAGAAAGGCAAGCTCGTTTTTTGAAATAAAATTCGATTACATTTATACTAACAAAAGATAAATGAAAAAGAACTAAACCGTTGAACATAGTGGACATCAAAAATGAAGAGAGCCTTTATCTTCACTGTAGTGCGATACGCCGAACCTATTAAAATCAAATAAATTGAAGATTTAATCTATAAGTAATAAAAACAAATTTTACGATTTGAAAAAAGAAGTAACGTGCAAATACCACGATGAACAATAACACAAGTAAACTACACGTAAAAAACTGATTCAAAAAACAGTAAAAGCGCAAATAAATACCCTTGGGATAAAATCATCTTTGGCGTTCATCTCCTTGCTGACAGTTTATTCTGCTGTTCTGCTAGCCTATTGTTCATAATAATTGCGAATAAATTCGCAATTATTATGATTTGGTCGCCAATACGACACGTGCATTACGCATAATGCACCTTATCGCGGGATTCACTCACCCCGAAAATCTTTCCTTGTACGCTATCGGCTTAAATACATCGCGTTGTAGGAAAAAGGCACAGAAGCGCAGCCCACACCGATGTAAATTAAAAAGGGGGAAAAGATTATTTTTATGTTGACATAAATGTGTCACTTCGATCGCTTAATTTGGCCTCGAAGTGTCACGGGAGACTCGAATATGTTCAGCGTAGATGCCATCCTGCAAGACCTTGTACCACACCGTCAAACGCCATCCTGGCAACGTTCTCTTCTACGCGCACTGCTGTTTGAGCGTGAAATGCAGCAATTCGCCGAACGTTACCCCCATTTGAAAGGCCTGGATCTGGTTGAGCAAATTCTGGACTATTTCAATTTCAGTTGTGAAATGGTGGAAGGGGATTTAGAAAACATCCCGAGCCAAGGGCCGGTGGTGCTGGTCGCCAACCATCCTATCGGTTCATTGGATGGCCTGGCACTGCTGCGTGCGGTGGCGAGCGTTCGCCCTGACGTACGTATTTTAGCCAGCCAAGTGCTCTCTTACATTACCCCGTTAAAAGGGGTACTGCTCGCCGTTGATAACGTTAACAACCGAACAAAACGATCACAAATCAATGCGATACAAAACCACCTCAACCAGGAGGGTGCCATCATTCTGTTCCCGGCAGGGGAAGTGTCACGCATTAGCCTGCAAGGGATTCGCGATGGGCATTGGCACAGCGGTTTTATTCGCATGGCGAGCAAAGCGCGTGCGCCCGTTGTTCCCATTCATATCAGCGGACGCAACAGCAGCTTGTTCTATCTCTCTTCGCTCCTCTACCGGCCACTCTCAACGCTGCTGTTGGTGCGAGAAATGTTTCAACAACGCAGCCAAAAGCTAAAGATCCGCATTGGCGCACGTATTCCCTATGCCACCTGGAGCCACGGGGAGTGGAATGCCAACGATGTTGCAGCCCGTTTCCGCCGCCATGTCTATCGTTTGGGTTTGGGTAAACCCGGCACGTTCCAGGGAGAAAAACCCATTGCCCTGGCGGAAGATCGCGCCGCACTGAAGCACGCATTAGCCGTTTGTGAGACCTTAGGCACCACCCCTGACGGAAAAGTGGTTTACCTCTATCGACGCGGTGAAGAAGGATATGTGCCCATTCTGCGCGAGCTGGGACGATTACGCGAAATCGCGTTCCGCGCCGTTGGAGAAGGCTCGGGCCAGCGACGCGATCTGGACAGCTATGACGACGACTACCTGCATCTGATTTTATGGGATGAAAAGGAGTTGGAAATTGTCGGTGCCTACCGCTTCACACCAACCGCACAGCAAATTGCCCATAAAGGCGTTAACGGCCTGTATAGCCACAGTCTGTTTCAGTATGGGGCAGAGATGGACCCGATTCTGGAACAGGGCATTGAATTGGGACGCAGCTTCATTCAGCCCAAATATTGGGGAAAACGTGGGCTCGACTATCTGTGGCTGGGGATTGGCGCGTATCTGGCCCGTTACCCACAGTATCGCTATCTGTTTGGCCCGGTCTCGCTTTCCGGCACCCTGCCACCGCACGCGAGGGATCTGTTGGTCGCCTTTTATCGCCTGTACTTTTCACCGAGCCAGCCGATGGCCACCTCGCGTCGACCTTATCCGGCCTCGTTACCCGATGTGCTAAAACAGTTTGAAGGCACTGACTATCAACAAGATCTGACACGGCTAAAAAGCATGCTCAACAACATGGGATGTGCGATTCCCACGCTGTACAAGCAATATTCTGAAGTATGCGAAACCGGCGGTGTGCAGTTTATCGATTTCGGTATCGATCCCGATTTTAACAACTGCATCGATGGTCTGGTGCTGGTGGACATGACGCAGCTCAAACCCTCTCGCTACCAGCGCTATGTGGCCCCCTTCTTACCGGAGCCACAGCCGACAGCGCAAGAGCACGCGTAGCCATTTTCCTTCTTTATTACCGCCATCCTCCGTTTTCACGGAGGATGGCGTCTGCATTATTTCAACTGTGATGCGTAGTCCCGACGCGGTTGGCCGGTATAAATCTGGCAAGGGCGATAGATTTTGGGTTCCTGTGTGTGCAGTTCCTTCCAGTGGGCAATCCAACCGATAGTACGACCTACCGCAGAGATCACCGGGAACATGGAAGGTGGCAGCCCCATGGCTTTCAGGATCACCGCCGTGTAGAAATCCACACTCGGGTAGAGCCGATGCTCAAGGAAATAGGGATCGGTCATGGCGATATGTTCCAGTTCCATCGCCACTTGCATCAGATTATCTTTCGGCCCCATCTCATTGAGCACTTCATGACAGGTTTTTCGCAGCACGGCCGCACGCGGGTCAAAATGGTGATAGACCGAGTTACCAAAGCCTAGCAAACGGAACGAATCGCGGCGATCTTTGGCCCGGCGGACAAAATCGGGAATACGCTCAACGGTATTGATCTCTTCCAGCATGCGCATACAGGCTTCATTGGCACCGCCATGGTTAGGCCCCCACATGGTTGCCAGCCCAGCGGCAATACACGCAAAGGGGTTAGCACCGGAGGAACCAGATGCTCTCACTGCGGTGGTAGAGGGGCATTGGCCGTGATCGGCGTGCAAAATCAGCACCCGGTTCATAGCACGTTCCAGCACCGGGTTGACCTCATATTTTTCCGCCGGAACGGAAAACAGCATATGCAGGAAACTGCCGGTATAAGAGAGACTATTACGCGGATAGGCCGCCGGTTGCTCAATGGAGAATTTGTAGCTCATGGCGGCCAACGTCGGCATCTTCGACAGTAAGCGCAGCGCCGCCAGTTCGCGGTGATCTTCGTTGTGAATATCCAGCACGTCGTGATAAAACGCCGCCAGCGCGCCGACCACCGCGCACATCAACGCCATCGGGTGCGAGTCACGACGAAACCCACTGACCATACGCGAGATCTGCTCATGAATCATGGTATGTCGTGTGATGCTGTTGACAAACTGATCGTACTGTTCACGATTCGGCGCATCACCGTGCAGCATGATGTAACACACCTCGGTGAAATCACATTTCTCAGCCAGTTGCTCTACCGGGAACCCGCGATGCAGCAGCACGCTATTGGCAGCGTCAATATAGGTGATGGCGGATTCACATCCGGCCGTGTTATTAAACCCCGGATCGTAGCTGCACAGCCCCTGCGCACCTAACGGACGAATGTCTACGGCCTCTTTGCCCAACACGCCCGCGCGCACATTGAGCGCAATGTTCTTTTTTCCTTCCATCGTCAGGATGGATTTCTTGACTGTCATTATTCTTTCTCCCGTCCGAATGCGCCTTCCACCAACATGACACCCCATAACGCGAATCTGCGCCGCATTACCGTAACACAGCCAGAGCACACTCCGTACCGCACCTTTCCTTAATACGCGAAAAAAGGCTTCAAATTCGAACAATTCGCTGAAAAATTGACATAGGTAAATTTTCTGAGAGGCCATAATGCCGACTGGCATTTTTGCTACGCAATCCGTATAACTGTCCCCGATTAGTTAACTCACCCCTTGATGATGATTGAATTCCGATTATGAATGATGCATTGAGCCAGATTATCGCCAGCGAATTGCAGGCGCGAAAGGAGCAGGTTGACGCCGCAGTCCGCCTGCTGGACGAAGGGAACACCGTACCGTTCATCGCTCGTTACCGTAAGGAAGTGACTGGCGGGTTGGATGATACCCAACTGCGCCAATTGGAAACCCGCCTCGGTTACTTGCGCGAACTGGAGGAACGGCGTCAGACCATTCTGAAATCGATCGAAGAGCAAGGAAAATTAACACCACCGCTGGCTCTGGCAATTAACGGCACACTGAGCAAGACTGAGCTGGAAGACCTCTATCTGCCGTACAAGCCGAAACGCCGTACGCGTGGACAAATTGCCATCGAAGCCGGACTGGAACCGCTGGCAGACAGCCTGTGGCAAGATCCGAGCCAGGTCCCTGAAGAGGCGGCGCTAGCCTATGTTGCCGAGGACAAAGGCGTTGCCGATGTCAAAGCCGCGCTGGACGGCGCGCGCTACATTCTGATGGAGCGCTTCGCAGAAGATGCCGTCTTGCTGGCCAAGGTGCGTGACTATTTGTGGAAAAATGCCCATCTGGTCGCACGCGTAGTAGAAGGCAAAGAGGATGAAGGCGCGAAGTTCCGCGATTACTTTGCCCATCAAGAACCGATCGCCAGCGTGCCATCGCACCGTGCACTGGCGATGTTTCGCGGCCGTAACGAAGGGGTGCTGCAACTCGCCCTGAACCCCGACCCGCAGTTTGACGAGCCGACGCGCGAAAGCCAGGGTGAACAGATCATCCTGTCTCACCTGAATTTGCAGCTCAACAATGCGCCTGCCGACACTTGGCGTCGTGCGGTGATCAACTGGACTTGGCGTATCAAGGTGCTGTTACATCTGGAAACCGAGCTGATGGGCACGGTGCGTGAAAAGGCCGAAGAAGAAGCCATCAATGTATTTGCGCGCAACCTGCACGATCTGCTGATGGCTGCACCGGCCGGAATGCGTGCCACCATGGGGCTCGATCCGGGCCTGCGCACGGGCGTGAAAGTCGCGGTGGTCGATGCCACCGGCAAACTGGTTGCTACGGATACCATTTACCCACATACCGGACAGGCTGCCAAAGCGGCCCCTATCATCGCAGCACTGTGCGTTAAACATCAGGTAGAACTCGTGGCGATCGGCAACGGCACCGCATCACGTGAAACCGAACGTTTCTTCCTCGATACGCAAAAACAGTTCCCGGCGATCAATGCCCAGAAGGTGATTGTCAGTGAGGCGGGTGCTTCAGTGTATTCAGCCTCCGAACTGGCGGCGCTGGAATTCCCCAGTCTGGATGTTTCGCTGCGCGGTGCGGTTTCTATTGCACGTCGCTTGCAGGACCCACTGGCAGAGCTGGTGAAGATCGATCCCAAATCCATCGGTGTTGGCCAATATCAGCACGATGTGAGCCAGATGCAACTGGCGAAAAAGCTCGATGCTGTAGTAGAAGACTGCGTTAACGCCGTGGGCGTCGATCTGAATACCGCATCGGTAGCGCTGCTGACGCGTGTTGCCGGGCTCAGCAAAATGATGGCGCAAAATATTGTCAATTGGCGTGATGAAAACGGACGCTTTGACAACCGCCAGCAGCTGCTCAAGGTCAGCCGTCTGGGACCAAAAGCCTTCGAACAGTGCGCGGGATTCTTGCGTATCAACCACGGCGATAACCCGCTGGATGCTTCGACGGTTCACCCGGAAGCCTACCCGGTGGTCGAACGCATTCTGGAGGCCACACGCCAGACGCTGCGCGATCTGATGGGCGACACTGCTACGCTGCGTAAACTCAAGGCGGTGGATTTTACCGACACTCGCTTCGGCTTACCGACGGTGACAGACATCGTGAAAGAGCTGGAAAAACCCGGACGCGATCCGCGACCGGAATTTAAAACCGCTGCGTTCGCTGAAGGGGTGGAAACGCTCAACGATCTGCTGCCGGGCATGGTGCTTGAAGGTGCGGTCACCAACGTCACCAACTTTGGTGCTTTCGTGGATATTGGTGTACATCAGGATGGTTTGGTGCACATCTCGTCGCTGTCCGATCGCTATGTCGACGATCCGCACAAGGTGGTGAAAGCGGGTGATATCGTTAAGGTTAAGGTGTTGGAGGTCGATCTGCAACGTAAGCGTATCGCGCTGACCCTGCGTCTGGATGAACAGCCGGGTGACACCACGTCACGCCGTAGCGCCAACAATAGTGGTCAACGAAACACCGGCACTCGGCCAGCTAACAATGCACCACGTGTACGTCAGCAGCAGAGCTCTGTGGGCAATAGCGCCATGAGCGATGCACTGGCCGCCGCATTTAAAAAACGTTAGTTTTTTGTATACCCTAAATAATTCGAGTTACAGGAAGGCGGCAAGCGAGGGAATCCCGATGAGCTTACTCGAGTAAGTGATTCGGGTGAGTGAGTGTAGCCAACGCACATGTAACTTGAAGTATGACGGGTATAAGCAAAGGGAGCCGTGGGCTCCCCTTGTAACATTTGCTGAACGTCACTTATTTATACAGAACCGCGGTGCCGCGCAGTTGGTTGTCACCAGTAGCAGAAACGATACGGTAAGAAGATGCGCCTGCTGCCTGTGCTTTAGCGGCTACTTGCGATTCGAAACCGCTCAGCGTTTTAGCGCCACTCACGGAAACGGTACCGATCTGCTCTGCGGCGAAAGTGCCGAAAGAGAGTGAAGTCAGGGCCAATAGTGATGCAAAATTTTTGATGGTTTTCATGGTGCTAATCCTTATCTCTGTGGTTATTGTGAAAGCGAAGTGCTTTCGATGGAGAGAAGAATAGCGCCAAGACTCGTTAATGAATAGCTAAGTGATTTGCTGTGATTATTCAGTTTATTTGAACTAAAAGCATTGCCTGTTTCGTCCGGCTATTCTGGAACCCTCAACTGACGGGACCAGGCCACCCGCTGCTGCACAAACCTTGCTGGCAACCCGTAGTAAGGCTTAAAAACGGTATGTCAGGCCAGCTGTCACCGTATAATACTCATTGGCAATACCCGCAGCGTGGCCACCAATATATCTCTGCTTCCCGGAAACCTGATCGATAATTTGTGTCCCGCCACGGCTTTCAGCATATTTATGCCAACTCAGCGCGGTAAATACCTTGGCACAGGATGTCAGATAATAACCAATGTCCACCAACACAGAATAATAACGCCTATAATTGCCTTCATCGCGAAAGGTCAGTTGGCGAAAATAGTGCTCATCATTATCACGCGCTTTGACCCAAGGGCTGTATTTCACAAGTGAGCTCAACTCAACATTCTGATAGCGCATTATCCCGACCACACCCAGATATGGGACATCGAATTGTTGCCTGTAACCACCAAGATTACGGCCCCGCTCAAATGCCCCCACCGTTGCCCCGTTATCATACTGATAAAACCCACCCAGCGCCGTCCAACTAAAACGCGTCTGTTGATAACCAGCAATCCCTCCCAGCCGGTAATTGGGTTGGCTTACAACCCAGCTCTTAACGCCCATATCAAACGCATTTGCATGGTTCAGGCGGCTATTAGGATGATAAGACCATTCACTCCAGTGCGTTTGATCGTCATAGAGCCAATCATAGTCATCCATTTTTGCACTTCGCTCTGCGAGCGTCGTCCAACCCCGAGCAGTCAATGTTATGTGTGGGGATATATCCCAATTAACCGCCATTGTTATGATCGGCGTTTGTTTTATTTTCCAATCCAGCTGACTGAGTTTGTCTCCATTATTTTCTAGGTAAACATTTTCGTGTGATTCTCCCTCTAACCATCCCAACGCCCCACTAATGGTTGCGGCGATGGCGGTGTTTTCGGCCTGAGCTGAAAACACCGTCATCGCCCCGGCAACACAGCAGAGAATTACGTATCGGTGCTGCATGAACAATTCCTTAATGATTGCGCAAATGACTTTTATAGGAAACATCACCCGCATAAAAACAGAGCTATTTCATTAATAACAAAGCATTACTAGCCACCTCATAAAAATACAGAGGCCGAATATTGAGGTCATTAATAGAATCTAAATATAACGGTGAGATGAGAGGGGATGCATTCAGAAAATGATTTACTAAAACAAGGCACTATCACCTTATTCAATCATTGGTCATTGCAGAGAGAAAATATAACAAGGGGTCAAACGGCCCCTTGTTATATCCATTATTCCCCGCGCAATGCCGCCGCAGGAGACTGCCGATAGGAAAGTATGGCAGGAAGCGTCAGCACCACGCCAGCCACGGCCAGCAGTAACAGCACAAACCACAGATCGTCTTCACCCAGTGCAATCGGCAAAACAAAGCCACTCTTTTCACTCATGATGAGCGCCACAGCCTGGGCAGCGGCATAGCCCAGCCCCACGCCGATCGCCACACCGGCAAAGACCAGTGACATCAATCCGCTCCAGATCAACAGGAAAATACCGGTACGCGGCGCGCCAAAAGCACGCAATGCACCGATTTGCTTCTGACGTTGGCGTAAATGCATCACCGCCACCAGCGCCACCGCCATTCCCACTAACCCTTGTGTACCTATCGCGATATACATCAGTAACGCACGAATATCACCGAGGATGGAATAGAGCTTCACCAGCACTTCTCCCGGAAATACCGCCAGCGTCGTCGTGCCGCGATAGAGGGAACGCAACTGGTAAGCGCCAGCAATGCTTAGGGGTTTTACTACGATGGCTGGAACACCCGCCTCATGGTGATGCGCTTCACTGTCATCATGGTGTTCATGCGCCTCGCCCTCGGCGTGCTCATGCTCCTCTTCGCCCTCATGATGCGTGTGCTCATCGTCATGGTCGCCGGGTGCATGGATGCCGTGCACACGCCACACCGCGTTGACCGGCACCAGGATGGCTTTATCCCAGGTGCTGCCGTCGGCGGGCAGCACGCCGACCACGGTATAGCGCACTTCTGCATGCGCATGGGCCCCCTCTTCCCCGGCCTGACCGTGCACCGGGCTAAAGGTGCTGCCAATCGACAGTCCGGTCCCTGCCCCTACCACGGCTTCAAATCCATCGTTAAATACCCGACCAGCGAGCAAGGGACGTTTGCCACCATCTGTCACCAATGCCGCGTTAGTCCCCACGATCGGCATGCCTTGATAGAAATCGCCAAACGCCACCGGTGCCGCCCAGGCGACCAGCGGATTTTTCTGTACCTCATCGAGCACCTGCGCTGGAATCAGCGTCAATGCAGAAGGCTGAAGAAAGACTGACGAGAGCACCAGCTGCGTTTCGCTCCCCGGCGCACCAATCACCAGATCGAAACGATCCGCCGCCTTGGCGCTGCCCATGCGCAGAGCACGCTCCTGTAAACTCACAGAAATACTCAGCGCGGTCGCCAACGCAATCAGTATCACTACCACCACCACGCCCGGCCAAAGCCGACGCCAGTCTGCGATAATCAAACGCCATGGGATCATTCCTGTACCTCCTGAGCGTCATCCGCCACTTGCTGTCCTTTTTCCAACTGAATACAGCGCGACATCAATGCAGCCAGCCGCTTGTCGTGCGTAATGGCAATCAGCGTACTGCGCTGTTCCCGGGCCAACGTGACCAGCAGATCGGCGATCTGCTCGCCGTTGTGTGCATCCAGACTGGCCGTCGGTTCATCGGCAACGATAATGTCCGGCGTCGCCAAGAGCGCACGCGCTACGGCCACACGCTGTTTCTCACCGCGCGACAGCACTTCAATCGGGCGATTGCCCGTGTTCACGCCGACGCGCTCCAGCAACATTCGCCCCCGCGCTACCAATGACGCTGGCAGACGCCAATGGTGAAAACGTGCTGGCAGCAGCACGTTCTCCAGCGCATCAAGGCCGGGAAACAAATGAAAATCTTGCATGATCAGACCAACATGACGGGCGCGCCAGCGATCGCGTTCAACTTCTGACAGTTGGCGAATATCTTGCTCCCCCCAACGCACACTGCCAGAGCCCTCACACTCCATGCCCGTGATGGCATTCACTAACGTGGTTTTACCCGAACCTGATGGCCCCATTACCGCCACGCAGCTGCCCGCCGCAATCTGTAATTGGGCGATGTCCAGCACGGCGCTGGACATATCAGGAAAAGAAACGGTTAAATTTTCAATATGCAAATCAACCACAGCGGCTCCTAAGGCGTATCAAAGTGGGCATCGCGCAGGCGTAACAGGCTGACAAACCCGGTTTCCGGATCCGTCCAAGAGCCATGCTCCAGTACGCCTTCCACATCGATAATGGTGTTGTTCTGTACGAAGGTTTGCCGTTTTGACAGGTAGACCACCACGATATCCTCCGGCCAGTCGGCGTCGGAAGAGCAGAACGGGCAGAGTGCCATCGGCATTTTGGTTAACACAAAGAATTGGGATTCAGCCTTGAGCGGTGGGGCCATAAAGCCGCGCATTTTGACGCGTTTTCCCGAAAGGTTTTTTACCTCATCGGAAAACTCCAACCCCAGCACGCCATACGAGGCATAGAGTTTATCGAAAGAGAGTGTGGGCAATGCGGCGCGCGCGGTGCCGATCAGACTGAGCAGCAACACGCAGACACCGACTAAGCGCCACAACGCCGAGAAGAATAACGGCGGGGTCTCCCCCGCCGGACGTAAAGTAAGGCTATTCATCACAGCGCATTACTTGGTGGTTTGTGGTTTCAGCGCCAGCGCATCAACAATCACGCGGAACAACTCGGTGTTTTCCATATAGCCGCGAATTTTTTCACCGCCAGGGCCGCTGGCCTGAATCACCATGTCATCCACAGCGTGGACGCCAGTGTCTGAAGAGCGTGGCAGAATGCCTTCACGGAACACGGCACCCGGGACGTTTTCATAGGCCTTGTTCGCCACATACTGGTCTTTTTCGCTCTTGATGGCAGGAACGAACTGATTATCCAGTTTCGGACGGAAGGTTTCGTAGTAATCCGGGTAGTTGTTGAAGAATACCGCTAAACGTTTAGAGACGTTGATATCATCCGGGTAGCCATCTTTGTTGGCGTCTTTGTAGTTCGGGAAGCCCGCATCTTCATACACGCCCACTTTTTCACGCATCTCGGTGCCCGGTTTATCATCATCCACCGTACCGATAATCGACAGGCCGTGCGTATGGTCACCGGTGACGATGATCAGCGTATCCGGATTTTTCTCAGCAAACTTTTTGGCGATAGCCACCGACTGGTCCAGCATGATGGTGTTGGTAAAGGCACGTTCCCAATCCAACGGGTGAGAAGCTTTGTCGATCAGCGCCGATTCCACCATCAGGAAGAAGCCATCTTTATTTTTCGACAGCACATCCAGCGCCGCCTGCGTCATGTCGGTCAGATCCGGCTGATTGGGGAATTTCTTGGTCACGTCGTTTTTCAGGAAACGGCGATCCAGCACACCGTCCATATTGCCGGTGTGGAACAGCCCCAGCAGTTTGGTTGCCTGCTCTGCATTCTTCTTCAGCCCGTCAGCATCAGTGACCAGCGTATAGCCCGCTTGCTGGAATTTCTCAACGTAGTTGGTGTCATCCTTACGTTTAGAGCCAGCCGTGCTTTTCGGCAGGAAGTAGGCCGAACCGCCGCCCAACATCACCGTCGGCTTCACGTTGTAGAACATCTCAACGATTTCTGCTTTATCCGCGCGACGACGGGTGTGAGACACCACCGCCGCTGGCGTCGCATCTTCCAGTTCGGCATCACTGACCACACCAACCGACATCTTGGAAGAACGGGTGATCAATTCGCCCAGCGTTTCCTGTTTCGGGTGCTCCAGCGAATTCTTGCTGCGGCTCACGTAGACACCCAGCGCGTTCACGCCAGATTTGTGCCCCGTCATGTAGGCGCTCATGGTGTTGGCGCTGTCTGCCGCGATAGAATCAGTACTTGAAGTACCGGCAAACGCCATGTATTGCAGATCGTCAATCGCCAGACGACCGTCGGCTTTCCCTTCGGTCACGCCTTTAGACAGGATGCGCGCGCCGGTGCGGTGCGCCACGGAGAGACCATCACCGATAAACAGAATGACATTCTTCGCTTTACGTTTTTCCGCGCTGGGATAGACATCCCAGGTCACTTTCGACGTTTTGCCGTTAGCCTGCGCTTCCACTTCGTACTTGCCTGCCTGCGGCAGGAACACATCGCGAATCCACACGGCAGAGACATCCTGCCCGTCTTCGCGCTCAACAAAGGTGGCGGATTTGCCCAGCACTTGCTGGTAATCCTTACCGTTGATCAGAATGCGAACATCCGCAGGTTTCAGTACAGCATCAAACTCGACTTTAAAGTCAAACTTACCGCCCGCCAGCATGGTGGCGCGGTCGATAGGGTAAATCGCTTGAGCCTGCGCGAACCCCGGCAGGGTGGAAGCAAACAGCAACGGCAGTAGCCAACGAGCATTCATGGTCATGTCCTTGAGCGATAATATCATCACGACATAACCTAGTTACCTTTGTTTACAGTTTGATGAATGTTGACAGGAATGGTGATGTTTATATGCCCATCACCATTACCTACCGAGTGCCTATTGCGCGTTTAGTGCGATTCAGTGAGCGTATCGGGAGAGAACCCCCAACGAGTTTTAGCAGAGGTCAGCCACTCTTGATCGGAAATAGTGTTATTCCTTTCAATAATTTCCAGCAACGGATAGGGCGTAAACATCGTCATTTTTCCATTTACCATCAACGGCACATCACTAGGGCCACTGTATTTGACTTTAAATAAAGGATATTTATTTTTATCAATGCACCATACTGAAACAATCTCACCCTGACGTGATGAACAATAATTAACAACCATCGGTGAAAGGTAAGTATCCATAGTAAGAAGTACAGCGCCACCCGGCATTGCACCTCTCATTTTTGTCGTATAATGTGTCTCAAAGTACTCTATAGCACCGCCCTTTTTAACATCGCCGAACTTTATTGCACATCCTGACAACGTAAAGCCAATCATCAAAAAAATCAGTACTCTCATAAGCCATCCTTGAAAAAAATAATCATATTGACCGCGAATGTCCAGAAAAAACCATTAGCGGTAAAGCGTGAGTCAGGTCCAATCTAAATAACCACTCTCATGAACCCAAACCACACCGCCGGGACAATCCTCCTCATAAAACCAGAGATCCTCACCTCGCGCTTTCCACTCATCTTCCGTTTTAGGAAAAGCAAGCTTATAACGGGCTATCTGGTCTTCTATATTTCCTTCAAGGAACTTACCATGTTTGCCGAGCATTATTTTTTATCCCGCATAAATTTTTCTAAAAAAGAAAAAAAGTATATTCTCTTTTCTTCAAAAGAAAATGAGTCATTCCAAATCTGATCATTTGGACAACTTACATCCCACACTTATGGACCTGTATATACTCAGTCTATATTAATCCATTAACGAATAGCACCGCTGCAAACAACCGGTGCTATTCAACATAATCTAATTTGTTATAAAAACCATTCTGGTTTCACACTAAAACGAGCCGACAGTGCCTTAATGTGAGTGATAGTCAAAGAGCGCTGGCCAGACAAAATCTGGCTAACCAGTGATTTAGAGCCGATTTCCTCTTTGAGATCAGAGTAAGACAACTTGTGCTGGTCAATCAGGGTACGCAGCAGTGCAACGCCGACCGGCATTTCAGCGATAGCTTTGTTGAATTCAGCGAAACGAGGGCTGTTATCTTCATAGTCAGCAATCTTAATCGCCAGGAAGTCAATAAGTGGGTTCTCGTCATCGTTCTCGATCAGGTAGTCCACCAGTTCCATCGCTTCGCGGTAATCGCTCTCGGACAAACTGCCCCCCAGGA
Organism: uncultured Symbiopectobacterium sp.; assembly: GCA_964293225.1. Taxonomy (GTDB): domain Bacteria; phylum Pseudomonadota; class Gammaproteobacteria; order Enterobacterales; family Enterobacteriaceae; genus Symbiopectobacterium. The sequence goes on along the minus strand of CAXYYB010000015.1, from coordinate 1,240 downwards.
AGGGGACAGCAGCGACGAGTTGTTTGGTTGCTTCAATGGCTTTTGCAGTGTCGGTAATCATTCTTTGTTCTCCCTGTAATAGCGGGTCAACTTGTCGTAATCAGCGTGGGTTGCGATGTGCTTCACATAGAAGCGCTTATTCACGAAATTGATATAGGCGATAACCCTCAAGTTGTTGCCTCCTACATCCAAAACCCACCACTTATTCCGATACTTAAAATTATCCAGGCTCGGTATCAGAGTTTGCATCTCAGTTGGAGAAAAGAAATCCGTCTCGCGTACTAAGCGGTACAGCGCCCGAATGGCTAACGAATCGTTGGGATATCGCCTTGCCGCTTCCTCAAAAGGCTCTTTTGAAATGACGTGCATCTTGCGGTCGTTCCATCCGTTTACATTATGTGAACATGATAGCACTACTCTTTGCCGTTCACAATATGTGAACGCCAATTTCTCATTTCATACCATCGCCAAAATCCCTACTTAACCTAGCTATTGAAATCGATGATGCGTTAGACATCTCTGGATCGATTGAAGGGTCTGTAACAGCAGTCCTGTGCCATGAGCGGACATCTAGGACATTACGAAACGCTAGGTCAGATATCTAAAAGTGCATGGTCCGCTTGGATGGGATACTTACATTACCGCGTTCAGTTCCATTTTTCCGCCGGAACTGAGCGTCATATCGTTTTCGGAAGAGAAATCCGTGCCATTAGCGATGAAATCCCCATTGGCGGCCAGCGTCAGTTTTTTTCCTGCATGCACACGCGCCGTGATATAGCGATCGTCTTTGTTATTGTCATTGGTGCTATCAAGGGCTGAATAGCCCGTTGCGAAGAGGCTCAGGTTGTTGCCTGCCAGCAGGGTAGTATTGCCCTGTGCAGAGAGATCAGCGGATTGAGCCAGTAAATCTCTTCCACTGGAGATCAGTAACTGATTACCTGCGCTAAGGCGACTACTCAGCTCTGCCTGTCGCGATTCAGGGAAAAGCGATTTCGGGATGGTCGCCAGCGATCTGGGGTTAAGATTAATATCCTCCCCTGCCGTCAGGCTGATGGTGTTTGTGGCATTCAGTGTTATGCCTGCAATATCAAGGGACTTCCCTGCATTAAGCGTGATATCACCGGTGGTATTGAGCGTATTGAGTTGTTTTAAGGTGTCATTAAAATAGGTTTGTTTTTCAGCATCGGTGACCTGCTCCCCGTTGATTAATACACCGTGATGTTAGTAATGTCTTCATAAG
>CAXYYB010000014.1:0-86043 GCA_964293225.1 uncultured Symbiopectobacterium sp. | reverse complement strand
TTCATCAAATTGCACCTTACTCAGTTGGGTGTCCAACTTTTGGGGTGCAGTTCACGAAGGGGGACTTGATGTCCGCGATCGACGGACAAGGCCGCATTTGCACCTGTGTAGGCGACTGGGGCAAGCGTGTCCGAATCTGGTAGCACGGGGTCGCGCCTCCAGTTTCGGGTGCCACCGCTGGCAATACTGTCATGTGTCACTTTATAGGCTACCCAATTGGCGAACCGGGTATTGCGATTATTGTTTAGTGACATGCGTTTTTTAAACGGTAGTTTAATATCAATCAATGCAATAAAAATAAATGATGAACTTGAGAGGGCGGTTCCAGATGGAAATATTTTTTTGCAGCGACGCTCTGATATGCCATCGCCGAAAGAGGCACTTTAATATTGAGGGACTTTCTGAGTTTGCTAATCGATTAATCGTTGGGGGGGATGCGGAACCCCTTCAACGAAATAACAAACATCCCTGCTTTTTTGCTGATCTTTGCACCTTGTGCACACCATGCATCAGCGATTCTAAAAAAATCATCGGTAGTCACGGAATAATCAAGAAGCACTTTGCTGGTGGTACCGGAAGCGAGCAACTTTTCAGCTTCACTCGTGCTTTTGGCATGAATGGTTATCATTTTTTCATCTCCAGATGGCCGTGCCGCTATTATGTGTATAAATGATGACACTATGATGACAGGAGGGTAGGGCGTGCGTATTAAATAAAAAAGCCAGCGTGCCGCTGGCTCGATAACTGAAGATTAACGGGGGAGGTTATCCGCGCAGACGTGCTGCAACGGCGGCAACGCGTGCGCCATATTGCTTCGCGGTTTCCAAATCACCGGAGGGAATATCCTCTGCCGGGCCATCGGAAGGGGATTGCACCAGAAGACCCACTGAGCCACCAAGGTTATTAACATCGGCGCGCGTCGCTGTTTTGGTGTTAGCGGGCAGTAAGCCCAGGCTCACCCACAGACCGCCGTGCTGAGACGCCAGGGTTTGCATCCAAATCAGGCTAACCTGCTTGTCACCGTTCAGGCTGGCGCTGTTGGTAAAACCGCCAAAAACCTTATCCTGCCAGGCACGAGTAAACCAGGCTTTAGAAGAAGCATCTGCGAATTTTTTAAACTGCCAGGGCACCGAACCCATGTAGGTGGGCGCACCAAAAATGATGGCATCCGCTGCGTTCAGGGTTTCCCACTCATCAGCCGTAATATCGCCATTTTCATCCACGGCGATACGCGTTGCATCAGCACCTTGTGCAACATACTCTGCGACGCGCTGGGTGTGGCCATATCCTGAGAAATAAACAACAACAGTCTTACTCATGTTCACTTTTCCTTTCATCAGTAACAACAGGGACGGAGGCGATGGTTTCGTAAGCGATTGAAGAAAACATCAGTTTTCGATGGAAAGATAGTATATATGGTATACTGCGTTGACAAGAAGGCACCTGGACGATACCAGGTTTCCTGGAGGATACTATGCAAATACAATCCATTGAGAGCGATACCGTCTCTGGTTACAGCGTCTATTCATCGCACTGTCCGGCGCGCCAGTTTTTGGAGCGACTAGCAGATAAGTGGACCATACTGATTATTGGTCGTTTAAAGTCAGGTGAGACGCGTTTCAATCAATTACGGCGGGATATCGACGGCATCACCCAGAAAGTCTTGTCGCAAACGCTGAAAAAGCTGGAGCGAGATGGCTTGGTTGCCCGTCGTGTTTTTGCCACGGTTCCGGTTACCGTAGAGTATTCACTGACACCGGTTGGGCTGACATTGGTGGAGACGTTCGAAAGTTTGGCCCACTGGGCAGAATCCAATATTGAATCAGTGCGGTTGGCACAGGCACAGTATGACCGCTTACACGCGGTGAGCAGTAGCTAAAGACGACATTGAGGGTATACGCCGTGAAAGTGAATGATATCGTTACAGTAAAAACCGACGACGCAGAGCGACGGGAAGGCACGGTGTTAGCGGTAGAGCCGTTTCTCGAAGGGACGATGTACCTTGTTGCCTTGCCGGACTACCCGGCGGGTATTTGGTTTTTTAATGAAGAAGAAAACCCAGAAGGCATTTTTGTGGAATTGAAACAGGAAGGCACGGATCGCTAGTGGAGCAGGGCTGCAAGCAGACCTGCCCCGCCAGTAAGTGGTTAGAATGTTTCCCAATGCTCGTTGCTGTTAGTGGCTTTTTTATTGCCTAGCGGCAGCGCGGCTGGTGCACTTTTGGTTGATGCCAGCGTATATGGCGCGGGTGTCGGCGTTGCACGCTGCTCTTGTAGCTTGAACACGGCCACGGCGCGTGTCAGCAGTGCAGCCTGCTCTTCGAGCGAAGCGGCGGCTGCCGTTGCTTCCTGGACCAACGCGGCGTTTTGCTGCGTGACACTGTCCATCTCAGCAATCGCTTGTCCCACCTGACCAATACCACGACTTTGTTCATCAGAAGCGGACGCGATCTCCCCCATAATGTCAGTCACATTGGTAACGGCATCAACAATCTCTTTCATGGTTTGCCCAGCCTGATCGACGAGCGTCGAACCACTGCTCACCAGTGATACCGATTCAGATATTAATGTTTCAATCTCTTTTGCTGCCTGCGCACTGCGCTGCGCCAGACTACGAACCTCGCTGGCAACCACGGCAAAACCACGACCTTGTTCACCGGCACGCGCAGCTTCGACGGCAGCGTTCAACGCCAGAATGTTGGTTTGGAAGGCGATACTGTTAATCACATTGGTGATTTCAGAAATCTTGCGCGAACTGCCGGAAATGCTATCCATCGTTTCAATAACATTAGAAACGATATTGCCACCTTGTTTGGCTTTATTCGAGGCATTGGCCGCCAACTGGCTGGCGTGGTGTGCGTTTTCTGAGTTCTGCTTAACGGTTGCGGTCAATTGTTCCATACTGGCGGCCGTTTGTTCTAACGCAGCAGCCTGCTGCTCAGTACGCGATGACAGGTCCGTGTTTCCAGAAGAGATTTCGGTTGAACCCTGATAAATGGAATCAGCGCTTTCTCGCACGGTGGCAACGGTGTTGACCAGTGAGGCCTGCATGTGTTGCACATTATTGCCTAACGTGCCGATTTCATTTGAGCCGTAGCTCACCGAATGCTGTGTGAGATCGCCTTGGGCAATGCGTTGAATACGCGCCACCAGTGCGTTCATCGGACGGATCAAGGCACCGCGCAGGAACGTGAAGGTCAGCAGCGAGAGCAACAGGGCGATACCAAAGCTGGCCCCCATCAGCGCATACCCTAAGGTGGCGTTCTCAGTGGCTATCTTATTGAGTTGCTGTGCACGCTCGGTGCGGTAAGCGACCGCATCCAGTAACGGTTTGTTGTAGTTAGCATCAAGAACGCGAACTTCTTCGGCCTCATGGCTCAGGACTTCTTCGAACAGACCATCCTTCGCCGACGCCATCATGGGGGTAATACCTTGTTTGATATAGTCTTCGTACGCTTTGGTTAATCCGGCATCAAGCGAAATATCATACTCGGTTTTTATCGGGCGATTTTCATACAGTTGAAAAGCTTTTTGTGATTGCTCTACGCGTTGCGCTGCTTGCTTCAGGTTTTCATTGTAGACCGCGGAATCACCGATACGTGCAGCGGACGACGCCTGAATCAGGAGCAGACGCGCGGTGCGTAGATGATTGGAACTGTTGGAAAGCCCCATGCGAACGTCGATTTCTTGCGTGACGTCGGCGAGGTATTGGTTGCTGCGTGCCAGAAAATAGCTGGAAGTCCCTATCGACACGGCGAACATCAGCATGATGCCGCCAAGAATGATAACGAATAAAGGCACTAAGCGTAAATTATTCAACACACCTGTTTTCCCCTGCTGCTCAGATTGTGAAGTTATTTTCATGTCCATTCGCTCATTTTTCAGGAAAAGTGATTACAATTTACCAAACAACAAGACACATCACGCATCTTTGGTATTCAGCACCCTTACAGTAACAACGAGTGTTCCTTTTAGTCGTAACCAATATAAAAGATAATCGGCCTATAGTGAAAAATCTTAATTGTAGTCGTCGAGATCTCGATCACAATTTTTGCTTTTTAAAACGTATTTTCATTTTTGTTGCTGATAAAGTAGCTTGTGGAATTTCGTAACATCGCTGTAAAACAAATTGTCGTGAAAAAATAAATGCCGATCCGCCTACTTTTATTGCATCAGTGGGCTGTTTCTATTGGAGTCTTTTTTGAAGAATACAACCGCATTTTTTACCAATGAAAAAATAGTTTTCGCGCTGGCAACCCTGTGCTGCCTGTTGTGGGGAAGCGCCTATCCGGCCATCAAAAATGGCTATGCCTTGTTCCTGATAGCAGAGGGGGATATCGCCTCAAAGTTGGTGTTCGCTGGTTACCGTTTTGTGCTGGCGGGCGGGTTGTTGTTGCTGTTAGCAATAGCGAGTGGCAAGGCGATTGCGCGGTTCAAGCCAGGGCAACTCCGGCAATTAGCGGTGCTCGGGATCACACAAACAACGTTACAGTATATTTTCTTTTATATTGGGCTCGCTTATACCACTGGAGTAAAAGGGTCTATTATGAATGCCACCAGTACGTTTTTCAGCGTACTGCTCGCACATTGTCTTTATGCCAATGATAAAATAACACCGAATAAAGCCATCGGTTGCCTGTTAGGGTTTTTAGGTGTCACGGTTGTTAATGTGAAAGGCCTTGATGATTTCAGCTTTACATTAATGGGAGACGGTTTTGTTGTGATTGCTGCATTTATTTTGTCAGCGGCAACAATTTATGGGAAACGCATCTCTCAAACCATGGATCCGATTGTAATGACAGGGTATCAACTGGCGGTTGGCGGTATAATCCTTACGCTGACGGGGTATTTCAGTGGGGGCTCATTGAGTGTCCACGGTTGGAATTCTGTATTGATTCTTTTTTATCTTGTACTGCTTTCATCGATCACCTTTGCGCTGTGGAGTCAATTGCTAAAATATAACAAGGTTGGCACTGTCGCCCCGTTCAATTTCCTGATCCCGATTGCCGGTGCTGTGCTCTCTGCGCTGTTTCTCGATGAGAGCATTCTTGAGTGGCGTTATGCTGCTGCTTTGGTGCTGGTGTGCCTGGGGATTGGGTTGGTAAACCGGTCACCCCAGACAAAATAAGCCAATATCCCCTTTGCGCACGCGCCGAGGGGATCAGATTTAATAGCTGAGGGTCAGAATTTCTCTTGCCATCACTTCATCAATATCTTGCCTTTCACCCTGCGGTAACAGATTAAAGACTTTCAGATTGTGGATTATCGCTTCCACCGCATCCGATGGTAATCCATAATCGCGCATGCGGGTTTTGATACCCATGAGTTCAAAGAAATCGCGCGTTTTTGCGATCGCCTGGGAAATGCGGGTCTCATCATCCCCCTCGGTTATTTGCCAGATGCGCGTAGCATATTGTAAAAGCTTCTCATGCTTATTATTGCGTTGCACATATAATAAAGAAGGAAGTAATACGGCGAGCGTTTGTGCATGGTCCAGGCCGTAAAGCGAGGTGAGCTGATGGCCGATACGGTGCGTGGCCCAATCTTGTGGCACACCTGCGCCGATAAGCCCGTTTAATGCCAGCGTGGCGCTCCAGGTTAGGGTAGCTCGCACATCGTAATTTTCAGGCTGGGTAAGCGCTTTAGGGCCTTCTTCCAACAGCGTGAGCAATAACCCTTCAGCGAAGCGGTCTTGCACTTTGCCATAGACAGGGAAGGTGAGATATTGCTCGATAACGTGCACAAAGGCATCTACCACGCCGTTGGCGACTTGCCGAGCGGGCAGGGTATAGGATTTCTCAGGATCGAGAACCGCAAACTGGGGGAAAAGCAGCGGATGGTTAAACCCCACTTTTGCACCTGACGCAATGTGCGAGACCACCGACGTGGCATTCATCTCCGAACCAGTGGCCGGCAAAGTCATGACACAGCCCATCGGCAGTGCCTGAGTAATCGGTGTTTTGTTAACCCAATGATCCCATACATTTTCATGGTAATAGGCAGCGGCTATGAATTTGGTGCCATCCACCACCGAACCACCACCCACAGCCAGTAGATAATCGACATGGTGCTCTTTTGCTAACTGTGTGGCTTTCATCAAGGTTTCATAGTGGGGATTCGCTTCAATGCCGCCAAACTCCACAGCGTAACGCTCACCCAGTGCTTGTCTGACTTCGGCTAGCGTGCCGTACTTTTTCGCACTTTCTCCACCGTAGGTAATCAACACGCGTGCATTGACGGGGATGTGTTGATTAATCTCAGCAATTCTTCCCTGACCAAACACGATGCGCGTTGGGTTGTAATAACTAAAGTTGTACATTTTATAATCACCCCAGGTTCAAAATAACAAAAAACGGCTTTGATACTACTGCAAAGTCAGTGTGAGTGACATTTGGTTAAGACATAATGGTTATCCTCTCCTACACTTATCGCTACTGAGCGCTCACTTTTGGTATCGCTGACATCAGCGTAATATTGTTACATTTTTTATATATCTATCATTAAGATAAACCTATTTGAAAAAGGTATAACTGTGCCTGCTTTAGTAAAGTGAAAGGTTACTTGTCAAAAAGATGGGCAATAAACGATCTGGTAAGAGTTCTTACCACACGGCTTTTGGTGATAATACCTTTCAATTATGTGATACAAGTCACATAATTACTAAAATGATTCTCTGGTCGCGTTGTGTGTTTGAGGGATTAGGCGGTACAGTTGCGAGGATTTAGGAATAATCCTATGCTTCCTGATGCGGTGATTTAGGTTGTCATACGGGGTTAATGGATAAGCAAGTTGGGCAGCAAAAGAAGTTGGCTGTAGCATGTGATTGTCATAATAAGAAAGTAAGGTAACAAAAGATAGTCTCTGGCACCGAATGTTTTCATGCCATCAATGGAGAGTGATTTTTAACCGGGCGATAGCCACTATCCCCCAACTTATGCTTTGAACATAGCCTGTCGAGATGGGAAATATGGGTACCTCTGAATTACTCAAACACATTTATGACATAAATCTGTCTTATCTGTTACTGGCACAACGTTTAATCAATGATGAAAAAGCTTCTGCGATGTTTCGTTTAGGTATTGATGAAGCCATGGCAGATACTTTGATGCAGCTCACACTGCCTCAGATGGTTAAACTGGCGGAAACCAATCAACTGATTTGTCATTTTCGTTTTGACGATCACAACACGATCAAGTTATTAACACAAGAATCCCGCGTGGATGATTTACAACAAATCCATACTGGAATTTTGCTGTCGAGTCACTTATTAAACCAGTTATCTTCGAAAGACGATAACTTGCCTAAGAAAAGGGCATAATAATGACGGAAAAGAGTATTGTTCAGGAAGCAAAGGACATCCAGTTAGCGATGGAATTGATCTCTCTGGGTGCTCGATTGCAGATGTTGGAAAGTGAAACACAATTAAGTCGTGGGCGTTTAATTAAACTTTATAAAGAGCTTCGGGGGAGCCCACCTCCAAAAGGAATGTTGCCATTTTCCACGGACTGGTTCATGACCTGGGAACAGAATATTCATTCTTCCATGTTTTATAATGCGTACGCTTTTTTGTTAAAGACTAGCCATTGTAATGGCGTTGAAGCCGTTATCAAAGCATACCGTCTTTATCTTGAACAGTGCGCCCCCAACAATGATACGCCGTTACTTGCCTTGACTCGTGCTTGGACATTGGTTCGTTTCGTGGATAGCGGTATGCTACAGCTATCGTCGTGCAATTGTTGCAACGGGATGTTTATTACGCATGCTCATCTGCCGAAAAACAGTTTTGTTTGTAGCTTGTGTCAGCCACCCTCCAGAGCGGTAAAAAGACGTAAACTTTCACCGAATCTTGCCGATATACTACCGCAACTACTGGATGAACCGGTAAAACATGCTGTCTGAGCCTGGTGGCGGTTGTGAGTCTGTCTCAGCCCGTGTTGTTGCGGGCTGAGTACATCCCTCCTCAAGAAATTCCTGCTCGACGGATGTTTTACCTCAGCTTCCACCCGCGATTTGTTATAAGGAATTCTTGTGCTTGTTATATTGGGTTATCTCGTAATAATAGGTTCGATACTGGGTGGTTACCTTATGGTCGGCGGGGCGCTGGGCGCGTTGTATCAGCCCTCGGAGCTGCTGATAATCGGTGGTTCGGCGCTCGGTGCGTTTATCGTCGGTAACAACGCCAAAGCCATTAAAGGTACGGTTCGCGCCTTCCCACAACTGTTCAAAGGCTCCAAATATAGCCGGGATCTCTACATGGATCTGATGGCGCTGTTGTTTCGTCTGATGGCGAAATCGCGTCAGCAGGGTATGCTTTCTCTGGAAGGTGATATCGACAGTCCGCGTGAGAGCGAAATTTTCTCCAGCTACCCTCGTGTGATCGCCGACAGTCACGTCATTGAATTCATTACTGACTATATGCGACTGATGATCAGCGGCAACATGAATGCGTTTGAAATCGAAACGCTAATGGACGAAGAAATCGAAACGCTAGAGCACGAACTCGAAGTGCCAGCTATGAGTTTGAACCTGATGGGGGATGGGCTTCCTGCGTTTGGTATTGTTGCGGCGGTCATGGGGGTCGTGCACTCCTTGGCTTACGTTGATCGCCCTGCTGCTGAGTTGGGGATGATGATTGCGCACGCCATGGTGGGGACATTCCTAGGGATCTTGCTAGCATACGGCTTTGTTTCTCCACTGGCATCACTGCTGCGCCAAAAGAATTCGGAAAAAGTAAAAGTTCTACAATGCATCAAGGTGACGCTGCTCTCCAGCTTGAACGGGTATGCGCCGCAGATTGCCGTTGAGTTTGGGCGTAAAACGCTGTACTCCACAGTCCGTCCGACCTTCACTGAGATGGAAGAACATATTCGTCGTGTGAAAGCACCGGCTCAGCAGGCTGCGGAAAGTGACTAATGAAACATCAGCATCCGATAATACGCAAGAAAAGGAAGTCTGGCCACGCGGCGCACCATGGCGGCTCGTGGAAAATAGCTTATGCTGACTTTATGACTGCTATGATGGCGCTGTTCTTGGTGATGTGGCTTATCGCCATCGCCAGCCCATCACAATTGACGCAGATTGCCGAATATTTTCGGACTCCGCTCAAAGTCGCGTTAACGTCGGGCTCGCGTGTCAGTGAAGACAGCAGCCCGATTCCCGGCGGGGGTAACGATTACACCCAACAGGAAGGCGTGGTCAAGCGTGAGCCTGAGATGCCTCCCGAAGCCAATCAGCGTGACAGACTCGATGACATTCGCTTGAACAAATTGCGCGAGCAACTGGAACAGTTGATCGAATCAGACCCGCGTCTCAGGGCGCTTCGGCCGCATCTGCTCATTGAAATGGTCGATGAAGGGTTACGCATCCAGATCATTGATAGCCAAAACCGCCCTATGTTCAAAACCGGCAGTGCGCAGGTTGAGCCCTATATGAGCCATATCCTGCGTGCGATAGCCCCCATTCTTAATGATATCCCCAATAAGATCAGCCTGTCAGGGCACACCGATGACGTGCAGTATGCACAGGGGCAACGTGGCTACAGTAACTGGGAGCTGTCTGCGGATCGGGCAAATGCTTCCCGACGCGAGCTGATTGCCGGCGGCCTGTCTGACGGCAAAGTTCTGCGAGTGGTGGGTATGGCAGATACCATGAGTTTGAAGCAGGCTACCAATAAAAATGACGCCATCAACCGCCGGATCAGTTTGATGGTGCTTAACCGTGATGCGCAGCGCGCCATTGAGCAAGAAAACAGTGAAAGCCGTGCGATTGATATCGACAAAGCGGAAACGTTGCAAAATTTGCCCGCGGAGAACACTAAACCCGACGAGCCTGCTGCCGACAATAGCAATAACGGCGCAAGTAATACGCCAGTCTCGGGAGGAGCCGCTGGCGTGGTGCCAACGAACAGTGTACCTCCCAGTAGTAGCAATACCAGTTCGAGCAGTACCACAACCAATAACAATAGCGCCACCAGTAACAGCACTGTAAGCAGTACCAATACAATTAATAGCGGCGGTACAGCATCGCCGCAGACAGGGAATGGAGTACCTGCTTCAGGGCGCCAGCAACCAACCACCGCGTTGCCAGCCGCTCCGGACAGCCAGGCAACACCTTCATCAATAAGCCACGATTCGCAGCAGAGGTGATCACGTGAGCATGGACATGAGTGCTTTTTATCAAACTTTTTTTGATGAAGCAGATGAATTACTGGCGGATATGGAACAACATTTGTTGTTATTAGATCCACAAGCCCCTGATACTGAGCAAATGAATGCCATCTTCCGTGCCGCCCATTCCATTAAAGGCGGCGCGGGAACGTTCGGTTTTACCGTATTGCAGGAAACCACCCATTTGATGGAAAACCTGCTTGATGGTGCGCGACGCGGAGAGATGCGTTTGAGTACCGATATCATCAACCTGTTTTTGGAAACAAAAGATATTATGCAGGATCAGTTGGACGCTTATAAAACCGCACAGGAACCCAATGCCGAGAGCTTTGAGTATATCTGTCAGGCACTGCGCCAACTGGCGCTCGATGCTAAAGGGGAAGGCAGCGCGCCAGCGGCCACTGCGGTAAGCACTTCCTCTGAGGCCGCACCTACCCTCGCTCAGGTCGGAAACGGTGAGTTGCGTATTTCACTGACCGGGCTTAAAGCGCAAGAAATTCCGCAAATGCTTGAAGAGCTGGGCAACCTGGGAACGGTGAAAGACCCCCAGCAGACGGACAGCAGCCTATCCGTCACGTTGGTAACGTCTGAAAGTGAAGACGATATCAGCGCCGTGCTCTGCTTTGTGTTAGAGCCTGAGCAGATCCATTTTGGTGCGCCGCCAGCCTCCGTGCCAAGTGCTGCTCCTGCCGCTGAGCTTGCGCCAGAACTGGCCGTTATGCCAACCGCGCCAGAGCCTGTGGTTGAGGCCAAGGTTGAAACACCTCCCGCGCCTGTTGCTGCGGCAAAAGCGCAACAGCCTGCACACGATGCCAATAAAAACCGCCCTAAAACCGGTGATACCAGCATTCGTGTGGCAGTAGAAAAAGTCGATCAGTTAATCAACCTGGTCGGTGAACTGGTGATAACGCAGTCCATGCTGGCACAGCGCTCTACGGCGCTCGATCCGGTGGTGCATGCCGACCTACTGAACAGTATGGGGCAACTCGAGCGAAACGCGCGCGATTTGCAAGAATCGGTGATGTCTATTCGTATGATGCCAATGGAATACGTATTCAGCCGCTTCCCGCGTTTGGTGCGCGATTTGGCCGCCAAACTGGACAAGCAGGTTGAATTGACCCAGATCGGTAGCTCTACCGAATTGGATAAGAGCCTGATTGAGCGCATTATTGACCCGCTTACTCACTTGGTACGTAATAGCCTCGATCACGGTATTGAATCGCCAGAGAAACGTATTGCTGCCGGGAAATCGCCCGTGGGCAATTTGACGCTGCTCGCCGAACACCAGGGCGGGAATATCTGCATCGAAGTTATTGATGATGGTGCAGGTTTGAACCGTGAGCGTATTTTAGCGAAAGCGATGTCGCAAGGCTTAGCGGTGAATGAAAACATGTCTGACGAAGATGTTGGCATGTTAATTTTTGCGCCAGGTTTCTCAACGGCTGAAAAAGTCACAGACGTCTCCGGGCGCGGCGTGGGTATGGACGTGGTAAAACGTAACATCCAGGAGATGGGTGGACACGTTGAGATTCACTTCCAGGCTGGCAAAGGTACCACTATTCGTATCCTGCTCCCGCTCACACTGGCCATACTGGATGGCATGTCCGTGAAGGTCAGCAAAGAAGTGTTCATTCTGCCGTTGGGTGCAGTAATGGAATCGTTACAACCTCGCGCCGAGGATATTTATCCGTTAGCGGGGGGCGAGCGTGTGCTGCAAGTGCGCGGAGAATATCTGCCTCTGGTTGAGCTGTTCCACATTTTTGATGTTGAAGGCGCGAAGACCGATGCGACTCAGGGTATCGTCGTCATTCTACAGAGCGCAGGTCGCCGCTATGCTTTGCTGGTTGATCAATTGATTGGTCAACACCAGGTTGTGGTGAAAAACCTGGAAAGCAACTATCGCAAAGTGCCGGGTGTTTCCGCTGCGACCATTTTAGGTGACGGCAGCGTGGCATTGATTGTCGACGTTTCGGCGTTGCAGGCATTGAACCGTGAAAAGCGCGTTGTTGAGACCGCGGCGTAATAACACATAGAACGTGAATAATTAAGGTGAAAAACATGACTGGACTTGCCAACGTCACAAAAATAGCCGGTGAAACCGTGGGACAGGAATTCCTGATTTTCACACTGGGCGACGAGGAGTACGGCGTCGATATTCTTAAGGTGCAAGAGATCCGGGGTTACGATCAGGTCACGCGCATTGCAAACACGCCCTCCTTTATCAAAGGGGTGACTAACCTGCGCGGCGTTATCGTACCGATCGTCGATCTGCGCATTAAGTTTGCCCAGCAGGAAGTGGATTACGATGACAACACCGTGGTGATTGTCCTCAATCTGGGACAGCGCGTGGTGGGGATCGTGGTTGACGGCGTATCTGACGTACTGTCGCTGACGGCGGATCAGATTCGCCCTGCACCGGAGTTTGCCGTAACCCTGTCCACAGAATATTTGACAGGTCTCGGCTCCCTGGGTGAGAGAATGCTCATCCTGGTCGATATCGAGAAATTGCTCAGCAGTGAAGAAATGGCATTAGTCGATATCGTTGCAAAAGCGTAATCTTTTTTTTCAGAGCCATCGCTGTGTGGCTCTGACCTTTCTTGCTCTTTTCTCTATTTAGGTTATCTGGAACTTATTCCTCTCTGATGCCGGTTTTCCGGCTATTCGTTTACTTAAAAGGCGTCATATGTTGAATCGTATCAAAATTGTCACAGCGCTACTTTGTGTACTGCTGCTATTTGGTGTGCTGCAAGTTGTTTCCGGTGGGCTATTTTTTAATGCGCTAAAAAATGATAAAGAGGTATTTGGTAATACGCTCATCATTAATAATCAAAAATCTGCGCTTGATGCCAGTTGGTCATATTTATTGCAAACGCGAAATACCCTTAATCGAGCAGGAAGTCGATTTGCGCTCGATGCCACGGGGGCGGGCACTGGGTCATCGGTAAAAGCGTTACTGGAAGATGCGCAACGGCAATTAATCAGCGCAAACAAATACTTCGCAGACTATGAACGCGTAGCGCGCTCGGCGCAGCAGAGCAATGTCATCGCGCAAGATGTCAAGCAGAGTTACACAACGTTGAATGCCGCACTGGCAGAGTTAATTCAACTGCTTTCTGCCGGGGATATTAAAAAATTTATCGATCAGCCAACACAAAGCTATCAGGATGGATTTGAAAAAGCGTACAATGCTTATAAAGCAGAAAGTGAAAAATTATATAACACAGAAATTTCACGCAACGAAAGTGCTTATCAATCAGCTCTCTGGATTTTGGGGGCGGTGATTTCTGTTGTTGTCGCTTTAATTCTATCAGCCTGGTTTGCTATCCAACGGATATTAATTCATCCGCTGAATAATATTGTGGAACATACGCAACACATTGCGCGCGGCGATCTGACTCAGAACATGAATTATCATAGTCGCAATGAAATGGGGACACTGGCAGACAGCATGCGCCACATGCAGTCCGAATTGATCAGCACGGTGAGCGCGGTGCGCCAGGGTGCTGATGCTATTTACACTGGGGCATCCGAAATCAGTGCTGGCAATACCGATCTTTCATCGCGTACTGAAGAGCAGGCGTCGTCGCTGGAGCAAACGGCGGCCAGTATGGAACAACTGACGGCAACGGTACGACAGAATGCGGAAAATGCGCGTCAGGCGAGCCAACTGGCGCTGAGCGCGTCAGAAACCGCGCAACGCGGTGGCAAGGTGGTCGATAATGTCGTGAAAACCATGCACAACATTGCCGGTAGCTCACAGAAAATTGCTGATATCACCAGCGTTATTGATGGTATCGCATTTCAGACTAATATTCTGGCATTAAACGCGGCGGTTGAAGCAGCGCGTGCGGGAGAGCAGGGCCGTGGCTTCGCTGTGGTGGCGGGAGAGGTGCGCAATTTGGCACAGCGTAGCGCCCAGGCAGCGAAAGAAATTAAAAGTTTGATTGAAGATTCTGTAAATCGTGTCGATGAAGGATCTGTATTAGTAGAAAGTGCGGGTGAGACCATGGGCGAAATTCTTAGCTCGGTGACGCGTGTGACCGATATCATGGGTGAAATCGCTTCTGCTTCTGACGAACAGAGCAAAGGCATTGGACAGGTCGGGCAGGCGGTTACCGAAATGGACCGCGTGACGCAGCAGAACTCTGCGCTTGTAGAGGAATCTGCCGCCGCTGCGGCCGCACTCGAACAACAAGTTATTGGGTTAAACCAGGCCGTTGCGGTCTTCCAGTTACCTGCAATGGGGGGACGTTCGCGCATTGCCTCTCCCACACCGGCTTCGGTTGACGCAACAACAGGCCCGGTATTGCTGCCGACCGCCTCTGCGGGCAGTAAGAAAAAAGCAGACGCCGTGACCTCAGATAATTGGGAAACGTTCTAACCGAACGACCATGTGTATTTCAGGCTCAGTGATTTATAAAGAAGCATTTTAAAACAAGAACGTATCGATCGTGTCGGCGTGACGCCGACCGATCACCCAGGTTGGAGGCAGTATGTTGACGCGGATTCGTGTTTCTACCGGTTTGTTTGTGTTGTTGTTTGTGTTTTGTGCCGTGCAGTTGGTATCCAGCAGTTTATCTTTTACGGCGTTCAAAACGGACTATCAGAATTTTACGCGCGTGGAGACCGTCAGCCAGCAGCGCGACAGTTTAAGCCAGAGTTGGGTGGCATTGTTGCAAACCCGTAATACCTTGAACCGTGCGGCAACACGCGCGGCGCGTAACGTGCCGCAAGAGCAAGTCTCCGTGTTGATGAACAGTGCGCGTGCCTCGCTGGCTCAGGCGGATGTCTATTTCAAACAGTTCGTTGCTACCACGCAATTGACGGAGGAAGGACAGCGTCTGGCTGAGGGCACGAAAGCGAGCTACGACAAACTCAACGGTGCGTTGGCCGAGCTGATTGGTTTTCTGGATAAAGGCCAGCTACAACCTTTTCTGGACCAGCCGACCCAGTCATTTCAGGATAATTTTGAGAAGAGCTTTTCTGCCTATCTGACCTACGTCCAAACGCATTTGCAGCAAGCCGGTCAGGCAAGCCGCGATTCCTATGACCATTCAACCTGGTCGTTTGGCATTGTCGTGGTGCTTTCTCTGGCTTTGGTCGCTGTGGCCGTGGTGTGGCTGCGCAAGATCATCCTGACGCCGTTGACCATCATGCGCGAGCATTTTGAGCATATCGCGCAGGGGCACCTGACGGTAAAAATCGCCGACTACGGTCAGAATGAAATTGGGGTGATGTTCACAGCGCTGCAACACATGCAGACCTCGCTGGCCTCGACGGTACATACCGTGCGTCAAGGTGCTACCGGGATGCTGCTGGGTGTGCGTGAAATCTCCTCCGGTAACGTGGATTTGTCATCTCGCACTGAATCACAGGCGTCTGCGTTAGAACAAACGGCCGCCAGCATGGAACAACTGACCGCTATCGTGAAGCAAAATGCGGACAATGCGCACCAGGCTTCCAAATTGGCACAGGAGACCACCCACACCGCCCATAAAGGGGGGGAAATTACCGCTGGCGTAGTGAAAACGATGCAGGATATTGCCGTGAGTTCACGTAAAATCAGTGACATCACCGGAGTGATTGATGGTATTGCTTTCCAAACCAATATTCTGGCGCTGAATGCGGCTGTTGAAGCGGCGCGTGCGGGCGAACAAGGGCGTGGTTTCGCCGTGGTGGCGGGTGAAGTGCGCAGTCTGGCACAGCGCAGTGCGCAGGCAGCTAAAGAGATTAAAGCGCTGATAGAGGAATCGGTTGGGCGCGTTGAGCAAGGCTCTGTGTTGGTGAAGGATGCCGGTAACACCATGGATGATATCGTCACGTCGGTGAAGCGTGTGACGGACATCATGGGAGAAATTGCGTCTGCATCCGATGAGCAGAGCAGGGGCATTGAGCAGGTTGCTCAAGCGGTGACAGAAATGGACAGTGCAACGCAACAGAATGCTGCGCTGGTAGAGGAAGCATCATCCGCCGTTCAGGCATTGGAAGCGCAGGCAATGATGTTGACGGATGCCGTTTCAGTTTTCCGTCTTGACGTGACCGACGATGAAATATCGACTAATACTTACAAAGTAGCACCTGCACTTGCGTTGAAGGAAAGGCTGGATTGACTCTCTCTATAACCTTAATTGATGTTTGAGCGGTTTGATATGAAAAATAACCCATCGCCAAATCGCCTTGAATCTGCGTCTATCCTGACACAGATGGTCGATAGACTGCCGTTGTCGGATACCCATTTTCGGCGTATCAGTCAGTTGATTTACCAACGTGCTGGCATTGTGCTGGCCGATCACAAACGGGAAATGGTTTACAACCGCTTGGTGAGGCGGTTGCGTACTCTGGGACTTAATGATTTTGGGCAATATCTGGCGCTGCTGGAAGCGGACGTCAATAGCCCGGAATGGCAGGCGTTTGTTAACGCCCTGACAACAAACCTGACGGCTTTCTTTCGCGAAGCGCACCATTTTCCCATCCTTGCTGAGCATGCTCGATCAAGGTCGAATGGCTACACTGTGTGGAGCACGGCAGCATCCACCGGTGAAGAGCCTTATTCATTGGCGATCACGTTGGCGGAGGTACTGGGCAACCGCGTGAGTGGTTGCCAGATCTGGGCCAGCGATATTGATACTCAGGTATTGGAAAAAGCCACGGCGGGGATTTATCGTCAGGAGGAACTGCGCACGCTTTCTCCTCAACAGTTACAAAAATTCTTTTTACGCGGGACCGGGCCTCACAGCGGTTTGGTACGCGTAAGGCCGGAACTCGCCGCGATGGTGCATTTCCAACAGTTGAATCTGTTGGCACCAACCTGGGATGTTCCTGCACCTTTTGATGCTATCTTCTGCCGTAATATAATGATTTACTTTGATAAAGAGACGCAGGAGCGTATTTTGCGTCGCTTTGTTCCTATGCTTAAGCCGGGTGGGTTATTATTTGCCGGCCATTCAGAAAACTTCAGTCAGATCAGTCGGGAGTTCTACTTGCGCGGGCAGACGGTCTATGGGCTGGCTAAGGAAAGATAATGAGCAAGATTAAAGTACTTTGTGTAGATGATTCAGCGCTTATGCGTCAGATCATGACGGAAATTATTAATAGTCATCCAGATATGGAAGTGGTTGCTACCGCCCCCGACCCTCTGGTTGCCCGCGATCTGATCAAAAAATTCAATCCGCAGGTATTGACACTGGATGTGGAAATGCCGCGCATGGACGGATTGGACTTTCTGGAAAAACTGATGCGCTTGCGGCCAATGCCTGTGGTGATGGTCTCGTCGCTGACGGGAAAAGGCTCCGAGGTGACATTACGTGCGTTGGAACTGGGCGCGCTGGATTTTGTCACCAAGCCGCAGTTGGGGATCCGCGAAGGCATGTTAGCCTACAGCGAGATGATCGCTGAGAAAATTCGCATGGCGGCCAAAGCGCGCTTGCCACAGCGTAGTACATCCAGCGAACCGACCAAAATTATTCAGCATACGCCGATACTCAGTAGTGAAAAGCTGATCGCTATCGGCGCGTCGACGGGCGGTACCGAAGCGATTCGCCAGGTGCTGCAACCATTGCCGGCAACCAGCCCTGCATTGCTGATCACCCAACATATGCCGCCAGGTTTCACCAAATCTTTTGCTGAGCGCTTGAATAAACTGTGTCAGATTACGGTAAAAGAAGCCGAAGATGGCGAGCGTGTTTTACCGGGCCATGCGTATATCGCACCCGGTGCGCGTCATCTGGAGTTGGTGAAAAGTGGTGCTAACTATCAAGTCAGGTTGAATGACGGACCGCCGGTAAACCGGCATCGTCCGTCAGTAGACGTATTATTTCGGTCGGTCGCGCAGTATGCCGGGCGAAATGCCGTGGGAGTTATCCTCACGGGGATGGGAAACGACGGCGCAGCCGGAATGCTGGCAATGCATCAGGCTGGTGCTTACACTCTGGCGCAAAATGAGGCAAGCTGTGTGGTGTTTGGTATGCCACGCGAAGCCATTGCGATGGGTGGCGTCGATGAAGTGGTAGATTTAAGCCAGGTGAGCCAGCGTATGTTGGCACAAATTTCTGCCGGACAGGCATTACGTATATAGCAACAGCAGCTCCAAGGGAGCAATAAAAATTAGGAGTAGGTATGGCCGATAAAGAACTCAGATTTTTGGTAGTGGACGACTTTTCGACGATGCGCCGCATTGTTCGTAACCTACTGAAGGAACTGGGCTTTAATAATGTGGAAGAAGCAGAGGATGGTGCTGACGCGTTGAACAAATTGCGCGCAGGCGGTTTTGACTTTGTGATTTCCGACTGGAATATGCCCAATATGGATGGTCTTGAGCTGCTGCAAACGATCCGTGCTGATGGTTCACTGTCGAGTTTGCCTGTCCTGATGGTCACGGCGGAAGCGAAAAAAGAGAACATCATTGCTGCCGCTCAGGCGGGCGCTAGCGGCTATGTGGTTAAGCCGTTCACCGCTGCGACCCTGGAAGAAAAACTGAATAAGATTTTCGAAAAATTAGGCATGTAAGGGGATCGTATGACGTCACATCCTATGCCACCGGTGAATGATACTGCCTCTGCAACGGAGATCATTTCCCGTATTGGCCAATTAACGCGCATGCTGCGTGACAGCTTGCGTGAACTGGGTTTGGATCAGGCCATTGCGGAAGCCGCGGAAGCGATTCCCGATGCGCGCGATCGCCTCGACTATGTCGTGCAAATGACGGCACAGGCGGCAGAACGTGCTTTAAGCAGCGTTGAGGCCGCACAACCCGTCCAGAACCAACTGGAAACGGATGCCAAGGCGCTAAAAGCGCGTTGGGATGAATGGTTCGAAAATCCGATTGAACTGGCGCAAGCAAAAGAACTGGTCACGGATACGCGTAGTTATTTGAATGACGTACCGCAGCACACTTCTTTTACCAATGCCCAATTGATGGAAATCATGATGGCGCAAGACTTCCAGGATCTGACCGGTCAGGTTATCAAACGCATGATGACGGTCATTCAGGAAATCGAAAAACAATTGCTGATGGTGTTGTTGGAAAACATGCCAGAGCAATCGGCTGAGAAGAAACGGCCAAATGACAGCTTGCTCAATGGTCCTCAGATGGATAAAACTGCCGCAGGCGTGGTATCCAATCAGGATCAGGTTGATGACTTGCTCGACAGCCTGGGCTTCTAATGCACTCAGAGGGAGCGCGGCAATATAGAGCCTCCCACTGACTATCTCGCCTCCGGCACCGTGATTGATCTGTGGATCGGTCACGGTGTTTCTATTGGTGTTACCCTATCCCTGAATAAGCTATAGGTTTGTTTCGTTGTTCAAGCCATAAGGATTGCGGACATTTGTCATGCTAAGCGTTACTCCTCAACCTGACAGTATGCGATCGGAACACGGCTGTGGCTGAAGATAGCGACCTTGAAAAAACAGAGGCCCCCACACCCCACCGACAAGAGAAGGCGAGAGAGGAGGGGCAGATTCCGCGTTCGCGCGAACTGACCTCGATGTTAATGTTGATTTCAGGGTTGGCACTGTTGTGGCTGGGCGGCAGTGCCATGGCGCGCAAGCTTTCTGCCATGGTGGCTCAGGGGCTGCATTTCGATCCCGGGTTGCTCCGGGACGACAAGCTGCTATTACAACATTTGGGATCGCTGCTGATGCAGGGCGTTTCCGCTTTAGTGCCACTGATGGTTGGCGCCGTGCTGGTGGCGATTGCGGCTCCTATGCTATTAGGTGGCGTGCTGTTCAGCCCCAGCTCTATCAAATTCGACCTGACCAAGCTGAGCCCAATCAGTGGCCTGAAGCGCATATTTTCCTCACAGGTGTTGGCCGAACTGTTTAAAGCCATCCTCAAGTCTGCATTGGTGGGGACCATCGCTGGTTGGTTCTTAATGCACAATTGGGCGGCGATGCTGCATCTGGTGTCTGAACCGCCGATTGCGGCGCTCGGAGATGCGTTGGAGCTGGTAGCAATATGTGCTTTCTTTGTCATCCTGGGATTGATTCCCATGGTGGCATTTGACGTTTTCTGGCAGCTTTGGAGCCATTTTAAAAAATTGCGGATGAGTAAGCAGGATATCCGCGATGAGCATAAGCAGAGTGAAGGCGATCCGCATGTAAAAGGGCGGATACGGCAACAGCAGCGTGCGCTGGCCCAGCGGCGTATGATGGCCGATGTGCCAAAAGCCGATGTGATCGTTACTAACCCGACACACTATTCGGTTGCTCTGCAATATGATGATAAAAAAATGAATGCCCCCAAGGTGTTGGCGAAAGGTGCCGGCGAAATTGCCTTGCGCATCCGCGAGCTTGGCGCTGAGCACCGTATTCCCGTTTTGGAGGCACCGCCGTTGGCGCGCGCACTGTTTCGCCATGCGGAAATAGGCGAACATATTCCGGCAACACTGTATGCTGCTGTGGCGGAAGTATTGGCATGGGTTTACCAGCTAAGACGCTGGCGGCGTGAGGGGGGACTCATCCCGCGTAAACCTAAAAACCTTCCTGTCCCGACGGCGCTCGATTTTGTACCACATGAAGAGATGAATACCGATGCCTGATTTGGCCTCTTTACTGCGACTACCGACCACATTTAAAAATACCCAGTGGCAAATATTAGCTGGCCCGGTTCTCATCCTGCTGATCCTGTCTATGATGGTGTTGCCGCTGCCGCCCTTCATTCTGGATTTGCTGTTTACCTTCAATATAGCGCTATCCATTATGGTGCTCTTGGTGGCGATGTTTACCCAGCGCACGCTGGATTTTGCTGCCTTCCCAACCATTTTGCTGTTCTCCACCCTGTTACGCTTATCTTTGAACGTCGCCTCTACGCGTATTATTTTGCTGGAAGGGCATACGGGCAGCGCAGCGGCGGGGCGTGTGGTAGAAGCCTTCGGTCACTTCCTGGTGGGCGGTAACTTCGCCATTGGTATCGTGGTGTTCATCATTCTGGTACTGATTAACTTTATGGTCATCACCAAGGGTGCCGGGCGTATTGCTGAAGTGGGTGCCCGCTTCGTACTGGATGGGATGCCAGGCAAACAGATGGCAATTGATGCGGATTTGAACGCCGGTTTGATCGGTGAAGATGAAGCGAAAAAACGCCGCGCGGAAGTGACTCAGGAAGCCGATTTCTACGGGTCAATGGACGGTGCCAGTAAGTTTGTACGCGGGGATGCCATCGCCGGGTTGATCATCATGGTGATCAACATTGTCGGCGGGTTGTTGGTTGGGGTGGTACAACACAATATGGCGATGGGGCAAGCGGCAGAAAGCTATACGCTGCTGACCATCGGTGATGGTCTGGTTGCCCAGATACCGGCGTTGGTTATCTCGACGGCGGCGGGTGTGATCGTGACGCGCGTCAGCACTGACCAGGATGTTGGTCAGCAAATGGTTACCCAGTTATTCAACAACCCTCGGGTAATGGTTCTGAGTGCGGCGGTATTGGGGCTCATCGGCATGGTGCCAGGGATGCCCAACTTTGTCTTCCTGCTGTTCACCGCCGCGTTGCTGGGATTGGCCTGGTGGATGAAGCAACGTGAAAACACCGCGCCGGCCGTTGGCACCGAACCGCAACAGCATGAGAAACCAAAGGTTATTGAAGCCACCTGGTCTGATGTGCAATTGGAAGATCCGCTCGGTATGGAGGTTGGCTACCGGCTGATCCCGATGGTCGATCACCAACAGGATGGCGAGTTGCTGGGGCGCATTCGCAGTATTCGTAAAAAATTCGCGCAAGAGATGGGGTTCCTGCCGCCCGTGGTGCATATTCGCGACAACATGGAATTGCCGCCTGCCAGCTATCGCATCTTGATGAAGGGTGTGGAAGTGGGGCACGGCGAAGCCTATCCTGGTCGATGGATGGCAATTAATCCGGGGAATGCGTTTGGCGAGTTACCGGGCGACAAGACACAGGATCCGGCCTTTGGCCTTCCGGCCGTGTGGATTGAAGGCGTATTGAAAGAACAGGCGCAAACGCAAGGTTATACGGTAGTGGAAGCGAGCACCGTAGTGGTCACGCACCTCAATCACCTGATTGGCCTCTATGCGAGCGAGTTATTTGGTCGTCAGGAAGCGCAGCAACTGATGGATCGCGTCTCGCAGGAAATGCCGAAGCTGACTGAAGATTTGATCCCTGGCGTGGTGACACTGACCACCTTGCATAAGGTGTTGCAAAACCTGCTGAAAGAGAAAGTGTCTATTCGCGATATGCGCACCATCATTGAAACGCTGGCCGAGCACGCGCCGGTTCAACCGGATCCTTATGAACTCACCACCGTGGTGAGGGTTGCCTTGGGCCGTGCCATCACCCAACAGTGGTTCCCGGGTGAGGGCGAGTTGCAAGTGATTGGCTTAGATAGTTCACTGGAGCGCATCTTACTGCAAGCGCTGCAAGGAGGCGGCGGACTGGAACCAGGACTGGCCGATCGGTTGCTGGTGCAGGCCAAGCAGGCACTCAGTCGTCAGGAAATGCTGGGGGCTCCGCCGGTGCTGCTCGTCAACCATGCCTTGCGCGGTCTGCTGGCGCGTTTTTTGCACCGCAGTTTGCCGCAGATGGCGGTGCTCTCTAACCTTGAAATCAGCGACAGCCGTCAGATAAGAATGACCGCGATGATCGGGGAGGCGCAGTGAACGTGAAACGATTTTCAGTGCTGGCACTACTGCTTGCACCTTTGGCCGTCTCTGCGGCACAAGGGGGGTGGAACGCCAGTAAGTCCGGGGTGACGTTGACTTACCGCGGTCAACTTTTTAACTCCGCGCCCCTGGCACCAACCCCGGTTCAGGGTGTCAGCCCGCAGAATTCAATCACCGTAGTCTATTGGCGTTACGCCGTTGATGGGATATACGATCCTGGCTTGCGCGTTAAACTGTGCACCGTACAGCGCTGTACCGACATTCAAGGCGGCAGCGGAGAGACCCAAGCTTTCAGGGGATTACCGGCCACCAGCGAATTTCGCTTTACCTATTTTCTGGAAGGGAAAGGGCGTGTTTATCGCCCAATAGACATACGGCAAGTCGAGATTGCCGTTAATTATGAATGACAGATTGTGTGCAAGATATAGCGCTAGAGATTGATTTTTCTGCCGCCAACCACTAATCCCGCTGATTGTCCGTCAGGTCCATACAGGCTCTGACCATGGCGCGGTTTCAGTATGGCAATGGCTTCATTGGTATAACTAATGTGTTGGTTTAACAACATACCGTTGTGTTTGTTCATATCATGCAAGCGGGCGGTGAGTGTCTGAATCGCTTGCCAACGTTCGAACAGTTCGGTATCGGCTTCATAGGGAGCCTGAAGTTGCAAGCGCGTTTCAATTTCTTGCCGATTCTTATCAAGGTATTGCACCGTCGCTAACGTGGCACTTTTGATATCAGTGACTTTCTGTAGCGCAACACTATTGATATGACCCGCGCAGAGCAAAGTTTGCTCTTCAGATAAAATGCTACTCAACTGGTTCAGGTTCTCCAGAACCGCGTCGAGGGTTGCTTGCAATTTTTCCATAAGTATCAATTATTCGCTAAGAAATCTTGGGTATCTTTGATCAGTGCATCCGCGATTTTACCCGCATCAATCTGCAAAGAACCATCACGTATGGCCTGCTTCAGCGTTTCCACGCGGTTCATGTCGATATCTTGCGTGCCGGGTTGCATCAAACGCGCTTGGGCGTCACTCAGCTTAACCTGTGTCCCGGTCACTTCGCTCTGCACAGGCGTCTGTACACGTTTTTGCTTCGTCGCTTCACTGGCATCGCGAGACTGTACTTGACTAACGGGCTTCAGCGGCTGGGTACGTTCAATGCTCATAATCTTACCCTCTAAAATGAGGTGTCAAAAGGTTAAATAATAACCTGATTCCACTCAGGTTTACATAAACGTCACACGAAGGGAAGGGGCGACGCAAAATTTACTCTGTTAGTATCATCGGCAATGACGACAAATACTTTAATTTATTATTGCGCAATATAAATAACACCGTCTTCGCCTGCAACGCCATTGACGATTTGCCCTGACGCCACGCGCACGCGCACCGACTGCCCGGCAGCGGCGTTACCCATCGCTTTACCTTCGCTGTTAATGCTAAAACCCACGCCTTGTGCCAGCACCTGCACCGTTTGACCGGACTTGACCACCCAGGCGCGTCGTAGCATCGCACTGGTGAGCGGTTGACCAGGCGGGAGGTCGCGTAATAATACCGCACCCATGGCATCTTTGGGGAGCAATAAGGCGCGTGGTGGCAGGAGATCCAACCGTCCTGTGCTTTGGCGCAGGTCTGCCGCGGCCAGGGTAACACCGCGCTTTAACGGGCGGGCACTGACCAGATAATTCCCGGTTACCTGCACTTCCGCCTGAATAAAGCGTCGCTGCTCACCACAGCGAACGGAGACGCTGACATTGCCCCACACACGCGTATTGTTCGATAACGCCAGCAGCGGCGCTTCGCACTGCGGCCATTGCTCCTGCGGCGTTTTGATAACGACGGCAAGGCTGGTCTGCTTGTCAGGGAAGCGGGCGTGAAAAAACCGCTCAAGTTGCGCCTGCAAATCGGCAGCAACAGCCACATTTATCCCCCCTATCAGGCTGGTCAGCAGTGCAAAAAAAATAGAGTAAAACTTGGTTTTCACTGACGTCACCTCTTGATAATCACGGCCTTGCCTAGTGTAAAGGTCTTGGGGGCGCGTTAAGGCAACAAATAGCGTCGCATTTTGCGCTTATTCTCGCGATGACGTTATCCGCATCGGAATTATCCTACTCACTCCAAATTCTCATTTGCGGAGGGAGCATGCTTGACAAACTTGACGCCTCATTGCGGTTTCAACAAGAAGCGTTGAATCTGCGTGCCCAACGACAGGAAATCCTGGCGGCGAATATCGCCAATGCTGACACGCCGGGTTATCAGGCGCGAGATATTGATTTTGCCAGCCAACTCAACAAAGTGATGGATCAAGGCAGAGTGAACGGCACAGGCATTGCGTTGAAAACCACCTCCACTCGCCATATTCCGGCACAGAATTTCCAGCCACCAGAGCTGGATATGCTGTATCGCGTTCCCGATCAACCTGCGCTGGATGGCAACACGGTGGATATGGACCGCGAACGTACCAATTTTGCCGACAACAGCCTGAAATATCAAACCAGTCTTACCGTATTAGGCGGTCAGATCAAAGGCATGATGTCAGTACTGCAATCAGGCTCCTAATGAGCGCGATGGAAGAGGAGGCTAAGGCGTTATGTCACTGCTAAGCATTTTTGATATTTCCGGTTCCGCGCTCTCCGCGCAATCTCAGCGTTTGAACGTCAGTGCCAGTAACCTGGCAAACGCAGACAGCGTGACCGGCCCTGATGGGCAGCCCTACCGCGCCAAGCAGGTGGTGTTCGAGGTGGCTGCACCCGCAGGACAGGCGACCGGTGGCGTGAGGGTGGCGAATGTTATCGAAGACACGTCACCCGCGCGTCTGGTTTATGAACCCGGTAATCCGTTGGCCGATGGACAAGGTTATGTGCGCATGCCAAACGTGGATCCGGTGGCGGAGATGGTCAACACCATTTCTGCATCGCGCAGTTATCAGGCCAACGTTGAGGTGCTTAACACCACCAAAACGATGATGCTGAAAACATTAACTATC
The DNA here is from genome assembly GCA_964293225.1 of uncultured Symbiopectobacterium sp. GTDB lineage: Bacteria > Pseudomonadota > Gammaproteobacteria > Enterobacterales > Enterobacteriaceae > Symbiopectobacterium. Next base: position 60,273 of record CAXYYB010000014.1, on the reverse strand, counting down.
GGGCAATAATCGGGAGATACGTACAAATGTCGGTCACGGTTAATGATACTACTTCCGCCAGCAAGACGAGCAGTACCAGCAGCTCGTCAACATCGGCAACGGCAAACACCAGTGCCGATCTACAGAATCAGTTTTTAACGCTGCTGGTTGCCCAGTTAAAAAATCAGGATCCCACCAACCCGATGGACAACAACCAACTGGTTAGTCAGTTGGCGCAGTTGAACACGGTCAGCGGCATTGAGAAGCTGAACACCACGCTGGGATCTATTTCCGGGCAGATCAACAACAACCAGTCCATTCAGGCAACCACCTTAATAGGTCATGGCGTGATGGTACCGGGTAACGAGATTCTGGTAGGCAAAGAAACCAGCACACCATTTGGGCTTGAGCTGGAAAGTGCAGCAGATAACGTGACGGTCACCATCAGTGACAGCACTGGCAAGGTGGTGCGCACGTTGGAGCTTGGCGCACAGACAGCTGGCGTGCACTCCTGGGGATGGGACGGCAAGATCACCGACGGCACGGCTGCGCCTGACGGTTCATACACCTTTACCGTTGCCGCCAGCACCAGCGGCGCGCAACAAACTGTACAGCCATTACGTTATGCCCTGGTTAATGGGGTGGTTCGCAATGACTCTGGTGCCCAGTTGGATCTGGGGCTACAAGGCAAAGCGACGTTGGATGACGTGCGGCAGATTTTGTAACTCAATGACAGCGTTACGCACAGAATCCGGCTTACCTTGAAACCGTTTCTGAAGCATGATTTAACCGATTTCTCCGGAGAGCACCATGAGTTTTTATCAAGCGGTCAGCGGCTTGAATGCCGCATCAAAGCAACTGGACGTTATTGGCAACAACATTGCCAACTCAGCGACTGTAGGTTTTAAAGCAGGTACTATCGCCTTTGCTGATATGTTCGCGGGCGGTACGGGTTTAGGGACCAAAGTGGCGTCCACACTACAGGATTTCGGCGACGGTGCGCTAAACTCGAGCACGCGTGCGCTGGATGTGGCGATCAGCGGTAATGGTTTCTTCCGCGTTCAGGACAGCAGCGGCTCAGTCTACTTTAGCCGCAATGGCCAGTTTACGCTGGATGGTGCGACCCGTAATATCGTCAATATGCAAGGTATGTTGCTGACGGGTTACCCGGTTGCCGGCACGCCGCCGACCATTCAGCAGGGTGCCGATCCGGTGCCGTTGACGATCCCTGAAACGCCAATGGCCGCGCAGCAGACCACCATCGCCTCCATTGTTGCCAACCTGAACTCCTCTGATGCGGTTAAGACTTTTGATCCAGATAACCGCGAAACGGCCAACTACAAGGGATCCATCACCGTTTACGATACCCTGGGTAATCCCCATAACATTGGGTTGTATTTCGAGAAGACCGGCGATAACAAGTGGAACGTAAACGTGCAGGATGGCTCTGTTACCGGATCGGCATTCACCAAACTTGAACTGGAATTCACCGAAAGCGGTGCGTTGAAAGCACAGACGCAGACGCAAATGCTCGGCACCCCACCGGTTGCGACCGTCGTTACTGGGACCAGTACCATTCCACTGCCATCACTGAATGGATCGGAGGCTTCGTCGTTTACCCTCGATTTCGCTGGCAGCGTGCAACAGAACTTTGGTGGCAACAGCAACAAAGCGCCGGTGCAGAACGGTTACGGCCCGGGCAGCCTGATTGGCTATAGCGTCAGCGATGGTGGCGTGATTACCGGTAAATATTCCAACGATAAAACGCAACCCCTGGGTCAGATTGCCTTGGCCAGTTTCTCTAACCCGGAAGGTCTGTCCATCCAGGGCGATAACGCGTGGTCCAGTACGGAAAAATCCGGTCAACCGGTTATCGGTCAAGCGGGCGTGGGGAGCGTGGGGACACTGCTGGGCAATATGACAGAAAGCTCCAACGTGGACATGAGTAAAGAGTTGGTGGATATGATTGTTGCCCAACGTTTCTACCAGTCTAACGCGCAAACCATTAAAACGCAGGACTCCATCCTGCAAACGCTGGTTAGCATGCGTTAATCGTTTAGCGGAGAAACTCCATGGATCACGTTATTTATACTGCGATGGGTGGCGCCAGTCAGTCACTTGAAAAGCAGGCGATTACCGCCAACAACCTGGCCAATGTGTCAACACCGGGTTTTAAGTCTCAATTGGCGGCGCTGCGTGCCGTACCCATCAATGGACCGACGAACCATACCCGGACGCTGGTTGTTGCCTCGACGCCGGGTGCGGATATGTCGGAAGGTGTCATGGATTACACCGGTCGTTCCATGGACGTTGCACTGCCGAAAGAGAGTTGGTTGGCCGTGCAAACCGCTAACGGTGAAGCCTATACCCGCAATGGTAATATGGAACTCAATGCCGATGGGCAACTGACTATTCAGGGACGCCTTGTTATGGGGGACGGTGGTCCGATCGAGATCCCGCCCAATGCGCAAATCAGTATCTCTGCCGATGGCACCATCTCCTCGCTGAACGCGGGTGATGCACCCAATACCATTGCACAGTTGGGGCGTTTGAAGTTGGTGAAGGCGACGGGACAAGAAGTCACCCGTTCTGACGACGGCCTGTTTCGTTTGACGCCAGCGGCTCAGCAGCAGCGCGGCAATGTATTGCAGAACGATCCCACCGTGCGCGTTATGCCGGGTGTACTCGAAGGCAGTAATGTCGACTCGGTAGGTACCTTGGTGGATATGATTGCTAACTCTCGTCGCTTTGATATGCAGATGAAAGTGATTAGCAGTGCCGACACTAATGCTCAGAGTGCCAATCAGCTATTGGCAATCAGCTAACACGCCCATTGCGTGAAGGAGTTGCTTTATGATCCGTTCGTTATGGATTGCAAAAACCGGTTTGAATGCACAGCAAACCAATATGGACGTTATCTCCAACAACCTGGCGAACGTCAGCACCAATGGCTTTAAACGCCAACGTGCCGTGTTTGAAGATCTGCTGTACCAAACCATCCGTCAACCGGGTGCGCAGTCTTCTGAACAAACGACGTTACCTTCCGGGTTGCAATTGGGTACTGGTGTACGTCCTGTTTCAACAGAGCGTATTCACACACAGGGTGGCATTGCTGAAACCGGTAATTCCAAAGACGTGGCGATTCGCGGGCAAGGTTTCTTTCAGGTGCAGATGCCTGATGGGACTACCGCGTATACCCGTGATGGCGCGTTCCAATTGGATGGAAACGGGCAACTGGTGACTTCAAGTGGCTATCTGGTACAGCCTGCCATTACTATTCCTGCTAATGCCACCGAACTTTCAATCGGTCGTGACGGTATCGTCAGCGTGAAATTGCAGGGTCAGACGGCAATGAACCAGATTGGTCAGTTGACGCTGGCGACGTTCATCAATGACAGTGGTTTGGAAAGCGTTGGTGAAAACCTTTATCTGGAAACCACCAGTTCCGGTGCGCCTAATGAAACCAACCCTGGGCTGAACGGTGCCGGGCTGTTGATGCAAAAATATGTGGAAACCTCCAACGTCAACGTGGCGGAAGAATTGGTCTCAATGATCCAGACGCAGCGTGCGTATGAGATCAACAGTAAGGCGATCTCCTCTTCCGACCAGATGTTGCAGAAACTGACCCAGTTGTAAAACCGGGCGATTAACGGGGCGGTGGCAAGGATGAAACGGTGATGCTTCGGTTATCCGCTTTACCCCTGCCATTGCCCCGTTGAGTATCAATAAATGGGCAACCTTTTAAGGCGATATCCGTAGTGATGATGATGCAAAAGCCGGTTATCAAACCGTTGTGCCAGCCGCGTTCGCTGGCGTTGGTCGTGATGTTGACGCTGAGCGGTTGCGCCTATATTCCTCATGATAAAGTGGTTACCGGCCCCACCTCTGCCCAGCCTGCGCCACCAACGGCAGCCGCGCCCAATGGCTCTATCTTCCAGGCGGTGCAGCCGATGAATTATGGCTACCAGCCGATGTTTGAAGACCGGCGCCCACGCAATGTTGGTGATATTTTGACCATCGTTTTGCAGGAAAACGTCAGTGCCAGCAAAAGCTCGTCGGCTTCTGCCAGCCGTGACGGTTCCACCTCGTTTGGGGTAACCACGGTGCCGCGCTACCTTGAAGGACCGTTTGGTAATAATCGCGCCGATCTGGCTGCCGAGGGTAAAAATGACTTCGCCGGTAAGGGCGGTGCCAATGCCAATAACACCTTCAGCGGTACGATTACGGTGACCGTAGGGCAGGTGCTGGCCAACGGTAACTTGCAGGTGGTGGGTGAAAAGCAGATTGCCATCAATCAAGGCACTGAATTTATCCGTTTTTCCGGTATCGTGAACCCGAGAACCATCAGCGGTACTAACTCCGTGCCTTCCACGCAGGTGGCGGATGCGCGTATTGAATATGTGGGCAACGGTTACATCAATGAAGCGCAAAATATGGGGTGGTTGCAGCGCTTCTTCCTCAATGTTTCTCCGTTCTAAGCTAAGTAAAGAGGTACAGAATGCGGATCGCGTCGTTTTTTAGCCTGATGTTAGCCTTAGTGGCTTTCTTGCCTGCGTCCTCGCAGGCCGACAGGATCCGTGACCTTGTTGATATACAAGGCGTGCGGGAAAACTCGTTGATTGGTTATGGTTTGGTGGTCGGGCTCGATGGGTCGGGAGACCAGACGATGCAAACCCCGTTTACTACGCAAACCTTGACTAACATGCTGTCACAGTTGGGTATCACCGTACCGGCTGGGACCAATATGCAGTTGAAAAACGTGGCGGCGGTCATGGTCACGGCGAAACTGCCTGCTTTTGGTCGTGCCGGGCAAGCCATCGACGTGGTGGTTTCTTCGATGGGTAATGCCAAAAGTTTGCGCGGCGGGACCTTATTGATGACCCCGCTCAAAGGGGTGGACAATCAGGTTTATGCGCTGGCGCAGGGTAACGTTCTGGTCGGCGGCGCAGGCGCTGCCGCCGGTGGCAGCAGCGTACAGGTTAACCAGTTGGCGGGGGGGCGCATTACCAACGGTGCGGTGATAGAGCGTGAACTGCCGTCCACCTTTGGCGCCTCTAATTTGATCATGCTGCAACTGAAGCAGGATGACTTCTCTATGGCGCAGCGCGTCAGTGATGCCATTAACCGCTCAGGGTTGGGTGGCAGTGCCACGCCGGTGGATTCACGCACCATTCAAGTCATTGCGCCGCGCGGTAACAGCTCCCAGGTGCGTTTTCTCGCCGATGTGCAGAATCTGGATGTCAATATCGGCGTTCAGGATGCCAAAGTTATCGTTAACTCTCGCACGGGCTCGGTGGTGATGAACCGCGAAGTGACCCTGCAAAGCTGTGCCATTGCGCAGGGTAATCTCTCTGTCACTATCAACCAGCAAAATGTGGTCAGTCAGCCGGACACGCCGCTGGCCGGTGGTCAAACGGTGGTGACGCCGCAAACCGAGATTTCGCTCCAGCAGGGCGGCGGCGCATTGCAACGGGTTAATGCCAGTGCCAACCTGAACAATGTGGTGCGCGCACTGAACTCCTTGGGTGCTACACCGATGGAACTGATGTCAATTCTCCAAGCGATGCAGAGTGCGGGTTGCCTGCGCGCTAAACTGGAAATCATCTAATATGGCCGATATTCAGTCGCTCAATAATGCTGCGTATGACGCGCAGTCATTGAATTCGCTCAAGCGTGAAGTCTCCAGCGATCCGCAGAGCAAAGAGGGGATTCGAGCGGTTGCGCGCCAGATGGAAGGCATTTTTGTCCAGTTGATGATGAAAAGCATGCGTTCGGCATCGATGGAAGATGGGTTGCTGAATAACGACCAAACGCGGCTTTATACCTCAATGTATGACCAGCAGGTTGGGCAGCAGATTGCATCCGGTAAAGGACTGGGCCTGGCCGATGTTATGGTCAAGCAGCTTACGGCGACGCAAAATGCGGGTGTGCCTTCAGCGGCAGCGGCTGAGGAAAGTGCCCCTGCCGTGCCGTTGCGTTTTGACGGCGTCTTGCTCAGAACCATGCCGACAGCCGAAGTGGAGCAAATGGTGCGCAAAGCCGTGCCTAAATTGCCTTCCATGGGGTCGGCATTGCCGCTGTCGAGCAGTAATTTTGTTTCACAACTTGCCGTGCCGGCGCAAATTGCCAGCCAGCAAAGCGGTATCCCTCATCACTTGATTATGGCACAGGCGGCGCTGGAGTCCGGTTGGGGTCAGCGCGAAATCCCGACCGCCGATGGTCGTCCAAGCCACAACCTGTTTGGCATTAAAGCTGGCAGTAACTGGGATGGCCCTGTCACCGAGATCACCACGACCGAGTATGAAGATGGTGTGGCCAAGAAGGTTAAGGCAAGCTTCCGTGTGTATGACTCTTACATGGATGCGCTGGGTGATTACGTCAACTTGTTGACTAAAAATCCGCGTTACAGCAACGTCGCGGCGGCGGGAACGGCTGAGCAAGCTGCTCACGCCTTGCAGCGAGCGGGCTATGCGACCGACCCGCAGTATGCGCAAAAACTGATCAGCATGATTCAGCAGATGAAGAATACCAGCGAAAAAGCGGTTAAAGCCTATACCCATGATTTAAGCCAACTGTTTTGATTTTTCTCTGAAGGTTTTCCCGGTCTTGCCGATAACTGTTATTAGCGATGAAAGTGGGTTCACCACTTTTTGTATAAAGTTTATTTGTATGGGATTCACGCCCGAGGAAAGGATGTTTACATGGCCAATTTAGTAAATACTGCGATGAGTGGGCTGAAGGCAGCGCAAGCAGCATTAAGCGCGGTCAGTAACAATATCAGTAACCAAGCGGTGACTGGATATAGCCGTCAGACCGTACTGCTTGAACAAGCCTCGGGCACGAAGAATGGTAATGCCTATGTTGGTAACGGTGTGAATTTGGTTTCAATCAATCGTGATTACAACGATTTTATTGCCAACCAACTGCGTGCCGCGCAAACCACCAGCAGTTCGGTGACCACCAGCTACGAACAGATTTCTAAAATCGATAACTTGTTGGCAAGCAGTACCACCAATCTCTCGTCTTCCCTGCAGGAGTTTTTTACCAACCTGCAAAACGTCGCCAATAACGCGGGCGACTCTTCTGCACGTCAAACCATGATCGGTAAAGCGCAAGGGTTGGTGAACCAGTTTAAGGTTACCGATAAATACCTGCGCGACATGGATTCTAGCATCAACAGCGAAATTAAAAGTGTGCTCGGCCAGGTAAACACCTACTCCAGTCAGATTGCCAATCTCAACAAAGAGATTACGCGTTTGCAGGGCGCTAATCAGGGAGCTCAACCCAACGATCTGCTGGATCAGCGCGATCAGTTGGTGAATGAACTCAATAAACTGGTGGGCGTGGATGTTACGGTGCAGGATGGCTTGATTTACCACGTCTCGCTGAAAAATGGCATGAACCTAGTCCAAGGGACGAGTAGCTTTGATTTGGTGGCGGTTGCTTCCAGCAGTGACCCGCAGCGTGTTGCAATCGGGTATGACGATCCTACCGTGGGCGTCAGCGAGCTGCGTGACAGCTCCATTTCCGGCGGTAAACTCGGCGGGTTAATCTCTTTTAGAAACGATACCCTCGATACGACACGTAACCAGGTTAACCAATTGGCGCTGGCCTTCTCGGATGCGTTTAATACCCAACATAAAGCCGGGTATGATTATGAGGGTAACCTTGGCGAGGATTTCTTTGATTTTGGTGGCCCGGTCGCTTACGAGAACAGCAGAAATACCGGCAATGCGGTGCTGAGCGTTTCTTATAAAGATACTTCCGCCGTGCAGGCTACGGATTACTCGATGCGCTTCAACGGTACATCGTGGGATGTGACTCGCACAGCAACCAATACCACAATGACGGGTCTGACACCGGATCCTGTTACCGGCAAGCTCACCTTTGACGGTCTTGAAGTTACCGTCACGGCGGGGAGCACCCCCTTGGCAGCCGGCGACACCTATTTGCTCAAGCCGGTCAGCGACGTGATTATCGATATGAAGGTCGCTATCTCCGACCCGAATAAAGTGGCGGCAGCGTCGACCAAGCTCGACGAAAATGGCAATCAAGTGCCCGGTGAATCAGGCGGCCCGAGCGATAATACCAATGCCAAGGCGCTGTTAGCTTTACAGAATCAGAAAATCGTTGGTGGTAATGCCACGTTCTCCGGGGCGTATGCGAGCATCGTGGGTGATATCGGTAATCAGACCAGCACGCTGAAAATCAATAACACGTCACAGCAGAATGTGGTGAAACAGCTAACGGCCGAGCAGCAATCGGTGTCTGGGGTAAACCTGGATGAAGAATATGGCGATTTGATGCGTTACCAGCAGTATTACATGGCAAATGCGCAAGTGATCAAAACCGCACAGGCTCTTTTTGACACGCTGCTCTCCATGCGCAGCTAATTGGCGATCGAATAAAGAGGAATTTATACCATGCGTTTAAGCACCAGCATGATATATCAGCAGAATATGAACGGTATTCTGAATGGTCAGTCCATTTGGCAAAAAGCGGGCGAGCAATTGGCCACTGGCACCAAGGTCACTACCCCTTCAGACGATCCTATCGCTGCGTCTCAGGCAATCATGATCGGTCAGGCGCAGGCAGAAACGGATCAGTTCACGCTGGCCAGAACGTTTTCTCGTCAGAACATGTCACTGGAATTGTCAGTGCTGGGAAGTATCGTTACCGCAGTAACGACGGCCTCTACTGAAGTGATCAGTTCGGGCGGCATAAAAAGTAATGACGATCGCACAACTCAGGCTCAAGCACTGGAAGGTCTCAAAGCGCAGTTGCTGAACATCGCTAATACCACGGATGGCAACGGCAACTACATTTTTGCCGGTTACCAGACGACAACAGCGCCCTACGTACAGGATCCAACCACTAAAGTCGTGAGTTATGTCGGTGGTTATACGCCTATTTCTCAGCAGGTCGATTCGAACCGTACCATGACGGTGAGTAGTATCGGACCGGACGTATTCAATAATGCGACGGGTGATGCGGTAAAAGAACCCAATGGATCAGTGCAGAAAGATCTGTTTGCCACTCTGGATATCGCCATCAATGCCTTGAAAACGCCTATTGCGGACGGCGATACCGCTGCACAAGAAGCGCTTCAGGCAGCATTGGCGACGGCAAACCGGGGGTTACGCAACGCACTGAACAACGTCTCCTCTGTCCAATCCGGCGTGGGTATCCAGTCGCAAGAGCTCGATCAGCTTGATGCCATTGGTGCCGATCGCAAGCTGGCTAACTCGCAGGCCAAGAGTGCGTTAGTGGATACGGACTGGGTACCTGCCATTTCGGCTTATATCATGCAGCAAGCCTCTTTACAGGCGGCTTACACCACCTATCAAAATATGCAGGGACTGTCACTGTTCCAAATTAACAGGTAAAAACAGTGATGCGGCAAAGATTTGAATACGCTTAAACCGGGCGTCTTCTTTGGGCATGTCATTTTTGAAATGGCGTGCCATTTTTTGTTTTTATTCTCTCACCTGCCTGAATTCCCTTTCTCTGAAAACTGCCCCACTGCTAGGGCAGTATGAACGCGGTGTCTGCTTGCTATGAAGGGGCTCGTGTAAGCCTTGTCAACACGTCAGCGAGAAGGTTGAAGATCTCACTGAACAGATGCTCGGTGAAAGGGGCTAACAGGAAAAGCAGCATACCGATCGTCATGATACCTGCGGTTAAGGTGAGAGGGAAGCCAATGACAAAAACGGTGAGCTGAGGGGCAACACGATTCAATAAGCCGAGCGAAATGTTGAGTGCCAACAGCAACGTTATCAATGGCAGAGCCAACATCATGCCATTGATAAATATCATGCTTCCTGCCCGGGCCAGTCCGAGAAAGCCATCACCACTGAGCGGTGCAATACTGATTGGCAAGGTGTAAAAGCTGTCGGCAATCAGGGATATCATCCATAAATGGCCGTTGAATGCCATAAACAACAACATCGCCAGGATATTGAGAAAACGCGCAAGCACCTGCATGTTTGGCCCACCGGTGGGGTCAAAAAAGGTGGCAAAGGCCAGCCCCATTTGCATACCGATGAGTTCACCCGATAATCTGACTGCAGCGAAGGCCAACTGCATGGTAAAGCCAAGCGCAGCGCCGATAAGTAACTGCTGAAGAATGATCCACACGCCACCGACAGAAAATAGCGGTGTGGTATTGGCCGGCAAATAGGGGGCGACCAGCAAGGTAATAACGAGTGCCAGGCAGATTTTCACCCGTGCGGGCACCGCGCGTTCATTAAATACCGGGCAGGTAGTTATTAACGCCATGATCCGTATTAGAGGCAACAGGAACTGATTGACCCAGAGTTCCCACTGTGTGCTATCAAGCGTCAGCATGGCTAGCCAATGATCGTTGGCAGTTGGCCGAACAAGGTGCGCATGTAATCCAGCATCAAGCTAAGCATCCAGGGTCCCGCAATCACCAGCGTGAAAAACACCGTCAGAATTTTCGGGATAAAGGAGAGCGTCATTTCGTTGATCTGGGTCGCAGCCTGTAACAGACTGATAATCAAACCGCTGAACAGCGCTGATAGCAGAGGAGGGGCTGCGAGCGCCAGTGCGATCTTCATTGCTTCATAGCCTAAAGCCATTACGGATTCTGGCGTCATCGGGCGACCTTAGTAGGAATTAACTGTAAAAACTTTGCGCGAGTGAACCGAGCAACAATTGCCATCCGTCGACCAGCACAAACAGCATAAGCTTGAACGGCAACGAAATGGTGGCCGGTGGCACCATCATCATACCGAGTGCCATCAGTACACTGGCAACCACCAGGTCGATAATCAAAAAAGGGATAAAAATGGTAAAGCCAATCTGGAAGGCGGTTTTCAATTCACTGGTGACAAACGCTGGCACCAGGACACGCATCGGAACCGCTTCTGGCCCCTGAATCTCTCCCATCTGCGCCAAACGCGTAAATAATGCCAGATCGGATTGACGGGTCTGGTGCAGCATAAATTCGCGTAAAGGCTGAGCACCACGCTCGATGGCCGTTTGCATGCTAATTTTGTCTTCGCTGAACGGCAGATAGGCCTCATCATAAACCCGGTTTAGTACTGGTGACATGATGAAAAAGGTCAGAAACAGCGTTAACCCCAGCAGCACCTGGTTAGGAGGCGCAGTAGGAGTGCCTAATGCGTTACGCAATAAACCTAGGACGATGATGATGCGCGTAAAACAGGTCATCATCAGCATGGTTGCCGGGATAAACGTCAATGACGTCAGGAAAACCAGCGTCTGAACTGGTAACGTCCAACTCTGACCGCCGTTGGCAAGAGGCTGGCTGATAATTCCCGGCAACTGTGCCCAGACCGCAGGGGTAAAGAGCACCAGAACGGCGGCGAATGCCGGCAGTCGGCGCTTTAGTGTTGATAGCGATGGAACATGAAGACGCACTTTCATTCCGATTTTTCCGGACGTTTGATGACTTTATTTAATAATTGCCGGAAATTAGCCGGTATGACCATCTCGCCAGCAGGTGCATCGTCCATTTCTTGTGCGGGCAGCGTGTGCAACGGCGTGATCTGTTGTGTCGTTACACCCAATACCAGCCAGGTATCCTCAATTTCGACCACCACAACGCGTTCGCGTTGCCCAACTTGGCAGCTTGAAACCACTTTGACCCGCTTATTCTGTCTGACGGGAGGGGTTAAGCCGAGCTTGCGCACCACCCAGGCAATCGCCACAATGAGCATTAAAACGCCCACCAGTACGGTGCCTACTTGGGTAAGCAACGTACTGGCGGGGAAGGGGGCGGTGGCAACCTGCGTCGTGGCATGAGAAACCGGTGCGGACGGCGCAGGAACAAGAGGTTGGGTATCGGCCATTAGCGACTCAAACGACGCATCCGCTCAGACGGTGTAATAATATCGGTAATACGTACACCGTATTTATCCGAGACCACCACCACTTCACCCTGAGCAATCAGATAGCCGTTGATCAGAATATCCAGGGGTTCACCCGCTAACCCATCTAACGCCACCACCGAACCTTGTGTTAAACGCAGCAGTTCTTTAATGGTCATCTTGGTGCGGCCGAGCTCAACGGTGAGCTTTACCGGAATATCGAGGATCAGGTCAATATCCTGCAGGCTGCCGAGTGCATCGGTAGGGTCCAGGCTTTTGAAGATATTGTCCGTTGCACTGGGTTTTTCTGCGGCTTGTTGCTCGTTAAACGCATCAGCCCACAGATCGTCCACGGATTCCTTGTCGTCGGACGGTTGCTTGGTGTCACTCATTGGGCTGTTCCTCATTATTTAGAGAATTCAAAATAGGGTTAATCAAATGTTCGACGCGTAACGCATATTGCCCATTCAGCGTGCCGTATTGACTGGTCAAAACCGGAACGCCATCGACATGCGCAATGATGCGATCGGGTTTATCAATAGGCAGCACATCACCTGGCTTAAGTTTTAATACTTTGGAAAGCCGCAGCGGAATGTCAACAAAATTGGCCACCAGCTCCAATTCAGAATGCTGTACCTGCGTGGCTAACGTTTCGCGCCAATTCTTATCTTCCTGGCGTGAGTTTTCCAACGGCGGATTGGTCAGCACTTCGCGCAACGGTTCAATCATCGAGAACGGAATACAGATGCTGAACTCACCCAACAGTGTGCCGATTTCAACATGAAAAGGCGTTGTTACCACAATATCGTTCGGCGATGTCGTGATGTTGGTGAATTTTACCTGCATTTCCGAACGCACATACTCAATGTCGAGTTTGTAGATGGCATTCCAGGCTTCGCCATAGGCATCAAGCGCCAAACGCAACATACGTTTTACGATACGCTGCTCGGTGTTGGTGAACTCGCGCCCCTCCACTTTGGTTGGAAAGCGTCCATCACCGCCGAACAGGTTGTCTACCGCAATGAACACCAGGCTTGGCGAAAACACGAACAGCGCCGTACCACGCAGTGGTTTCAGGTGGATCAGATTGAGGTTTGATGGCACGGGCAAGTTGCGCGCGAACTCGTGGTAAGGCTGTATTTTAATGGCACCAACGGTGATATCCGGGCTACGCCGTAACAGGTTGAACAGCCCCATACGGAATTGGCGGGCAAAACGTTCATTGATGATCTCCAACGCTTGCATACGTTCACGAACGACACGTCGCTGCGTATTGGGATCATAGGGTTTGACATCGCCATCCGATTTCGCGGAGGCGCTGGCACTGCTGGCGTCATCACTACTGCCGCCATTGAGCAATGCGTCAATTTCTGCTTGAGAGAGAATGCTATCGCCCATAAGGATTACCGCAAAATAAAGGCAGTGAATAACACGTCAGTAACGACCTGATTCGGCTGTCCGGGGACAAGTGGGGGGCTAAGCACCTGCTTAATTTGTTCAATCAGCTTCTGCTTACCCTGCTCATTTGCCAAGGAGATGGCATCCTGACGCGACAACAGCAATAACAAGCGGCTACGCACTTCAGGGAGGTAATTCGTCAAGCGTGTTCGGGTTTCTTCGTCTGACAGACGTAACGTGAAACCGACATAAAGAACGCGATCGGGGTTATTGTCTGCATTGACCAAATTGACAGTGAACGTGTCCAACGGCATAAACACAGGCGCTGGAGGCGGTGGTGCCACCTGCTGCTCTGTGGAGGAGGATTTGTGATACAAGATCCACCATGCTACGCCCGCAGCCCCTGTTGCTGCCAGCGCAATGATAATAAGCAGTATCACCCAGAGAGATCGCTTACGCCGTGAACCAGCTTGCATGTCAGACATAGCCAAAGAGAATTCCTGTTATTAATCAATATCTAATGCCAATGTGGTGCAGCACTAAATGAATATATGATGTTAATGATTATCCGGCCTATTCGTCCATTCAATACAAAGAATAAACCAGAAAAATCGCGCTAACTTGTTCGTTTACATAATGTTTATGCAAAAATATCGACACCGCTCACTGGTCTTGCGCGGACTGCGCTTGACATATCAATCTCGTTAACTTCGTCGCCATAGGGCGCGGAGGAAGCAAATTGCTGCCGATAAGATGCGTTGTTATCACCGGTATCGTTGTTATTACCCGCCATGTGCTGTTGGGCCTGTTGCCAACCGCTATTATCACTCGCTACGCTGCTTTGACCGAGGTTGATACCGCTTTCTGCCATCGCTGAACGCAGGTGAGGCAACGCCGCCTCAAGGGCACTACGCACCTGACTGTTTGCCGATGCTAAATGGATTTGCGCCTGATTATCATCCAGTCGCAGCGAAATATGCAACGTACCCAACTCTTCAGGGTGCAACCGTAATTGTACGCTTTGCTGTCCGTTACGGCTGAGCATGATAATTTGCTGACCCAAGGAGTCTTGCCACTGCGTTGTGCCCAATTGTGCATTTAACTGTGCGCTGGCACCCGGTTGCGCAATGTTGTTCGTCATTGACGTCTGCGCATTAGGTGCCAGACTCACCGGCGTCGTGTGTGCAGTCAACGATAATGGGCTGCCATTGCTATCCTGTTTGGCAACATCGGCGAGGGAGTGGTTCACAACTGCCGATTTATCCTGAACGGAACTGCTGTCATCCAGCTGCGCCTGAGCACGAGACTGATCGTTTGATGCTGTACGGCTGTTCTTGGCGTTGGTTATTGCCGTTGCCAGCGTATCATTTGCGCTGGTTAACGCATCGCGCGGGGCGAGTGTACCGAACAAGGCTGTGGACGCGGTTGCACCGTCAGACGTGTTCTGCTGTGCAGCCTGACTCAGACCCGGTAATGACAGCGACTGTGCCGCCTGGAGCAAAGACGACATCTCACTGCTTACTGGCGCAGCCGTAGGTGTTGTCACCGGTGATAACATCGCCATCAGCGCCTGTACCGCTTGGGTATCGGTTGACGAAATCTCATCGCTACCCTTCTTAAGCGTATCGTCTTTGCCTTGAGAAAAAGACTTGCGTAATGACGTCACCAGTTCCGACAACGTTTTGTCATCCAGATTATCTTGCCCATTAACGGCTTTAAGCAGCGTATTCAGATCCTGCTGGCTGAGATCAATATCTTGTGCTGACAACGCATCCAACAGCTTTTGCTTACTGTCTTTCCCGCTCAGCGCCGACGTGTTGTCCGTTGGCACAGCGGTAGTGGCCGCTTTTTTCGGCAGGTGCAGCGATAACAGTTGAACGAAATCCTGAGGCAACTGATCCGTTGCAAGTAACCCCGAAGCTGAGCCTGCGGTATCACTGGCGCCAGTGCTTGCTGTTGTGGTAACGATTGGCAGCATCATAAATCTGTTTTCCTCAGAGAGGCCCGTTGGGCAAATTCATCCATCCGTTTTTGATCGAGGCGGTTCTCATGCGCGAGTTGCCTGCTATCTTCTCTTTCTTGTAGCGTCTCGAACGCATTAAGGCGCTTTTGTTTTTCCTGCCAGGTTTTCATCGCCAGATCCAGGCGCGAATTCCAGTGTTGCAGTTGTTTCTGATGCTGATCAATAGCAACATCCAGCGTTTGAATAAACTGCTGGAAATTCTGCCAACTGGTGTTGGCCATGCCCTCAGACATCGTTACTTGTAACCTGCCGCGATAATCTTCCTGATAGTTTAACAGCATATTCAGTTGTTGTTCAGCTTGTTGATAGGCTTTGCGAACCTGCCCCAATTGAGTCACTGCTTTTTCAACCTCTTTTTGGGCCAACTCACGTAGTGTAACCAGCGGTGACTGCGTTTTCATCTGTCCTCCTACTCGCTACGGGGAAAAATGACGTTTAAAGCCTGACAAGAGGCTTCATAACCACTGCGTTCAAACATACCTTGCTGCAAAAAATCCTGAAGCTGTGGGTAGAGGCGAATGGCCTGGTCGAGCGTCGGATCGCTGCCCGGCGCGTAAGCCCCCACGTTTATCAAGTCCCGGTTACGTTGGTAACTGGAGAGTAACTGCTTAAACTGCCGCACGGAGGCGTAGTGCTTTTCATCAATGAGCGCGGTCATGGCGCGGCTGATTGACGCTTCGATATCGATGGCCGGATAGTGACCGGATTCGGCCAACTGGCGCGACAGGACTATATGTCCGTCCAGAATCGCACGCGCTGAGTCGGCAATCGGGTCCTGCTGGTCATCACCTTCAGTCAGCACCGTATAGAACGCGGTGATCGAACCGCCGCCGTGAATGCCATTGCCTGCGCGTTCAACCAGCGCAGGAAGCTTGGCAAACACCGACGGTGGGTAGCCTTTGGTGGCCGGAGGCTCCCCGATAGCCAATGCAATTTCACGCTGCGCCATGGCATAACGTGTCAGCGAATCCATGATCAACAATACGTGCTGACCGCGATCGCGAAAATCTTCAGCAATACGCGTTGCATAAGCGGCTCCCTGCATACGCAGCAGGGGAGAGACGTCTGCCGGTGCAGCGATGACCACTGAACGCGCACGGCCTTCGTCACCCAGAATGTTTTCTATAAAATCTTTTACTTCTCGACCGCGTTCGCCGATCAACCCGACGACAATCACGTCTGCTTTGGTATAGCGTGCCATCATACCCAGCAGCACGCTTTTACCCACACCGGAACCGGCAAACAAGCCCATACGTTGGCCACGGCCCACCGTTAACAGTGCATTGATAGCGCGCACACCCACATCCAGCACATCTTCAATCGGTGTACGCTGAAGTGGGTTAAACGGCGCCGTCATCAGTGGTGCGCGATAGCCGGTTTCCGGAGGTGGTAAACCATCAAGCGGTTTGGCGCTGCCATCAAGGACGCGACCGAGAAGCTCCGGCCCTAAAGGCAATTGCTTCCCTTGAACCACACCCTGCGTCGCCACCCGAGCATAGACTCGTGCACCTGGCGTGATGCCTTCCATCTCTTCCAGTGGCATCAGGAACAGGCTTTGCCCGTTAAAGCCGACCACCTCGCACTCAACTTCATCCGTTTTGGTACCCATGTGGCGTTCAATCAGGCAGGTAGCACCCAAGGGCATTTGCAGCCCGGTCGCTTCCAGCACGAGCCCAGTAGCGCGCTTTAAACGCCCGTAACGACGCACAGACGGTGTCTCTTTGATGCGCTTTTCAAAAGCGTCCAATTCGGCAAACCAACGTGCGAGGTGATGGGTCATCATAACTCTCCCGGCGCAGCCAATCGGCATAGTTCATGCCAGCGTGTGGCAAGGCTGGCATCGAGATCGCCTTCCTCTGCGCTCACTTTGCATCCGCCGGGATGCAGTTGACTGTCGGCTAACAAGCGCCAGCCGTGCTGTTGCAGCGTTGGCCCAAGTGCTGCCTCTATGCGCTCGAGATCGCTGGGGTTGACCCGTAATTGCGCTTTCCCACTGAACAGCGGCTCTTGCTGAATCAACTGTTGAATCTGATGCTGCAACGCAGTGCCATCGCACAGCGGCGCCTGACCAATGATCTGTTTCGCCACGGTCAAGGCTAATTGCGTCAAACGCGCTGGAATAGCACTGTCCATGGTATCCAATGTCTGCTGGAACGCGCTAACCATCTGCTGCATATGCTCAATCATCGGCTGCTGTTGCAGCAAGGCATCTTGCGCACCTTGCTGCGTACCGGCGGTTAACCCTTCCTGATACCCGGCGTCATAGCCTTGTTGGCGCCCTTCGGCAAAACCGGCTTCGCGCGCCTGCCGCATGGTCTGCTCACGCATGTTTTCCAGTTCCGCCTCAAACGAGCGGAATTGGTCCACCGACTCTGGTGCTGCTTCTTCCGGCTCGACAACGTCGATTTCCGGTTCAGGCTCAACATCAAAGGGGGATGCCAGGTCTTTCAGCTTCCAGGGCTTCCAGGCCATGTTGTCAGCGGCATCAGACATAAGCATCCTCGCCGCCACCGATGATCATCTCGCCGCTGTCGGCCAGACGACGCACAATAAGCAGGATGGCTTTCTGTTCGTTTTCCACTTGAGACATACGAACCGGTCCGCGAGTTGAAAGGTCGTCGCGCAGAATTTCTGCTGCACGCTGCGACATATTGCGCAGGAACTTCTCGCGCAACGGCTCGTCGGAGCCTTTCAATGCCAACAGCAGCGATTCGGATTCCACTTCCTGCAACAGGCGCTGGATACTGCGATCGTCGACATCGATAAGGTTCTCGAACAGGAACATTTCGTCGATGATTTTTTGTGCCAGTTCGCCATCGAACTCGCGCACCGCATCGATAACCGCCTCTTCCTGCTGACTCTTCATCAGGTTGATAATCTCGGCCGCAGTACGAACACCGCCCATTTTGCTGCGTTTCACGTTCTGACCATCCAGCAAGCCATTCAATACTTCGGTCAGTTCTGCCAACGCTGAAGGCTGAACGCCGCCGAAGGTAGCAATACGCAGCATGACATCGTTACGCAACCGCTCATCAAACAGCGCCAGAATATCGGCAGCCTGCGCCCGTTTTAAATGCACCAGGATGGTTGCGATGATCTGTGGGTGCTCGTCGCGGATAATATCCGCAGCAGTTTGCGGTTCCATAAAGTTGAGGGTTTCGATGCCGCCGCTGGTTTCGCGGCTTTCAAGAATATCCTCCAACAGGCTGGATGCACGCTCTTCGCCCAGCGCTTTTACCAACACCGACCGCAGATAATCACCGGCATTGACGCTCAGCGCGGCGTATTGCTCTGCTTCAATTTCGAACTCTTTGAGCACTTCCGCCAACTGTTGCGGTGAGACCTGGCGCAGATTCGCCATCGCCGTACTCAAATGTTGCACTTCACGCGTAGAGAGGTGGGTAAATACCTCTGCGGCGCGATCTTCGCCCACGGTCATCAACAAGATGGCGCTCTTTTCTGTGCCTGTCATACTCATAGTTCAGTACTCATCCATTGGCGAATCACCAGGGCGACGACGCGCGGATCGTTTTCTGCCAGATCGCGGATACGCTGGCTTTGCAGCTCGGTATTGATGCGTTGTTGTGAGCGACGTTGCAGTTCTTCTTCGTCTTTACTCAACTTGACCACAACATCGTTGGTGGCATTACGCATTTGCGAGGCGGCTTGAGCCGCAGCCTGCTGTTCTTCCCGTTTCTTGATTTGCGGTCTGACCAGCTTACGCCACAAGATCCATGCGACCAGCAGTACCAGCAGCCAACGACCGGCTTCAATCATCAACTCAAAGAAGGCTTGTTTCTGCCAGAAGGGCAGTTCACTGGCCGTATCGTTGGTGGACATGAACGGCGTGTTGACCACGTTTAATGAGTCACCACGGTCCGTTGAAAAGCCCATGGCTTCGCGCGCAACGGTGTCAATTTGCTTGATCTGGTCTTCCGATAACGGGATCGGTTTGCCATCTTCACCGGGCGGCAGATAATTGACAATCACGGCAACGGAGAGGCGCTTGACACCGCCAGTGCTGTGTTTGGTATGCAGAATCGTCTTGTCAACTTCGTAGTTTGTGGTTGCATCATTACGCGAGTTTGACGTTTGCACCACCGCGTTCCCTTGTGTGCCAGTCGCGGTATTTTGCTGATTGGCATTTTGGTTCGGGTTCTGGTTGGCGTTATTGGCATTTGCCGCGTTGTTTGCCGGTGTCGCAATCGGTGCCGTTGGTGCAGGTGCTGGCTGGTTAGAGAGGGCTCCCGGTACGCCACCGACGTTGGGGCCGCCACGTTGCTCGCTCTGACTGGTTTGCTGTGAACGAATGGCAGCCTGATTGGGCGCAGAGTTGGGTTGATACTGCTCGTCTGTCTGTTCACGCGCTGAAAAATCGATCTGTGCGGTGACTTGCGCATGCACGTTACCACCGCCGACGATCGGGGCAATAATGGCCTCGATGCGCCGCTGATACATGGATTCGATTTCAGTCACGTATTTCAATTGGGTCGCATTGACATCGCGTCCAGCGGCACCCGCAGAAGTCAGCAGGCGGCCCATCTGATCGACGACAGTCACGTTATCTGCGGGTAAGCCGGATACGCTGCTGGAAATCATGTAGACGATGGAGTTGATTTGGCCTTCGTCCAGGGCGCGACCCGGTTGTAAACTCAGGGTAACGGAAGCCGAGGGCGCTTTTTGCTCTCGCACAAACAATGACGGCTTTGGAATGGCCAGATGCACCCGGGCCGTTTGCACCGGTCCGAGGGTTTCAATCGTGCGTGACAGTTCACCTTCCAGCGCACGCTGATAGTTAATCTGCTCGCTGAACTGGCTGATACCAAATTTTTCCTGATCCAGCAATTCAAAACCCACCGCGCCGCCTTTGGGCAAGCCTAACTGTGCCAAGCGTAAACGGGTTTCATACACGTTTGTCGCGGGGATCAGTATCGCATTGCCGCCTTCAGCAAAGCGGTAGGGAATATTCATCTTTGTCAGTTCACTGACAATGGCTCCACCATCACGATCGTTGACGTTATTGTAAAGCACACGGTAATCAGGCCCTTTGGCCCATAACACCATGGCAACAACGATGGCAACCGCAGCTGCCGCAGCAATGAGCAGGGGTATTTTAGGATTGGCGCGCAAGCGGTTAAGTATCTCGCCAAACCCTTTCCCACCGGACGCAAAACCGGTTGTGGCGTTCATACTCGTTCTCTGCTTGGTTGTTGAGCGATAAATTTAACGTTGGTACGTAACAAAACAGCACTCCCTGATTGCGCAATCGTTAAGACATGCACCTACTTTTGTCGGCATAGTATTATTTTCCGTAACGGTAAAAACGATGCTCCGATAAGGTGGCATTTTCCCCGTCTTTTACGCCTTTTAGGACAAAGCTGATATGGTAGCTTAGTGCACTGTGTTAATCGGGTGATTTTTGTGCGATGGGGAAGGCGAACCATTGCGTGATCGTTTACGGTGTCATACGCGCGTGTAGCGTCTTGAACGTACATGCCGTCGTGGTGCCGTTGGAAAAAGGTAGGCGATAATGTCAGTTCAAGGTATTGAGAGCGTTGTGCAGCAATTGCAAGCTACCGCGTTACAGGCGGGAAATTCCGCTGTCGTGAAACCGACTATCGAGCCCGGTTTTGCCAGCGAACTCAAATCCGCATTGGATAATATCAGTGGCACTCAGCAAGCCGCGCGTGAGCAAGCGCAAAAATTTACCTTGGGTACGCCGGGCGTCGCTTTGAATGATGTGATGGTGGATTTGCAGAAATCTTCAATCAATATGCAAATGGGCATCCAGGTGCGTAATAAACTGGTTTCTGCCTATCAGGAAATGATGAACCTCTCTGTCTGATTGCGAACGCTAAGCATCAACAGGTTTATACCCTGCGTATTTGAACAAAAATCTTCAGAGGGTTTTGTTCAAATACGCAGGGTATATTATTGCTCAATATGTGGTTACAGTCCGCGATCGCCTGGCAAGAGGCGCTTCCCGGCAAACTCGCCGTAGGTCGTATTAATCGATCTTTGCTTGAGCGACTGTCCCATAAGTGAACTGAGTTCATCCATCCGCTTCTGCAAAAGTTTTTTGATCTGCGCTTCATTATCAATAATTTCTTGCAGTATTTGACGAAAATTCAAACGTAGAACACTATCAATGTCATCAGGAATAGTGACGTTAGTTAACTCCTCCACCGCCTGTACGTAAATAATTTCCTGTTCAACCAGCGCGTCCCATTGGCCATTTACGGCCAAATTGAGGATCTTTTTACTCAGGGCCAATAGCTGTTGATAGTCTTTTAGGATAAGTGGAAGAGAACTCATCAGCGCATTTCCTGCTCTTGCATGCCTTTAGGTCCGATTTGCCGCCAGGCACCAGCGATATTTTCCATTAAAACTTCCACTTCCTGAATGGCATTAACATCATTGTGCAGGTTGGCAATCAATAATCGCTGTGACATGTAGTCATAGAGTGCAGACAAATTCTCCACAAGTTCGCCACCACGATCCTTATCCAAGCCAACTTTAAGCCCGTTGTTGATGATGTTTATGGCTTTCGATAGCGCCATGCCTTTGCCTGCAATGTCGCCTTGCTGCATAAGAATGCGAGCCCTGACCATGGCGCTTTGTGCACCATCGAACAGCAAAACGATCAGTTGGTGTGGACTTGCGCTCATTACGCTGCTTTCAAGGCCTACCTGCGCATAGGCCTGACTGCCTTTCATTTTGTACATCGTATTACCTGCTTTTATCTATGGCTCAAAGACTCGATAGCATGCTTGACAGGCTAGACATAGTGCTATTCATGCTGGACATAGCTTTATCAAGCTCAGTAAATTGTTTCTGGTAGCGTGCGATCGTTTCTTCAATACTGTCGCTGATACGCGTATATTGTGTATCCAGCGATTTTAACGTTTTGTTGAGACTATCTTCTTTATTTTTAATCGTGCCATCAACTGTATCGAGAACTTCTTTGAGATAGCTTCGGGTCTGAGTAGCAAAACCTGTTTCATCATTATCGCCAACAAAAAAGGCTTGTACTTTTCCTGGTTCTTCTTTCAGAGCTTTATCCAGCTTGGTATTGTCTATTTCGAGTTTGCCAGTCTTAAAATTTTGCTTTATGCCTAGATCAGCTAAAATCTTAAATTCGCCGCTTTCAGATTGGATGGTAGTGAGTTGAGCTTTTAAGTTGTTTTGTATACTGCGAACTGTAGAATCCCCGATCAGCGCTCCATTCGTGCTGGCTTGATCTTCACCGGCCTCGACGGCCGTATATTTAGTTTGTGCACTGATGGTATCTTGCAATGCATTATAGGCATCAACCCAGGCTTTAATCGTATCTTTCATGCCTGTGATGTCTTGATCGATAGTCAGTGTTTCTGGTTTGTCTGTTTCTGTTTTGGCCTGAAGTGTTAGCGTTACGCCTTCAAAGGCATCATCAATGGTGTTACTTTGGCGTTCGATTTCGATGCCGTTTGCCACGATGACTGAATTTTGTGCGGCGACTTTCTCTGTCGTTGTCCCAAGTATGCCACCGCTGTCGGTCAACGTTATTTCACCGCTTTCACCGCTGCTCCGGGCGGTTAGCATCAGATAATATTCGTTATCTTTCGCCTTAACCACGCTAGCGCTCACGCCACCATTCGCTTTATTTATCGCATCCCGAACATCATTCAGCGATGTTTCTCCACCTTTGACATCAACGGTCAACGATTTGCCGTTTGCCTGAGCAATAGTCAATGTCGTATCCGATGTACTCAGTGCTTCTGTCGCACTTGTCTTTGCTTCAGATGTAATGGCGTGTGCTTGAGCTAGATATTTTACTTCAATGCTGTAACTTCCGGCGACAGCTGAACTGCTGGTGGTTGCTGAAAAGGCTTTGTTGGTGCTGGTAACTTTGGTGTTGGTTATACCGTCAATGGAGCCGGTCACAATACCATAAGATTCGGATTTCGCTAATGCATTGTTGGCCGTATTGAGCTTATCAAGTGCGCTTTTGAGCGCGCTGACACCGGTAAGCTGGGCTTTGTAGCTATTTTGTTGGGTTTTTATCGGCGTTAGACGCTGATTTTCAGCGGTTCTTAATTGTGTTAGCAAAGAACTCAAGTCTAGCCCTGAACCTACGCCCAATGAAGAAACACTTGCCATGATCGAATCCTTTTTTTCCTGAATTTAGTAGTCTACGAGATGGTTATCGGCAGAGTAGAGAATAAGTTTAGCATTAGAAAACAAGCTATCTTTTATAGCAGGAATCATAGCGTGGGTAGGTGACTGACGGAATGTTTTTGGTGCAAAAAATGATTCGTGTAAAAAAAAATTAAAGCTTCCGTAAAGCGTTCCGATAAATGTAGGTGACGGGGATGAACCCGTGGGTCTAACCCGAAACTTACATCTCATTGATTAAGGAACTCTTATCATGGCAGCTATCAATACTAACATCATGTCTCTGGTTACCCAGAACAACCTGAGCAAATCACAGTCCTCTCTGGGCACTGCAATCGAGCGTTTGTCTTCTGGGTTGCGTATCAATAGTGCAAAAGACGATGCTGCTGGTCAAGCGATCGCTAACCGCATGACCGCTCAGGTTAAGGGGCTGACTCAAGCTGCCCGTAATGCCAACGATGGTATTTCTTTAACTCAGACTGCCGAAGGTAACCTGAACGAAATCAATAACAACTTGCAGCGTGTTCGTGAACTAGCTGTGCAGGCGGCGAATGATACTAATGGTCAGACAGACCGTGGTTCAATCTATACTGAAATGAAGCAACGTTTGGATGAAATTGACCGTGTTGCCAACTCTGCTAAGTTCAACGGCACTTCTCTGCTGAATGGTTCAGCAAGTGCTGGTATCAATATTCAGGTCGGTGCAAACTCTGGCAGTGATGAAGTTATTAAAATTGATTCTGGCGCTTTGGTTAACGCTAAAACCTCTGGTGGTCTGTCCTCTGGCGTATTGTCAGCCGTTAATGCAATTAGCGGGACGACTGGTACTACTAGTGTGTCAGGTATTGGTGGTTCTGGTGGTTTGGCACAGAAGATCGTTGATGCTGTTGATGACGCACTGAAAGCCGTCGATACTGCGCGTAGCAATTTGGGTGCAATTCAGAACCGTTTCGAATCTACCATCACCAACGTGAATAACACCATCAATAATCTGTCTAACGCCCGTGGTCGGATTGAGGATGCGGATTATGCGACGGAGGTGTCGAATATGAGTCGAGCTCAAATCTTGCAACAGGCCGGGACCTCGGTGCTCTCGCAAGCTAACCAAGTACCTCAGACGGTTCTGTCTCTGCTGCGTTAATCTAAGCAACGCTGTCTGTTCTATAGCCCGGCTACATGCCGGGTTTTTTTATGCCCGAAATAAGATGGTATTTCGTAGGTTTATTAGCAGGTAAATACATTTTTTCCTTATTAATATAACAGTATTTATCTATTTCCTTCCGATGCAGGTGTTTTGGTATGTCACATGTTTTTATCAGCACTCTTCAACTTACCGACTATCGAGATGAAGCGTTAGCAACACTGGATCTGATCGGCGCATTTATTGCTAGGGGTTGGCGTGTAGATGTCTACTGCCACCAGTACGACAATGCAATAAAACATTTGATTAAGCAGCAATATACGAACGAGACGCTGTTTATTACTGATGATGCAGAACACGAATTCAGCGGGAATTATGAGTTGTTGTGGCTTCAGTATACGGCGATCAACGCCAGTCTGCTGAATCGCATGTTAAATGGTGGTATAACGACAAATATTATTTTTGATCATCGAGCATTGCACAATCGCGAAACAACCCCCGCTGATATCCAACTTGAAAACCGTCTAGCGGATAAGGCGCTCGTTACATTGCCGCGGTTAACCGGTTTTTTGCATGATGCTGGTATCGATGCGTCACTTATTCAGGTGTTTTCTAATCCTGTTGCTAATCGCCATTGTGCGCGGGTACAGTCTGCGCCAGTTGCCCGTCTTCAGAAGTTACTCGTTATTGTCGACATATGGGTTCCTGGCCTGATTTCCTTATCTGATGAATTGCTGTCTTTCGCTGTCAATTGTGATATTACCAGCCGTGAGCAGTGGATCCAAAGTGAAAATCTACAAGGCTATGATGCAGTGCTTACCAGTGGGCGCATTGCCCAGTACATACTGTGTTCAGGTATTCCCGTCTACTTATATCGTGATAGTGAGTATATTGGGTATGTTTGTAATGAATTAATCGAAGGTAACGTATTTCGTGAAGAAACAATAGGGAAAATACTTTCAGTTCAAGAGCTGGCAGATGATATCGTTCAAGGATATGACGATGCGGTTAAATATACGCAACAGAGAATGGTTTTTTATAAAAAAAACTGGAGTTTGTCGGATATTTTGGATAAACTACTGAGTCAGTTGCCTGAACCTGCTCTTAAAACGATCAACGAGCAAGAGCTGCAAAAGCTTTCACTTCATAACCTGACTTTACGTGATAAAGTTAAACCTTTTTACTCTGTTGAACAATGGGTAAATGAACGTCGTATTACTCCTGCTCGTCGTGATTTATTGTTGGCATTTATTCAGGCTTATCCAGAAATTGGTAATATAGGCATTGTTATAATGGCTCAAGGAAGTGATGAGCAAGCAATATGCGCATCATTGGACAGTGCACAGAAGCAATATTATGCTGCCAGTGAAATCTATATACTGACAGAAAGGGCGGAAGAACTAACGTTTAACAATTACGTTAATACGACTAGTAATGTGTTTTTGTTATCGGCTAACTCTGATTCCTCTAGCAGCCCATTAAATTTGGCTATTGATGAAACATCATCTTCGTTTTTATTGATGCTTCCGGCTGGAGATCGTCTGCTTCCACAGGCACTTTTATTGCTGGCAGAGCACCGGTTACGCTTTCCTTCGGCACGCGTGTTTTATTTTGATGAAGCCATCATTAAAGATG
Organism: uncultured Symbiopectobacterium sp.; assembly: GCA_964293225.1. Lineage (GTDB taxonomy): Bacteria > Pseudomonadota > Gammaproteobacteria > Enterobacterales > Enterobacteriaceae > Symbiopectobacterium. The sequence goes on along the minus strand of CAXYYB010000014.1, from coordinate 34,088 downwards.
AAAAAGCGGATAATCCAATGCTGAAGCCAGAATGTAATATCGATATGTTGCGCAGCACTCCCTATATTGGGCGTAATTTGGCTTTCGAAATATCATCAATTCGTTCACTGAGAAAAATGGAATCTCTTGGCGGTTTTGAACTGTATGATGCGATTTGGCAACTAATCGAGCAGCAAGGTCCTCAAGCGCTGGGGCATATTCCTGAAGTATTAGTATATACACAACAAGCGCTTTTTGAATGGCTGCGCAATAAAGAAGTAACGGATAATTATCCAGGTATTATTCAGAAACATCTTGCCCGATGCCATGTCGATGCGAATGTGTTCATGGATGCTGAAGAGGGGGTGTGTAATATTCAGTATCGGCATATAAGCAACCCGCTTGTTTCAATTATTATTCCTACCCGTGATCATCTGCCAGTAATCAGTCGCTGTATTGAAACTTTGATGGAGCATACGCAATATCTAAATTATGAACTGTTGATTGTTGATAATCAGTCAACGGAGTCGGGTGCTTGTCAGTATCTTAGCCAGCTTGCTGCTATGGGATTGGATACAATTCAGGTTTTATCGTGGCCGCATTCGTTTAATTTCTCCGCTATTAATAATTTTGCGGCGGAAAGGGCAAAGGGAGACGTACTCCTTTTTCTCAATAACGATACGGAAATAAGTAGCGGCGACTGGCTGCATGCTATGCTCAATCATGCATTGCGCCCTGAAGTCGGTGTTGTAGGTGCGAAGCTTGTATTTGAAGATGGTCGTATACAGCACGGCGGTATTGTGCTGGGAATGAATGACAGTGCTGGAATTGCATTTCAGGGAGTCTCTGCGGAATCAAGAGGATACATGAATCGCCTGTTCATGGCGCATAATGTCAGCGCGGTGAGTGCAGCCTGCATGATGATGCGGCGTGACGTCTACATGGAGCTAGGGGGGTTTGATGAACAGCAATACCCAATTTATTTTGGCGATATTGATATTGCTCTCAAAGCCCGGCAGCAGGGATATCTAGTCGTGTGGACTCCAGATGCCAAGGTAACACATCTGGGCGGTGCATCGCGTTTGCTACAACAGCATTTTAATTTGCCGCCATCACCGCAGAATAAAGATATTGATGCGCTTTATGAACGCTGGCTACCTCAATTAGCTAATGATCCCTGTTACCATCCGGCATATGGTAAACCTGCGCCGGGTTTTGCGTTAACACCGGAAATGGCACGTTGTCAATCTCCTTTAGTAGGTCGTCCTTTGCCTGTTGTTTTAGGCGTTCATGGTGATAGATTTGGGTGTGGATACTACCGTATTATTCATCCATTTCAATCTATGGAGAGAGAATTATTGGTTGAGGGGGGATTAAAAGATACGATTCCTGGTTTGGTTGATTTAGCATGCTTAAATCCAGATGCGATAATTATCCAACGAGCTGCTACCAAAACGACATCGGACATTATGTATCAATATCGAAAATATTCAAATGCAAAGATCATTGTCGAATATGATGATTTGTTATCACATATTCCTATCAAATCAATCCATCGAAAAGATTTCTCTCAAGCAGTGGTAGCAGGAATGCGTCGTTGCCTTGAGGCCGCAGATTGGGTCGTTGTGTCAACTAAACCACTAGCGTATGAGTTAAGTAAATATCACCATGATGTGCGTGTGGCGGCAAATAGATTAAACCCAGAGTGGTGGGGAAATTTACAAAGCCAACGTCGTGTAAGTAAAAAAATTCGCATTGGTTGGGCTGGTGGAAGTAGTCATACCGGGGATCTTGATATTCTTCGCCCAATAATAAAAGAGTTAGAAAATAAGGTTGAATGGGTTTTTATGGGGATGAAGCCTGAGGGGGTTAAGTGTGAGTTTCATGCTGGTGTTCCTATCGAGTATTATCCACAAAAAACAGCTAGCTTAAATTTGGATTTGGCCCTTGTGCCTTTAGAAATTAATCAATTTAACGAGTGTAAAAGTAATCTCCGTTTATTAGAATTGGGGGCATGTGGCGTTCCTATTGTTTGTACTGATATTGAACCTTATCGTGGTAATTTGCCGGTTAACCGAGTTAATAATCGATTCAAAGATTGGATGGATGCAATTTGTATGCATTTGTCTGATATGGACGAAACAGAAAGAATGGGAGATAAGCTTCGCGAGGCTGTGTACCAAGATTGGATGCTAGAAGGTGATGGTTTGGTCGATTGGCGGCAAGCTTGGTTATCAAAGTAACATATTTTTGAGGTGAGTTATGATTGGGAATAAGAAATTGGGCATAGGAATAATAACATATAACAGACCTGAAGGCTTGTTGAAGTTATATAACTCGTTGCCGAGGGATATTATTGATGAACTTATCATTGTTAATGATGGAGAGTATCAGCCAGATTTTAAGAATATCTCTCACTTAGTGATAAATAATGAGGTTAATCTTGGTGTTGGGAAGTCAAAAAATATCGCGCTAAGATATCTCATGTCGAAAAAATGTGAGTATGTTTTTTTGCTGGAGGATGATATATATATCAAAAATCATGGCGTTTTTGAAAAGTATATTTCTGTTTCTAAAGTTACGGGTTTGCAGCATTTAAATTTTAGTCAGCATGGTAACGGTAATAAAGATGAAAATGGGAACCCTCGCCCAAACTTAACCGCAAGTTATAATGATTTTAAACTTCCCTTATACGGTTTTTGTGTCGGTGCATTTTCTTATTACACTAATAGGTGTCTTAGTAAAATAGGTCTTATGGATGAACGATATTATAATGCAATGGAGCATATTGATCATACTATATCTGCCTTTAAAGCTGGGATGCATACACCTTTCGGCTATTTTGCCGATATTCCGAATTCATGGGAGTATATTGGAGATGAAGCATGGAGTGAAACGCAATCAGTTATTTCTTCTAAAGGAGATTATCAATTGATTAAAGATAAGGCAATTGAGTATTTTAAAATTAAGCATGGTTGTTATCCAATGGACTTCTTTGAAAATGATACAGATAAGGTGATATCTATGTTAAAAATTATAAAGAGTAAGAATTCATCTTCGTATTCATTATTTAAGCGTTAATTGTGTAAATATTGGGTTTTATTCATCGTGTCTGGAGGTGGTATGGCAGTTGATTCATTCAGTTTTGAGGAAATTATAGATATTTTCTCTGAAAATAAGTCAGTGAAACTATTATCATTAGATTGTTTTGATACACTATTTTGGCGAAAAGTTGATAAGCCTCATGATGTGTTCTCTGTAATAAATAAAGACCAGGGTCCCTCGCCTCGAGCTAAAGCAGAAGATAGAGCGAGAGCTAAGGCATTATTTAAGAAAAAAACATCAGAAGTAAAAATATTTGATATTTATAAGGAAATGTCAAAATATTTTACCGCATATGAAATAGAAAGAAGAATAAAAGAAGAAATTGAAGCTGAAATTAAATTTGGTTTTATCTTTCAGCCAGCTTTATGCCTGTTGAAAATTGCGAAAGCTAAAGGCATTAGAGTGATAATTGTTAGTGATATTTATTTAAGTGGCAATCAACTTGGTCATATTATTAAAAGCGTATCTCCTGAGGCTTTCTCTCTTATAGATGAAATATATACATCTTCTGACATTGGTCATGGTAAAACATCAGGGCTGTGGAACTATATCGTAAAAAAAGAAAAGATAAACGCGAAAAATATATTTCATGTTGGCGATAATATTAATGCTGATTTCAAAACACCAGCAAAAATAGGGATCAGTGCAATTCATTTTAGGCAAAATGAAAAAGTTATTATGCATATAATGGAACAAAGACGTGTTGCATCAAGTTTATTATTCTCTGATTATCAGAATGTGAAAGCTATACCATCATTATTTCATTCATGGTATTCATCCTATGCGAGAGATGATTTGACTGCTGAGAAAACGTTGGGTGTTACCGTATTAGGACCCGCTTTATTTGCTTTTTGTCGGCATATAAAAAAACAATCTGCTAATCATCCGAACATAAAACTAGCATTCCTTATGCGTGATGGGTATATGCCTAAACAGGCTTATAATGCGATGTATCCTTTAGAGAACACATATAGTTTAAGAATATCCAGATTAACTTCTATATGCAGTTCCTTTAGATGTAAAAAGGATGTTGAAGATTATTTAATTAAAATGCTCTCTCCTTTTTTAACAAACAAATCCTCGTTAAAAGATAATGATGAATTAGTTAATATTATACTTAAACATTTGTTGTTAAGTGATAAAATTAAAGATAGGATTAAATATAAACTTCAACGTAGTGGTTTTTCTATTTATTTTTTTATTGAGATTCTTTTATCAGAAAATCTTGTGAATGAAGTTATTAATAATTCTGCCGAGTATAGGCGCCGCCTTATCCTTCATATTAAGAGAGAGTTGGAGTTAAAAGCAGGCGACACCCTTATGTTGATCGATTTAGGGTATGAAGGTACCACTCAAAATAGATTGGGTAATATCCTGGAGAAAGAATTAGGTGTTTATATTGTTGGATGCTATTTGATTGTTGCCCATACTCCCGATTGGGAGAGGAAACGTACTGGATTGATTACACCAGTAGATTATGATTGGCGTGTGATTTTGTCACTAACAAATCATATCGCTAGTTTTGAATTACTGTGTTCATCGAATGATAATTCTGTTATTGATTATGATTTATTGGGGGATCCAGTATATGAGTTAAATGATATGCCTCAATCTATGTTAGACAAAGTAAGGAAAATTCAATCTCATGCAATCAATTTTATTGAAAAAAATTCAGATAATATAACTTTGCTTTCTGAAGAAGAAAAAGTGTTTAGTGAATCAGTCGTGTCAGACATTGCAAGATTTATATATTTCCCTACTCTTGAAGAGACTTTGTTTTTCGAAAGTTTGACTTTTGATGTAAACTTGGGGACGAAGAATAAAGTAAGTTTTTTGGATAGAAATAAAAGTATTGATTATGTCAGTAAATATGGAATTTCTCGATTAGTAGACAATGGTGACTTTAGAACTAATTATCCTTCAGAGTTAAGATATTTAGGAATAGATTTCTCAATTTCTTTACTGACAAGCTATCGAAATTCTATTGAATTTTCTGCTGCTGATAGTGTTCAAAGAAGACATAAAATAGATGTTTTATTTATATATGGAAATGAAACTTTATTGCAAAGCATCGAGTCAAGATATACATTTGATGGTTTCTATTCGTTTTATATTCCAGTGTTAACAACTGAGTTTATTGTTATGATCGGCCGAGTCAGTTCAATAATGGAAGTAATTGATTTTTCCATCGTTCAAGATAAATATCTTTTTACTAAAAGAGAAGTCGATGAATCTATTGAACTGAGCTATAATGTCAACTACACTATTGATGGTGGTGATATGAATGGAAGTATTATTAGTAACTTGAGAGATGATGGCTTTATTTATATAAGACTTGATGAATCAAATAAAAATAAAACAATACGGTTGACATATAGAATCTAAAAAGATAATGTTTTATCGTAAGGTTACTATAATAAAATTAAATATTGAGGTGTGATGTGGAAAGTAAATTTATCGAGCCGGATTATTCTTTAGCAGAATTATCTTTTAATGAGGTGCATAAGGCTCTTGGAATTAATATCTATAGTGGGTATAAAGCTGATTTTTCGAATTATAATGGAATGAATTATCTTTTTGATGATATTGTAAATAAGATGCAATTAACTGATGGGTATGAGGACCAGTGCTCGTCTAAATATTATTTCGATTTATTTAACTGTGTTAAATCAAATTTAGGGGAAATAACAAGAATTGTTGAAGTTGGTGTGTTTATGGGAGGTGCTTCCTCTATTTTAGCTGGTTGTGCATCAAGAATGGGGTAGAGTTAGATTTAGTTGATATCAATGCTAATTTCCTTAAATTTTCCTATGAAAGAGTTCGAAGAAGTTTCCCTGAGTTGGCTGAAAGTAAAATTAGATTATTTCATGGGGATTTGCCATCTTATGTTCGATATATCTTATGTAATGATGCAAATTCAAAAGTGATGCTTCATCATGATGGGGCACATGATTTTAATCAAGTTGTTCGTGATCTTGGGGTGTTATTTTATGTAAAAGATAAACTTCATAGCATTGCTATACAGGATACACATTTACGCGGGTTACCTCATTTTTATAATTTTGTAGATGCAGCTATATATGCAATATTTGGCTTTAACGTTAATTATCTCCCTTTAGGCGCTATGTATTCTGAGTATGATGCACTGATGACAAATCCGAATGAGTATCAAGGTAATTACTTTATTCCTGGACAGGCAGAAGGTATGTATATACCTGTCTCTGAGAACAAGTTTTCCTATCCTCATCCGGCCATAAAAATTGAGGATTTCTTTAAATAAATTAATGAGTATTGTAAAAAAATGATACACCGTTTATAACGGTCTATCCTCTGCGCACAACTCGTGATAAGAGATATGAAGCATGAATGTGCGAAGTTATTTTTGGTGATTTTATATTCGTAAACGATTAGGGTAACTGAATGTACCAAGATACACGCACCTTAATTTATTGCAAAAATTGAACAGGTATTTTATTTAACTTATCAAGGTGTATCTATGTTCTCTAAAATCGTCATCAGTGGTGATATTTTACGCCCCTTTCATATAGGTAAGAGTGTAGAAAGCGCAACTTGGAAAAATATACGCTGGTTGCAAGCTATTCTCACACCAGTCTTACGCCAAAATGATATTAAAATCTCAACTTTATCATGGGATGAAAAATTATTTTTGCCAGAAGAACAATATTTTGATACACCATCGTTATACGAAGATTTATCATTGCCTCTTAATGTCGATTCTTGGGCTAAGTTATCTGTTCAAAAAAATGCGCCTGAAGCCTTAATTACGAAATTACATGACTATTTTCATGACGCGCTTGTTGTTGGCTATGAGATGCCGGATGTTTTACTTGCTGCATTATATCAACTTAATACACCATTTATTGACATAGTGCTACATCCGATACGTTTTTTGCCAGATCTTGTATTTTCTTTTCGGAGTAATGTTCCTGAATTTTATGATGTATTCGAAAAATGTCGTTTATCTGAGAATGCGATTGCCTCTCAGGCGGGTATGATTCTCGCTAAATCAGCATGGATGCCTAAAATTTCTGACATTCCTCCCGGTTCTGTTATCGTGCTAGATCAGGTCTGTATTGATCGTGCACTTATTCAAAAAAATGGGACGTTTACATCCTTATATAATCATTTGGATTATCTGCATCAATTATGTTCTGAACATCCCCGTGTTTTTTTCAAACCACATCCTTATAATACAGACAGAAAATCTATATCTGAAATTATTCAAAAATTGCCGGTGATAATTGAAACGAATATAAATTTTTATTATTTGCTCTCACAGCCAGAAATAGAAGGGACTGTTGCACTAAACTCTAGTGGACTATTCGAAAGTAGAGCTTTTGGTAAATGGGGTGAAAATTTAATTCCTCATCTTTATGATTATTATAGCACTCAATTACCCGTGGATGGTAATGTTGGCTATCTCGTACCTCAGAATAGTATGTGGCTAACAAACAAATTTTGGCAGAGTTTGCTAAACGGAGTAGAAGTTGAGTTTAATAACAAGAATGAATTTTCCGATTTTTTTCGATCTAATATATTACGTAGAACAATGAATGCTGATTGGGGCTATGGGTTTATAGAAAATATCGTTGTTTGAATGTAATTTAATTTTTTAAATGAAAAGGTATGTGTAATGATATTAGAACATCCTGATTCTATAGTAATCAATATTTTAGACTCTTTAAAAGAGTTCAATGTTGATATGGCGGACGATTTGGTTAAAAAAGGCATGAGGCTTTTCCCAATGGATAATAGATTTTATATTCTTTCCGCCACTATTTCTCAGGCTAGAAACTCTCCACAAGATGCTTTTACGAATATTTGGTCTGCCTTGGCTATTGAACCTCAAAGTCAATTGGCTAGAAGTGAATTGTTGCATATAATTATTTCTGATTTTTTTAGTCCGTTACAGACAGATAAGGACTTTTCACTTTATAGTGGTGAGAGACAAACTGGTGAAAATTTAACTCAAATCAGATTTGATCATAAAGCTCGTTATATTTTTGCCTCACAATGGATACGACGTAAATTTGGCGTGGAAACCCGAGCTAAAGTTGGACTAGATGTTTTTTGTGGTAATGGTTATGGTAGTCGTATGGTTGCAGATATTGCTGGCACTCGAATGATCGGACTTGATGGTTCTGCTGAAGCGATTTCTTTCGCAGAAAATGTATATAGTTCGCATCGAGTTGTATTCGGCCAGGCATTATATCCTTTTGAAGTAAATTTCCCTTTTTTTGATTTTGCAATAAGTTTTGAATCTATTGAGCATGTTGATGATCCTGCAGGATTATTAAAACAAATATCTATTTCGGCCAAAGGACCTATTGCCATTTCTTTTCCAGATGATTCAGGATTACCATTTGATAAGTATGGCCAATTTTTCAAGCATCATGTAAGGCATTTTAGACGCGAGGAAATTATCTCTCTACTATCGTCGTTAGGACGTAATAATATTCTCGCTGAGCGCGGGCAAAATGTATATAGAATAGAAAACGATACAATTGTGGGGCTGTTGCCAGAAGAAGATATGTCTCTTCGTTCACATATGGATGAAACTCAGTTTCGTATTTTGATACTTGAATAGTTTTTTTAATTGGTTGTTAAAATCATGCTCTTTATGATTTGCATGCATTAATTTTTCAATAAATTAAAATTATAAATATTATTAATTAGCACTGCAAGTTGGGTAGTGATATATTTAAAAATTTCTTTTGTATACTTCATCGAGGTTTTAAAAATGGAATTTTTTTGATTTGTTCAGCAGTACGTAACCAAAAATTTAAAGCTTACCGATGTTCTTAATTCGCGAACATTTTAGGCTAAACAGATGTTCAAAAAAGTAGTTTATCAGAAGCGAATGCCGGTCACCGGGTACTGATACTGGATGAGATAGGCTATCTGCCGATGACCCGTGAGGAAGCCAGTCTGTTCTTCAGGTTGCTGAACCGTCGGTATGAAAAAGCGAGCATCGTACTGACGTCAAATAAAGGTTTCGCCGACTGGGGAGAGATGTTCGGCGATAACGTGCTGGCAACGGCAATCCTGGATCGGCTACTACACCACTCAACCACACTGAACATCAAAGGAGAAAGCTACCGGTTAAAGGAAAAACGCAAAGCGGGAGTGCTGGCAAAAAACGCTACGCCAATCAGTGATGATGAAATGGCGGAAAGCGGCCAACATTAATGATCAATAGCGGACATTAAAAATGGCGAAAAACGGCCAACTATCTTGGCGTTGACAATGTTACTCCTGGGTTAATGCGGTCAGTGAACGTATGGCACTGACTACCTTAGGAAGAGGCGCCCAGCACTTCACTACAGCTCCTATCCTACTCGGATAGCTGTTGAAAATCGGTGCAGAGATATGCATCATACTTTTATCATAAAAAAGCGACCGTTGAATCAGACCAATTTCTCGTACCCCAAATAGCCCCCCTTTTACACCCCTATTCGCAGCATTGGACACTCTACGCAAACGCATAATAGTGTCGATAACATTATCATCGTAGGTATTTGTCACTGTGAGCGATCTGTATACCGCCGAAGGCACAATGGATAAAAATTCCCTGTGGCAGCGCTATGTTCCGTTAGTGCGCCATGAAGCCTTGCGTTTACAGGTTCGCCTTCCCGCGAGCGTTGAGTTGGACGATCTGCTGCAAGCAGGAGGCATTGGCCTGCTGAGTGCCGTTGAACGTTTCGACTCTTTGCAGGGAACCGCCTTTACCACCTATGCCGTGCAGCGCATCCGAGGCGCGATGTTGGATGAGTTGCGCAGCCGGGATTGGGTGCCGCGCAGTGTGCGGCGTAATGCGCGGGAAGTGGCACAGGCGATGCAACAAGCGGAACAGCAACTTGGCCGTGCGCCCACGGAGCAAGAAGTGGCGCAATCGTTGAACATCACGCTGGAAGATTATCGTCAGATATTGCTGGATACCAATAATAGCCAGCTGTTTTCTTATGATGAATGGCGTGAAGAACACGGCGACAGTGCTGAAGCGCTTCTGGAAGGCAATGAAGAAGCGAATCCGCTACATCAGCTGATGGAAGGCAGTTTACGCCATCGCGTGATGGACGCTATCGAGAATTTACCAGAGCGTGAGAAATTGGTTTTGACGCTCTATTACCAGGAAGAACTCAACCTGAAAGAAATTGGGGCCGTTCTCGATGTGGGTGAATCTCGTGTCAGCCAGTTGCATAGCCAGGCGATAAAGCGACTGCGCGCGAAGCTTATGCAGGAACAGTAACCACTGCGTGCAGGAATAGTGTTATCAAAGGATATCAGGCTTTACGCATAAGCATGTCTTACCGCGTCATTGGCAGGTAATGTCGCCGTTGCATGTTGGTCTGCGTAAAAAGGATATCCACTCTCATGGAATGGATTCATGTTATCTTCACCGCGAAAAAAACAGCTTCTTAGCCGCTATCTGAAAGACTTCAAACACAAGCAAACCCATTGCTCAAATTGCAGGAAACCCCTTGATCGCGTATCGCTGGTGTTTCGCAATCAGCTTATTAATAAAAAAAGTTTGGGTGATTTCGATCGCTTAATTGAAGAGGATGTATGGCTGTCGCTACAAGATGAACTTATTCCGGTGTGTCGATTTTGCAGCGAAGTTTTTTGTAACACACACGCCCGTTATTTCAAGATAAAGGATTTTACTCAGTATCTGATCGACCAAACGGATGTGCGCCACAGCACCATGCGCGAATATGTTATCCGGTTGCGGCGGTTGGACGACATTCTTCTGGCGAAGAATCATCCCGCAGAAACGTTTTCACCCGCTGGTGTGCAACAACGATTAGGGGAATATTTACCCGAGAAAGAGCACATGCTGTATCGCAGTGCGTTGCGTAAATATGATCAATACCTCTCCTGGCAACGCCTCTATTGATCTTTTCTGGATGCTGAACGGGATGAGCTAGCGTTCGGCATCTTGCTGTGTGCCAGGCGGGCAGGGCGGTGTCCTTGCCTGCGGCCGTGTTCGGTTTTTCTCAAAAAAAGTTCAGCGGTAAAAGTCTGCAACGGCAAAGGGTTATATTCTCTGCCATAGATAAATGTTATGGAACTGTAAAAAACACTTGCCAACATAGGGCATTTTATTGCAATGTCATCTTACTGACATCAATCCGCGTTATTTTTTCCGGGTGATGATCGGGTGTTCTAATACGGTCAATCATTATTCCGTGGAATAGTTTTTGCTACAGTGAGGAACGCACATGGTAATGTCCTTTTGGGGACCCAATCAGCAACTTCTGACATGTCGTTTTCAATATCACCTCTGCTGTCGTCGTCATCAAACGCGATGGTTGATAAAGGGAGGTGAGGGGCTAACTCCCCGTGTAAATTTCTCCCGTAGCCTATCTTGTCTTTATTCTACTCTACGACTTCATCGTTTTTTCACCCTCGCGCCTCTCTTGCGGGACGATATTATCGTCTGCCGCCGTTATTGGCGGTGCGCTACTCATGTCTCCAGTATCGGCTTAATAAGGAAGCCAACCTCGTTTGTGAGTGAAACGTCACGCACAGTCGTTATGTGCGGTAAGTGAAACAAACTGTAAGGTGCCACTATGGGAAGACAAAAAGCAGTGATCAAAGCGCGTCGTGAAGCTAAACGCGTTATTCGTCGTGATTCACGCAGTCATCGCCAGCGTGAAGAAGAATCGGTCACTTCTCTGGTTCAGATGGGGGGCATTGAAGCTATCGGTATGGCGCGAGAGAATCGCGATACGTCACCGATTGCCGCGCGTACCATCGCCCAGGAGCATTACTTGTCTGCAATAGAAAATAAACAGTTAATCTTTGCCACTGGTGAAGCAGGGTGTGGCAAAACGTTTCTCAGTGCGGCAAAAGCGGCTGAAGCGCTGATTCATAAAGAGGTTGAAAGGATTATCGTTACCCGGCCGGTGTTACAGGCTGATGAGGATCTGGGCTTTTTACCTGGCGATATTACTGAGAAGTTCGCTCCCTATTTCCGCCCGGTGTATGACGTATTGCAGCGCCGTCTTGGCGCGTCGTTCTTGCAATACTGCTTGCGCCCAGAGATCGGAAAAGTGGAGATAGCGCCGTTTGCCTATATGCGCGGACGTACATTTGAAAATGCCGTGGTGATTCTTGATGAAGCACAGAATGTCACGGTGAATCAGATGAAGATGTTCCTGACCCGTTTGGGGGAAAATGTCACGGTGATTGTCAACGGGGATATTACGCAATGTGATTTGCCCGTCGGAGTGAAATCCGGATTGCAGGATGCATTGGATCGTTTTCAGGATGATGAGATGATTGGCATTGTTTCTTTCCGTGCATCGGATTGCGTTCGCTCGTCATTGTGCCAGCGCACGCTCTTCGCTTATAGCTGATACCTTCTGCCGTCAACGTAATGGCTTATGTTGACGGCAGTTCTTCCTCCCTCACGATTTGGCCTTACGCTCGCCACTGATCTCCCCCTGAAACACCAGCGTCTTTTTTCTGTCATCACGCCGTCTCATTGCTTTCTTACCCTACGGATTCCGATATAAAGTCCCAAAGAGGATGCCCGTATGTTTATATATTTCCTGCTTTATTGGCAGGCGGGTTTTACACGCCTGCCCTCCCCACTGCGTTATCTCGCGTTGCTGCTATGGTCGCGCCGGGTTGCACAAAACGTATCTCGTGAATTACGCGGAGCGGAGCGATGAACCGCTCAGTTGATATTACGGTAAGCGGCCTTTGTTTTCACATTGCGCAGCACCCGATTCTGCGTGACATCGATCTGCATGTCCCTGCCGGGACGGTACTTGCGTTGTTAGGGCCATCCGGCTGTGGCAAAAGCACGCTGCTCAAGCTGCTGGCAGGACTACTGCAACCCACGGATGGCAGTATTGACTTCGCGGGTGTTCGGGTCGCTGAAGCGCGTTTTAGCGCACCGCCGGAGCAACGTGATTTAGGCATGGTGTTTCAGGATTATGCGTTATGGCCGCATATGACGGTGCGTGAAAACGTTGCCTTTCCGTTGAAGATGCGTGGCCTTAATGCAGCGCGCCGCAAAGAGAAAACGGATGCCGCATTGGAGCGCGTTGGGCTGCACGCTTTGGCCGAACGCTACCCCGCCGCGTTGTCGGGCGGGCAACAACAGCGCGTCGCGTTGGCGCGTGCCATCGTGGCCGAGCCTCGAATCCTGCTGTTCGATGAACCGCTTTCCAATCTTGATCGCGATCTCCGCGAATCACTCAGTAAAGAGATGTCGGTGTTACTTCGTCAGTTAGGTACGACAGCGGTGTACGTCACGCACGATCGCGAAGAAGCGAACACCATGGCGGATGCGATTGCCACCTTATCCGCCGGTCAACTGGTCTCTGTTTCCACCTTAAATGCAGAGTAGGGGAGTTATACGATGAACATGAACACAATAAACAGCAGCACCGTTTCTCTCAGTAAAACGTTAACATCAGGAGTATTAACAGGTATGGCGCTCTCTTTGGTCATGGCAAGCAGCAGTGCGCTGGCATTGACGGTGTATACCGCAGGGCCAGGATCGTTAAGCAGCAAGCTGGCCGCCGGGTTTGAAAAGGAAACTGGCGTTAAAGTCGATATTTTTCAAGCCACCACGGGCAAAGTCATGGCCAGGCTTGATGCTGAACAAGCGAACCCGCGCGCGGATGTGCTGATCTCCGCCTCGTGGGATACCGCAACGGATTTGCAGCAGCGCGGCTGGCTGCTGCCTTATGAGAGTAAAAATGCAGCCCAGGTGCCTGCACCGTTTAAAACCCCGTATTACGTTGCTCAGGGCATTTCTGCGTTGGGCATTGTGTGGAACAGCAAGAGTGGCACGCCAGAGCCAAAAGATTGGCAGGATTTGGCACAGCCCGCATTCAAAGATAAAGTGACAACCCCCGATCCTGCCCTTTCAGGCGCGTCATTAGACCTGATTATCGGTTTACAAAATGCGCAAGGTGAGAACGCGTGGAAACTGTTTGATGCCTTGAAGAATAACGGCATGATTGTGGCGGGCCCTAACGCGCAAGCGTTGACGCCGGTGTTGCAAGGGGCCAAGGCCGCCGTGTTTGGCGCGGTGGATTACGTGGCCTATAACAGCGTTGAGCAAGGTGAGTCGATCAAGGTGATTTTCCCCACCAGCGGCACGGCAATTGCCCCGCGTCCGATGATGATCCTGAAAAGCAGTCAGCATCAGGAGCAGGCAAAAGCTTTTGTCGATTATGTGCTCTCACCCGCAGGGCAGGAGGCCGTTGCAGAGGCCTGGTTGATGCCCGCGCGTCAGGATATTGATGCCAAACGCCCCCTGTTTAAATCCCTGACGTTACTCCCGGAAGGTGATGCCGCCAGCACCTCACGTAACGCTATTCTGGCGCGCTTTGCGAGCCAGTTCGGGCAACGTTAAGGATTAACAGCGCCAGCGCATCGCTGGCGCAGGAGTAAAACATGAGAGGTTTTGCATTATTGCCACTGGTGACGGTGGCAATACTCTTCGTGCTGGTGGGGATTCCCGTTATCTTTGTGGTGCTGCAAGCCGTTTTCCCGTGGCTTGATGAAGGCTCGATGCGTGAGCCGTTGAGCGCATTTGTTGCCGTGGCGCAGGATTCGCGTATTGGCCCCTTGCTCTCGAATACGTTCGGTATTGGTATCGGTGTGGCGTTACTGAGTGGCTTATTTGGGGTAACGCTAGGCACCTTGCGCGGGCTGTTCCATATTCCCTGTGCTCGAGTGTGGGATTTGTTATTTTTAATCCCCTTTTTGATCCCTCCGTATATTTCGGCCCTGTCATGGATGCTTGCCTTGCAAACGCGCGGCTATCTGGAACAGATTTTCTCGTTCACGTTTAATGCGCTGCTGTTCTCATTGCCGGGCATGGCGATAGTGATGGCGTTGAATATTTTCCCTGTTGTCTACTTTGCCGTCTCGCGCAGCATGGCGAGTCACGGGGGGCGTCTTGCGGATGTTGCTCGGGTGCACGGCGCAGGTCCATGGGCGGCCTTTTTTCGTATTACGTTGCCGCTGGCGTTACCGGCGATTGCGGCCAGTTGTCTGCTGGCGTTCGCGCTGGCCATCGAGGAGTACGGTGTGCCTGCCGCTATTGGTCCGCATGCGGGGATCCAGGCATTGACCACCGGCATTGAGCAACGCCTTGCCGATTGGCCCATCGATCTTTCCGGTGCAGCGGTGCTGTCGTTGTTGCTCGTGGCGTTGGCATTGACGGCCTATACGGTTCAGCGCGCCCTCACGGCGGGAAAAGACGTTGGCACCATTACGGGAAAACCCGCCGCTATTGTTATTCGCGATCCGGGGCGCTGGACGCTGCCCATCGTGGCGCTGTTCGCCGGCGTGACACTGATTGCAGTGGGCATTCCGGTGAGCGCCATGTTGGCGACCGCCTTTTCCGGCACGCTATCCGGTGGGTTATCCGCAGACAATGTGACGCTAAGGCATTTCAGTGCCGTGCTGCACAATCAGAATCAGGCACTCACTGCGCTCTCCAGCAGCATGGGATTGGCAAGCGGTACTGCACTGCTGACGGGGGTTGTCGGCACGCTGGTGGCCTGGCTGGTGACGGTGAGACGTGTTCGCGGTGCAGCGCTATTGGATGGCCTCTCGCTGTTGCCTGTAGCGCTTCCCGGTATTGTGGTTGGCGTGGGGCTGATATTGGCCTGGAACCGAAGCTTCTGGCCGGTTACGCCCTACAACACCTGGGCGATTCTCCTGCTGGCGTACAGTTGCTTATTGTTGCCTTATCCCATTCGCTATGTGAGCGCGGCATTACGTCAACTTGGCCCTAACCTGGAAGCTGCCGCACGCGTTCATGGTGCCTCGACGTTGAGGGCATTGCGCTACGTGGTGGCTCCGCTCGTTTTCCCCAGCTTGCTGGCGGCGATGTTGCTGGTGTTTGCCGTCGCCGTTCGTGAGCTGGTGACTTCATTGCTTTTGGCACCGGCCGGTGTGCAAACCACAGCGATCTTTATCTGGCGACAGTTTGAGCAGGGATCCGTAGGGCAGGGAATGGCGATGGCAACGGTGGCAATGACGGTAAGTCTGGCCACCATGCTGTTGGGGATTCATCTGTATCAGCGTTTACAGCCGGGGGAATAAGAATCTGGCTGTACGCTAAAAGCAAAAACGCCCCTGATTGCTCAGGGGCGTTCTTTTATATGGCGGTGAGAGAGGGGTTCGAACCCTCGATACACTTTCGCGTATACACACTTTCCAGGCGTGCTCCTTCAGCCACTCAGACACCTCACCGGGGGTTGCCGTTCAAGAGCAACGGGGCGGTACTATAGGGAGTCGGCCGCTTTCGGTCAAGCAGAATTTTATGGATTTCACGCATCTGATTACACAGTGAACGCCTGAGGTGAAACCGCCAGAATTGAAGGCAGTAATACGGCTATCGACAGGGGAAAAGCGCATATTAGCGCACAAAAAAAAACCGCAGGCGTTTCCACCTACGGCTGATTAATCGATACCGCAACTTTCCCTATAGGGAAATTATGCCAGCAGCGATTTGATAAAGCTGGTCAGTTCTGCATCTTTGCTGTTGGCAAAGAAGTATTCCTGGAATTTAGCACCAGAAATAGCACCTTTAACCAGATCCTGGTCCAGACCTTTCAGGATGGAGATCAGATCGTTATAGGTAACTTCTTTCACAGCGTCCAGGATCTTTTTGTTGCGCTGTTGCGGAACAACACGATCGCTCGGGTAGCCACGGCCACCTTCTTCTTTGAACAGTTGAGTGAACAGGTTTTCCAGGTTCAGCTCAGCGCCCCAGCCGAAGCCTTTGGCATACGGCAGAGAAACGGCGTTACCGTTGTTGATCTGGGAGAACAGGTACGCATCGGACGGGTCAACAACCAGACCACAGATCACGCCTGGGAAAGAGTTACAGGCCAGCATCGCGCCCTGACCCGTACCGCAACCGGTTACCACGAAATCAGCAGCACCAGAGTTCAGCAGGATAGCAGCCAGAATACCATTCTGGATGTAGGTCAGTTGTGCAGCGTCATCAACGGCGTACTGACCGTAGTTGTATACGGTGTGACCTTGCGGCGCAACGGCTTTAGTCAGCGCTTCGGCAATGATAGCGTTCTTGGCAGCCTGGCTGTTCTCGTTAATCAATGCAATTTTCATGTTCGTTCCTTTATTGTGACGGACAACTACAAATACTAAAACACTATTTCATTTCGATGGGTGCAGTATACCTTGTCAAAAATAAAGCGCAAATCATCCCAGCGCAGAATTGCCTTTGCAGTGGCAAAACCGGGCCTGTACCACATTTTCATTGTTATACATTACCTGACAAACAACCGGCACAAGAGGCTCTACTATGCATAGATGCAGGTACTGCTCGCCTGACGAGCGCAGATGATAATGATACCGACATCGGGGAGATGGCAATGAGTCAATGGATGCAGCAGATACAAACGCTCCTGGGCGCTGCGGGAGCAAAAGCGGGTTCGGCTGCGAGCAGCGCTAAAAATGGCAATCTGGGTGATATGCTCAAACCTGCGGCGTTTGGCGGGTTGGCGGGGGTGTTGCTGGCGAACAAATCCACCAGAAAGATGCTGGGATCCCTGGGTAAAAATGCCCTGATCATTGGCGGAAGTGCCGCGGCTGGCGTTATGTTGTGGAACCAATATAAAAAGCGCGTACGCGATACCCATATCGAGGATGCCGACTTCGGCGCGCAGTCATCCAGCGACAACGTGCGTGCCCGTCGTTTGATCATGGCATTGGTTTTTGCGGCCAAGAGTGATGGACATATCGATGCCACAGAGCAGCAACGCATAAAAGAGAACGTCAATGAACTGCAACTGGGTGCAGAAGCTGAAACCTGGATACAAGAGGCTATCGATCAACCCCTGGATCCTGCGCTGTTAGCACGCGGCGTTAAGAATGAGGATGAAGCGTTGGAGGTTTACTTCTTAAGCAGTGCGGTGATTGATGTCGACCATTTTATGGAGAAAAGCTACCTTAATGCGCTCGCACAGGAGCTGAAAATTCCGGCAGACGTTTGTGAGTCAATTGCTAATGAAGTGCAGAGCAAGCGGGCCGCATTGTAACGGCGTGGGGGAGGCGTGGACGGTGGGAAAACCGTCCACATGTTGCGATTAGAACGCAGTGGTATCTTTAAACAGGCCCACTTTTAATTCGTCAGCTGTGTAGATCTGTTTTCCATCAACCAACACTTCACCATCGGCAATGCCCATTACCAAACGGCGATTGATAACGCGCTTGAAGTGAATACGGTAGGTGACTTTTTTAGCCGTCGGCAAGACCTGTCCCGTGAATTTCACTTCACCCACGCCTAACGCGCGGCCTTTACCTTCACCGCCCAGCCAGCCGAGATAGAACCCGACCAACTGCCACATGGCATCCAACCCCAGGCAGCCAGGCATTACCGGATCGCCGATAAAGTGGCAACCAAAGAACCACAGATCGGGCGTAATATCCAATTCGGCTTCGACGAAGCCTTTGCCATGATTACCGCCGTCTTCCGTCATTTTGACGACACGGTCCATCATCAACATGTTCGGGGCAGGTAACTGCGGGCCTTGAGGGCCAAACAGTTCACCGCGGCTAGAGGCAAGAAGGTCTTCTTTCGTATAAGATTCGCGTTTATCTACCATATTCTCAGTAAGCCTTATTCTAGTGAAGCACGCAGGTTAGCTTACACCTGTAAGCTGAGCAACCCAGAAACATCTGGTTAAACCAGTTTCTCACCGAAAAAACCACGGGAAGCGGCGTCGTTCCGGCGGTGAGAATTGTGCAATTCGCTCTTTTATCAAGCCCAACAGATTTGGCTGTTGTTCATCGTCATAGAGCATGTTGGTTAATAACGTGATGGCTTCCGGCACCGTTTCCACTGGAATGATATGGAACTGCCCGGCACGAACGGCCTCTACCACATCGGTATTCAGACTCAAGTGACGAAGATTGGCCGCAGGAATAATGACACCCTGATTGCCGGTGAGTTCTCGTCGCTGGCAAATTTCAAAGAAGCCTTCAATCTTCTCATTGACGCCGCCAATGGGTTGCACGCGGCCAAACTGATCGACTGAACCAGTGATCGCGAGCTGCTGATTAATCGGTTGCAGTGACAAGGCGCTGATTAATGCGCACAGTTCGGCCAACGACGCACTGTCGCCATCCACTTCACTGTAGGACTGTTCAAACACCAGCGATGCCGAGAAGGGCAATTGCTGCTCAAGTTCCAGTTCGGAAATCAGAAATGCCTGCATGATCATCATGCCCTTGGCGTGCAAGTTACCCGCCAGCTCGGCTTTGCGATCGACATCCGTAAATTCGCCATCGCCAGGGTGAACAACACAGCTAATGCGCGTGGGCTCACCGAATGCCACCGGATGACCGGGGTATTCGAGTACCGAGAGTCCGTTGATTTGACCAACGACTTCGCCCTCGGTTTCGATCACAATCTGACCCAGCTCAATTTCGTCATGCATACGTTCAGCCAGATAGCCTTCTCGCCAGCGTTGGGCTGCGATCGCCTCCGTGATGGTTTGAGCGGTGATAGGCTCTTCCTGGGCGTAAATAGCAATGTGCTTGAGCTGATGCGTAAGCCATTGCGGGCAAAGCGGTAAGCTGCCCTGATCGCCGCTGTAACGCACGGCTAATTGCAGCAGTGAAGGCCAGGCATCCGCCGCGAGCAACGGGAGATGATTGGCAGTGCATAATGCATTTATGTATGCACACCAGCGCGACATATCATCTTCGTCAATCAGCGGCAATTCAGCTTCAAATTCACCGTAAACCGCCAAGTCACGCAAATCGGGTTCAATATCGTGCAGATCGCCAAGGCTTTCGCGGTCGCCGACTACGATCAGCCGAATGTTCATCGGCATCGACGGAATAGCGAGAGGTAAAGGGCGCCTTTCATCGGGTGAAAGCCAATGGTACTGGCCTTCTGCAATAATTTGCTTCAGGCGTAGCCACAGCAAGGGCTGTGCTAGCAAGGTGCGAGCGGTCAGGATCAACGTGCCGCCGTTGATACGGTGTAACAAACCTGGTTGCAGGCTAATGCGTTCCTGAAAATAGCGGACGCAGCCGAATAACTGTTCTGCTTCGATCCATGCCTGGAACTCACATACCTGCTGGGCAGCGAAATTATCGTCGAATTGCTGTGCAGGTTGAATGTCAACCCGATTGTGCTCAATACGATAACTGCTACCGCGCGGGGCTGAGAGCGGTGGGCATAAATGCCTTACCGCCCCTGTAATGAGCGCGAGGTAATCATGAGTCTCTTCGGCTTTCACCAACATATAGGGCGACGGTGAACGCGGGTGGCAAAATACCTTCAGGCTGTCCGCCAGCCGGGGCTGAAGCGCAGCAAAATCCAGCGATTCAAGCTTGTCTGCCCGATCGAACAGAGACTGGTAAGGCGTATGGTCGGGCAGCAGATGCTGCCATGCAAGTTGGTTACTGGTCAAAGTATCAAAGGTAGTTGTCTGAATGAAGAGCGTGATTATACAAGAATAATACCTGCTGCACAGACGAAGTGTTGGAACGTTAGGGAAATAGATAATTGATGTGTGATGATGCTACGGCTTGACGTCCATGGCAAAAATGCGAGCCCCGTGAGGAAAGTTGACTAAAAACTGTTATGCTAAGGTAAGCGTTACACGGTCACTGAAGAATTTATCATGAAATATCAACAGCTAGAGAATCTTGAGTGCGGTTGGAAATGGAAATATCTGGTGAAAAAACACCGGGAAGGTGAAGCCATCACGCGCTTTATTGAGCAAAGTGCGGCGGATGACGCGGTTGACGCATTGCTAAAAATGGCGAACCAACCGGTGCTGGTGGTTGCCTGGATTAAACAGTGCATGAACCCGGCATTGGAAAATCGCCTCAAACAAACGATACGCGCACGTCGCAAGCGCCATTTCAATGCCGAAAACCAACTCACGCGCAAAAAATCCATCGATCTTGAATATCTGGTTTGGCAACGATTGGCGGCGTTGGCAACCCGTCGTAATGCCACGTTGTCAGAAACCGTAGTGCAATTGATTGAAGATGCTGAGTCCAAAGAGCGCTATGCGAATCAAATGTCACTGCTCAAACAGGATTTGAAAGCGATCCTTTCTCAAGACGACGGCGATACAAAAAAGAACGGATAATAAAGGCCAGTTCAAAAATGAAGTAAAAAAAACCTCGCAATCGCGAGGTTTTTTATCAGTATAAGGTTATTCAGAAATGAATAACTTAAGCCTGAGGCTGAGAAACGACGTCTTTGATGCCTTTAACTTCGATCTCAACGCGACGATCCGGTGCCAGGCAGTCGATCAGCGCTGCACGCGGTTTCGTGTTATCGCAGGTAGAGCCGGTAACCGGGTTGGATTTACCCATGCCACGCGCAGAGATCTTGTTAGCCGGGATACCCTTGGATACCAGGTAAGACACGACGTTCTGAGCACGACGTTCTGACAGTGCCTGGTTAGCTTCTACAGAACCGATACGGTCAGTGAAGCCCAGAACAACAACAGAACCGTCTTTAGGATCCAGATTGCTCAGTTGGCTGTACAGTTGGTCCAGAGACTGACGACCTTCTGGCTTCAGTGTATCTTTACCGAAGTTGAACAGAACGTCAGAACGCAGTGTGAAACGTTTGGTTTCAACAACAGGAGCGGGTGCCGCAACCGGTGCCGGAGCAGCAACAACCGGTGCCGGAGCATCGCCCTGACCGAAGCGGTAGGAAACACCAACGCTCATCAGCAGGTTATCAGGACGTGCACCCACGGTGCCAGCGTCGCCGATGTTGTTGGTCCACTGGTAGTCAACACGTGCAGCCCAGTCACGATCGAAAGCGTATTCGATACCAACAGCAGCCAGTGGGGATACGCCAGTGTCGCTGTCGCTCAACTGAGTAGCACCATTTTTACCGTTTGCGTCAACACGCCATACCATGCCGCCCAGACGAGTGTATACGTCCAGATCTTGCATTACTGGGTAGCTTAATTTCGCGGCCAACTGAACGCCCTGAGCTTTGAAAGCGGCACTGTCAGTTGCACTGTTCTGAGAGCCTGAATATTTCAAACGGCCCAGCCAGTCATAACCTAATTCAAAGCCCAGATATTGGTTTGCCTGGTAGCCGACGAATGCGCCTGCGCCCAGTTTGCTCTTGATTGGGTTATTGTTAATGCCGTCGAAACCATTACCGTAGAAACCGGTGTCATGGAACTGGGAAACCCCCAGTTTGCCGCCAACGTACCAGGTTTCTTCTTTGGGGGCTGCTTGTGCTACGGTAGCAAAGCCAGCCAGTGCCACTGCAATTGCGATAGCTGTTTTTTTCATTTTACGCCTCATTATCATCCAAACCGGCAATTAGCATTAATGCCAATAGGCCTTTGGTTAAATCCTTGACTGAAGCCACTGCTCTTAATTTATAACGTACTGCCAACTAAATGGCATTATGCAAAGAGCAACTCCAGCGCGTTAAAGTCTACAACGTGATACGAAAGTTACAAGTACGATATGATCTGCCTTGTAGAAAAAACAGCGTTTCATACATACTTCCTAACAAATAATAGTTTATTTTGGCGAATCGCAATGTTTATCCGTAATGGTTGACGCGCTTCACACCTGCATATCTGTGGTTTTGGCGTCAAGCAAACCAGGATGATGATACGCGGATGAGAAAACTCTTAATTTACTTAATGGTACAGCGTTGAGTGAATTTTTAGGCGAGAAAATAGTCCATCTTCTTCTCTGCGTATGCCCTGGGGTCTCATGATAAATCCGTAGGCGTTTCCTTTTTGAGCAGCTTGCCTCAAACGTATACTTTCTTCTTCCGTCAAATTGTGCTCAAGCCAGCATAAGACAACGCTGTAATTTCCCGTTAACAGCGCTTTTTCCATTGCCTCAACGGTTTCGTTAGGGTTGAGGTGATAAGGCTGAATAACTTTATCCAGGGGTAAACCCGATTGCTGTAACCAGTGGCGGCTGATTTTTTGTTGTGGGGCAAGCCACAGTAGCCAGCGCGATTGCGCGGCCAATTGTTGCAAAAGGGGAAGTAACAGAAGCGTTGTCATCGGGTGCTCAACACTGTAGTCGATTTCGCTGATGATACCGCTGCCATAGCCTGCAACTGCGTTCCGTGGCAATGGAGCGCTGTGCAGTGGGGCTGGCTGATGACGTTCTGAACGAATAGAGTGCGCACGCATGATGGGTTTCATCCTTAGTGTTACTGTATGTGTATACAGTATATCGGCTATGGACGAAAATCAACCTGCTTTTTTTGGAAGCGCTTCGCATTATTGGCATGGCGGTGGGCGGAGATCACATTTTATGTTTGAAGCCTTACCAACCTTGTGATTAATTACTTTAACACGTTAAGAACACATATACAGACAGAGGATTGATTTTCAATACTAAAGGGTGTTGTATGAATCAGTTATGCAAAAAAAGGATTTTGCAATCAAAAGTTTCTTTCTCCTCGTTGGGAGAAATTACCACCCGTTCTCAATTTGGCGGTTATAGCATCGCGGCAAATAAAACCATCTTTGGTCTTATCTCCAACGGGGAGCTTTATTTGCGTGCGAGCAAGCGTTGTGAGCCACATTTCCTTGCACTGAATATGCCGCATTTGGTTTATACCAAACGGGGCATGCCCGTACCGTTGAGTTACTATTTGGTGGGGGAGGTATTATGGGAAGATCCGACGCAACTGCTGCAATTGGCCAAAATGTCACTTGAGGGCGCAGAGCAGGATAAATCAGAGCGTGAGCTTTGCACACGCTTAAAGGATTTACCCAATCTGAATCACGATCTCGAGCGGATGTTATGGAAGGCGGGAATCAGAAATGCTGATGAGCTGCAACAACACGGTGCAAAGGAGAGCTACTTGAAGTTAAAGGCTGTCAGTAAACATGCCAGTGTGAATATTTTACTGGCGTTAGCGGGGGCGATTTGCAGAACGCATCAGGCTGCGTTGCCAAAAGGGGTAAGAAACGAGCTGATTGAATGGTATAAACACCATTCAGCGCCGCTGCCTAAAACCTGACAGGCCAACTTGCGCGGTATCGTTACAGGCAATGATGCCGCGCTACAGGGTTTTTTATGCCTTGCGCCTTTCCTTCTGCACCTGTTTTTACGGCGAGTACATTACTGAATAACCCCTTTCAACTGCGTCAGTTCTGGCAAGACATCGATGATAAGACCGATTTGCTGCAAGACCAGTTGCTCCTTGCTGTCTGGATCGGGTGTAAGCTGCTGTACCTGCTGTTGACGTATCAACAATCCTTCATGCTGCGTTTGTACGTCAATGTCAGGATGATTCAGCGCGGCATCAATGTAACAGACGGCATCATCGAGCAGTTGCAACGTCTGCGGCATCACCATCTTTTCTCGGTGGGCACCGAGCGTTGAAATATAGCTTAACAGCGTATGGTTAAGGCACATAAAGCGAAACGCATCATCGAGTGTAGTTCTGATGGCATGGGGTTCAGAAGACATGTTCGCGACGACAGAGGCCAGTTCCGCGTCGCCGTTGTGCGCATCGCGGCGCGCGATACGGTAACGCAAACTGTTGCTTTTACCTTGATGGTACTGTTCGAGAATGGCATCCAGATATCGGCAGTTGGCGTTGATGGTTTTATCGATTACCGCAGGTAAACCGCGAAAACGCCAGTCCGGCCAGATAAAACTGACGGCAGCCCAGGCAATGGCGCATCCAATCAGTGTATCCAGAATACGAGGCCCCGCCACTTCGAAACCCTCACCCAGCAAGTTAAAGCAGAGCAAAACCAATAGGGTAATAAACAAGGTGGCATGGGCATATTGTACGTTGCGAAAGGCGAAGAACAGTACGCCACTGATAACAATCAGCGTGAGTTGCCCTTCAAGCGAGGGCACAAAATAGAGTACCGGTATCCCAATCAGAATGCCTGCCAGTGTCCCGATAATACGCAGCGCCAAACGCCGCCGCGTCGCATTGTAGTTTGGCTGACACACAAACAAGCTGGTAAGCAGAATCCAATAGCCGTGCTGCATGTGTGTCAGTTGAATAAGCGCATACCCCCCGCAGAGCAAGGTAGACATACGGATAGCGTGGCGAAACAAGGCTGAACGCGGTGTAAGATGACGACTGATGCGTAGCCGAATATCACTCCAGCCAGTCAGCCCATCATCAGACAGACTTTCTTCCATCTGCTGCTGCGATTCCAGCCATTGCTCTGATTCGATATTCACTAACTGGGCATCAATGGCGCGCAGATTATTCAGCAGGTGGCGTAATGCTTTTCCTTGGGCCGAATTTGCGCCATCTTTGGCAAAAAAAGCGTGCAGTGCGGCATCCAAATAAACAAACGCCCGCTCGATACGGCCATCATGCTGGTATTTTTGCTGTAATAGAATGGATTGCGCCAATTGGCGACAGGCGCGTGCCTGCATTGTCAGTAAACGTTGAAAACGAAAAAGAATATCACTGTGGCGAAACGTTTCACGCAACTGCGCGTATTGCACGTGCGAGGAACTGGCGCGTTCGTGAATATCTTGTGCTGCAAAATAGTAGTGCAGCGTACGGCGAGTGCCACGCTGTCCACGATCGCCGCGTAACCGGGTTAACAAAGAGGCTTTGGCTTGATTGAGCGTTGCCACCACATCACTGTTAACCAGTGCTACATCGATCAATGGATTATCGGTCGACTCATCAATATCGGGATCAAACAGTGTTGCTTTGGCATCCAGATAGTGGGAGAGCTGCTCAAAGCATCGCGCCAGACTGTCCTGCAAAGGACGAATAGGAAAGACAACATGACCCAACAACGTCAGCAGGTTGTACCACAATGCCCCTGTGAGCAGCAAAAGTGGCTGTTGATACCAATTGTCATACAGGGACACGCCTAGCATGGTGTAAATGGCAATTAGCAGAGCACCAAAAGCAATAGTGGCATAGCGCTGACCCAATGCACCAAGCAGAATAAAACCAGCCGTTGAAAAGGCCAGTCCGATGCCGAAGAGCCACGGGTAAGGAAAAAGCAGTTCTATGGATACCGACGCGATAAAGAAACAGAGCAGCGTAATAAACAGATTGCGTAATCTGCCGGTTAGCCGGTCGTCAAGATCGGTGAGCGCCGCGGCCACCACGCCAAGCGTTAACGGAATGGTGGTGGTGGGTTGGCCCATCCACCAGGGCAGCAACGCAGCGCCGGCCAGGGCAATGAATATACGCGCGTTGTACAACCAACCGCTATTGTAGAGGTAACGCCGGAATCCTGAGATGAAAGTCAACAACGTCTGTTCCTTACCGACAGTTAGCGATAGCGGCGGCGCGCGTTTCTTTCACGTATCGCCTGTGCCTCTTCAATAGAAACGACGCGGCGACCTACAGGCCACAGTGCGATGACCGCCAGTTTGAAGTTGGCGATGCCGACAGGAATACCGATAATCGTTAGGCATTGCGCAATGCCGCTGGCAATATGCGATATACACAACCACCATCCGAAAAGAATAAACCAGAAGACGTTAAGGGCTGTCCCACCTGCGCTCAATACGGCATTTTTACGCTCAGGTTCTACCTCATCGATGTGAACGGCCTCATTGCCGTAGGGGAGCAGTGATAGCTTGGTGATTTCCCAGCATGATCGGGTCAGTGGCAAGGTGAAAATCAGCACGATGCTGATCAGCGTTGCAATAAACCATGCCAGCGTGGTGAAAAATCCGCCCAGCACAAAATTAAGAATGTTCAATACGGCTCGCATTGTTGCTCCATGATGTCAGGCGTAGCGAAGGTCTCATAGATAGGGCATCTATCATTACAAAATACAGACATCCCATGGCATTGCTTCAGTACACATCGCGTATGATGTCATCAGAAAGAATATTACATCAAGCGCAGGGATATCTTAACGTGTTTTAACACTGGAGACGGGGTCTGTGTCGCAGGTAAACTACCGAAAAGCCGTTTTTTTCATGGCGTAACGAAAATGGAACTGAAAGCAACCTCTTTAGGCAAACATCTGGCGCAACACCCCTACAATCGGGTGAAGCTGCTCAATGCAGGCGTTCAGGTGAGCGGTGAGAAACACGAGTATATTATTCCCTTTAACCAATTGCTGGATATTCAGTGCAAGCGTGGCCTGGTGTGGGGAGAACTGGAGTTTGTGTTGCCAGAAAATCAGGTTGTACGGCTGCATGGCACCGAATGGCAGGAAACCCAGCAGTTCTATCGCTATCTGATGAAAATGTGGCGTCAGTGGAGTGACGACATGAGCGCGGTGTGTGCCGATGTGTTGCAGCGTCAGGTTACCGATATTGAGCAACGGACGAACCACCAAGGGTGGGTTTCACGTCAGGCGTTGACTGAGTTACAGACAGCGATTCGTGCCACGCTCGCCGCTTTGCCGCTGCCGGTCGCGAGATTGACGACGTTTATCAATTGTTGTGACAGTTACACCCTTTGTCAGCAGTGGCTCGCTGAGGGAGAATCGTGCAGAACCGCCTGTAACCAAGCCTGGATGGAGAAAACGCTGTCACTGGAGCAGGCCTTTTTTGATGGCGTTGAAACCACCCCGCTGAATACTTCGCAGTGTCGCGCTGTTATTAATGGTGAAGATTCTGTATTGGTGCTGGCGGGGGCGGGCAGTGGCAAAACATCTGTGCTGGTGGCGCGTGCTGCCTGGTTGCTACACCGCAACGAGGCGATGCCAGAACAAATCCTGTTACTGGCCTTTGGCCGTAAAGCGGCGCAGGAGATGAACGAACGTATTCAGGCGTGCTTGCATACGGATGCGGTGCAGGCCAAAACATTCCATGCGCTGGCACTGCATATTATTCAACAGACTACGCGTAAGGCACCGGTTATCAGCCGATTGGAAAGCAATAGCACGCAGCGACATGCGTTGCTGATTAAAACCTGGCAGCAACAGTGTGCGGAGAAGAAAGCGCAGGCCAAAGGATGGCGTGAGTGGCTGAGCGAGGAGATGGCGTGGAATGTGCCGGATGGTGAATTCTGGCTGGATACGCGTCTGGCTGCACGCCTGAGTGGTCGTTTGGATCGTTGGCTCGGGCTGATGCGCATGCAGGGCGGGAGTCAAAATGACATGCTGGCGCTAGCCGATGAGGAACAGCGCCCGCGTTTGCAGCGTGGTTTACGTTTGATGGCGCCTCTGCTTAAAGCCTGGAAAGCAGCATTGAAAGAAGAAGGGGCGGTGGATTTTTCCGGCCTGATCCACCAAGCGGTAAATCTGCTGGATAAAGGGCGTTTTATCAGTCCCTGGAAGCACATTCTGGTCGATGAGTTTCAGGATATTTCGCCCCAGCGCGCGCAACTGTTGGCGGCGCTGCGCAGGCAAAATCTGCGTACTTGCCTTTTTGCTGTCGGTGATGACTGGCAGGCGATTTACCGTTTCAGTGGCGCGGAACTGACGCTGACCACGGCATTTGAGCAGCACTTTGGGCGCGGTGAACGCTGTGCGCTGGATACGACCTATCGTTTTAACGATCGCATTGGCGAGATTGCCAATACCTTTGTGCAGCAAAATCCACATCAATTAAAGAAGCCCCTTAATAGCCTGCGCACTGGCGACAAAAAGGCGGTCATGCTGCTGCCTGAAACACAGTTGGAAGCGTTGTTTGATAAGCTCAGCAGTTACGTCACGCATGATGAGCGTATTCTTGTGCTGGCGCGCTATCACCATTTGCGGCCAGCCATGCTGGATAAAGCGAGTGTGAGGTGGCCAAACTTGCTTATTGAGTTTATGACTATCCATGCCAGCAAAGGGCAACAGGCTGACTATGTTGTGATTGTGGGGTTGAACGATGGGAAAGATGGATTCCCTGCCTTGCCCCGCGAAAGTTTGCTGGAGCAGGTTTTGCTACCCCAGCCGGAACCTTTTGCTGATGCGGAAGAGCGTCGCTTACTTTATGTGGCGC
This sequence comes from uncultured Symbiopectobacterium sp., assembly GCA_964293225.1. Lineage (GTDB taxonomy): Bacteria > Pseudomonadota > Gammaproteobacteria > Enterobacterales > Enterobacteriaceae > Symbiopectobacterium. The sequence goes on along the minus strand of CAXYYB010000014.1, from coordinate 5,108 downwards.
TAACCCGTGCAAAACACCGGGTCTGGCTGCTCTTCGAGAGTGACGCACCATCTGTGTTTGTTGAGCAATTACAGCGTATCGGTGTGCCGCTTCAGAGGAAACCTTAGCAGCGCTGCCAGCGAGCGGGTAGCGCTGATGCGCCGCGTTACTTCAGACGCTCATTCAGATAGCGTTGGTAGTCGGGAATGGCGATCTCTACGGGCTGTTTAAAAAGGGCTGAGTTAACCAGAAAGTCAGCGGTAGAGCGGTTGGTTGCGACCGGAATGTTCCAAACGGTCGCCAAGCGAAGCAGGGCCTTGACGTCAGGATCGTGTGGCACCGCGTTCAGTGGGTCCCAGAAGAAGATCATCAGATCGATTTTTCCTTCCGAAATCAAGGCTCCGACTTGCTGATCTCCCCCCATCGGGCCGCTTAGCATGCTTTTGACCGGAAGCGCGGTGGTACGTTGGATCAGGTTCCCCGTGGTGCCTGTGGCGTAAAGGTGGTGTTCAGACAGCGTGTTCTTGTGTGTACTCACCCAATCCAGCAGAGCTTGCTTGCAGTGGTCGTGCGCCACTAAAGCAATGTGCTTATGTTCAGGAATAGTACGGGTGGTGAGTTCCATGTTTACGTCCTTTCATCAGAATAATAAACACAGATTACGAGAACGCTATTTCGCTGAAAAGATGTAGATGAAAAAAATGCGACTAACAACCAACGCGTTGGCGCAACTGCGGTTTAAATAATCAAAAAACGGCGCGGCGGTACTACTTGTCTTTTTCCTTTGCCCATTTCAGAAAGCGATCCTGTGTGTCTTTATCTGCCTGCCGAAACCAGTATTTGAGAATAAGAAAAGGGTCAATGCTGTCATGGGCATTGGCTGCGTTATTTTCGGGCCAGGTTTTAGCGTTCTGCTTAGGCGAGGTAAATGCGGAGACGGATGCTTTTTTATTCGCAGCATTGTATTGCGCCAGAATGGGCTCCAACTGGTGAGCAAGCTCATCATTGCTCAAATCAAGCCTGTCCAGGCGAGCGCTGATAGGGGTATTGTGATTATCCACGAGCTGATAGTGGGTATCGAGGTCGAAACGCTCCCGTGCCTGGGGCGTGTCGAGTGCCGGTAACTGGATGGTAATGACATCCTGATTGCGCATATTGAACGCGGCCAATAACAACGGCGAGGAGTACGTACGTTTTTCACTGCCAGAGGCAGACGTCATTTTCACTACCCGAAACAGCAATTGGTGCTGACCGTTGTCCAGTTCCAGGCTATCGGCCCCTTTTAATAGTGAACTGGACACTTTTTGTCCATCGACGGCGAGCAGTTCAATATCCTGATGTAACTTTAGGGTGGTGGCAGCGCTGGCTATACTGCTTGTGACGAAGAAAAGCAGCACTAAAACACGGTACAATTTCATCAGCTTGACTCCGGCATCATTTAACGCGCCATTGTTGAGTATTTGGCTAAATGTGTCAAAGTTTTCATTTTTTAACAATTTGTTATCGGTGTTATAATTTATCACCCGTTGTGCGTTTACTGCTTTGTTTATCTGGACATTCTAGGGTTAGGTACGCCAGATTGGATACCGGCTTATCGGCAATGTAAGACAAAAATAGGGCGGTGCAGTGGTGTACACTGTAAATGAATCCATGCAATGTGAGGTAACAACCATGAAGGATGCAGAGATTAAATCGGTGTTGGAGAGAGTAAAAACGATTGCTTTGGTCGGTGCCAGTGAGAAAGTCTCTCGTCCCAGCTATGGTGTGATGGCGTATTTATTGGAGCAAGGATATAACGTGATCCCCGTTAGCCCTAAACTGGCAGGGCAAGAGCTCCATGGTCAACGGGTTTATGCCTCACTGGCAGATATTCCTGGCAAGGTGGACATGGTGGATGTCTTTCGTCAGTCAGAGGCCGCTTACGAGGTGGCTAAAGAGGCCATCGCCATTGGGGCAAAAGTATTATGGTTACAAATTGGCGTGATAAACGAGCAGGCAGCCGTGTTGGCAAAAAATGCCGGGCTTGAAGTCGTGATGGATCGCTGCCCTAAAATCGAGATTCCACGCTTGGGTATTGCCAAGTAATCGGCTTGCACGCAATGCCGGCCACTGCGGCCGGTATTAATGCTGTAAACGAGGCGCTCGCTGTTTGATTTCTTTAGCAAGCTCATCCAGAGAGGGGTGCCTGCCATCATCCGGTGCTTCTTGCATCAACTGTGCTTCCGCCAGATAAGTATGAATGGCTTGCCCTTGTTCATCCTCCATCACAACGTGATACCAAGGGGCAGAACGCAGCGTATCGTGGGCATCCAGTTCTTCCCACGCCGGGCTTACCAGCGAGTATTCGGGGTCGATATCAATGACCACACCTGGATATCCCAGCAGTTTATGACGAATCTGTTCTCCAATACCAAATTTACAGATAATCATAATGCCTCCTGAGATAGTCTGACTCTGTAACCTTACTTCTATATGGGCGCGAACGCTCAGATTTCAAGTCGTATGTTGAAGGTCGACATCGTGTATTTGCTACCGGGATGAAGTTATTTTACTGTTAATAGTATGATGCATATTGCGTCACAGTGCAGGGAATAAAGGGGCTTGCCCATTGATGATTGAGGAGGCGTTTAGATGTCTGAACACGGTGTAATAGCCTATGTATACGGTATGGTGCAAGGTGTTGGTTTTCGTTATCACACACAACATCAGGCCCGACGACTGGGTGTAAATGGCTATGCCAGAAATTGTGAGGATGGCAGTGTGGAAGTGGTAGCCTGTGGTGAGCCGCAGCAGGTTGAACAACTTATCGCATGGCTGAAAGCGGGCGGGCCGCGCAGTGCTCACGTTGAGCGCGTGCTTATCGAGCCCTGCGCAATGATGAATTACACGAATTTTTCAATCCGCTATTAGCCGAATGTCAGATACATTTTACCGGTTTAGGTAGCCCTGCAATTTTAGTTGCCTGTTTGGCTGGGCCTTTAGGGAAAAGTCGATAAAGGTAGCGGCTATTACCTTTTTCTTCACCGTATTTTTGTGCCATTGCTTTTACCAGCATGCGAATCGCAGGGGAGGTATTGAACTCCAGATAGAAGTGGCGAACAAAGCGCACCACTTCCCAATGCGCATCGGTTAACGCGATATCTTCCTGCTCAGCCAGTAACGGTGCGAGAGGTTCACTCCAATCAGCGCTGTTCAGCAAATATCCCTGTGCATCTGTTTCTATAAAACGCCCTTCAAACTCCACCATCATGCCTCGTAACCCCAGTTTTACGCGAAGTGTAGCAAAGAAATTCAGTCGGAAACATGGGGGCAAGTAAGGAATAAAAAGGCCTGAGCTGCCAAGATACCAAACTCAGGCCTGTTACATTCGAGGAATGATAAAGGCAGAAGCCTTGACCCGGTTAGTTGTTACGCATGATGCCTAAAATGCTCAACAAACTCACGAACAGGTTATAGATGGAAACGTACAAGCTAACCGTGGCGCGAATATAATTCGTTTCACCACCGTGAATGATGTTGCTGGTTTCCCAGAGAATGGCACCGGCAGAAAACAGAATGAACAAGCCGCTCAACGCAAGGTGCAACGCAGGAAGTTGCAGGAACAGATTGGCGATCACTCCAACGATCAGAACAACAAATCCCGCCATCATCATCCCGGACAGGAATGACATGTCTTTGCGCGTTGTCAGCACATAGGCGGAGCAGCAGAAAAAGACCAAGGCTGTGCCGCCCAGAGCAAGCATGATTATGTCAGAGGCACCGGACGCAATCAGTGAGCTCAGGATTGGGCCCAGCGTGTACCCCATAAATCCGGTGAGCGCAAATGCTGCCAGAATACCTGCTGGACTGTTGGCGAGTTTGTGGGTCAAAAACATCAGTCCGTAAAACCCTATCAGCATCAACAATAAGCCAGGCGCGGGGAGGTTTAGCACGGTACTGGCGGTAGCGGTAAGTGCAGAAAAACCCAGCGTAAGCGATAAAAGGAAATACGTGTTACGCAGCACCTTGTGCGTGCTGAGCAGTGAGCTTTCCTGTCTGGAAGAGACAACAATACGATCCATGGCAGCGACTCTCTCTGTTAAATGATTATTATGACTCAGGATATCAGCATAGATAGTTGCACAGGGTTATTAAAGACGTTTTACCCTTCTTTACGCTGCGAGATGCTAATTTTATAAGCATTATGATGATATTACGTCCAGTTAACGCTAAATAGGTCATTTTTAACGCAGTTGAGCATTATCAGGCTTTACAACCTGTCGGGGTGTGTTTATAGTTCGCTTCGTCGTGGAGGGGTGGCCGAGTGGTTTAAGGCAGCGGTCTTGAAAACCGCCGAGTGTAACAGCTCCGTGAGTTCGAATCTCACCTCCTCCGCCACTCATTCAATAGAATCAATGACTTACAAATGGTTTTTGATTCTGTACTGCATAAAGTACAGCATAAAAGTCCCGTATAAAGGGACTTTTTTTGTTTGTAGCCTACCTGTTTTTTCTTCTAATTTTCCCTGATTATCAGCCCATCTCCTCTTGTTGAATCGCCACAGATAATCTAGACACTTCCGAGCCGTTGATTGGACTGACCCCGCCCCGGTAGACGATCCTGCCCTATAGTTTGAGCATAGGGGGAGCATATGGGCACACCACGTTTTACACCTGAATTTAAGGAAGAAGCCGTCCGTCAGATAACGGAACGCGGTTATTCCGTTGCCGAAGTATCCGAGCGTCTTGGCGTTTCTGCGCACAGCCTCTACAAGTGGCTCCGGGCTATCAAGCCTGATAACAGCGAACAGCATGCCCGGGATTTACTGGAAGCCAAAAGCGAGATCCTGAAACTACGGGCGCAGCTAAAACGTACCGAAGAAGAACGGGATATCCTGAAAAAGGCCGCGCGGTACTTTGCAAGGGAGCCCGACTGAAGTACCGCTTTATCAATGAGCACCGCACTGTATGGGGTGTGATGATGATGTGTCGGGTACTGCATGTCGCCCGGGCCGGGTTCTACGCGTGGCTGCACAACCCGGTCTCGGCGCGTGATAAAGATAACCAGCGTCTGCTGACGCTTATCCGTGATTCATATTCACTGAGCGGAGGCGTATACGGTTACCGGCGGGTTCATGGCGATCTGAACGA
>CAXYYB010000013.1:0-91802 GCA_964293225.1 uncultured Symbiopectobacterium sp. | reverse complement strand
ATGAGATGGAGAATATCACCTCTTATCAGGTGGCCAAATTCATTAAACCACTACAATTGTCAGCTCGTTTTGACGTGAGAAGCCTTTTGTCATGGGCATAGCCTGGAAGAGCTTCATCAATTCTTCACGACTGAGCCAGCGCTCTCTGCTTTGTTCCTGTCCGCCAGCATCTGAGATTTCAAAAGCACTAGTAGGATTGCTTTCAAGCATATGTCGTTTGATACCGTAATCAAAAATACGGCGAGTCCATCGAAGCACGTCATTGGCGACTGTCGGAGCGCCACGCTGAACTATTTTTTGCAGCATGTCATCAATATCCCTGGCTTTAACCTCTTCAATTCTGAGGCGACCGATTGCCGGATTAATGTCCTTATCTATGCGACGACGTAGGATGTCTGGATGCTTCCACCGATTGAGAATCTGGCGTTCAAAGTATTCAGCTGCAAGTTCTGAAACACGTAGCGCGTGCTTTTCATCCTCCATCTTCCTCAGCGCTTCAGCTTTGCGTTCTTGCTTTTCCCCCGCAACGTCATAACCCAATGCAACCCGTGCTGACTGTTCTTTAGCTTTTGCTCGTGCTTTAGCGAGTGACAGCTCGGTGTACGTGCCTATGACCAGCGATCGCTGTTTGCCCGCAAAACGATAACGCAAACGCCAAAAGGGTACTGAGTAATTTTCTGGGAAGCACAAATACAGCCCATCGCCATCAGAGCGACCAGCAAAATGCTCACCCGATTTTATCCATGCTCTGATTTGTAAGTCTGTCAGTTTTGCCATGCTTATCTTGTCTCATTGCTGTGTACATAAACTGCGTGTCATAAATGCCAGTATGTACACGTCTATGTACATACGAAACACGCGCTCTAGTGATACGATATGAGACTATATAAAACAAAAAAGGCCATGATTTACAATGGCCTTTTTGTCCAGGTAAGACTTAATGAGACAACACGAGATCGCGTGAAACCTTACTCGATGTTCTGGATCTGCTCGCGCATCTGCTCAATCAGCACCTTCAGCTCAATGGCGCTGGCAGTGACGTCGGCGTTGATGGATTTGGAGGCCAAGGTGTTAGATTCGCGGTTGAATTCTTGCATCATGAAATCGAGACGGCGGCCAACGGCTTCCGGCTTTTTCAGGATGTTGTAGGTCTCTTTAACGTGCGCTTCGAGCCGGTCCAGTTCTTCGGCAACGTCAACGCGTTGCGCTAACAGCACCAATTCCTGTTCCAGTCGGTTGTTTTCTAACTGTACCTGCGCTTCTTCCAGCTTGTTGAGCAGGCGTTCGCGCTGCCATTGCAGGATGGTTGGCATGTGCGCACGCACTTTCACCACTTCGGCACTTACGCCAGCAAGACGTTGTTCGATAAGCTGTTTGAGTGCAGCACCTTCGGTTTCACGCGCGGTGATAAAATCATCCAGCGCGTTTTCCAGTGCGGTCATCAACTCCTTGCTGATCGTATCCAGGTCTTGCTCCTGCGCGGACATCACGCCTGGCCAACGCAGAATATCAACGGGATTAATTTCCCCTTCATCACTCTGCATTTTTACCCAGTTGGCGGCTTCAACCAGCTGTTTTGCCAACTTTTCATTCAGGATCAGGCTGCCTTGCGCACTCGGGTCGAGTTCAAAACGCAGGTTGCATTCGATTTTCCCGCGCGTCAGACGGGCGCGAATGCGCTCACGAATCACCGGCTCCAGACTGCGGAACTGTTCCGGTAAACGGATGTATGTTTCAAGATAACGCTGGTTAACGGAGCGAAGCTCCCAGGCTGCGTTACCCCAGCCGCCCTTGATGTCACGGCGGGCGTAGGCGGTCATACTGCGGATCATCGGTATTTACCTGTTTAGCAAGTGATAAGGCGAGTATAACGCGCCCGTGGTTTTGCAGGGTAGGATAAAATCAGTTGAGCGGTTGGCACACAGTAGGATTTCAGAACGCTGCCGCATTATGCTGCGTGAAACAGACCTTCGTTTTGTTGGGCAATCTCCCAGCATTTGTTTTTCATCAGTTGCTTTAACTGCAATGCGGCGCGTGATTGCGGGTTGTCGCGGCGGCTGATCAGTGTCACTTCAAACGGTAGCGGCTGTGCAATCGGTACGATTTTCAACATATCGGCATAGCGATGTGCTGTAAACAGATCGACGATACCCGCGCCGCCGCCTGCCAGCACCATGTCGGCAATCACCGAGTAGGTTTTGATATATACCGATGACATCGGTGTTAGCCCTTTGGCGCGCAATGCACGATGCAATACCTGACCCAGCGGATCTTGCTGCTGCATCATCAGCAGGTTATTGGAGCAGAGCCACTCCAGTGATACCGGTCCATTGTGCGGGCTATCTTTGGGTAACACTGCGACCATATAGGCTTGAAACAGCGGCTCCGCCAGCAGGGCGGCAGGCACTTGCTGACCAAAAACCAGTGCAAAATCGAGTTGATCTTGCAGGATATTTTGACACAACGTGGAGAAGTGCTCTGTCACCAGTTCTACGTTGACGCGCGCTTCTTGCTTGTGAAATTCCACCATGGTGGGTGCAACTACCATTTGGCTAAATGCATGCGCCGCCCCCAGCCGCACCGTTTGTACCCGATTTCGTCTCATCTGCTCGGTCAGTGAACCAATGGCTTGCAGATGGATGTAAAGCTCCTGTACTTCAGGGATCAAGCGCCGTCCTTCTCGGGTCGCCACCATGCCCTGCGCGCCGCGTTCAAACAGGGCAAATCCCAGTTGCTGCTCAGCGTGGTTGAGCACCCGGCTGACGTTTGGTTGTGAAACGTTCAGCAAGCGGGCTGCACCGCTGATGGTGCCAGCCTGAAGAATAGCCTGAAAAATTTCGATGTGGCGCAAGCGCATGGACAGGTGCTCCGTGTTGGTTAGGTTAAAATTTCACCTTGAGCAAATTCCATGCAATATCCACGCCACCCGATACGTTGGCGCGTGGTTATTTACCCCAGGTGGCTTCCAGTACACGTAACCAGTTGCCGTAGCAGATTTTTTCCAGCAATGGGCGATCGTATCCGCGTTGTGTCAGTGCTTCGACCAGGATGGGCAGCCCCGCGACATCATGCAGGTCAGGCGGTACGGTGGTGCCATCGAAATCGGAACCAAAACCAACGCTGTCTTCTCCCAGCTTGTTCAGCAGGTAATCGACATGGCGCACAATCTCTTCCACCGTGGCATTCGGGTCTTTTTTACCATCGGCGCGTAGGAAGGCAGTACCGAAATTCACGCCGACAAAACCGTTGCTTTCACGAATGGCGTCAAGCTGTTTGTCTGTCAGGTTGCGAGACTGCGCGCACAGTGCGTGGGCGTTGGAGTGGCTGGCGACCAGTGGGGCATCGCTGATGCGTGCGGTCTGCCAGAACCCTTTTTCATCCATATGCGACAAATCCACCATGATGCGTTTGGCGTTACAGGCTTTCACCAGCCGCAGGCCGGTTTCCGTCAGCCCAGAACCGATATCAGGCGAAGAAGGGAAACGAAACGGTACACCGTCGCCGAAGATATTCGGCCGACTCCAGAGTGGGCCTAGAGTGCGTAAACCCGCAGCATAAAGGATATCAAGCAGTTCCAGGTCGGGATCGAGTGCCTCCGCACCTTCAATGTGCAACACCATCGCCAGGGTTCCCGTCGCCATACAATGACGAATATCGGCAACGCTGTGGCAAATTTTGGCTTGGCCTGCGGAGGCAGCCTCAATGCGCAACAGCGTGGAAATCATTGAAAAGGTTATCTCTCTGGCCGATTCCATCGACGGTGTGGCGTGATTCACAAACAAACTGTCGTTTTCTGGTACAGATTTTGCTGGGTCTTTAGGGGATGGGACATAAACGGCGAATAATCCGCCAGCCAGTCCCCCTTGTCGGATACGCGGCAGATCGATTTGACCCGCGGCTGGGCCTTGTAGAAAGGCGCTGACCGCATCCTCCCGGTGGGAGGAGTAGAGGCGTAATAAAACATCGTTATGCCCGTCAAAAACAGGGAAAGGGCGTTGCGTACCCGTTAGGAAATTGTTAGACATATTCAAAGTTATCGGCTCAGGATGCGATGAAACGGTATTTGCCCCATTAAGGTGCATGTTGCCCCAAAATGGACAAATGATTGCGCAGGGAATGGATGTCCTGGTGCGTTCATTTAAGCCAATCCCGTTTGGCTATGTCAAGGCTGGATATGAAATAAAATCCAATTAATTGTTAAATATATCAATAAGTTGAGGGATTCATGCTTACCAGGAGACGTTTTCTCGCCGGTTGCGGCGCCGTACCTTTTTTATCCTATCTGAACCTGCACTCCGCTTTCGCTGCCACGCCTCCCACTATGCTGGTGATGGCGATGCAACTGGATAACATGACCAGCCTTGATCCCCATGAAAGTTTTGAAGCCGTAGGGTCTGAGATTGTGGGCAACCTCTACCAGCGTCTGGTGATGCCGAACCCACTGAAACCCAGCGAAGTGAAAGGCGAGTTGGCCACGCATTGGGAAGTGAGCAATGAAGGCAAGACTTTTACCTTCCATATTGATCCAAAAGCAAAATTTTCAGATGGCACGCCGGTCACCGCAGAAGATGCGGCGTTCTCGTTACAGCGCGCCGTTAAAATGGATAAAAGCCCCGCCTTCATCATCAACCAGTTCGGTTTCACCAAGGATAATGTGGAGCAGCACATCACCGCGCCGGATGCCAGTACGTTGGTGCTGAATCTGGACAAGCCAGCGGCAGAATCCTTCCTGCTCTATTGCCTCTCTGCGCCGGTGGGTAGCATCGTGCAGAAGAAGGCCGCACTGGCGAACCAACAGGATGGCGATTTTGGCTACGCCTGGATTAAACAGCACAGCGCCGGGTCTGGCCCGTTCACGCTGCGCAGTTGGAAAGCGAGCGAAAGCATCATTCTGGAGAAAAACCCCCACTTCCAGACAGACAGCAAAATTCAGCGCGTGATCATGAAGCACATCACCGATCCTGCGGCGCAGTTGCTGATGCTGCAAAAAGGGGATGTGGATATTGCCCGCGATCTGACCAGTGAACAGTTGCGCCCGATCGTCAACGATCCTGAGTTCAATGTGATCCGTCGTGACGTGTCGACCATCATGTTAATGTCGTGCAACACCACCAATGAATTACTGAAAAAACCGCAGGTGTGGCAGGCACTGAAATGGGCGATTGATTATGAGGCCATTCAGAAAAACATCATCCCGCTGACGCACCGTGTGCATCAGAGTTTCTTGCCGGGCGGCTTCCCTGCGGCATTGGAAGACACGCCATTTCATCAGGATGTGGCCAAGGCGAAAGCGCTGCTGGCAGAAGCGGGTTATCCCGACGGGTTCGAAATCACCATCGATCACTATTCTGCTCAGCCCTATCCAGATATTGCACAGGCCATCCAGACGCAATTGGGTGCCGTGGGGATCAAGGCGAAGCTTGTCTCTTCTGAAAACCGTGCGGTGTTGACCAAAATGCGTGCCCGTCAGCACCAACTGGCGATTACGGCCTGGGGCGCGGATTATTTCGATCCCAACTCGAACACTGAAGCGTTCTGCGTCAACCTCGATAACACGGAAAATGCGCGCAGCCGTACTCTGGCATGGCGCTGCGGCTGGTCTGACGAAAAATTCAATACGTTAACCGAGCAGGCGTTGCATGAAAGCGATTCCGCCAAGCGCATCGCGCTGTATGAAACTATCCAGCGTGAGCACCGCGAGCACAGCCCGTTTATTTTCCTGATGCAAAACACCTTGCCGATTGCCTGCCGCAAAAACATCAGCGGTGTGAACATGACGGTACTGCGTGATAACCCGTACGATCAGGTGAAAAAAGCCTGATGCTGATAGCAAAACGTATTCTCAGTACGCTGGGCAGCTTGCTGCTCACGCTGTTGGGGTTGTCGGTGCTGACCTTTTTTATCGGTCGCATCATGCCCACCGATCCGGTGCTGGCGATGGTGGGGGACAATGCGCCGGAATACGTGGTGCAACGTGCGCGTGAAGAGATGGGGCTGAATCAGCCCCTGTGGGTGCAGTTTGGCCGCTATCTTTCGCAACTGTTGCACGGCGATCTCGGCAATTCGATCCTCACCTCCAATCCCGTGATGACGGATATCGCGCGTTTCTTCCCGGCAACGCTGGAGTTGGCTACCGCCGCTATCATTATCGCTGCGCTAGTCGGTATTCCGCTCGGTGTGTGGGCCGCAGTGAGGCAGAGTACCTGGGTCGATCAAACCATTCGTGTGGTTTGTCTGGCGGGGCACTCGTTGCCGGTGTTTGTGCTGGCACTGCTTAGCTTGCTTATCTTCTATGCTGTGCTCGGTATTGCACCGGGGCCGGGGCGTCAGGACATCATTTTTCAGGATATGGTGCCGCAGGTGACGGGCTTGCTGACAGTGGACTCGCTGTTGGCGGGGGATTATGCCGCCTTCCACGATGCGCTGGCGCACATGGCGCAGCCGGTCTTGATCCTCGCCTATTTCAGCATGGCCTACATCACCCGCATGACACGCACCTTTATGCTCAATGCGTTGAGCGGTGAATTCGTCATTACTGCTCGCGCCAAAGGGCTGTCGTCGCGTCGGGTGATCTGGCGTCACGCCTTTCCGACCGTCGCGGTGCAGTTGGTGACCGTGCTGGCGCTGACCTATGCCGGGCTGTTGGAAGGGGCGGTGGTGACGGAAAACGTGTTCGCCTGGCCGGGGCTGGGCCAATACCTCACCACGGCATTAATGAATGCCGACATGAACCCGGTGATCGGTGCCACGTTGCTGGTGGGCACCGTGTACGTGCTGCTCAATTTGCTGGCTGACATTCTCTATCGACTTTGGGACCCGCGCGTAAAATGATTTTTCCTGTCTCACGAGCATGGTTGCTCGACGAAACGCCCGCGACGCGCCGTCAGGCCATCTGGGGGCGGCGTTATCGCTTATGGTTGGGGCTACAGGCTAACCCGATGGCAATGATCGGATTGGTGGTGATTCTGGCCGTACTGGTGTTGTCATCCCTTGCACCTTGGTTGACGTCTTATCAGCCGGGATTTCAGGATCTGGCAAACCGGCTGGCACCGCCTTCTGCTGCCCATTGGTTCGGCACGGATGAATTGGGGCGTGATATCTACACCCGTATTCTGTATGGCGGCCGTACCACCCTCGGTATGGTCATTGCCGTAGTAGTGCTGACTGCGCCGATAGGGCTGCTGATTGGCTGTGTTGCCGGGTATGCCGGTGGCTGGTTAGACAAAACCCTGATGCGCGTAACGGATATTTTCCTCTCCTTCCCTCGCTTGATTCTGGCGTTGGCGTTTGTTGCTGCGTTGAAACCCGGTGTCGAGAGCGCCATTTTGGCGATCGCGCTGACGGCCTGGCCGCCCTATGCGCGCTTGGCGCGTGCGGAAACCATGCAGTTTCGCCACAGTGATTTTATCGCTGCCTGCAAGCTCACTGGGGCGACGCCGTTGCGCATTATCGTGCGCCACATTATGCCGCTCTGCGTGCCGAGTCTGGTGGTGCGTATCACGTTGGATATGAGTTCCATCATCATCACGGCGGCCAGTCTGGGCTTTCTCGGTATGGGGGCGCAGCCGCCGTCGCCGGAATGGGGCACCATGATCGCCACCGCGCGGCGTTTCTTATTCTCGGAATGGTGGGTGCCGTTGGTGCCGTGTATCGCCATTTTCATGACCTCGCTGGCGTTTAACTTTTTGGGTGACGGTTTGCGTGACGTACTGGACCCTAAGGAGCGCTAAATGTTGGTGGAAATTGAAAACCTGCGTATTACGTTTGCGAGTCGCACACAGACGTTTGAAGCGGTGCGCGGCGTGTCGCTCAGTATTGGCAAAGAGAAATTCGCGATTGTCGGGGAGAGTGGTTCAGGCAAATCCCTGACGGCACGCAGCCTGATGCAACTGCTGCCCGGCAGTGCGCGCGTGGAGGCGGATAAGCTGAGCTTTGACGGCATTGATTTGCGTGGCGCGGATGAAAACACCTTACGTCGTATTCGTGGCAAGCGGGTGGGCTTTATTCTGCAAGACCCGAAATACTCCCTCAATCCGGTGATGACGATTGGTCAGCAGATCGCCGAAGCATGGCGTGAGCACAAGGGCGGCTCGCACCGTGCAGCGCTGGCGGCAGCCACCGATTTGTTAGAGCAGGTACGCATTCGCGAACCGCAGCAGGTGGCCGCACGCTATCCGCATGAGGTGTCCGGCGGGATGGGGCAACGGGCGATGATCGCCATGATGCTGGCTCCTGACCCAGAGCTGTTGATTGCGGACGAGCCGACCAGCGCGTTGGATGCCACGGTGCAGGCCGATATTCTCAAGCTGATCGACGATCTGGTCTCCCAGCGCGGCATGGGGCTGATTTTGATCAGCCATGACCTGCCGCTGGTGTCGCATTTCTGCGATCGCGTGGCGGTGATGTATGCCGGACGCGTGGTGGAAATGCTGGCCGCCAAAGATCTCCAGCTTGCGCAGCACCCGTACACCCAGGGGCTTTTGGCCTGTTTGCCGTCACTGAAACATCCGCGTGAACGGCTACCGGTAATGAAACGTGATGAGGCGTGGAAAAACGGATGATTACCTTAAATAACGTGCGTATCGCGTTTGGCGCTACCGAGGTGGTCAAGGGCGTCTCTTTTCAGGTAGAAAGTGGCGGCAGTTTTGGCATTGTCGGTGAGAGTGGTTCTGGTAAATCGACCATTCTGCGCGCGCTGGCCGGTTTGAACGATAACTGGCAGGGTGAGATGTTGTTCGGGGGCATGGCCCTCGGTGCCAAACGCGGGCGGGATTTCTTTCGTCAGGTGCAGATGGTGTTTCAGGACCCTTACGGTTCCCTGCATCCACGCCAAACCATCGATCGCATTTTACAAGAGCCCCTGTTGGTACACCGCGTCGACAATGCTGAGCAACGCATTGCCAAAATGCTGGATGATGTGGGGCTGCCTGCGGCGGTGCGTTTTCGTTTCCCACATCAGCTGTCTGGCGGGCAGCGCCAACGCGTTGCTATCGCGCGTGCGCTGATTGTCGAGCCGGAGGTACTGCTGCTCGATGAACCTACCTCTGCGCTGGATGTGTCGGTACAGGCTGAAATCCTGAATCTGCTGGCAGATATCCGGCAGGAGCGTAAGCTGACCTACCTGATGGTGAGCCATAATCTGGCCGTGGTGACCCACTTGTGCGAGCAGGTGGGGGTGATGCAGCAAGGAGAGATGGTGGAGAGCTTGAGCGCAGAGCAGTTACGTGCCGGGCAGATTCAACATCCTCACACCGCTGAGTTGTATGCATTGAGTATCGCATTGGAGGAACCCGCATGACGCTTGATTGGCAGCGGGCGACGGAGGTGGCACAGTCCATCACGGCGCAATGGCAGGGAGAGGGGCAGCCCGGCGGCGCAATTGCGCTGTTTGATGGCAATCAGTTACGGGCATTACACTGCGGTGGTCTGGCGGATTTGGCGCAAGGCACGCCGTTTAGCGCGGATAGCGTGGTGCGTTTTGCCTCGGTAACCAAACATTTATTTGCTTCACTGGTCACCGGGCCGTTAGCAGACGTTATCGCGCTCGACGACCGATTGGCGCAGCATCTGCCGCAACTGCGCGGCCCGAGCGGGCAGGTTACCGTGGGTCAGGCATTGGATATGACGGCCGGGCTGCATGATTTGCGTGAAACGCTATCGCTGCTCGGGCTATCGGTATACAACGCCACGCAATCTGATGATTTGCTGGCGTTTGTTGCTGCGCTGGATAAGTTGAACTATCCGGCAGGCAGTGAGATTTCCTATTCCAACACCGGCTATCGGCTGGTGGAGGAAGCGTTGAAAGCCAAGGGTATTTTATTTGCCGAACGCTTGCAGCAGCACATTTGCCAGCCATTGGATATTCGCTTATCGGCACCGGAAACCTGGTTCGATATTGTGCCTGGGTTAGTGCCGGGGTATTGGCGCTGCGACAGCAGTTGGCAACTGGCAAGCGCCGGGTTGCATCTGTCTGCGTCCGGCAGCGTAGCGGGCAGCGTGCGTGATTTGAGCATCTGGTTGCAAACGCTGCTGCGCGATGAGGGGCCGGGGCGCGGAGTATTGGCGCGCCTGACCGCACCGCGCCAGCTAACGGATGGTCGTGTGACCGGCTATGGTTTGGGGGTTGCCCATTCACGCTTTGGTGATACGCATTGGGTCGGCCACGGCGGTTCTCATGCGGGTTATAAGAGCTATTTTCTGCTCGACCCGCAGCGAGGCGTTGGATTGGCGCTGGTGGCAAACCGTGAGGACGTATCCACTTATGACTGCGCATTGCGCATCATGGCGGCGCTGACCGGTCAAGCGTTACCGCAACCGGGCCATGCGCTGATACCCGGGCTGTATGTGGCAGAAAACGGCAGCGAGTGGCTGGAAATCAGTGGCAATAACGCCTGCTGGTTGGGGGCAACCGAGACGCTCTATCCGTCAGAGGACGGAGCGGTATCGCTCTCCAGCCATTTGCCCATGCGGTTGCGCCAGAAGGGCGCGGTGATTGACGGTGAAATCGGCCACGCTACCAAACGCTTTGTGCTGCCACATCGCGATGATTCTCTCGCGCAAGCGCAAGGTCGTTGGTTCTGCCCGGAATGGCGCAGTGAATGGGTGATAGAAGGCGACCGTCTGGTGATGGGAATTGGCCCCTCGGCACCGGTTGCTTCGCTGGAGTGTCTGGGTCAAGGCCGGCTGTTGGCGACCGCACAGGATGGCCCGTGGGAGAAACGCTTTGCGTTGCATATCGAAGGCAACAAGATGACGTTTTTGCTTAACCGCAGTCGGGTGGTTATGGCGCAGCGCGGGGACGTTCACTGGGCATAGATCAACGAAGCGGAATGCCTGCTCAGGGCATTCCGCTACCTGCGCGTTAGCGGTAAATGCCAACCCACGGGGCTTGGCCTACATAGCCATAACCGCGGTACATCCCTTCACTGTTGAACGGCAAAGCGATGTTTCCTTCTTTATCGACGGCGATCAGGCCGCCGCTGCCGTCCAGTGGCAGCAGTTTTTCCATCACCACGCGCTCGCCTGCCTGCTCCAGTGTCAACCCGGCATACTCCATTAACGCAGAGACATCATAGGCCGCTACGCAGCGGATAAACACTTCGCCTGTGCCAGTGCAAGAGACGGCGACGGTATTGTTGTTGGCGTAGCAGCCTGCCCCAACGATAGGGCTATCACCCACGCGTCCGGCCTGCTTGTTGGTCATGCCGCCGGTTGAGGTGGCGGCGGCGAGATTGCCTGCGCTGTCCAACGCCACGGCGCCGACAGTGCCGTATTTGCGTTCTGGGTCGATCGGTTCACCCTGCGCCACATCGCGCTGACCATCGTGATCCAGTACAACGCGACCTTCTCCCGCTTGTGCGTGAAGTAACTGTTCACGCCGGGCATCGGTCGAGAAGAAGTCGGGTTCGACCATCTCCAGCCCCTGCTTACGTGCGAACGCTTCTGCACCCGCCGCAGTAAACATCACGTGCTGGCTTTGCTCCATGACAGCCCTTGCGGCCAATACCGGGTTGCGGATGTGGCTGACGCAACTGATAGCACCAGCATCCAGTGTACGACCATCCATGATGCTGGCATCGAGTTCGTGGGTTTCATCGTGCGTAAAGACTGAGCCGTGCCCGGCATTAAACAACGGGCACTCTTCCAACAGCCGTACCGCTTCGGTGACGGCATCCAGCGCACTGCCGCCCTGGCTGAGAATCTGCTGGCCGCTGGCGACAATCGCGTGTAACGCGTCGCGGTAGGCTTGCTCTTTTTCTGCGCTCATGGCGGAGCGGGTTAATGCCCCCGCCCCTCCGTGGATCACAATGACTGGCTTGACCATGTCATCTCCCTGTTATTAGTTCTGTGTGGTAGCCAGATACGAAAAAGTGCTTAGCAAGCGAACGATATCTGTCATGGTGGGTGCGGTGTAGTGTACCGTCACCGCATCACCGCGTTCCACCCCGGGGATCAGGCTAAACAGATCGGCCAGTACCGGTTTGGCGGTCATCAGTTCCAGATGATAGGGGGCAGCGATACGTGACGTTCTTTCTCGGTGTGCGCGCTGAACGGCCTGCTGTGCCTGTGTGCGAATTAACTGCTGCGCCGCGGGTGGACTGAGCGATTCCGCCGAGGTTTGTGAAATGGCGCGTTTGACGCAGGCGTAGGCCGTTTGGGGATAATAGCGGGCGATCCACTGTTGCAGGATATTGTCGCCGCTGACCAGCCACAGCGGTGTACCCTTTTCGGCACCGGCGGCGGCATAGATATCACTCTCACCCATTACTTCATCGTTAATTTTCACTCGATAAAAGGCGCGACCATTGATGGTGTGTGCCAGCACGCCGTGCTCTCCGGCCGCGCTGTGGTAGCCGATGAACATCAGGCCGTCAAACGCCTGCTGCTCCAGCCCATCGACCATCGACAGTACGCGCGGTTTGCCCTGAACCAGACGGGCGCGATCATCGATGTTCTCTGCCCGCAGATTGGTCATGGCGGCGTGGCTGTCAGCCACCACCACTTCCGTTGCGCCACCGGCGAAAGCGCCGTCAATGGCGGCGTTCACTTCCTGCTCCATCAGCCCGCGAGCCAGTTGATACTCGGCTTGTCCGGGGCTGCATTGCTCCGGTCGCATCACGCCGGCGATCCCTTCGATGTCGGCAGAAATAAACACTTTCATGGGTATGTCCTTACGCTAAAACGTGTTGTGCAAGACGGTCTAACACCTGTTGCAACGCCGGGCGATGATGACCGAGAAAACCGGTCACTGCCTCGGCGCACAGCAGGGCATCCAGTACGGCATGTTCCGTGGCATCGGCGGCGGCGCACAGCATCGATTCCAGCTTTGCGTCTTCGGGCGGCTGCGGCGTGGGCTGGGTGGAAAACGCGACGGCGATGTCACCTGAGCCGTGCCCCCAATAGCTGCCCAGACGCCCCAGCCCGGCACCGGCGCGTTTAGCGATGCGCCCAAGCTGGCGTGCATCCAGCGGTGCATCGGTTGCCATAATGATGATAATCGACCCCGCATCGCGCTGTGGTGCCAGCTCGGGCAGCAGTGGCTCAATAAAGGGGCCGATGTGCAGCCCGTCCAGTGTGAGCGATGCCAGCGTGCCAAAATTGGCCAGCACCAGCACACCCAGCGTGGCATTCAGTTCGGGAATCAGACGAGAGGCGGTGCCGATACCGCCTTTCAGGCCGAAGCAGCTCATACCGCGCCCGGCACCGACGCTGCCGCGCGCAAAGTGGGTATCTGCCTTGCTCAGTGCGGCCTGCGCCATGGCTTCAGTCACCGCCAATGCCTGAATGTCGTTCAGCCAGCCGTCATTGCATTCCAATGCCAGCGGATTCACCGTGGGCAGCGAGCGCCCGAGTTCAGGGTTTTTAGCAATAGCATCGCGCACCAGCGTGGTAAACAGTGTGCCGACGGCAAGCGTATTACTCAGCAGGATCGGGGTTTGCAGTTGCCCCAGCTCTTCCACCTGTACCAACCCCACCGGTTTGGCAAAACCGTTCAGGACTGCGGCACCGCACGGCAGCGGCTGCGTAAACAGGTTGTCACCGGGCGGCACAATGGCGGTAACGCCGGTTTGTACTTCACCCTGCGCCAGCGTTTCGTGCCCGACGCGCACGCCAGGCACATCGCACAGGCTATTGCCTGGGCCGCTGGGCATGCGTGGCACGCCGACCTGCTGGTGGTCACGCCAGCGCTGCAATGAGGCGTGCAGCTGCGCCTGTTGAAAAGCCATCATAGGATTCTCATGCATTCTTCAGTTTCGGATCCAGCGTATCGCGCAAGGCGTCGCCTAACAAATTGAATGACAGCACGGTGAAGAAAATCGCCAGACCGGGGAAGACGCTGACGTGCCATTGACCGGCCATCATCATGCTGCGGCTCATCGCGAGGATATTCCCCCACTCCGGCACATCCGGCTCAGGGCCAAGGCCGATAAAGCTCAGGCTGGCCGCCGTGAGAATACTGGTGCCAATACGCATGGTGAAATAGACGATCACGTTCGGCAGGGTGGCAGGCAGAATATGGCGGATCAGCAAGATGCGATCCGGCGCACCGGCGCTGCGCACCGCTTCCACGTAGGCGGCTTGTTTCAGGGTTAAGGCAGAAGCGCGCACGATACGGGCGAACACCGGCACGCTGAATACCGCGACGGCGATA
Source organism: uncultured Symbiopectobacterium sp. (assembly GCA_964293225.1). GTDB lineage: Bacteria > Pseudomonadota > Gammaproteobacteria > Enterobacterales > Enterobacteriaceae > Symbiopectobacterium. The sequence goes on along the minus strand of CAXYYB010000013.1, from coordinate 77,650 downwards.
ATCACGTTATTCAAGCCAGGGCCGAGAATGGCGACCACCGCGATAGCCAACAGCATACCGGGGAAGGCGAACAGCACATCGGCACTGCGCATGATCAGCATATCAATCCAGCGGCCATAAAATCCGGCCAACAGGCCCAGCACAATGCCGACTACCATGCCGAGCGTGACGGAAAACAGGCCAATATATAAGGAGATGCGCGAACCGTAGATGATACGGCTCATCACATCGCGTCCCAGATCGTCGGTGCCCATCCAGTGGCTGGCGGAAGGCGGTGCGGACAGTGCCATCCAATCCGGGTCCATCGGGTTAAAAGGGGCTAGCCAAGGGGCGAAGGCCGCGACCAGCACCAAGAGCAGAATAAATCCGCCAGACACCAGCGCCAGCGGGTTTTGGATAAAAGCCTGCCAAAAATCACGCATCGGTGAGCGGATGGTGGCGTTATCCTGCGCGGCGGCGGTCATCGTAGGATCTGTAGCGTGGCTCATGATCGCTCCTAGCGTAAACGAATGGCTGGGTTAACCACGGCGTAGAGCAGGTCGACCAGCAGGTTGATAACAATAAATTCGAACACGAACAGCATGACCAGCGCCTGAATTACCGGCTGGTCCTGTGTCTTGATCGATTCAATCAGCAGCCAGCCCAGACCGGGCCAACTGAAGACGCTTTCCACCACAATCGACCCGCCCAGCAGAAAACCAAATTGCAGCCCGAGCATGGTGATAATGGGGATCAGCGCGTTGCGCATGATGTGTTTCCAGGTGATCAGCCGTTGGCGTAATCCTTTGGAGCGCGCGGTACGCACATAATCTTCCTGTGCCACTTCAAGGAAGGCGGAACGGGTGAAACGCGCCATTACGGCGGCCACGGAAGCACCCAGCGTCAAAGCGGGTAACACAATATCGCTCGGCTGGTTAAAACCGCTGACGGAAAACACCCCGAACGGCATTGCCACAAATTGGATCAGCAGCAACCCGAGCCAGAAAGGTGGCATAGAGATACCGCCGACTGCGGCGCTCATCAGCGTCCAATCCTGCCACTTTCCGCGTTTTAATCCCGATACCACACCAATCAACAGGCCGAGTACCACTGACCAGGCGAAGCCTGCCAGCGCCAGCCACATGGTGGGCATAAAGCTTTTGGCGATCACATCCATCACCGGTTGCTGCGTGCGATAGGTGATGCCCAGATCGCCGCGCAACAAGCCACCCAGCCAACGAACATACTGCTGTGGCAACGGATCGTTGAGCCCTAACAGCTGGCGAGCAGCCTCCACGGCGGCAATCGGGGCATCCGGCCCGGCATAAATCCGCGCCGGATCGCCGGGTAACAGCTTGATAAAACCGAACACTAACAGGGAGACCACCAGTAGCACCGGGATCATTTCCAGCAAACGTCGGACGATATAAGCAAACATGGCGTTCTCCCCGTGCGATTACTTAAATTCAGCCTGATCGAAGATCAACGAGCCATCTGCCAGCATGTAAACGCCAGAGAGATTTTTCGCTTTACCGACCAGATTGTCCGGCGTACCCAGGAACACGACGGGCGCATCACCCCAAATCACTTTCTGTGCTTCGGCGTAGGCGGCGGCACGTTTGCCAAGATCGGCGGTCGCCAAGCCAGCCATAATGGCTTTATCAGCGGCAGCACTGCTGTAGTAGGCCACGTTATAAGCCGCAGGCACCCAGGATTCAGTGGCATACAGCGGACGCAGCGCCCAGTCGGCATCACCGGTAGAAGGCGACCAGCCGTTGTAGAACAGATCGAATTCCGCCTCTTTTGGGTCTTTCACGCCGAACAGTTTGGCGTTACGCATCCCGGAATCCATTGGTGTCACGGTGATCTTGATGCCCACCTGTTCCAACTGCTGCTTGAAGAACTGTGCGCTACGGATGTAATCGGTACGGTTGGTGGTCCACAGCTTGAGGCTGATGCCATCCGGATAACCCGCTTCTTTCAACAGCGCTTTGGCTTTGGCCGGATCGTAGTTGTAGCTCGGGGTGGTTTGTGCCTGGAAGAACTGAACGCCCGGCGCCATTGCTGACGTTGCCGGTGTACCCATGCCTGCAAAACCGACCTTCAGCCATACATCGCGGTTGATGGCGTAGTTGAGTGCCTGACGCACGCGGATGTCATTCATGGGCGGGCGCAGGTTATTCATCGCCAACCAGAATTGGTAAATACCGGGGTCACGTTGGACGGCCAGCTTGCTGTCGCTTTGCACGGTGCCCAGCAGATCGGACGGTAGTGGATAAATCGCATCAACCTGGCTGGATTTCAGGGCTGCCACGCGCGTGGAGTCTTCCGGCGTCGGGTAGAAGGTCACACTATCCACTTTCGGCCAGCCTTTCTGCCAGTAGCTGTCATTTTTGACCAGCTTGACGTCTTTGCCCTGTTGCCATTCGGTGAATTTGAACGGACCGGTGCCGACTGGGTGGACGCGCAGCTGTGCTTCATCCGGGTATTTCTTCAGCGCTTCCGGGCTGTGCATCACGGCAGACGGGTGCGCCAGTGTGTTGACGAAAGCACCGAATGATTTGTTCAGTTCAATTTTTACCTGTGTCGGAGACAGCACGGTGACGGTTTTCACCATATTGAACAGGCTATTACGTTTTAAGCCTTTGCTCTGATCGGCCAGGCGATCCAGGTTGGCTTTGACCGCTTCGGCGTTAAAGGGCGCGCCGTCCTGGAAAGTGATGCCTTCGCGCAGCGTGACCACAAACTCGGTAGCATCATCATTGCTGGTGTATCCGGTTGCCAGACGCGGTACCAGCTTCATTTGATTATCAAACTGGAACAGGCGCTCAAAGATACCGCTCTGGATGGAGTAGCTCAGGGTATCTGAGGTGTCGTGCGGGTCGAGCCCGGTAATATCGGCATAGATAGAGATGCGCAGATCTTGTGCCTGAGCCGCAGCGGCCAGACAGAGTGAAAGCCCGAGGGCCAGCGCGGAACGATGTCGTAGTGGCTTCATGTTGTGTCTCCCGGTTGTGAATGGGTTGTATTTGTTGTTCATAACTGCGTTTTCATTAATGACTGTCGTTGGCGACCCAGTGGTGCGGGCCGACTTGTCGATAGGTCATTTTGTTGACCTCTTCGCCCGCTTTGCGCAGCGGGGAAGGGATCTCGCTGTCATCAAACTGGCGCACGCTACGTTGTTGAGGGTCGGCAATGGGCACCGATGCCAGCAAGCGCTGCGTGTAAGGATGTTGAGGGTTATTGAACACCGCCTGGCGCGGGCCGATTTCTACAATCTGACCGAGATACATCACGGCAACGCGGTTGGCGATACGTTCGACCACGGCCATATCGTGAGAAATGAATATCCATGACACGCCGGTTTTTTGTTGCAGATCCATCATCAGGTTCACCACCTGAGCCTGGATCGAGACATCCAGCGCGGAGACGGCTTCGTCAGCGATAATGACCTGCGGTTGCAGCGCCATGGCACGGGCGATGGCGATACGTTGGCGCTGGCCCCCGGAAAACTCGTGCGGATAGCGGCGGGCGTGTTCAGGAGGCAAGCCGACGCTTTTCAGCAATTCCTGCACGCGAGGTGTCGCGTCCTCCAGCGATCGGGCCAGCCCGTGCAGCAGCAGCGGTTCGGCAATGGTGAAACCGACGGTTAAGCGCGGGTTCAATGACGCATACGGGTCTTGGAAAACCATTTGAATTTTGCGACGTAAAGGCAAAAAGGCGCGATCGTCCATCTGGGAGATTTCATTGCCTTGAAACAGGATGCTTTCTGATTCGCTCTGAATCAGGCGCAGCAGCGCGCGCCCGGTGGTGGATTTTCCGCAGCCGCTCTCCCCAACAATCGCCAAGGTTTCGCCGGGCCACACGCAAAAATCAATCTGCTCCACTGCATGTACGCGGTGCGTAACCGCGGAGAATATGCCGCTGCGGATCGGGTAGTAGACGCGCAAACCGCGGATATCCAGCAGCGGATCGGCGTCATAGCGCGCGGTTTTCTGTTCGCTATCGCTGGACTGTTGTTGTCCCAGCAGCGGAAAACGACGCGGCCAGGCGCTGTCGCGCATATCGCCCAGTTTTGGCACTGCGGCTAACAAGGCTTGAGTGTAGGGGTGTTCCGGATGCGCGAAAATTTGCTCGACCGTACCTTGTTCCACCACTTCGCCCCGGTACATCACCACCACGCGATCGGCGATTTCAGCCACTACGCCCATGTCGTGGGTAATAAACAGCACGGCAGTATCACTTTGCTGCTGAAGATCGCGCAGGATGTGCAGAATGCGTGCTTGCACGGTGACATCCAGTGCAGTGGTGGGCTCATCGGCAATCAGCAACTGTGGCTCACATACCAGCGCCTGCGCAATCATGACGCGCTGGCGCATGCCACCGGAGAGTGAGGCCGGGTAGCTTTTCATCACGCGATCCACATCGGCGATGCGCACTTTACGCAGTAGCTCGCGCGCTTTTTTATCCGCCGTGGCGGCATCGCAAAGCTGGTGGTCGCGCAGCGCTTCTGTCAACTGATCGCCCACTTTCAACACCGGATTGAGTGAGGTCATCGGTTCCTGAAAGATCATCGCCATATCACGCCCGCGCAGTTGACGGCGATCGTCCTCTTTCATATTCAGCAGATCGTGGCGCTGCCCGTGGCGGGAATGGAAATGAATGCTGCCGTGCTCAATGGCCGCCGAGTTGGCTAACAGGCCCATCGCGGTTAACGACGTAACGGATTTTCCCGAGCCACTTTCACCCACAATGGCGACGATTTCCCCTTTGTTGACGGAAAATGAGACGCTTTTCAGGGCGATATGCTTGCCCGATCTGCCGCTGAAGCTGACGCTCAGGTCATCGATCTCCAGCACCGGCATGGCGGTTTGTAAGGGGGCCGACGCTGGGTGCGGGGCGGCCTGTGCGAGTTGCGTCATGTGGACTCCGGTTAACAGTGTGGACTCTTGCTGTGTCATAGCCAGATGCGTCCGTGGTGATACGTCAGATAGGGTGAGCTGTCGGCGGCCAGCCAGAGTGGGCCATCCAGATCGACATAGTCGGCGGCGGCAGCGACCGGTAGTGCGGCTTCCATCGCCAGTGACGAGCCAACCAGACAACCGACCATCAGTTTTAGCCCGTGTAGTCGCGCTTCACGCACCATTGCCAGTGCTTCTGTCAATCCGCCACATTTATCCAACTTGATGTTGATCATCTCGTAACGGCGGCGGATACCGGGAATATCGCCAGCGTGGCGGCAGCTTTCATCGGCGCAAAGGGGAATCGGGTGCGAAAAACGTAACAGCTCCTGATCTTTGCCTGCCGGTAACGGTTGCTCAATCAGTGCGATGTTATAGGGCAGCAGTGCGTGACACAGGCTGAGTAAATCGAGCCCAGCCCAGCTTTCCGTGGCATCGACCATCAGCGTGGCACGTGGTGCGGCATCGCGCACTGCGGCGATTTTCTCAACGATGTCGCTGCGATCCAGCTTGAGCTTTATCACCTGCGCGCCGCGTGATAGCGCATCGCGGGTCGCCGCCACCGTGTTTTCCAATGACGCAATGCTCAGTGTCTCCGTAGTGATCAACGAGGCGGGGGGTTGTATTCCTACCTGCTGCCATACGGTTTGTTTATGCAAGGCGGCATTTAAGCGCCACAGTGCGCAATCGAGTGCGTTACGTGCCGCACCAGGAGGGAGCAGCGTTTGAATTTCATCCCTCGACGCGCCGCGCGTAACCGCACTACGCACGGCGTCAAGTTGACGGCAAACACTGGCGGCAGACTCTTGATATTCAAACGCGGGCGTACATTCGCCTAAACCGATAAACCCCTGTTCTTCAACGGTAATTCTGACTACGCTTACGGCATTGCGCAGTTCCTGCGCACGCTTGCACGGGCGTGCCAGAGAGAGTTTGACGGTCTCAATCTGCATCTGGCGCATCTCGTGTATCCCTCTGGTGAATGAATAATCAAAACTATTTCATGCAGGGGAATGACTGACGAATACTTGTTTGTCGGGAGGGTATAACCTCAGGCTATACCCTGATGCAGACGTCAACCTCTCCCTTGCTGATATCGCGAAACGCACGGTAGCTAAAGTAGGAATTGTTGTCCGAAGGCCGTATAATGCGCGCCAATCAACAGCGCATAACCCGGAGAATCTCATGCGTCCGTCAGGCCGAAGTGCACAACAGGTGCGTCCCATCACGCTAACGCGTGGCTATACCAAGCATGCGGAAGGTTCCGTGTTAGTGGCGTTCGGTGACACGAAAGTGCTGTGTAACGCAACGGTAGAAGAAGGCGTGCCGCGCTTCCTGAAAGGGCAAGGGAAAGGCTGGGTGACCGCTGAATACGGTATGCTGCCGCGTGCAACCCATAGCCGTAACGCGCGTGAAGCCGCTAAAGGAAAACAGGGTGGCAGAACGCTGGAAATCCAGCGCCTTATCGCACGTTCTCTGCGCGCTGCCGTTGATCTGGAAAAGCTCGGTGAATACACCATTACGCTGGATTGCGATGTGTTGCAAGCGGATGGCGGCACGCGCACTGCTTCTATTACCGGCGCGTGTGTAGCATTGGCGGATGCGTTCAATCGCATGGTGGCAAAAGGCCAGCTCAAGTCCAGCCCGCTCAAAGGCATGGTAGCGGCGGTTTCTGTGGGGATCGTTGCCGGTGAGGCCGTGTGCGATCTTGAGTACGTGGAAGACTCTGCGGCGGAAACGGACATGAACGTGGTCATGACCGAAGATGGCCGCATGATTGAGGTGCAAGGTACCGCCGAAGGCGAGCCGTTCAGTCACGAAGAGCTGCTGGCACTGCTCGCTCTGGCGCGTGGTGGCATTGACACTATCGTCGAGGCGCAGAAAGCGGCATTGACGCAAGCGCCGGTCGCGGACCTCAAGTAAACATGACTGGCATAAACCGCCTGTCATTTCATCAGCCGTTGCCTGGCAGCGGCGTTATTCCTTTTTGCAAAGCGACCTCGGCGTCGCTTTTTTTATGGCTGGTGTTCCAGCTGTACCCTAAATAATTCGAGTTGCAGGAAGGCGGCAAGTGATTTGGTGAGTGAACGCAGCCAACGCACATGTAGCTTGAAGTATAACGGGTATATAACCGTACTCACCGTGATACGAGGAGATGCAGTAATGAAAGCCTATCAGCGCCAATTTATTGAATTCGCGCTTAGCAAGCAGGTATTAAAATTCGGCGAATTCACATTGAAGTCCGGGCGTGTCAGCCCCTATTTCTTCAATGCCGGGCTGTTCAATACCGGGCGCGACCTGGCACTTTTGGGCCGTTTTTATGCTGAAGCGTTGGTGGATGCCGGTATTACTTTTGATGTGCTGTTCGGTCCCGCCTACAAAGGCATTCCGATCGCCACGACCACGGCGGTCGCGTTGGCTGAACACCATGACACCGATGTGCCTTATTGCTTTAACCGCAAAGAAGCCAAAGATCACGGGGAAGGGGGCAATCTGGTCGGCAGCGCGTTGCAAGGCCGTATCATGCTGGTCGATGACGTGATTACTGCAGGTACTGCCATTCGCGAATCCATGGGGATTATCGCGGCAAATGGTGCGACCCTCGCCGGGGTATTGATTGCGCTGGATCGCCAGGAGCGCGGTACGGGAGCCATTTCGGCCATTCAGGAAGTGGAGCGCGATTATCAGTGTCAGGTCATTTCCATCATTGCGTTGCAAGACTTGATCAGCTTTTTGGCAGAAAAACCAGAGATGGCCGTGCATCTGGATGCGGTGAAGGCCTATCGCGATCGGTATGGTATAACTGCGTAAGTCACCTGTGCATAGGTGCTGATGTTGCCTGAGAGGTTTCTGTACAGCCTGTTACTGGTGTAAACAGGCTTTGGTGCAGAGGCTCTTAGGCAAAAGCGGGGCGATGTTAATAGAGTTGGGCAGCAAGCAGTGGCCAACGTGTCTCAAAATCCTGCGTAGGCCGAAAGCGAAATTCTGAGCGAACATAGCGTGACAGCATTCCTTCGCAGAAGGCGAGCAGTTGGCTGGCAAGCAGTGACTCGTCATGGGTAAGGGATTTCCCCTCCCTCAGTTTGTGCTCGCGCAACACCTGCTTAAGCTGCGATTCAATGCGCTCAAACAGCTGGTTAATACGTCCTTGCAGACGATCCTGCTCGAACATCAGCGCATGGCCGGTCAGGATGCGCGTCAGGCCAGGGTTGCGTTCAGCAAAACCCAACATGAGCAACAAAATCAACCGTACGCGTTGGAGCGTATCTTTCTCATCTTGCAGAATCAGATTGATACGTGTTGTCAGCGAATCCTCAATAAACTCGATAAGGCTGTCAAACATCCGTGTTTTGCTGGGAAAGTGCCGATAGAGTGCGGCTTCGGAAACCCCGACCATTGCGGCAAGTTTTGCCGTGGTGATGCGTTGGCTGCCATCGCTGGATTCCAGCATTTGCGCCAACGCTTGCAAGATTTCCTCGCGACGATTCCTTTTCGTATTCTCTTTCTCTGCCATGTTCAGAAAAGACCCTTGATCAAAAAGAAGCTGACAACCATTTAGAATTATTTAGGGTAATGGCCTGAATAAAAACAACAAAGACACGCGATTGACCGCGTGTCCAAGGAGTAACGCAGGGCATACCCATTTTCGGATCAGCGACGACCAGAATGGCCGAAACCGCCTTCCCCGCGTTCTGTTCCTACAAAATCATCAACAATGTTGAATTCGGCCTGAACGACGGGCACAAACACCATCTGTGCGAGGCGTTCACCGGGTTCGATAGTGAAGGCTTGTTGGCTACGGTTCCAAACGGAAACCATCAGTTGTCCCTGATAATCCGAGTCGATAAGCCCAACCAGATTACCTAATACCACACCGTGCTTATGCCCCAACCCTGAACGAGGGAGGATAACAGCTGCCAGGCTGGGATCGGCGATATGGATAGCGATACCCGTTGGCACCAGTATCGTCTCCCCTGCGGCTAGCGCGATCCCTTCATCAATACAAGCTCGAAGGTCAAGCCCAGCCGAGCCTGCGGTGGCATAGGTCGGTAACGGGAACTGTTGACCAATGCGTGCATCAAGAATTTTTACGTCGATTTTTTTCATCATAACGGCGGACTATCTCATCGATTAAATGTTGGCCAAGGAGGCGCTTTTCGCTCAGAGGTAAACGGGTGTCACCCTCCGGCCAAAACAGCTGCAACGCGTTAGTATCACTGTTGAATCCCTGCCCTGAGAGGGAAACATCATTCGCGCAAATCAGATCCAGATTTTTACGCGTCAGTTTTTGTCGCGCGTATTCTTCCACATTCTGGGTTTCGGCAGCAAATCCAACGACGAAAGGGCGAGACGCTGGCATGGCTGCAACCCCCGCAATAATATCTGGGTTTTTAACCAGTGTGATACTGATTTCATCGCCCTGTTTTTTTATCTTGTCGTTGGCGATCTGTTTAGCTCTGTAATCGGCTACGGCGGCACAGCCGATGACAATCTGCTGTTGTGCCGCATGAGACATCACCGCCTGCTGCATGTCCAACGCGCTGGTCACATCAATGCGCCGAACGCCAGCGGGTGTAGGTAATGACACGGGCCCGGTGACCAGCGTGACGTGAGCGCCGCGTGCCGCCGCTGCCTGGGCGATAGCAAAGCCCATCTTGCCCGAACTGTGATTGGTAATGAAACGGACCGGATCGAGCGCTTCACGCGTGGGTCCCGCTGTGATCATAATGTTGAGATGTTGCAGATCGTTGACGTGTGAAAAATGTTTATCTGCGAGTTCAACGATAGCCGACGGATCGATCATTCTACCGGGACCGACATCACCGCAGGCCTGGCTACCGCTGTCTGGCCCCCAAACCAGGGCACTGCGCCGTACCAATGTGGCAAGGTTATCCTGTGTTGGTGTCGCGCGATACATCTGCTGATTCATTGCAGGTGCAATAGCAATGGGGGCAGCCGTTGCCAGACAAAGTGTGGTGAGCAAATCGTTAGCCATGCCAGCGGCTAAACGTGCGATCACATCCGCCGTTGCGGGCGCAAGAATAACCATGTCAGCCCATTTTCCCAGCTCAATGTGCCCCATTGACGCTTCGGCGGCAGGATCGAGCAGATCGTCTGATACTGGATATCCTGAAACCGCCTGAAGCGTAAGTGGTGTAATAAATGCCTTCGCGGCAGGTGTCATTACCACGCGGACTTCCGCGCCGCGATCGCGTAGACGCCTGACAATTTCTGGGCACTTGTAAGCGGCAATACCGCCACTGATACCGAGCACAATTTTTTTACCGGAGAGCCCGGGCTGATTGGAAAATCCCGCCATCATCTTTGTCCGATTAACGCCTAAGAGGAAACATTTTATCATAACCTTGCCAGTTGAGCGGAATCTTGCTCGCGTTTGTCTATGCGTGTGACGCTTTGTTGCAAGACATCTTGCGTGCGGTTATGCAGCTGTTCGCTTGCGTTCTCGCCACGCTACCGTGAGCCTGCCATGATAGGGCAACGATGGAAAGGAGGCACAACGGTGTGGATTGACGATCAGGCTCCGCGTGAAAAGCTTATTGCTTCAGGGGCTGAAGCACTTACGGATGTGGAACTGTTGGCGATCTTTCTGCGCACTGGGCTGCCGGGTGTTCACGTGATGGCGTTGTCGGAACAATTACTGCATCATTTTGGCTCCCTCTACCATGTCATGATGGCAGAGCAACGAACATTTTGCGCCGTGAAAGGGATGGGGGTGGTTAAGTTTGTGCAATTTCAGGCGGTAGCGGAACTAGCGCGGCGACTCTATGCAACGCGCTTGGTGAAGGAAAAAGCGATGCTGAATCCCGAACTGACCCTACAGTACCTGCAATCGGCGTTGGCACATCAGACGCGAGAGATTTTTACCGTGCTGTTTCTTGATAATCAGCACCGTGTGATTCGACATCAAGAGATGTTTGCAGGTACTATCGCCAGCGTCGAGGTACATCCGAGAGAAATTGTGCGTGAAGCGTTAAAAGCCAATGCGGCGGCGCTCATTCTGGCGCATAATCACCCTTCCGGGGATGCAGAGCCGAGTAGCGCCGATCGTATGATAACGACGCATATTATTCAGGCATGTGCATTGATGGACATTCGCGTCCTCGATCACCTGGTAATTGGGTGTGGTGAGTACGTATCATTTGCCGAGCGAGGCTGGATTTAGCATATTTTCCGCGATCCTTTGAGATCTTTCGCTGCTCGGGACTTGAGCACATCCACGCTAGAGCGTATACTACGCCACCTTTGAGAATCTTGGGTGTGGCGTTAAGAGCCTATCTCAGCAGGTTTACCCTGATGACAGTATCTTTACTTGTAAAGCTGCTGAGATGGGCTCTAAAGCCTGACGAGGCGGCCAACATCCTCTACGAAGCTCGAGCTGATTTGATTTTTGGAGAATAGACATGTCCCGAGTCTGCCAAGTTACTGGCAAGCGTCCGGTGACCGGTAATAACCGTTCCCACGCACTGAATGCGACCAAACGCCGTTTTCTGCCGAACCTGCATTCCCATCGTTTCTGGGTTGAAGGCGAAAAACGCTTTGTAACGCTGCGCGTATCTGCTAAAGGTATGCGTGTTATCGATAAGAAGGGTATTGAAGCGGTTCTGGCCGATCTTCGTACCCGTGGTGAAAAGTACTAAGGAACTGAATCATGGCTAAAGGTGTTCGCGAGAAGATCAAGCTGGTTTCTTCTGCCGGTACTGGTCATTACTACACGACGACGAAGAACAAGCGCACTAAGCCGGAAAAACTGGAACTGAAGAAATTCGATCCGGTTGTCCGTCAGCATGTGATCTATAAAGAAGCTAAAATCAAGTAATTTTAGTGGACTTATTAAAAACCCGGCCAAGGCCGGGTTTTTTTATGCTACGTTAGCCGCGGGAGTGTTCAGGAGGAGAAAATGCCGGAATTACCAGAGGTTGAAACGAGCCGCCGCGGGATATCACCCTATCTTGTCGGACACACCATCCTTCATGTTGACGTGCGTAATCCCCGCTTGCGTTGGCCCGTATCCAGCGAGATCCTTGCGTTGAGCGATCAGCCTATTTTGAGCATAGCGCGTCGAGCAAAATACCTGCTGTTTGAACTACCTCTCGGTTGGATTATTGTGCATCTGGGCATGTCTGGCAGCCTGCGCATTCTGCCGGAATATCTCCCACCCGATAAGCACGATCATGTGGATATGGTCATGGACAATGGTCATGTGCTGCGTTATACCGATCCGCGACGTTTTGGCGCCTGGCTGTGGACGACGGATCTTGAAACAAGCAGCGTGCTTGCTCATCTTGGCCCGGAACCCTTGAGTGAGGCATTCTCTCCCGATTACCTGTATCAACGTTCTCGCGGTAAGCACACGGCCATTAAGCAGTGGGTAATGGATAACAAGGTTGTGGTCGGTGTAGGAAACATTTATGCCAGTGAATCCCTGTTTATGGCGGGTATTCATCCCGATCGTGCTGCAGGCTCGCTGAGCGAATCAGAATCTGCCCATTTCGTTCAGTCGATAAAGCAGGTGCTACAGCGCTCGATAGAGCAAGGTGGAACGACGTTAAGGGATTTCTTACAGTCAGATGGTAAGCCGGGGTATTTTGCGCAGGAATTGCAGGTTTATGGTCGGGCGGGGGAACTGTGCCGCGTATGCGGAACGCCGCTGTTAACGAAAAAACATGGGCAGCGTAGTACATTTTATTGTCGTTGCTGCCAGAAATAGGCTCGCTATTATTCATAATTCTTGATGAGACCGGTTTAATGAGCCGAAGAAACAATAAACGTATCCTTGTTATACGCATAGATTTTTTAGGGGATATGGTCTGCACTACGGCATTATTGCATGCCATTAAATTACGCTGGCCGCAGGCTGAAATCCATGTGTTGGCGAACAAGTACAATGCACCTGTGCTTGAAAATAATACGGATGTGACCAAAGTATATCAGTATGTATATTCGAAAAAGTATACCAAGAATCTTCGTCCGGGGATAATTAATGCTTTTATCGATAGGCTAAAATTAATTTACACACTGAGAAAACAGAAGTTTGAGACATTGATAATTCCCAACGGGGGGATGAATAAAAATGCTATCCAGTTTGCTAAGCTACTCAATGTTCACGATTGCCGTTGGCACAATAAAGGGTCAGAGTTTGACGATAGAATACTATCCCACATTGAGAATCGCACTATAGAACATGAGGTTCTGGCTGGTTTTGCGTTGATGCCTGAGTTAGGTCAGCAGGATATCAGCCAGATGCGTCTTCATGTAGCACCTTGTGCACAACGTGCTGCGCACTGGCGAGAGCAGTTCGGTGAAAAAACAAAACCTCGGATTGGACTTTTTGTCTCGAACAAAAGTGTTGAACGTCGTTGGGCTTGGAACAAATGGGCTGCATTGGCGGCGAAGACTACTCCTTTGTGCGATGTCTTCGTGTTCTGTACGCCACAAGAGCATTTTCCGCTTGGATGGGGTGAAGAAGCGAATATGCACCGAATACGAACAGGTACGGTATCTGATCTGGTTGCCGCAATGGCTCATTTGGATCTTGTGATATCGGCAGACAGTGCGCCTGTACATCTGGCGGCAGCACTACAAATACCAGTTGTGGCTTTATTTGAGTCGAGACCAGAAAAATATCTCCGTTGGTATCCCCTCGGCGTTGAGCATGTACTGATTCATGAAGGACGACATGTGGACGATATTTCGGTTGATTCCGTCTTTTCAGCAACGATAAAATTGTTAGGACAAAGAGAAGAAAACCAATAGCGTTGTTCTAATGATACAGCTTCCATGGTGTTAATGAGGTCAGAGGAAAAATAGGTGAAAGAACCATACGTCATAGCAGCACGGCATCCGCTGGATAAACAGCATATAAAGTTAACTTACATTACACACTTTTACTGCAATCAGAACAATATGGATTCCGTATTTTCGTTGCTGCGGCAGTATGAGCAGTTGCCAGAAGATATCAGAACTGTGGTAGAGTTCGTGATAGTTGATGATGGTTCACCCATTGAATATGACGTTGGTGTTTTCGATCTGAATATCACTTGGCTGCGTATAAATGAAGATATTCCATGGAATCAGGCAGGTGCACGCAATTTAGGGGTGACTTATGCGAAATCTGACAAAATTTTCATCACCGATCTTGACCACGAGTTGCCGGAATCCACCTTTCGCTATTTGATCAACTGTCGTAACCCAGGCCGCAATTTTTACAAAATCTACCGGGAAAGCCGTGAGAACGGAGTCAAAAAACGCGGAAAAGTGTGTAACGTGGGGGACAGGTATTATGGTCATCCTAACACGTTCTTTATGTCGCGTGCGCGCTTTATGCGTTTCTTTGGCTATGACGAGGAGTTTGCCGGAAATTATGGCTCAGAGGATTTCCGCTTCGTTAAATACCAGAAATACCAAGGTTCGCGACAACATTACTTGCCGAAGAACATTCGTTGTTTTGAACGGAATGTGGACCGGGAAGAGAGCTACCATACTTTACATCGCGACCTTTCCGCCAATACGCCGATTGATAAGCGTAAGAAGCAAGAGTGTAGCTTATTCGGTTATGAATACGGGCAAAGTCGTATTTTTCTCAACTTTACCTGGGAAATTAAATACCGCAACAACGTAATGCCAGCGACATTGCCTCCGCTAAATACATGGTGGCGTCCACTGTGGTGGTTCCGCTATCTATGCGGTGCTATGACGCGTTAATTATGTTGCCATTTTCCGGCGGGAGAGCCCTTCAGCCCGCCGGATTATACCTTACTTACCCTGCGCCAGCTTTTGCTTAAGCGCTGAGCCAATCGCATCGGGAAGAAAATGTGAAACATCTCCACCATGTCGGGCAACCTCTTTGACCAGAGAGGAAGAGATAAATGACCATGCTTCCGATGGCATCAGGAATACGCTCTCCAGCGTTGGCATTAAGTGAGTATTCATTTTTGCCAACTGAAGTTCGTATTCAAAGTCGGATACAGCCCGCAGCCCGCGAATTAACACATTAGCTTGCTGCTGTTGGGCGAAATGCACCATAAGATCGGAAAATCCCACTACCTCAACATTCGTTAAATGCTGCGTTGCCTGCCGTGCTAATGCGACGCGCTCGTCCAAACTGAACATCGTATTTTTACTGGGACTGGCGGCAATGGCTAACACAAGATGATCGAACAGACGTGAAGCGCGGGCGAGAAGATCCAGATGCCCATTGGTTAAGGGATCGAAGGTACCAGGGTAGATCGCTTTGGTCGCCATGGGAGTCCTTAATACCAGAGGTTTAGATAGATGAGTTTGCACGTGGAGGAAGATAGGGCTCCAGCAGTGTAAGCAAGCGCTGAAGTGCTCCTTGATTCTGGTGCAGCACTTCTACCGCGTGTCGCCCATAATAGAGCCGGTAATCTTCATCTGTCAGCAGGCTGTTCACTTCTTTGACAATACTGTCAGCATCTTTCACGGTGATCAAACCACCAGCTTCTGATAACTTAAGACAAATATCTTTGAAGTTAAAGGTATGTGGGCCCATCAATACCGGAATGGCGTGTGCCGCCGGCTCCAACGGATTATGCCCTCCCCGTTCCACCAGGCTTCCACCGACGAAAGCGATGTCAGCGATGCCATACAGCATCATCAGCTCACCCATGGTATCGCCAATCACTACTTGTGTGTCTACCGCCGGGACCTCGCCACTGCTGCGCAGGGTGTAGCTAAATCCCAGACCTTGGGTAAGTGCCTGAGTTGTCGGGAAACGTTCTGGATGACGAGGTACCAGAATCAACAGCAAATCGGGAAACCGGTTCAGCAATTCACGGTGCGCGGCCAAAATAATCGCCTCCTCACCTTCATGAGTGCTGGTTGCGATCCACACCGGGCGCCGCGAAGCCCATTGACGCCGTAGCGCCACGGCTCTTGCAGCCAATTCCGGTGTAACGGAAATATCAAATTTCAAACTGCCAGTGACGGCTAAATGTGAGCGCTGTAAACCGAGATCAATAAAGCGCTCCCCATCTTCGTGATTTTGAGCGGCGATCAATGTGGTACGATGCAAAATACTGCGCGTCAGAGAACCGATTTTTTTATAGCCAGCCGCTGAGCGTTCTGAAAGCCGTGCGTTGGCAATCACCAGCGGAATATCACGGCGATGAAGTTCAGTGATAAGGTTTGGCCACAGTTCGGTCTCCATGATGATCACCAGTTTGGGGTTCACCTGATCGAAGAAGCGCTTAAGCGCACAAGGAAGATCGTAGGGGAGATAAACATGGAAGACATCGTTGCCGAAGGCAGAGCGTACGCGCTCTGAGCCAGTCGGGGTCATGGTAGTGACTGTAATCGGTAAAGAAGGGTAGCGGTGACGAAGCGCTCTGACCAAGGGAATGGCCGCCAATGTTTCGCCAACAGAGACCGAATGTAGCATGATACCGTTGGGTTTCACCTTCTCCGCACAGAATCCATAGCGTTCACTCCAGCGGCGACGATATGCAGGCGCTTTACGGCCTCTTAGCCACAGGCGGAGCCAGATTAATGGTTGAATGAGGTAAAGCAAGATGGTGTAAAGGGTTTGTAGCATCTCTAGTGGCTATTATTAGGTTATCGCTTGGGGGATTTTATCGCGTAAATAAGAGTAAGGCTATGGATTTATTGAGATGTCCCTGTTAATTAAGCTGTAAATACACATGAAAATGTAAACTGGTGATAAAAGTATGATAAATATACCTGGGTGGTTAGTCGATTATTTGCATAAAATAATTATTTATGCTGCAAATCCAAAATTTCTATTCTGGAAATATTTCTTCATCGTCTTAATTAACATTGGGGTTTTAAATTTTCCTGGTGTTATCACCATGCTCCAATTTTAAATTGTTGACTTGTAAGTAACGGGGGTAGGGTATTTTTTTATGACGGTGTGGGCGGTGGCGTTACTCTTAAATGTGCGTACTCGCGAGTTCTGGTAACATCTCCTGAGCGATCAGTCAAATTGATGATAGCGTTGTTGCACTGCATTATCGACGATACCTATCGTTTTCAAGAGATCGTGCCGCGATTCGATATATCGGCCAATGATCTGATTGGCTGCCTGAGCGAGAATGGTATACCCATGCGCGATACAGACAACCCCATGTCATCATCGAAAGGAGCATCTCAGCATATCGCCTCGGATACAAGGTTTCTCGCTGCCAGATACGGTCCAATAAAGGCAGACTTCATTGCAGACGCTCCGCGACCGCAGAGTTCCGATGCATGGTCTGCATCCTATATCATGAGGGAGGACCCCTATCACGCCGTGTAATGAATTCAATAAAAGCAACATAAATATGCTATTGGTAATTATCAGCAGATTAGTTTTTTGTCCGCCATGAATTAGAGTTGTTATTTTTATAATAAGCTAAACTCTGTTCTTTATTCATGATATCAATATCAGGATGCCAGGGTAAATGGGTGACAGAATAACGACCAGCAACTCTTATTGCATCGAGTAAATTATTGAAGTAATATTTTTTATTATAAATGGCGAATGTTGTATCGATGGGGGCAGCATATAACTCAAACAGATCATCGTTAATTTGCATATTCCAAAATCTACTTTCCCATTCGGCTACTGTAAATTTTTTAGGCGCAACATAGAATGGCTTGCGTTGTTTAGGTGTTGTCATGTATAAATCCTTTCCTATTTCTTTTGAAAGTGATAAAGCACAACCCACCTTATATATTTCATATTTTTCCGTCAGGTTAATAAAATCTTCCACAAAGTTTTCAGGAATATTATCCTCAAACGCCAAGTCTGGATCGGTATAACCAAAGAAGTTAGGCAACGTCTCATAAATCGGAGACATAAAACCTACTCTATATCCAAAATTAAATTTCCCGAAAATAACTCTTGCTTTTTTACTGTCGTTTAAATTGTGCAGTGCCTTACGTGAACCACTGTCTGTTGAGTTATTATCAATGATTATTGGTACGATCCCCAATCTATTAAGCTGCAAGGCCATGTTTTCCACATACACACAATTATTATATGATATTATTATTATTGGGACATCAATGCCATTTATCGCTGTTTTTAGCTCAGAGGCCATCTCACTCAATGCTTTGTTTTTAATGTAATCTCTTAATTTTTTCCAGAAAACCATGAACTCAGCCTCTCAATAAAAATCCATACCGATCCCAGCAAGTTAGTATAATTCGTCGTGTTGAATCTGGAAAGTGTTCTATACCTGTAATACTTCAAGTTGCAGGTACGCTGATGGCCCTCGCTCACCTGAATCACTTACTGGAGTAAGCCCTTCATTTGCTGCCTTCCTACAACTCGAATTATTTAGGGTATAAAACCCAACATACTCAGTATACGTTTCGATTTGTCCTGATGGTCGCTGCGAATCCTAACGCCATAAATTGCACCGTAGTTCCTCCGGTTTAATGCTCATACATCAGATGAATCGGTATATGTAAGTCAATGTCAAGAGCTAGTTCTTCGCGATTAAAACTATCAGAACCGTTAAATGAGCTAAAGGCTAACACCATTCATGAGGAAAACTGCCGGGTGTTAAGGAAGCGTGAAAACGTGTGCCTGATGGCAAAAACGCAACCCCCAGAATGGCGGAGCAATAAACTAACAACCGAGAGAAACTTTATGACATTAACGCAATCTTAGCGTTATACTGACACAATATTTACGATTTAAGGCCGGTGGAGCAAAAGCAGATGGATCCTTTTAAATTTAGATGGACGAAACGTCACGACGATTTTTGCATCTCAGAAAATATTTTTCTTCAACAGCCATTCAATATTAAAGGTGTTTATAAAACCAGAAATCTGCTGTTATTTCAAAAAGGCTCGAGCGTTAAAATAACCCAGAACGTTTGGGTTGAAAGCTTCGCCACTATGCCCCAACGTAGTTTTTGCTCAATGGGGGCGTTTTCCTATGCTAACAGTCGGTTACGTGGTGACACTCAGATAGGTCGATTCTGCAGCATCGCAGGGGGAGTTAAAGTAATGGGGCCTGATCACCCCACCGATCGATTTACAAGCCATTTATTTACCTATATAGATGTTGAAGCCAAAATGGCCAATGTAACGCCAACTGAATATACGAAATTACATCGGCCCGCACCAATAATCGGCAACGATGTGTGGATTGGTGAAGATGTGACCTTGAAAACCGGGATCCGTATTGGTCATGGGGCTGTTATTGCTGCAAGGTCTGTGGTCACGAAAGATGTTCCTCCGTATGCTATTGTTGGCGGAGTTCCAGCAAGAATAATTCGATTTAGATTTGAGCATGATGTCATTCAAAAGTTATTATCGCTCGAATGGTGGAATTATAAACCTTCTGACCTTCCTCATCAAAAAATGGATATCAATGAATTCGTGGATAACCTTGAAAAGAAAATCTCCGTGGGTGATATATGTAAGCAAGAATACAAAAAAATACATTTATCAGATGTTTTTAAATCATTGTGTTAATTTTTATTTTAAGAATGTGGTCAGAAGTAAGCGTGCTGGAAGGCGATTAGCGCACAGAGGATAACGAAGAATATCCGCATTGATGGCGGAGTTAAAAACCGGGGGGGGGGGCACTCCAGCCATGGTGATAGAGTGAGCCCTACAACCCCGAATATCGGTTGGATTAAGATAAAATAGAGCGGTGTCAAGGGGTTAAGGTATCGATATTGGCTATTATTGGATCATCTATGGGGGAAGTGAACGGTGGCTGGCGGTAAAAGCGCTAAATATGTCATCAAAAAACATCTTCAATGCGCCAATATCACGCCTCACATTTTTCGCAGGGTAATCATTTTTCTAAATGATTAATATCAGCCATGATTGTGTTGACCATATAATCAGCACTGTATTTATTCGCTATTGAATCTAAAGTAGGCGTCGTTTTTGCGTTGAGGAAGTTAGGTAATGATTTTATATCATCGTGTGATAATATAAAAAATCTGTCTGGATTATAAAAATCATATTCCATAATGTGTACATTATTGGTTATTAATTTCTTATCAAAGACCAGCGCTTCTATGGCGCGTAAAGTGACACCCTTCTGTCCTGCATGATTTATTTCTATGATGACGTCGCTTCTAATCACTTTTTTTACATTCTCATCATAGCTCAGAGATTCATTTTTACAGAATGACGGGTAATTATTAGATTGTTTTTTTTTGTCGAATAAATAAAAATCAGATTGGTAATTGACACTGTTTAAATAATCATGAATTTCATTAAGATAAGTTTCTCTTTCCTCTCTATATTCACCAATAAAAAAACAAGATTTATCATTCGACAATGTTGAATTTGAGTCTTTCAAAATATCCGAGATATTTTTTTTTGTGTAAGGTAAAAATTGATTTAAAAAGGTTAGATTGAATTTTTTGCAGTCATCAGGATCGAAACTATAGATTATATCAAATTGATCCCGAACGGTATTGATGAAATCATCTTTTGGAAGGAGCCATTTTTTATTTTCTTTCATCCCTTTTTCAAGATGAATGATGGTATCACGAATGATCAACACCTTCTTGCAGTCGATGCTTTTTATTAAATCCAGACAGCCTAAAACGCTAAAGCCATTGCAAATAATCAAATCATCGTGCTTTATTTCTCGCAGCTTTATAAAGCGATGTATTTTTACGAATAATTTGTTACTGATGCTGAGTTTTTTTAATTTAATGTTGTTTTTTGTGAAGTGTTTCATTACATTATTTTTTTCTTTTATGCCAAGTTCTGATAAATTTGCAAGCATTAATTTTTCATAATTAGCATTCCACTCAATAAAGTAGATATTCATAAAATATTCTCTGGGGTGAAAAATTATTTTAAATAGTAATAGGCAATTCTAGCGAGAATACCATCCAGAAAGTGATATTTTCTAAATGCATGCTTAGATTTTTTCTTCCATTGTAATGCATTTGCTGGTGTTAGCAACTTTACATCATGCCATGTCGATGCCTTGTAGGCGGTTTGGAAATAAACCGTTGATGGATATTGTCCCCATGCGCTCCACGGTTTTGTCGTACCGACATAATGGATAAATACACTTTCGTCATTAATGATTTTTTTAAATTTCAGGTGTGTCTTATCTTGAAGCTCGCTTTTGATACTGTAGATACAATTGAACTTTCGAGGTAAGAAAACGGTTTTACCACACAACAGAATATTAAGGGCATCTTGATCTGGATATTTTAGGGTTGTGTTTTCTTTAATAAACGCCAGGGTTCTTTCAGTGAGTTGATTCGCTGTCCAGTTTTTCAGGTGCGTAAACATTACGCCTGAATTGAAGTAATCAGTCTTCATTGCTGGGTTTTCTAAGCGAAGTGCACATTGTTCCCGGATGGTACTAATATCTGGAACTATCGCACATATGTTGGTTTTAAAATCAAGAGTTGATAATTCTGACACGTTGTTCTTACACATCACATCAGCATCAAGATACAGCAAGGTATCTAGCTTCTCTGCAAGATAATCAAAGGCTATAAGGCGAAAATAAGCAGAGCAAGGCCATTTATCTTGTGGTAGATCAGCTAATAACTTGGTATTTACTTTATAGATGTGAATATTGACATGATACCTATTCGCCATGGCTTCAAAGCGGGATGTGATCTCACTGTCAATATAATCTGTGAAAAAATGAAATGCCAACGGGATAGTCGTATTGATGACAATTGACGTTGCGGAAATAGCGGCACCTAACATAAAATTTTTATCTATGCCATAGGCGATATTAAAGAATGTAACCGCTGAGTTGTTACCAATAATATCAACCGTTCGCTCTACAATGGCTGATTTATCAAAATACATATTCACTCTCTTAAGTAATTATCGGGCTATTAATTTCTTCGTAAAATACTTAGCATAGCTCATCAACGATGGGAATATATTCCTTTTATGAGCATAATGTTTGGCGCAGTATCTTAGTTGGTTTGATGTTCTTGCCTTTTCCAGCGGTGAATTTTCCCAAGGAGAATGCGATTTCGCGATGTGAAAATAGTGACTGTTAGGATAATCAGCCCATTCATGCCAAGGTTTTGTTGGCCCGATATAATGAATAAAAATTACGTTGTCTGTAATAAAATGCGTCGTGTCTTTATTTTTATTTAGTTCGTAGTTAATGCTATATTGGTTATTGTATTTCTTTGAAAGGAACAAAACTTTATCAACAAAAAGCATATTTAGAATGTCTTGATCTAAAAAAGAAATTCTATTTTTGACCTCATCATTGTCAAGCAAATTCATGGCTTGACGACTAATATCTTCTTTTCCCCATTGAGCAACATTGATCAATAGAAAGCCTGCATTAAAATAACCTGCGCTAATTCGATCATCTCCCAGCGCTTGCGCCCGCTTGATCCACCAAGGGTTCTCGCCTTCGGTTACTACCGCGGCAAGATGATTCTCCAGTTTTAGTTCAACTAATTCATCTACGTTGCCGTTACAGATGATATCGGCATCGAGGTAAAGAATTTTGTCTTTCAATTCGTAAAAATAGTCGGCAATGATAAATCTGAAGTATGTGGCGTAAGACCAATTCTTTGTGCTGGGAAGTGACTTTAGTTCGTCACAATTCACAATATAAATTATGATTTGAGTATTGTATTGATGACTTAGTTTAGTGAATTCTTCTCTATTTTTTTTATCAAAAAAATCAGTGAAAACATGAAATGTGAAATTTGTTTTCTTATTGTTCAGTAAAATAGATGCTATAGATATCCCACAACCAAAGATGAAATTTTTGTCAATTCCATAGGCGATGTCTAGCGTTTTTTTCGACACGTCTAACGATATGTTTTCGTTTAAAACCAGCTTATTGATAATCACTGTTTGAGGGGTAAAATACATGCTTTCACCATTTTACGTTTTTCAATTTAATTATTTTTTGTGATGCTGTAGTTATGACCTTTTTAAAGGTGCGATAATAGTTATCATCATAAAAATCATGAATGGAAGATTTTATTGTTTTTACATCAGATATTTCTCTATTCACAATAGTAGAAGAGAGAATAGCTTGTAAATTATTCAAGTCCCTCACGGGATAAAGTTGCCCATTAACCCCATTGCGAATGATATCCCCCGGCCCCGATGGGCAATCGCTGCTAACGCAATAAATCCCATAGGACATAGCTTCAAGCAGTGTCATTGGGAGTCCCTCAAAAGCAGAACTCATAACAAACGCCGAGACTTGCTTGATCTCTGTCTGAACGTATTCCCACGGCTTTTCTTGCCATCCGTGCCAATGCAAACGATCTGCAATGCCCAGTTGATGTCCGTAGGCCTGGCAGACATTGGCATCTGAACCGTCACCAATAAAATGGCATTCCCATTCGCCCTCCAAACCGGAAAAGGCATCCAGCATATCTTTAAGACGTTTTTGCCCTTCAAATTTAAGGCGTCCGACATAGATAAAGACGGCTTTATCCGTTGGACGTGGGATGACGGTACTCTGTGGTGTGACCGGATTAAAAATCACAGAGATGCGTTCGGGAGAAACGCCACGCTTTATGAGTTGCTGCTTAATGCCAGAACTGATCGCCAAGTGATGATCCGCGACCAATGCCTGTTCGGCATGTTTTTTATGATCAAGTGAGTAGTGCAGCCATGAAATCAGCGGCAGCGTTTTCTTGCTGTAACGGATCGCCTGTGCCGCAACGCGACAAGATGGCGCATCAAAAGCAATAACTGCATCGGGTTGGTTCTGTTTAACGAAGCGCGCTAGCGCGCACGCGTGACTCATTCTACGCAGAAAGGAGATCTTGATGCCGGAACGATGGCAAATGAAGTGTTTTCCTTCCAGCCAGCTTTTATCCATGCGGTCATCGCGGCAGAGAAAATATAAGGTATAGGTGTTTTTAGTGTCTTGGTCACTTTCCAGAAAGCCAGTGACTTTTTTTATTACTGTTTCAATCCCGCCGAAACCGGATGTGGCCTCACCGACGAAAAGTATATTCATAATGATAATCAGGACTCGGGTTAAAGTGCCTTACGCTCCGTTCTTTCTCGAATCTTTTCTGCTTTGGTAAACGCTTCGTGAAATAGCGCTTGTTCCTGACGCAGCGTAGTACGCAATGGTTGATGATCAAAATAGATCTTCAGGAAAAAAAAGAGATCGTGTTTGCTCAACCCAATATCGAGTGAGGAAAAATAGAGGCCGATAAGATCTTTATTACGCCATCTCAGCGGAACACGTTCGCGAAGTTGCGCCCGATGCAGGTCGATGACGGAAAGCGTAAATTGCGTATCGGTAGGTTGATAAGGCTGTCGCAGCAAGAAATGGCAAATATAACAATCACGGTGATTAACGCCGCCGGCATGCATCTTTCTCACCATTTCTGCCACACGGCGAATCAATCGCCGTTTTTCGGCGAGCCTCGGCGGATTCTGCGGCCAGTTGGCACAATAATCTTCCAGGCTGATGGCCGGGCTTAAATCCTCTGTAATAATAAAGGATTCGCGCTGTAGCGGGTTTACTCCCCGCTGGCCAAATGCAGCACCCGTCATGGTGTCTACACCGAGATTGTGCAAGCGGTGAATCGCGTTCCATTCACGATCGGCGCCCAATACGGGCAGCCGCAATGAAAGCAGGTTTTTGAGCGCTTCTTTCAATGCCGTGCCGCGATGTATTTTTATAAACCAAGAGCGTCCGGCCAACGTAAAACGTAATGTTTTTCGGCTCTCTAATGCGCGAAAAACATCGCCATCCAGTTTTTTGACTTCTTCAAAGGGGTCATGTTCTTGCCAGAGTGAGGCAAACGGCTCTTTTAACGTAATGACACTTTTCATTTAGTGACGATCCTGGCCCGAAATCAGCAGCGCTGCTTTTTCCGGTAAGCTGTAAAGATCTTCCGTATCGGCATAATGCCGGGCGTTCTCTGACCAGTGATGCAAGGTTTCCGTTTGTTTTAATGCCGTATGTAGCGCAACGTTCAGCGCTTCCTGGCTGAAGGGGGAGGCGATAACCTGACCTGCTTGTGCCTTCTCAATATGGAACGCGTAGCCACACACCTCGGTGACGATAACTGGTAGCCCGGCGGTGATCGCTTCAAGCAGCACAATGCCTGCGGCTTCCTGATGTGCAGGATGAAGGAGCACATCTGAGGCGGCCATAAAATCAGCAACATCACTACGTCCAGCGAAAAAACGCACCTGTTTATCAATCCCTAACTGCCCCGCCAGCGTTTGATAACGGTCGGGTTTATCCTGGCCGACAACCAGGAAAACGACCTTTTCTCGTAGTGCTTCCGGCAGGCTGGCTACGGCGCGCAGGCTGCGTTCGACACCCTTACGTTTGAAATCTGAACCCACTTGTAGCAGTACCAGGGCGCTTTCTGGGATATTTTGCTTATGACGAAAGGTCTGGCGAATGCCGGGTGTCTGCTGGTCATATTT
The DNA here is from genome assembly GCA_964293225.1 of uncultured Symbiopectobacterium sp. GTDB lineage: Bacteria > Pseudomonadota > Gammaproteobacteria > Enterobacterales > Enterobacteriaceae > Symbiopectobacterium. The sequence continues at coordinate 52,328 of CAXYYB010000013.1, read as the reverse complement.
TCTGTCCAGTGCAATGCCCGGCGGCAGAATCAGAAAACGCTCATTCTGCGTGCCATAATGTTTTTTAAAATCAGCAATCTGGCGCTGAGTCAGCATCAGCATTTTGGTTTTCGCGCTTGGACTGAACACCGTTTTTTCAAACGCGGCATAGTGCTTGTAGCGCGGCGTTAAGCGATAGAAAAATCCTTTCTCCTGCTCGACTTTTTCCGCGTAGCACACATCAGCGGCGTAATAAAAATCCAGTCCCGGCATTTTATTGAATCCCACCACGCGATCGGCAGGGTGCAATTGCAGATGGTGTTGAACCCACTCACTGTAGCGTTGATGCCGTGTGTTATTGCTGATACCCACCGTGGGCACCAAAATAATCTCAAGATTCTCTGGTTCTTCTCCCTGCCAGGACAAGACATACACTCGCACACGGTGACCCTGCCTGACGCAGGCCTGAGCAATACTGAGGAAATCGCGCTGCAAACCGCCAAACGGAAAATATTTATACAAGCAGAAGGCAATATTCATGCAGAATTCCTTATCTTTCTGCGGTATTTAGCGAAGCACCCGTAGGGTCGGCAAGCAACGTTGCTGCGGCGTGAATAACGTCCTGAGCAGGGATGCATGACAGGTATTTTTTATTCCTATCGAGATGCTCTCTCTCAGGCATGGTGGTGTAGTCTCCTGCCCACAGAACAATATGGTTATATGACCAAGGGCTCCATTTAACGTGATCCGTCGGCCCAAACAGGCAAACCGTTGGCGTTGCGAGCGCTGCCGCCATGTGCATCGGTGCGGAGTCGACGCCGATATAGAGTACGGCTTTGTCGATTAACGCCGCCAGTTCGAGAAAATGCGTTTTACCGGCAAGGGACAGAGTAGGTTTGTGCGCGCACAGGGTATGGATCTCATTCACCACTGCCAAATCTTCGGTACCAGGGCCACAGGTAAGGACGACCTCTAACCCTTGCTGCTTCAGATGATCAATCACCTGGGCAAATTTATCGTTATCCCAGCATTTAAAATACTGTCGGGCAGTCGGCTGGATAACCACGTAAGGCGTTACTGCTAACTCTGGCGCGAGGGAGAAAACGCGGTCAGCATCTTCCGGGGCATAGTGCAGCGACAGCGGCCGTGTCCTGTCTTCCTCTGGCACATCCAAAGGGGCAAGCAAGGAGAAGTTCTGCTCAACGATATGCTGCCCCGTTGGTTCCAAACAGCGTGTGAAACAGGCGCGCCACAGAGACTGCCTGGCTCCTCCGCGTTGGATGGAAAGGCTGTATGGGCAGTTTAACGATTTAATCAGCAGCGCTATTGGCCACTGGTCGGCCAGATTCACAATCAGATCATAGCGGTTGCGTTTGAGTGTGTTGCGCATGGCGAGAAAATCACTGATTTTCTCCATTGAGCCGGTGGTTTTTCTTTTCAAACCGTATAACCGGTGGATATCTGGATGCCTGGAAAGGATAGGGATAGTGTCTTCATAGAGCAGCACATCAATAGCGGCCTCTGGATAGCGCGCTTTTAGCGTGCTGATAAGCGGCGTAGTCAACAGCATATCCCCATGAAAACGCAGCTTTACAATCAATATCCGGTTATAGGTATGGGTTTTGAGGCTCACTCGCTTTCCTTCAGTTAACGCACTTAATCCAGAAAATGACCACGCTACCGCCCCTGGCTTGTCAGCTACCAGTGGACTGCGCGTTATTATCCGGGTTGTTATCAGGCGTAACGTAAATAAATACACACGCTCTCTATGTTATACCGCTATGGTACTAAAAGCTGTATGCCTCTCACAGCGATAATTACGCTAGGTGGAGGAGGCATCTGTGCTGAGAGGGCGGGTCCATTTCCCTGTCAACGTCATGCCAAGACAGAATGTGACCAGCCACGCCATCAACATATCCCGCGCAAAGAGAATGACATCACTGAAGCCAAACATAAGTAAGGCAAATAACAGTGCAATGGAAAAGTGGCTGCGCAACACAAAAATCGAAAAATAACAGAGCGCGACATAAAACAAGGCGATCAGTAGCGCACCGGGCCAGCCTTTCAGCGAAAAAGCTTCAATGATATCGTTATGGAGATGCACATTCAGGTAGCTCACCGCACCCCTCATGGCTGGCGTCTGCTGCGCGAGAGCGGTGATATCTGCCGCACGCTGTTCGGCAGATTGCCCGAACGGCGCAGCAAGCCCAGCGTCCGTACCCGATTGCACCATGGCAAACCGTGCGCCTACCGAGGTTTGACTGTTGTTCTGGCTGTAGCTGCGCATGTCATTGATCAAATCACGGGTGCGTTTATGGATCGTGTCGTGGAACAGCGCAACGCAGAGCGTTAGCGTTACGAGGGAGCCAAGCACGCCCTTAAGCAATTTACGTTTATTATGACGCACTTCTGATAACAGGATCATTGCCCCAATCAGGGGATAAACAAAAATAGCCGCCCGAGTCTGAGTCAGGATGATGGCGCTGGTTACCAGCAAAAAATGGAATAAATAGAGATAATATTTATAGCGCACATTGAGCTTAAGTAACGCCTGCGCACTCAAGGCGCCGATAAACGTTATAAAATAGGCCGCGCTGGTTGCCGGGCCAAAGATCAGGCTTACACGGTGCATATCGTGAAAAACTGACTGAAATAGCGCATAAGCCAGCGTCATTGTGCAGATAAGCAATGAACCTAATTGCACCACGGGTTGGTTTTCGTGCGGCAAGTGGCATGCAGCTAATAGAATGAAGGCACCGAGGATCGCCGCATGCCCGGCGGTGCGATAGGCGGAATAGACATCAGTAAAAAGGGTGTCGTGTTGATAGTAAAGCGAAAACCAGACGAGGTTGAGACAGCCCATCAATAGCAACAACATGGGTAATATCAACAGCCGTTTTGCGGTGAGAACCTGTTTCACATGCGTCACCACATACAGTGCAGCAGACACCCCGGTCAAATAAAACAGCCATCCGGCGATGATGGTGCTAAACGGCATAACGGCTAGGGTCAGCATGCACCCCGGAAACAGCGTATTAGTGGTTAACGAAGCGCTTACCGCGGGGTATTTTGCCCAGTTGTATCTTAAATCATTCAACATATCATTCGGTCACGTAGCAAGGGCTATCCCCGTTATCCCGACCATCAGGGATGGCATGAGTGTAGCCCCGGCGCAAACCTTTACGGAAACGCGCTTTGCACCGATGTGTGCAGGGAAGTCGTGTCGAGAGGCTGTAAGTCTACCAACTCTGACAGCTTTTGCTGGACCGCATCGGCAGAGATCGCGCTCATGTGATGATTTTCAGAGTGTTCTACCACCTGATTGAGCCCATATCCACCAATAAGCCCAGGATCGGTAGGGCCATAGAGTGTGATATTAGGGCGATCCAATGCCGCCGTCAGGTGACTCAGGCCGGTATCCACGGAAACAACCGCTTGTGCGCCTGCCAACACGGTGGCCACCTGCTGCAAGCTCAGGCGCGGTAACACGTCGACGTGTGGAAAGTCGGCGGCAAGGCGCTGTGCCCGCTGATGTTCATGTTCTGCGCCCCAGGGGAGTTTGATGCGCAATCCTGACGGTTGCAGGCTGGCGATCAGCTCGATCCAGTGAGATTCGGGCCAATGTTTTTCATCTCGAGTGGTCGCATGTAGGAATACCAGATAGCGCCCGGTATCTTCCGACGGTGCTGCCAGAAAATGCTGGGCAATACCGTAGTCCCCTCGATCGCTGGGTTTACGATAGCTCAGGCTGGCCGCGAAAAGTTCGCGAACGCGCTCGACGGCGTGCTGCTGCCGCGCAATGCGGTGCCGATAGTTATAGAAAATACTGGCCAGAGGCTCACGCGCGCTGCTGCTGTCTAAACCGTGTTTTTTCCCGCGTGCGAGACGCGTGACCAACAGCGCACTTTTCAGCAACCCCTGGGCGTCGATGACCGCATCGTATTGGCGCTCTCGCAGCTGTTGCTTAAAGTGCGCGCGTTCACGCCGTGTTTCTGCGCTGAACCAGCTTTTACGCCAGCGGCGGATGGCAACCGGGATCACGCGGTCAACGGCGGAATGCCAGGTAGGGATCTGGGCAAACCCTTCTTCCACTACCCAGTCGAATCGCAGATTGGGGATGACGCGCATGGCGTCCGTCAAGGCCGGCAGCGTGTGCAAGACATCGCCCATGGAAGAGGTTTTAACGATCAGCACCCGCATTAGCAATGTTCCTGTGTCTGGAGGTAAGGCCCCAAGGCTTCCAACACGCGCTCAGGCTGAATATCAATCAGGCTTTGGTGATATCCCTGCTCGCCATCGCCTTTGCGCACGCGATGATAGCCAGTAATCAAGCGGATAACGTTGGCCTGATGTGACAGCGGCGGTGTGAAATCCGGGCTGCTGGGACCATAGAGTGCCACCAAAGGGCGGTTTAGCGCGGCTGCCACGTGCATTAACCCTGAATCATTGCTGACCACCGCGTGACAGGCGGCAATCAGCACCACGGCTTGGTCCAGTGACGTTTTACCTGCCAGATTGGTGCAAAAGTCGCGCAGCGATTCGGGTAACGTATCGCGTATCGCTTCTCCCGCCTCGTTATCCTTGGCTGAGCCAAACAGGACAACGTGATGGCCGCGTTCGATCAGCGTTTGTGCCAGGCTGGCATAGTGATAGTGCGGCCAGCGCTTGGCGGGGCCAAATTCAGCGCCGGGGCAGAAACCAATAAGTGAGCGCTCGCTTACTAAATCAAAGATGGGGAGTACGGCGTCGATTTCTGCCTGTGCAACCTGTAGCTGCGGCCATAACAGCGGCTGCGGGAGATCTTCAGCCCGGTGCATCTGGTCGCGCGGATAGGCTAGGGCGACATAGCGCTGCACCATCAGAGGAAACGCGGCTTTGTCCAATACCCGCACATCGTTAAGCAAGCCATAACGCATTTCGCCGCGCCAACCGGTACGCGTTGGCACCTTGGCAAAGAAAGGCACCAGCGCGGATTTAAACGAGTTCGGCAGCACATAGGCACGATCGTAGCCTTGCTCACGCAGTGACACCCCTAAACGCCGACGTTCGCCCAACGCCAGCGCGCCGTGCCCGAGCGGCATCGCCAGCGCCTGACGCACTTCCGGCATGCGGTCCAACAGTGGGCGGCACCAGGCCGGCGCCATGACATCAATCTGTGCATCCGGGTATTGTGCTTTGAGCGAACGATACAGGCTGTGGGACATCATCATGTCACCCACCCACGATGGACCAATCACCAGGATTTTCATAGCGTTTATCTTTTATGTTCTGTTGCTTGGCGGCCAGAAAAATGCCATTGAAGGAGGCCATCCGGTGCCTGCTGCTTACCGGGAACGTGCGGCCATACCTGTGTGCGGCCGCACATTGTCGTGGCATTTACGCGGAGCGGTTTAGCCAGGTCAGGTAGTCGCTGACACCTTCAGCCACCGTTTTGAACGGCTTGTCATAGCCCGCCGCGCGCAGTTTGGTCAAATCGGCCTGCGTGAAAGCCTGGTAACGGCCTTTCAGTTTTTCAGGGAAAGGAATGTATTCCACCTGGCCTTTCTGGTGGAAATCCAACACGGCATCGGCCACGGCCTGGAACGACTCGGCACGGCCTGTGCCACAGTTGAAAATACCGGAAACACCGTGCTGCCAGAACCACAGGTTAACCGCAGCCACATCACCAACGTAAATGAAGTCACGTTGGAAATTTTCGCTGCCGGAGAACAGTTTCGGATTTTCGCCCTGATTGATCTGATTATTCAGATGAAACGCGACGCTCGCCATACTGCCTTTGTGCCCTTCGCGCGGGCCGTAGACGTTGAAGTAGCGGAAGCCGCAAATCTGCGAATCTGCCTGCGGCAGAATATCGCGCACGTACTGGTCGAACAGGAATTTGGAATAGCCGTAAACGTTCAGCGGCTGTTCGTATTGACGTTCTTCAATAAAATCGCTGGTGCGCCCGCCGTACGTGGCCGCAGAAGAGGCATACAAGAACGGGATGCTACGTTCCAGACAGTAGTGCAGCACGTCTTTCGAGTACTGATAGTTATTGTCCATCATGTACTTGCCGTCCCACTCTGTGGTGGAAGAGCATGCACCTTCATGGAAGATGGCATCAATATCGCCCAGATCGTCGCCTGCAACGATACTGGCGATGAAGTCTTCCTTGTCCATGTAATCGGTAATGTCCAGATCGACCAGATTGACAAACTTGGTGCCGTCTTTCAGGTTATCCACCACCAAAATGTCTCGATAACCGATGTCATTCAATGATTTAACAATGTTGCTGCCGATAAAACCGGCTCCGCCTGTGACGATGATCATGGGAGTAACCCTTGTAAATCTCGTGGGTGAAGCACCACGCTCCACACTATTTATGACTGCTATCATAACATTTCGTTGCACGACAGACAGTACACCATTTTGCGCTGCCGCAAGGTTTTACCGAGGCTGTGTGGCGGCATGTCGTGACCGCGCCAGCATTTTTTAGATTCTGTGGCGTTATCTTGTCACCGCGCTAAACAGGATTGATTAAGCTGAATACGGGCTTACACCAAGGAGTGACACCATGCCTGCATCGTTTTATCAGCGTCTGTCCGCTCAACTGATGGCGGCGCGAACCGACGGTCTGTTTAAAGAAGAAAGGATTATCACCACGGCGCAACGTGCGGATATCGAGGTGGCCGACAGCGGCCCTTTGCTGAATTTCTGCGCCAACAACTATCTCGGGCTGGCCGATCACCCAACCCTGATTGCGGCAGCGAAAGCGGGGTTGGACAGCCACGGGTTTGGCATGGCGTCCGTGCGTTTTATTTGCGGCACGCAAGACATCCATAAAACGCTGGAGAATAAGCTGGCGGATTTCCTCGGCATGGAAGATGCCATCCTCTATTCCTCCTGTTTCGACGCGAACGGCGGCCTGTTCGAAACCCTGCTGGGCGACGACGATGCCATCATCTCTGATGCGCTGAATCATGCCTCGATCATTGATGGCATCCGGTTGTGTAAAGCGCGTCGCTATCGCTATGACAATAACGATATGCAGCAGTTGGAAGCACAGTTGCAAAAGGCAAAAGCGGAAGGCGCTCGCACGCTGATGGTGGCGACCGACGGCGTCTTTTCAATGGATGGCGTGATTGCCAACCTGAAAGGTATTTGTGATGTAGCAGAGCGTTATGGTGCGCTGGTGATGGTGGATGACTCGCATGCGGTAGGGTTTGTCGGCAAGCAAGGGCGAGGTTCCCATGAATACTGCGATGTCATGGGACGCGTCGATATTCTGACCGGCACGTTGGGCAAAGCGCTGGGCGGCGCGTCTGGTGGCTATGTTGCCGCGCGCAAACCGGTGATTGATTGGCTGCGCCAACGCTCCCGTCCTTACCTGTTTTCCAACTCGCTGGCCCCTGCGATTGTTACGGCCTCCATTGCTGTGTTGGCGTTGCTGGCACAGGGTGATGCACTGCGTGAACAACTGTGGAAAAACGCCGCGCTGTTTCGCAAGCTGATGACAGCCGCTGGATTTACGCTGGCAGGTGCCGATCACGCCATTATCCCGGTGATGCTGGGCGATGCGCGATTGGCGCAAGATTTTGCGTTGGCCATGCAGCGTGAAGGGATATACGTCACCGGTTTCTTCTATCCCGTGGTGCCGCAAGGGCAAGCGCGCATTCGCACACAGATGTCGGCTGCGCATACCACAGAGCAGATAGAGCATGCCGTGGCTGCCTTTATCCGGGTTGGGAAACGCCTTGGGGTCGTCAGCTAATGGAGGGAAACGTATGAAAGCACTCGCCAAACTGAAGTCGGAACCCGGTATCTGGATGATAGATGCACCGTTGCCAGAGGTGGGTCACAACGACATCATGATCAAGATCCGCAAAACCGCGATTTGCGGTACTGATGTGCATATATACAACTGGGATAGCTGGTCGCAGAGGACCATTCCGGTTCCCATGATCGTCGGGCATGAATATGTGGGTGAAATCGTTGCCATTGGTCAGGAGGTCAGTGGCTTTCTGATTGGCGATCGCGTGGCGGGTGAGGGGCATATTACCTGCGGTTTTTGCCGTAATTGCCGCGCGGGGCGGCGTCACCTTTGCCGTAACGCCATCGGCGTTGGCGTGAATCGTCCCGGTGCTTTTGCCGAATATCTGGTGATTCCGGCGTTTAATGCATTTCCTATTCCCGATGGCATCCCTGATGAACTGGCCGCTATTTTCGATCCCTTTGGCAATGCCGTGCACACCGCGCTGTCGTTCGATATGGTCGGTGAGGATGTGCTGATTTCTGGCGCGGGCCCGATAGGCATTATGGCGGCGGCGGTGTGCCGTCACGTTGGGGCTCGCCATGTGGTGATCACTGACGTCAATGAGTATCGACTGGAACTTGCGCGCAAAATGGGCGTTACGCGAGCGGTGAATGTGGCGCAAGAGACGCTGGCGGATGTCATGTTGTCGTTGGGAATGCGTGAAGGGTTTGACGTGGGCCTGGAAATGTCCGGCGCGCCAGCGGCGATGCACGCGCTGTTGCACGCCATGAACCACGGTGGGCGGGTGGCGCTGCTTGGCATTCCGCCGGAGCCGATGATGGTTGATTGGAACGAGGTGATTTTCAAAGGGCTGACGATCAAAGGTATCTACGGGCGGGAGATGTTCGAAACCTGGTACAAAATGGCGTCATTAATCCAATCAGGCCTCGATTTAACGCCGATTATCACGCATCACTTCCCAATAGATGACTTTCAGCAGGGCTTTGATGTGATGCGTTCTGGGCAATCCGGCAAAGTGATTTTGCACTGGGATTAACGGTATCGTAGCGCGCCTTGGCCTCGGGCGCGCTACGCCTTTATTTTTCCCTGGATGTTATCCAGGTGCGCCAGCGTTGCTCAATAAAATGAACGGGCGCACTGCCACGTAAGCTTTCCCCGATCAGCCTAAAGAAGACGTCGTTACCCACCGGCGCTAGTGGCTGCTTGATGGTACACAGTTGCGGTTTGCGGAACGGTTTGCGTGTCGGCTGCACAGGGCGAGGTTCATAAGGCAGCGTCTGGTAGTGAACCGGCTCATTCAGCAACTGACTGGGGCGTACCAGAACGATATCGGCATCCAGTGTGGGCAACATCTGTTGCAGCACTTTGATAGTCGTGGGGTGCGGGTGACCGATGGCAATGGCAGAGCCGGTACGGCGCGCCAGTTGCACCGCACGATTGAACTGGGTACGAATATCCGCCTCATTCTGCGTATCGTCTAAAAAGACCTTACGTTTGATCACCTTGACGTGTGTGCCCGCCGCCGCCGGAATGGATTGGCTGCTGCCGATAGTCATGCTGTCGAGAAAGTAGAGCTGATAAGCATTGAGAGCCTGCATCACCTTTTGCATACCTGGCAAGCTGGAGGTCATGGCGCTGCCCATGTGGTTATTTAACCCGACCGCGTAAGGGACGTTATTTACCGCCTGACGGATAATGCGTTCGATCTCTTCACTGCTCATCTCTGGGCGCAGTGTGTCTTTCTCGAGAGGCTGTTTCCCCATCGGTGCCATCGGCAGGTGGATCAAGACCTCACGCCCTTGCTGGTGAGCCTTTACTGCCATGTCACGGGCATAGGGCGCGTTAGGTAACACCGCAATAGAGATGGCGGTTGGCATCGCCAGTATCTGATTTTCGTTGTGGGGCCGATAGCCGAAATCATCAATCACGATCGACAGCTTTCCCGCCATCGCCCATGAGCAAAATACCAATAACAAGGTGAAGAGAAGCGGACGGCGTACTTTTCGTAACATCGGTATCAGCAAAATGGTTTCCCTGTTATTTCCCTAACCAAGGTTGTGGGTTGACGGCCTGACCTTGACGGCGGATTTCAAAATAGAGTGCAGGCTGACTTTGACCACCGCTGGTGCCTACCAGTGCGATCGGTTGTCCGGCTTTCACCTGTGCGCCGACCGACACCAGTGCGCTCTGGTTATAGCCATACAGGCTCATGTCGCCCTTGCCGTGCTGCAACACCACAACCAGTCCATAGCCTTGCAGCCAATCCGCCATCAGCACGGTGCCATCGGCAATGGCTTTAACATCGGTGCCCTCTGGTGCCGCGATCACCAATCCCTTCCAGCGCAATTCGCCCTGCAATGGCTCGCCAAAACGGTGTTCAACCCGCCCTCTTACCGGCCAGATAGCCTGACCTGCGGGTTGACCCAACCCGCCAGTCCGCGCCATAAGTGAACGCTCACTTTCTGAGGGTTGGTAACGGCTACCGCTGCGTTTGGCTTGCTCTTCTCGTTCACGCACTTTGGCCGCCTCACGCGCTTCGCGTTCGGCTCGCGCTTTGGCTTCGCGCTCTGCGCGGGCAATCTGGTCGCGCAGGCGTACTTCATTCTGTCGTAATTCCGTCAGCTGTTGCTGGTCTTTTTCCAGCGAACTTTCCAGCGTGGAGAGGGTTTGTTTACGTTCACCTCGCGCTTGCTCCAACGCCTTTTGCTGCGTTTGCTGCTCGGCGAGCAGCGTTTTTTGCGTGGCTTGCTTCTGCTCTACCTGCCGTTTCTGCGCGGCGAGCTCGGTGCGGGTGTGTTGCAACTCAGCAATGTTTTGCTGGCGGGCTTCATTAAGATAACCAAAGTAGGCCAAAATGCGCTCGCTGCGCTGGCTCTCTTCGCCGCTGAGAATCAGTTGCAAGCCGTTGTGTTGACCCTGACGAAAGGCGGCGTCTAATTGGCGTGCCAGCAACGCTTCCTGCTGCTTTCTTTGGTTTTCGAGTTTGGTGATGGAGGTTGCCAACGCTTTAAGCTCTTCGCTAAGTGTGGCAAGCGTTCCTGTGGTGTCACGCAGTTGGCGACTGGCCCGAGCGATGGATTGCTCTTGCTGTTGCAACTGGCTGAGCAGCGTGCTGCGTTGTTGTTTCTGCTCTTGAACGCGTTTTTCCTTTTCCGCGATATCCTGTTGCAGTGTCTTGAGCTGTTGCTGATTATCGGCAGCGAGCCCGAGCGTCGGCCACGCAAAAGCCCCAACGCAAACCGCGCTGATACCTATCGCGAGCAGCGCATGCAGCGGCGATTTGCCGAAGCGTGAACCCTGAGCAGGCACACTGCATGGTACTTGGGGCGAGACCACTGACGCTTTCTTATTCATAACGTGGGATTATTTCACGATGGGCAGCCCCTGACCAGTCATCCTACCGCGCTTTTCTCGCTCCGATAATGAAAGAACATATTGCAGAGGGGCGCATCTTGGGTAAGGTTTACACAGGATGAACTGCATCAAGCATAGATAAAAAGGGTGCAATACGCATAAAATGGCACAACCGTTAGCGGCGGTCGCTACGATTTTTCTGATTCATGCCACAGATAGAGTTACAGTTTAGCGGCTTACTGGTTGTTACAGGCTGTAATTGCTGTACCGCATAGGTATACTCGTCATACTTCAAGTTGCATGTGCGTTGGCTGCGCTCGTTCACCCGAATCACTTACCTCAGTAAGCTCATCGGGATTCTCTCCCTTGCCGCCTTCCTGCAACTCGAATTATTTAGAGTGTATACTCAGAAACCTTGATTTTTGTTGATTAACTGATTCGGGAGCTGTTACCCCCCATGCAAGAAATTATGTCGTTCGTAAGCAGGCATCCGATTATGAGTATCGGCTGGGTTGCACTGTTGGTTGCCGTTATTGTCATGACCGTGAAAAGTAAACTTTCCAAGGTGAAAGAGATCGCGCGTGGCGAAGCCATTCAACTCATCAATAAAGAAGAGGCGGTTATCGTTGATTTGCGCAACCGTGATGATTTCCGTCGTGGTCACATTGCCAACGCCATCAACCTGCTGCCTAACGACATTAAGAATGGCAGTCTGGGCGAGTTGGAGAAACATAAAGCGCGCCCTGTGATTGTCGTTTGCGTGAACGGTATCAGCTCGCGTGAATCCGCCGATAACTTGATGAAAGCCGGTTTTGAACGCGTGTCTGTTCTGAAAGATGGCCTGTCCGGCTGGAGCGGTGAGAATCTTCCGCTGGTGCAGGGCAAGTAAGCTCGATGGCGTAAGCCGAATGTCTTTAAAGCATGCCGTAAAGGTATGCTAGGTTGTAACCAGGCGCAGGTTCCCTGCGCGCATTGTTCGATTTTAAATGCACACATTGGCGTCCGCAGCCACACGATGAATGCGGCGCATTAAAAACGTTAACATTAAAGGTATTAGCCAACATGTCCGAACAAAACTCCGCCGAAATGACTTTTCAGATTCAACGTATTTACACCAAGGATGTCTCCTTTGAAGCGCCGAATGCTCCTCAGGTGTTTCAACAAGATTGGCAACCGGAAGTTAAACTGGATCTGGATACGGCATCCAGCCAACTGGCGGAAGACGTGTATGAAGTTGTGCTGCGCGTAACGGTAACCTCGACGCTGGGCGAAAATACCGCGTTCCTGTGTGAAGTACAGCAAGCGGGTATTTTCACCGTTGGCGGCCTGGAAGGCACGCAACTGGCACATTGCCTGGGCGCTTACTGCCCGAACATTCTGTTCCCGTATGCGCGTGAATGTGTGACCAGCATGGTGACACGCGGTACATTCCCGCAGTTGAATCTGGCGCCGGTGAACTTCGATGCGCTGTTCATGAACTATCTGCAACAGCAAACGGAAGGGCAGCCCGCAGAAGGTGAAAACGGCGCTCAGCACCTGGATGCCTGATGAGCACTGCTAATGCTTCCATGACAGTGATCGGTGCCGGTTCATACGGCACCGCTCTGGCGATTACGCTGGCCCGCAATGGTCATTCCGTGGTGTTGTGGGGACACGATCCCGCGCACATACAGACGTTGCAGGCAGCCCGATGTAACCAGGCGTTCCTGCCGGATGTGCCTTTCCCCGATACGCTGCACCTCGAGTCTGATTTAGCGCAGGCGCTGGCGGCGAGCCGCGATATTTTGGTGGTGGTGCCGAGCCATGTGTTTGGCGACGTGCTGCGTCAGCTAAAACCGCTGCTGCGTGCCGATGCACGCTTGGTGTGGGCGACAAAAGGGCTGGAGGCAGAAACCGGACGTTTGTTGCAGGATGTGGCGCGGGAAGCATTAGGTGAAGAGATTCCTCTGGCGGTGATTTCTGGCCCGACGTTCGCAAAAGAACTCGCGGCGGGATTACCCACCGCTATCGCGCTGGCTGCGACAGACAAAACGTTTTCAGACGATCTGCAAACGTTACTGCACTGTGGTAAGAGTTTTCGTGTCTACAGTAACCCCGATCTTATCGGCGTTCAGCTTGGCGGCGCGGTAAAAAATGTAATTGCTATTGGCGCTGGCATGTCCGATGGCATTGGCTTTGGCGCCAATGCGCGCACGGCGCTTATCACGCGTGGGCTGGCGGAAATGACGCGGCTTGGCGTGGCGCTTGGGGCCGATCCCGCCACGTTTATGGGGATGGCGGGGCTGGGCGATCTGGTGTTGACCTGTACCGATAACCAATCCCGTAACCGCCGCTTTGGCATGATGCTGGGCCAAGGGCTGGATGTACAAAGCGCTCAGGACCAGATTGGTCAGGTGGTGGAAGGTTATCGCAACACCAAAGAGGTGCTGGCGTTAGCGCAGCGTCATGGGGTAGAAATGCCCATCAGTGAACAACTGTGGCAGGTTTTATACTGTGGCAAGGCCGCGCGCGAAGCGGCGCTTACCCTGCTTGGTAGAACGCGCAAAGACGAAAGCGAGCGCGAATAATATAACGTTATCCTTGAGGCCAACGGCGACGCTGGTCTTCTGGCGTTTTTTGGCTTTTATATCGTATGCTGGCGGCTACGCGAGTCTTTGGCGAGCGTGACGGGCGATAACAATAAATGCAACGTGTCAGCGCATCGTAATGAACGGTGCGGCAGGGGAGTGAAAGCAATGTCGACTGATGAATTGGAATTGGTGTGGGCAAATATCAAAGCAGAAGGCCGGTCGCTGGCTGACTGCGAACCGATGTTGGCCAGCTTTTTTCATGCCACATTGCTGAAACATGAAAACCTGGGCAGCGCATTGAGTTATATGCTGGCGAACAAGTTGGCAAATTCCATCATGCCAGCGATCGCCATTCGCGAAGTGGTGGAAGAGGCCTACCGTGCGGACCCGCAGATGATTCTGTCGGCAGCGTGCGATATCCGCGCGGTATGTCAGCGTGACCCGGCAGTGGATAAATACTCTACGCCGCTGCTTTATCTAAAAGGTTTCCATGCGCTTCAGGCCTACCGCATTGGCCATTGGCTCTGGTATCAGGGGCGTAAAGCGCTGGCCATTTATTTCCAGAACCAGATTTCGGTGTCGTTTGGCGTCGATATTCACCCGGCTGCGACCATCGGCTGTGGGATCATGCTCGATCATGCTACCGGGATTGTGATCGGCGAGACGGCGGTGGTGGAAAATGACGTGTCTATCCTGCAATCTGTCACGTTGGGCGGGACCGGGAAAACCAGTGGCGATCGCCATCCCAAAATTCGTGAAGGGGTCATGATCGGCGCGGGTGCCAAGATCCTCGGTAATATTGAAGTTGGGCGCGGTGCAAAAATTGGCGCCGGTTCTGTGGTGTTGCAGCCGGTTCCAGCACATACCACAGCGGCGGGTGTACCTGCGCGCATTGTGGGGCGTCCAGAAAGCGACAAACCTGCGATGGACATGGATCAATACTTCAACGGGATCAATCGGGGATTTGAATACGGCGATGGGATTTGAGTTTTTCCTACCGCAAGCCATTTTTCAAACGATTTTCCCGACTTATAGCGCATACTATCCGAATATTCAGCTGGGCTAGGATATTTTCTTATAAGAAATATCTCAAATATTGCCGCTTCACCGACAATTACACGCAATATGACGTGTGAATCCGTCATAATACCGCTTTGGACAGGCTTTCCCCATGGCCTGTTCCCTAAACCAGACTTTCCCTGTCATGTGACGGTTCAGGTCTCGCAACAACATTGATGGTTTACGAGAAGCAAAGATGTATCTGATGCGTGTGATGTTTATCCTTTTCCCTTTTCTGTTCTCGCTTCCTTCCTTCGCAGCCTCAACGGATTCCGCCGTGGACATGTCGAAGGAGGCTGTGCAGAGCAATGGGCAGGGCAGTTGGTGGCAAAAAGCCAAATTTAATCTGTCAGAAACCTGGTCGAACTCGTCAAGTCAGGAACTCTATATCCCGGCTATCACCTGGCATAACCGTTGGACTTACGACAAAGAGAAAACCGACAAGTACAATGAGCGTCCCTGGGGAGCTGGCTATGGCGTGTCGCGTCTGGATGCCGACGGCGATTGGCACGGTCTATATCTGATGGCGTTTAAGGACTCCTTCAACAAATGGGAGCCGATCGGCGGTTACGGTTTTGAGAAACGCTGGACGCCGACTACGAATCCAGATTTCCAATTGGGTGCGGGCTTCACCGCTGGCGTTACTATGCGGGACAACTGGCACTATATCCCGATTCCGGTGCTATTGCCGCTGGTCTCGGTGAACTATCAGCGCCTCTCCTTTCAGGCGACCTACATCCCCGGTACCTACAACAACGGTAACGTCTTTTTTGCCTGGTTGCGCTGGCAAATCTGATTGTTTGTATATAAACCAAATGTAAACCGCATTGGTCGAGGATTATGCAGCCAATGCGGTACAATGGCCCCTTATCGTTTTTTGCTAGGGTGTCAGCGTGTTATTACTGGTCATTACCACCATTCTGTGGGCATTTTCATTTAGCCTGATTGGCGAATTTCTGGCGGGGCAGGTTGATAGCTGGTTCTCTGCCATGTTTCGTTTAGTGCTGGCTGCCGTGGTTTTTCTGCCATTTCTGCGCTGGCGAGGGTATTCAGCCAAAGTATTGGGACTGTATCTGCTGATTGGTGTGATCCAACTGGGCGTGATGTACCTGCTGCTGTTCCGTAGTTATCTCTATCTCGATGTGCCGACCCTGCTGTTGTTTTCCGTGATGACGCCGCTGTACGTCACGTTGATTTACGATGTGATTAGCGGGCGGCGCTTGCGTTGGGGCTATGCCTGTAGCGCATTGCTGGCAGTATTGGGGGCCGTCGTCATCCACTATCATGGCGTCAGTGCGCATTTTTGGCACGGTTTTGTGCTGATTCAGTCTGCCAATATTTGCTTCGCCGCAGGGCAAGTGGGCTATAAGCGCCTGATGGAGCTGCACCCGATGCCGCAGCACAGTGCGTTCTCCTGGTTTTATCTGGGAGCGGGATTGGTGACGCTGGTCGCGTGGGGGCTGTTTGGCAACGTCACCAAACTCCCCACCGCCCCGATACAGTGGGGCGTGTTGGTGTTCCTGGGGGCGATTGTCTCCGGCCTGGGCTACTTCATGTGGAACTACGGTGCGACCAAGGTGGATGCGGGCACGCTGAGTATCATGAACAACTTTCACGTCCCTGCCGGACTACTGGTTAACTTCCTTTTCTGGCAGAAAACGCCCGACTGGGGGCGCTTCGTACTGGGTTCGCTGATTATCCTTGCGGCCTTGTGGGTACACCAGCGCTGGGTCGTGCAGCATCCCGCACGAACGGCAGATGCGAACACGCGTGCTGGCGGGCAGAACGGATAAAGGCTTCAAGCACCGGCTGACGCTGCTCTCCATCGCGTACCGCAGCGTACAGTCGGCTCCACAATCCCTCACCCAGCGTTTTGGTCACCACCAAGCCCTGACGTTCAAAGCTTTCTACCACCCAGTGCGGCAGTGCGGCAATGCCCATGCGTGCCGCCACCATCTGAATCAGCAACAGGGTGTTATCCACGCTCTTAAGCGTTGGACTGATGCCTGCCGGTTGCAGGAAATGACGCCAGATGTCCAGGCGTTGGCGCTGAACCGGGTAGATCATCAGGATCTCATCGGCGAGATCCTCCGGTGAAATTGTCTCTTTGCTCGCTAATGCATGGTCCGGTGCCAGAACCAGTCTCACTTCAAAATCAAACATCGGTGAATAGTGCAATCCACTGCGCGGCAAAATGTCCGATGTCATCACCAGATCCAATTCCCCCTGTTGTAGTGCCGGTTGGGGATCAAAGGTGACACCGGATTTGAAATCCATGTTCACCTGCGGCCACTGGCTGTGGAAATGCTCCAGAGCGGGCGTCAGCCACTGAATACAGCTATGGCACTCAATCGCCAGACGCAGCGTGGTCTGATGCGGCTCGTTGCAGGCCTGCAACGCCTGTTGAATCTGCGGCAACACCTGATCGGCCAATTGCAGCAGGATTTCCCCCTGAGGGGTAAAGCGCAGCGGTTGGCTCTTACGTACAAACAGCCGAAAACCCAGACGCTGCTCCAGCTCACTAAACTGGTGGGAAAGCGCCGATTGCGTCTGGTGAAGCTGCGCGGCGGCGGCGGCCAGCGAGCCTGTGCCGCGTAGTGCTTGCAGTGTCCGTAAGTGTTTCAATTCGATCATGAGAGTCCTTCACAATGACAGTGAATAATTTGCGCTTGTGCATTATACAGTACCTGTTGATTATGGATGTGTAAACATCTGGACGGCTAAATGAGGATCAGCGATGGCAATTTTAAATCACACACTGGGTTTCCCGCGCGTCGGACTGCGCCGTGAACTGAAAAAAGCGCAAGAAGGCTATTGGGCAGGCAACCTGACTCAGGCTGAACTGTTGGAAGTGGGCAAATCGCTGCGTGCACGTCACTGGCAACAGCAAAAAGAGGCAGGTGTTGACCTGCTGCCGGTGGGTGACTTTGCCTGGTACGATCACGTACTGACCACCAGCCTGCTGCTGGGTAACGTGCCTGCGCGCCACCAAAATGCCGATGGCAAGGTTGATATCGACACGCTGTTCCGCATTGGCCGTGGCCGTGCGCCGACGGGTGAACCGGCGGGCGCCGCAGAGATGACCAAATGGTTTTAAACCAACTACCACCACATCGAGCCCGGATTCAAGCAGGGACAGCATTTTGCCCTGACCTGGACGCAACTGCTGGATGAAGTGGACGAAGCGCTGGCGCTGGGCCACAAGGTCAAGCCCGTTCTGCTGGGTCCGGTGACCTACTTGTGGCTGGGCAAAGTGAAGGGTGACGCATTCGATCGCCTCTCCCTGCTGAAAGACATCCTGCCAGTGTATCAACAGGTGCTGGCAGAGCTGGCAAAACGCGGTATCGAGTGGGTGCAGATTGATGAGCCAGCGCTGGTGCTGGAACTGCCGCAAGCGTGGCTGGATGCCTTTAAACCGGCTTACGATGCGTTGCAGGGCTCGGTCAAACTGCTGCTGACCACCTACTTTGACAGCATTGGCCATAACCTGGACACCCTTCGCGCGCTGCCGGTACAAGGGCTGCATGTGGATCTGGTGCACGGCAAGGATGATGCCGCCGCGCTGCTGGCACAACTGCCGGCTGATTGGCTGATATCTCTGGGTGTGATTAACGGTCGTAACGTGTGGCGTGCGGATCTCAGCACCTGGTTTGAACGCCTGCAACCGCTGGTGGGGCAGCGTCAGCTGTGGATCGGCTCTTCCTGTTCTCTGCTGCACAGCCCGATCGATCTGAGCGTGGAAACGCGTCTGGATGACGAAGTGAAAAGCTGGTTCGCCTTCGCATTGCAGAAGTGTGCTGAACTGTCGCTGCTGACGGCGGCACTGAACAGCGGCGAGGGCGCTGCGCTGGTGGAGTACAGTGCACCGATTCGTGCGCGTAGCACCTCAACGCGCGTTAACAACGCAGCAGTGACACAGCGTCTGGCGGCTATCACTGCACAGGACAGCCAGCGTCAACATGCTTATCCGGTACGTGCCGAGGCACAGCGTGCACGTTTCAATCTGCCCGACTGGCCGACCACTACCATTGGTTCCTTCCCGCAAACCACGGAAATTCGTGGCCTGCGTCTGGACTTCAAGCAAGGCCGCCTTGATGGCAACAACTACCGTACCGGCATCGCTGAACACATCAAACAGGCGATTGTTGAACAGGAACGTCTGGGTCTGGATGTGCTGGTGCATGGTGAAGCCGAACGTAACGACATGGTCGAGTACTTTGGTGAACACCTGGACGGCTTTATCTTCACCCAAAACGGATGGGTGCAGAGCTACGGTTCACGCTGCGTGAAGCCGCCCGTGATCATCGGTGATATCAGCCGCCCAGAACCGATCACGGTCGAGTGGGCCAAGTATGCCCAATCCCTGACCGACAAGCCGGTAAAAGGTATGCTGACCGGGCCGGTGACCATCCTGTGCTGGTCGTTCCCACGCGAAGATGTCAGCCGTGAAACCATCGCCAAGCAGATCGCGCTGGCACTGCGTGACGAAGTGGCGGATTTGGAAAGTGCAGGCATCGGTATCATCCAGATTGATGAGCCGGCACTGCGTGAAGGGTTGCCGCTACACCGTTCTGATTGGCAGGCTTATCTGGCATGGGGCGTGGAAGCCTTCCGTCTTAATGCGGCTGTGGTACGGGATGACACCCAGATTCATACCCACATGTGTTACTGCGAGTTTAACGATATCATGGACTCCATCGCGGCACTGGATGCGGATGTGATCACCATTGAAACCTCGCGTTCTGACATGGAGCTGTTGGAGTCGTTCGAAGAGTTCGAATACCCGAATGAAATTGGGCCGGGCGTGTACGATATCCACTCACCGAACGTACCGAGCGTGGAATGGATTGAAGCGCTGTTGCGTAAAGCAGCGCAGCGTATTCCCGCCGAGCGCCTGTGGGTCAACCCCGATTGCGGCTTGAAAACCCGCGGCTGGCCGGAAACGCGCCAATCGCTGGCTAACATGGTCGAAGCGGCGCAGCGCTTACGCACAACCGAAGCTTAACCGCACGAGGTTGGTACCAAACGCAGGGCGTTTCTCCCTGCGTTTTTTTTTGCTTATTTCACGCCGTACTGTGCAAACCACGCCAGCATACGCTGCCAGCCATCCTCAGCGGACGCTTGATGGTAGCTGGGGCGATAATCCGCATGGAAAGCGTGTCCCGCCTCGGGATACACCACAATCTCCGCCGTGGCGTTGGCGGCGCGTAGCGCCTGTCGCATCAGTTCTACCTGATCAAGGGGAATGCTGCCATCTTCTGCGCCGTACAAACCGAGCACTGGCGCACTGAGATCGGCGGCAATATCCACCGGGTGTTTTGGTGTGGTCAGCGTTTTGTTGCCGGAAAATTTACCGTACCAGACAACGGCGGCTTTCAACTGTGGATTGTGCGCCGCATATAGCCAACTGATTCTCCCACCCCAACAGAAGCCGGTAATGCCTATTTTGTTGGCATCGCCGCCCTGTCGTACGGCCCAGTTGGTCGCGCGATCGAGATCCAGCAGCACCTGTGCATCTGGCACTTTACTGACCAATCCGCTTAACAATGTCGGAATATCATCATACTGATGTGGATCGCCCTGACGGAAATACAGTTCAGGCGCGATGGCGAGATAGCCTTGTTTCGCCAGCCGACGGCAGACATCCTGAATATGCTGATGCACACCAAAAATTTCCTGTACGACCAGTATGATGGGATAAGGCCCATCGCCTGATGCCGGTTTTGCCAGGTAAGCGGGAAGTTGCTCACCTTGGGACGGAATGGTGGTCTCACCCGCGATAATCCCTTGGCTGTCAGTGAGGATCGTTGACTCGGCATGGGGCGTAACGGCACGGGTCATCGCCCGATCGGTCTGTCGGAGTTCCAGCGGTTCGGCCACTTTCATGGTGATTTTTCTCCTCTTGAGCATAAAAGGGATCATTGGTGTGACAACGCGCAATTTATGAGTGTATACCACTGTATTGGTTTCTTTTGGTAGTGAGATATATCACTGCTGTTAGGGTACTGATGCGCTAGGATAATAAGCGGTACTATTTTGCCCACGATGAGGAGACGAGTATGTCTGAATCTGATGTGTTTCACCTGGGGTTAACCAAACAGGATCTGCAAGGGGCGACGTTAGCCATTGTGCCCGGCGATCCGGCGCGGGTCGAAAAAATCGCGCGGGAGATGGATAATCCTGTGTTTCTGGCCGCGCACCGTGAATTTACTACCTGGCGTGCGACGCTTGCCGGGCAACCGGTGATTGTCTGCTCTACGGGTATTGGTGGCCCTTCCACCTCCATTGCGGTGGAGGAGTTGGCGCAATTAGGTGTCAGAACGTTCCTGCGCGTGGGCACTACGGGGGCGATTCAGCCCGGTATGAATGTGGGAGACGTGTTGGTGACGACGGCCGCTGTGCGTTTGGACGGTGCCAGCCTGCACTTTGCGCCACTGGAGTACCCGGCCGTGGCCGATTTTGCCTGCACCGCCGCCCTGGTGGATGCCGCGAAGGCCTCTGGTTTCCCACTGCATATTGGCGTGACCGCCTCTTCGGATACGTTTTATCCGGGGCAAGAGCGCTACGATACCTACTCTGGGCGCGTGGTGCGGCGTTTTCAGGGCTCGATGCAAGAGTGGCAAAGCATGGGCGTGCTGAACTATGAAATGGAATCGGCCACGTTGCTCACCATGTGTTCCAGCCAAGGTCTGCGGGCGGGCATGGTCGCCGGCGTGATCGTCAACCGCACCCAGCAGGAAACGCCGGATGTCGCGACGATGAAGCTGGCAGAAACCGCTGCCGTTACGGTGGTGCTGGATGCCGCTCGCCGGTTATTGAGTGCCTGAGTTTTTCGCCACGAACTGCAAGGAGTTGTATGACATCATCAGCACCACACCATCCCTCTCTGGTTGCGCTAGAGGGCGGCATCAATTTCCGTGATTTAGGGGGGTTGCGTACCGCAGATGGGCAACGTATTCGCCCGCATAAACTGTTCCGTGCAGGCTCGCTGGATCAACTCAGTGCCGCTGATTGTGAGCATCTGGCTGGTGTTCCCGTATCGCATGTCGTTGATTATCGCGATCCAGATGAAGTAACGGCCAAGCCCGATATCCTGTGGGAAGGCGCGCATTATCACACGTGCCCCGCCAACCCGATTCGCCATGAGGTCACCGCCAGTCTGGAGTCGTTGGGGTCAGAGCAACTCTCTGCATTTGACTCACAGGCCTTCATGCTGGAACTCTATCGGCGTTTGCCCTTCAACAATCCCGCCTATCGTCAACTGGTTGCCCTGTTGCAGATGCCAGAAGAAGGGGCACTGGTGCAGCACTGTGCCGTCGGCAAAGATCGTACTGGCATCGGCTCCGCTCTGGTGTTGTTTGCGCTCGGGGTGGATGAAAAAACGGTGATGGAAGATTATCTGGTTACGGACATCACCCTTGCGCCTTTCCGCCAACAACTGCTGACATCGCTGGCCGATACGCTGAATGAGAAAGCGCTGTCGCAATTTTCCTTTGTGCTCTCGGTTCAGGAAGGGTTTTTGGCTACTGCGTTAAAGAGCATTAAGGAACAGTACGGTTCGATCAACCGTTGGCTGGCGACGGACTATGGGCTGGATGATGCTGCGCGCTATCAGTTGCAGCGTAAGTATCTGGTTGATTAGTCAGGTAAAATGAAGCTGATATCCCGCCTCAGTGCGAGGCGGGAAGAGAGGAACGTTGCGGTTAGCCTGTGTTACGCATACCGGCCGCCACGCCAGCAATGGTCACCATCAGCGCCAGTTCGACTTCCGGGCTGGGGTTCTCATGCTCACGCGAGCGGTGTAACAGCTCGGCTTGCAGCACGTTTAACGGGTCGGTATAGACGTTACGCAGCGCGATAGACTCAGCAATCCACGGCAAATCGGCCATCAGATGGTCATCGTTGGAAATCCGCAACACCACGTTGATATCTGCCGCCAACTGATCGCGCAGCTCTTTGCCCAACGGCCACAGTTTTTCGTCGACCAAACGCTGATCGTAGTATTCCGCCAACCACAGATCCGCTTTGGCGAACACCATTTCTAACATCCCGATACGCGTGGAGAAGAACGGCCAGTCGCGGCACATGGTTTCCAGCGCTTTCTGCTGACCATTTTCCACGATTTTTTGCAACGCAGCGCCTGCACCCAACCAGGCTGGCAGCATCAGGCGGTTTTGCGTCCAGGCAAAAATCCACGGAATGGCGCGCAGGCTTTCTACACCACCGTTGGGGCGGCGCTTGGCCGGACGTGAACCGAGCGGCAGTTTACCGAGTTCCAGCTCCGGCGTTGCGGCGCGGAAGTAGGGCACAAAGTCCTTATTTTCACGCACATAACCGCGATACATATCGCAAGACACGCGAGAAAGCTCATCCATGATGTCGTGCCATTCCGGTTTCGGTTCTGGCGGCGGCAGCAGGTTGGCCTCAAGGATAGCGCCGGTATAGAGCGACAAACTGCTGATGGTCACTTCCGGTAAGCCGAACTTGAAGCGGATCATCTCGCCCTGTTCGGTGACACGCAGACCGCCTTTCAGGCTGCCCGGCGGTTGTGACAGCAGGGCGGCGTGAGCCGGTGCACCACCGCGACCGATAGAGCCGCCGCGTCCGTGGAACAGCGTAAGCGCAATGTCTGCTTTCTCGCAGGTTTTGATCAGTGCGTCCTGCGCACGGTACTGTGCCCAGGACGCCGCCATCACGCCCGCATCTTTGGCGGAGTCGGAATAGCCGATCATCACCATCTGCTTGCCCTGGATAAAGCCGCGATACCAATCGATACCCAGCAGTT
Organism: uncultured Symbiopectobacterium sp.; assembly: GCA_964293225.1. Taxonomy (GTDB): domain Bacteria; phylum Pseudomonadota; class Gammaproteobacteria; order Enterobacterales; family Enterobacteriaceae; genus Symbiopectobacterium. The sequence continues at coordinate 28,828 of CAXYYB010000013.1, read as the reverse complement.
GCTTCATCACATCGTCGGCGTTGTTCAGGTCATCCAGCGTTTCAAACAGCGGAGCGACCGGCAAGGCGAAGGGGCAACCCGCTTCTTTTAACAACAGGTGCACGGCCAGCACGTCGGACGGCGTGCGCGCCATGGAGATCACGTAAGCGGCGATAGAACCCTGCGGTGCTTCGGCGATCACCTGGCAAGTATCCAGCACTTCTTTGGTGTCTGCGCTCGGTTCCCACTGGCGGGGTAACAGCGGACGTTTGGAGCTTAATTCTCGAATCAGGAATGCCTGCTTGTCGGATTCAGACCAGCTTTCGTAGTCGCCCAGCCCCAGGTAGCGGGTGATTTCCGCTAGCGCTTCGGTGTGACGCGTGCTTTCCTGACGCGCATCGATACGTACCAACGGCACGCCGAAGCAGCGCACGCGGCGCAGGGTATCGAGCAGTTGGCCGTCGGCGATAATGCCCATGCCACAGGCATGCAGCGATTGGTAACACGCGTACAGCGGTTCCCACAGCTGTTCGTTGTGTTCCAGCAGATCGTGCGGACGCAGCGTGCGTTCGCCTTTCAGGCTGCCCTCAAGGTAAGTCAGGGTCGCGTTGAGCTGCGCACGCAGCGATTTCATAATGACGCGGTAGGGTTCCTGAACCTCTTCCCCTTCTGCGATACCGGCGCGCTCACGCAGCTCCGGTGTGCATTCCGACATGGAAAGCTCGGACACCAGCACCTGAATGTCGCGTAAAAACAGATCTGCGGCTTTCCAACGGCTCAGCAGCAGGACGTGACGGGTGATTTTGGCAGTCACGTTCGGGTTGCCGTCGCGGTCGCCGCCCATCCAGGAGGTAAAACGTACGGGGACAGAATCCACCGGCAGGCGGAAACCAAAGGATTTTTCCAATTGCTCATCCAGCTCACGCAAGAAGGCTGGTACCCCTTCCCACAGGCTGTTTTCCACCACGGCGAAACCCCATTTGGCTTCGTCTACGGGGGTTGGGCGGATCTTACGGATCTCATCCGTATGCCATGACTGGGCGATCAACTGACGCAGACGGCGCATGATCTGGTTGCGCTCATAGTCGGCCAGATCGTTGTGATCAAGCTGTTTCAGGCAGGTGTTCACCTCAACCAGCTTATGAATCAGCGTGCGACGGGTAATTTCTGTCGGGTGTGCGGTCAGCACCAACTCAATGGAGAGCGTTTCCACGGCGTCACGAATATCACGTTCGCTTAAGTGTGCCTGCGCTTTCAGACGATCGAACGCCTGAGATAATATTTCCGGGTTGCTGGCCGCTTCACCGTGTGGCGAAATAGAGTGATATTGCTCTGCGGTGTTGGTCAGATTAAGAAACTGGCTGAAGGCGCGCGCGACCGGGAGTAACTCCTCATTGGAGAGATTTTGCAGCGTGTTCAACAGCTCCTGACGATGCTTCTCATTGCCTGCGCGGGACGACTTTGACAGCTTACGGATCGTCTCGACCTTATCAAGAATACTCTCTCCTAATGCATCCTTGATGGTGTCACCAAGAAGTTTACCCAGCATGCTCACATTACTTCGCATCGCGGAATATTGTTCGTTCATATTTACCCTGACCCATCTCTATTTTTTGTAAATTTGTTTCATAGAAAGACGCAAAACGCTACCTTCATCTAGCCACGCCCGGCGGGATTCGTCAATTGACGATTGGTTGTTTTATCACCCTGCCCGTTTTACCCCCCTGTTGTTGTACCTGCTTTTGTGTGGGATTGGCAATCGGTGAAATTTAATTACATCCGTGCGCAGATTAGGGGCGCTTATTACGCCCCGTGTTTCGCGTTTACCGGCAGAAATGCTGCACCATCTGGGTGATCAATTTATGCGTCGGAGCGATGAAGGCGGTGTCGATGTATTCATCCGGCTGGTGGGCCTGTTCAATTGAACCGGGACCGAGCACCAGCGTCGGGCACAGCGTCTGGATAAACGGTGCTTCGGTGCAGTAGTTCACCACGTCCGTGGGCACGCCCAGCAATTTCTCAATCACACCCACCAAAGCGTGATCCACCGGGCACTCATAGCCGGGGATCGGCGGATGCAGTTCGCTGACGCTGACGCGTCCCGGCCAGCGCTCACTGACCGGTGCCAACGCTTCTGTCACCAGACCGTTCAAATCGTTTAACGTCAATCCCGGAAGCGGGCGGATATCCATATGCAGCTCACAGCAGGCACAAATGCGGTTGGCCGCATCGCCACCGTGGATATGGCCGAAGTTCATGGTCGGATAGGGGATATGGAACGCGGCGTTGTGATAGCGAGTTTGCAGCGTATTGCGCAGCACCATCAGGTGGGAGATAGCATCGTGCATCAGTTCGATGGCGTTTACGCCGCGCGACGGATCGCTCGAATGGCCGGATTGTCCCTGAATGCGCACGGCGTTTGACATATGGCCTTTATGGGCGCGAATCGGTTGCAGTGACGTTGGTTCGCCGATGATGGCGCAGTCCGGGCGTATCTGCGTGGATTCAGAGAAATATTTGGCGCCCGCCATGGTGGTCTCTTCATCGGCGGTCGCCAGCACGTAAATCGGTTTGGCAAGCGTTGCCGGGTCGATGTCGCGCAGCGCATCCAGAATAAAGGCGAAGAAGCCTTTCATATCCGCAGTGCCCAGCCCGTAAAGCTTGTTATCGTGTTCTGTCAGGGTAAAGGGGTCACGCGTCCAACGGCCATCATCAAACGGCACCGTATCGGTATGCCCGGCCAACAGCAAGCCACCCTGACCTTGACCGATGCGCGCCAGCAGATTGAATTTATGCCGCGTACCGGGCACGGGCTGTATCTCAACGTGAAAGCCTAAATCAGCAAACCACCCGGCGAGCAGATTGATTAATGCTTCATTGCTCTGATCGAGCGCCTGATCGGTGGCGCTGATGGAAGGCGTCGCGATCAACGCCCGATACAGCTCAATAAATGGGGGTAAATTCATCTTCACTGTTGACAGCCTTATGTTAGGATAGTATCAATATTCATGCATTTATTTTGAATAAAAATACAATAACGCGTAGCGAAAGGAAACTGTTTCTAACCCTTGGATGAGACATTACCTGATAGTCTACACCTGCAACGGTCGAATACCGTTAGCGGGTTTGGCGTTTTGTAGATACCCTGTTTTAACGACACTGTTTGTTTACATCATTTTAGTGGAAGGTATGCAGATCCCATGCTGAATACGTTGATTGTTGGCGCAAGTGGTTATACTGGCGCTGAACTTGCACTCTATCTGAATCGTCATCCTCAGATGAACCTTACCGCACTTGCGGTATCCGCGCAGAGCGTTGATGCGGGCAAACGCATTTCTGACCTGCACCCTCAACTGAAAGGCATCATCGATTTGCCGGTACAGGCGCTGACGGATGCCGCCGAAGCCGCCAAAGGCATCGATGTGGTGTTTCTGGCGACCGACCACAAAGTGAGCCACGATCTTGCGCCGGTGTTTCTGGCCGCGGGCTGCGTGGTGTTCGATCTCTCCGGCGCGTTTCGCGTGCAGGATGCTGAATTTTATCGCCGTTACTACGGTTTCGAGCATCAACATACTGACTGGTTGGCGCAGGCGGTGTACGGCCTGGCTGAGTTTCAGGCGGAGCGCGTCAAGCACGCGCAACTGATTGCCGTCCCCGGTTGTTACCCGACGGCGTCACAGTTGGCACTGAAACCGTTGGTGGATGCGCAACTGCTCAACACCGACCAGTGGCCGGTTATCAATGCGGTCAGCGGCGTGAGCGGTGCTGGACGTAAAGCGTCACTCACCAGCAGCTTCTGTGAAGTGAGCCTGCAACCCTATGGCGTGTTCAATCACCGCCATCAACCTGAAATTGCGACCCATCTGGGCATTCCGGTTATTTTCACGCCGCATCTGGGGAATTTCGCGCGCGGGATTTTGGCGACCATTACCTGCCGCCTGAAACCGGGCGTCAGTGCGCAGGATGTGGCAGAAGCCTATCACAATGCCTATCACGACAAACCGCTGGTGCGCCTCTACGATAAAGGCGTTCCGGCGCTAAAATCGGTTGTTGGCTTGCCGTTTTGCGATATCGGTTTCTCCGTACAGGATGAGCACCTGATTGTGGTCGCCACGGAAGACAACCTGCTTAAAGGTGCGGCGGCGCAAGCTGTACAGTGCCTGAATATTCGTTTTGGTTTCCCTGAAACCCAATCTTTGCTCTGACATAATCCTGAGGCACGAAAGCGATGAATCCGTTAATTATCAAACTGGGCGGTGTGTTACTGGACAGCGAAGAAGCGCTGGAGCGTCTGTTTACGGCGCTGGTTGCCTATCGTGAGCAATACCAGCGTCCGCTGGTCATTGTGCACGGCGGCGGCTGCCTGGTGGATGACCTGATGAAAAAACTGGCGTTACCCGTGGTGAAGAAAAACGGGCTGCGCGTGACACCGGCCGATCAGATCGACATCATCACCGGTGCGCTAGCGGGTTCAGCCAATAAAACGCTGCTGGCTTGGGCGAAGAAACACGCCATCAACGCGGTGGGGCTGTGCCTGGCCGATGGCGGCATGACCATAGTAACGCAGTTGGATGAATCCCTGGGCTACGTGGGCAAAGCCCAGGCGGGTTCTGTCGACCTGCCCAATGCGCTGCTGAGCGCCGGGTATCTGCCAATCGTCAGTTCTATCGGCATCACCGAACAAGGCGATTTGATGAACGTAAACGCCGATCAGGCTGCAACCGCACTCGCAGAGACGCTGGGTGCTGATTTGATCCTGCTGTCGGACGTGAGCGGTATCCTCGATGGCAAAGGCCAACGTATTGCGGAAATGACCGCGCAGAAAGCAGAGCAGTTGATCGCGCAAGGCATTATTACCGACGGCATGATCGTTAAAGTCAACGCAGCGCTGGATGCGGCTCGCGCGTTGGGGCGCCCGGTAGACATCGCGAGCTGGCGTCATGCGGATCAACTGCCCGCGCTGTTTAACGGCACGCCGATTGGCACGCGGATTTTGGCGTAAATCTGTTAATCTGTAAGGCATTTCCGTTGGCCGTAAGGTAACGGACGCGAGCATGCGGGCCCGCCCGCATGGTTACAAGACATTGAAGCACATTGTGGGAGTATCGGTTATGGCGTTGTGGGGCGGTCGTTTCAGTCAGGCGGCAGATCAGCGGTTCAAACAATTTAATGACTCGCTGCGGTTTGATTACCGTCTGGCGGAGCAAGATATCGTCGGCTCTATCGGCTGGTCAAAAGCACTGGTGACGGTCAATGTACTCAGCGAACAGGAACAGCAGCAGCTAGAGCAGGCGCTGAATGCGCTGCTGGCCGAGGTGCAAGCCGACCCAGAACAGATTCTGCAAAGCGATGCCGAAGATATTCATAGCTGGGTAGAGCAGAAGCTGATCGACAAAGTGGGCGATTTGGGTAAAAAGCTCCACACCGGCCGCAGCCGTAACGATCAGGTTGCCACCGATCTTAAACTGTGGTGCAAAGCGCAAATCAGCGAACTGCAACTGGCGGTGCGCCAACTGCGTGCTGCGTTAGTGGCTACCGCTGAGGTGAACCAGGATGCGGTGATGCCGGGTTACACCCATTTGCAGCGTGCCCAGCCAGTGACCTTTGCCCATTGGTGTCTGGCTTACCATGAAATGCTGGCACGTGATGAAAGCCGCCTGGAAGATACGTTAAAACGTCTTGATGTCAGCCCATTGGGCTGCGGGGCGTTGGCCGGGACGGCCTATCCTATCGATCGTGAGCAACTGGCAGGCTGGTTGGGTTTTGCATCTGCTACGCGTAACAGTCTGGATACGGTGTCAGACCGCGATCACGTACTGGAACTGCTCTCTAATGCCTCGATCGGCATGGTGCACCTGTCGCGCTTTGCTGAAGATCTGATCTTCTTCAACAGCGGTGAATCCGGGTTTGTTGAGCTGTCCGATCGAGTGACTTCTGGTTCCTCCCTGATGCCGCAAAAGAAAAACCCGGATGCGCTGGAGCTTATTCGTGGTAAATCGGGTCGGGTGCAAGGCGCGCTGACCGGCATGATGATGACGCTCAAAGGCTTGCCATTGGCGTACAACAAAGACATGCAGGAAGACAAAGAAGGGCTGTTCGACGCACTCGATACCTGGCATGACTGCCTGATGATGGCGGCACTGGTGCTGGAAGGTATTCAGGTCCGTCGTCCACGCTGCCAGGAAGCGGCGCAGCAGGGCTACGCCAATGCGACCGAACTGGCAGACTATCTGGTGGCAAAAGGCGTTCCGTTCCGCGAAGCACACCACATCGTTGGTGAAGCCGTGGTGGAAGCCATTCGACAAGGTAAACCGCTCGAAGTATTGCCGCTGGCAGATTTGCAGAAATTCAGTGCCACCATTGGCGATGACGTGTATCCCATCCTGTCGCTGCAATCCTGTTTGGAAAAACGCGCGGCGAAAGGTGGCGTGTCACCACAGCAAGTCGCACAGGCGATTGCCGATGCCAAAGGGCGTCTGTAGGAACGATAGCGTCTGTCACCTGTATCAGGGCCGGATTTCCGGCCCTTTTTTATTCAGCCAATGGCCATAAGTCATAACGCAAGACGTCTCGCATTTTAACCATTTCACCGCCGACAACGATGCTGCTTTACGTTGGCCTGCGTTATTCTTTCTGGACATACATACAGTATCAATTTACCTTGACGGACAGTGGCGATAACGAAAGGAATGCGACGTGGATATCACCCTCTTTTACGGTGTAGGCGGCGGTGCGGTCGGGGTGCTGGTGGGATGGCTATTTGCCAGCCTGCGTTACCAGCAGCGCCGCGCCCAGCAAGAAACGGAACAACGTATACAAGAGCAAGCGTTACAGCAGGCGCAAAGCGCAGTACGTGAACTTCAGCTTGCGCGCGATAAGGATGAACAGCGCCTGCGTCAGGATGATATGGAGCTGCGTCTAATGCACGGTAAACTCACTGCCCATCAGGAAAAGCTGCTGGTTATGGCCCAGTTGCAAGAGGAGTGCAACCAGCTCAATCAGGAATTGCGCGCGCTGCGCGAAGCAAACGGTGCACAGGAAGCGGAACTGCGCGAAGTCACCATTCGTTTGGAAGAAACCCGCCTCGCCGCTGAGGAAAAACAGCGTTTGTTAATCAACAGCGAGCAACGCCTGACGACACAGTTTGAAAATCTGGCTAACCGGATTTTTGAGCACAGCGGTCGTCGGGTGGATGAACAAAATCAACAGAGCCTCGATAAATTGCTGACGCCGCTGCGGGAACAACTGGACGGGTTTCGTCGTCAGGTTCAGGAAGGATTCGGTAGTGAAGCGCGTGAACGCCACACGCTGGCGCATGAAATACGCCAGTTGCAGCAACTTAACGTGCAAATGGCACGAGAGGCGGTCAACCTGACGAAAGCCCTGAAAGGCGATAATAAAACCCAGGGGAACTGGGGCGAAGTGGTACTGGGACGCGTGCTTGAGGCTTCCGGCTTGCGTGAAGGCCATGAATACCAAACACAGGTCAGTATCCAGACGGGCGCAAACGGGCGTATGCAGCCCGATGTAATCGTTCGTCTTCCACAGGGCAAAGATGTGGTGATTGATGCCAAGATGTCATTGGTGGCCTATGAGCGCTACTTTAACAGTGAAGACGACGAGGAACGCGCCAGCGCACTCAGCGAGCATATCGCCTCCGTGCGCGGGCATATCCGCCTGCTGAGCAATAAGGACTATCAGCAGTTGCCGGGGCTGCGCTCGTTGGACTATGTGCTGATGTTTATCCCCGTCGAGCCAGCCTTTCTGGTTGCTATCGATCGCCATCCTGAATTGATCAGCGAAGCTCTGCAACACAACATCATGCTGGTGAGCCCTACCACGCTGCTTGTCGCGTTACGTACTATCACCAATCTGTGGCGTTATGAACAACAAAGCCGCAATGCGCAGCAGATCGCCGATCGTGCCTCTCGGCTGTACGATAAACTGCGTCTCTTTGTCGAAGACATGGCATCGTTGGGGCAAAGTCTGGATAAATCACAGGCCAACTACCGGCAGGCCATGAATAAACTGACTTCCGGGCGTGGCAATCTGATAGCCCAGGTTGAAGGTTTCCGTTCCCTTGGCGTTGAGGTTAAGCGTACCATAAATCCCAACGTGGCAGAGCAAGCGGTGCTTTCTGCTGAAGCTGACGGTCTGGAAACGCTGTCTGAAACGATTCAAACAGATACCTCGCCTATGGGGGAACACGTGCAAGGCACGGATACAGAAATCTCGAATCGTCTGTGATGCGTCGCGTATGTTCACGTTTTACAACTTTATTCAGTGCATCAGAGCGGTGGGTTTTTGGGCCTGGTCTGTTACACTCTCCCCATTAAGGGGTAGTTTCAAAATTCGATGTTCCTCTTCGATTGTTGATGCGAAACGCGCACAGACACGCCAAGCTCGTGTTGCGCTAATGCTCGACAGCGCAATATGAGCGGCGAGTCCAGCCGATAGCGCGCAAAGGGGATTGACCACAATTCTGATTTGGAAAAGTAGGGCGAAGAACATGACGAACGATCCAGAGAAAACCACGCATTTTGGTTTTCGTACTGTCGATAAAAACGATAAAGAGGCCATGGTAGCGGGCGTATTTCACTCAGTAGCGGGAAAATATGACCTGATGAACGATTTGATGTCCTTCGGGATTCATCGTGCCTGGAAACGGTTTACTATTGAGTGCAGCGGTGTCCGTCGCGGCCAGCGCGTGCTGGATCTGGCGGGCGGAACGGGGGATTTAACGGCTAAGTTCTCACGTCTGGTCGGTGAATCAGGGGAAGTGGTGCTGGCCGATATCAATGCTTCCATGCTGAAAGTGGGACGCGAAAAGCTCCGCAATTTGGGGATTATTGATAACGTCAGCTATGTTCAGGCCAATGCGGAGGCGCTGCCCTTCCCAGAAAACTATTTCGACTGCATCACGATTTCTTTCGGTTTACGCAACGTGACGGATAAAGACAAGGCGCTGCGCTCCATGTTCCGCGTTTTGAAACCGGGCGGCCGCTTGCTGGTGCTGGAGTTTTCCAAACCGATGTTGAAACCGCTCAGCAAAGTCTATGATTTCTATTCATTCCATGTCTTGCCACGTATTGGCGATATGGTGACCAAAGATGCGGGCAGCTACCGTTATTTGGCGGAATCGATACGTATGCATCCGGACCAGGAAACGCTGAAGGGCATGATGGTGGATGCAGGCTTTGACAGTGTAAACTACTTCAACCTCACGGGAGGCATTGTCGCGTTACACCGTGGGTTCAAATTTTAAGTTGTTTTATAGTGGGAAACGCTGATGCTGATAACGTCTGTGCTGACTGCCGCGCTGGAAACGGCGTTAAATAGCCTGCTTTTTCGCGAAAGTAGCTTGAAAGCGGCGCGCCAGCGACTACAGGGAAAAACGCTCAAAATAGTGTTAGCAGAACTGCCGGTGCCGCTGGTATTGGTCTTTGGCGAACACCGCGTTGATGTGGTAAGCCAGTGGGCTGACACGGCAGATTGTCAGTTGGAAACTCGGATACCCGCATTGCTCACGTTGCGCGATCGCCAGCAGCTTTCATCGCTGATGCGTCGTGGTGAACTGGTGATTGAAGGGGATATGCAAGTTGTCCAACACGTTGTCAATTTGTTGGATTTGGCGGAGTGCGATCCCGCAGAGTGGCTTGCGCCTTATACGGGCGACGTTGTCGCGCAAGGCATTGGTCAGACGGTACAAGGTGCGTTTCGCGGAGCCGCTCGTTTGTTCGATCGCCAGCGGCGTTATTTGGCAGAAACCGTAACGGAAGAGTGGCGGCTTGCGCCGGGGCGTTTAGAAGCGGCCTGGTGGTATGATGAAGTGGCCGCGTTGAGTGATGACGTCGATACGCTAGCGGCACGCCTGGCGAAACTGGAGTCTGCCGCATGACGCCAAGTGAACTGCTGCGCCTATATCACATCATTCGCGCCATGTTGAGCTATGGGCTCGATGAACTGATTCCGCATTTGCGCATCACCTTACCGCTGCGGATCTGGCGTAAATTCCTGTTCTGGATGCCAAACCGCCATAAGGACAAACCGCTTGGTGAACGTTTGCGTTTGGCGTTGCAGGAACTGGGCCCGGTGTGGATCAAATTCGGTCAGATGATGTCTACCCGGCGCGATCTTTTTCCGCCGGAGATTGCCGATCAACTCGCTATCCTTCAGGATCGCGTCGATCCTTTTGACGGCAAACTGGCCCGTGAACAGATCGAACTTTCGATGGGGGGTATTCCACTCGAAAGCTGGTTTGATGATTTTGAAATAGTGCCACTGGCCTCTGCGTCTATCGCACAGGTGCATACCGCTCGGCTCAAAACAAACGGTCAGGAAGTGGTTATCAAGGTCATTCGTCCTGATATCCTCCCCGTCATCAAGGCGGATATGCGGCTGATGAACCGTTTGGCGGGCTGGCTGCCGATGCTGCTGCCTGATGGGCGGCGTTTGCGCCCGCGTGAAGTGGTGCGCGAGTACGAAAAAACCCTGCTTGATGAATTAAACCTGCTGCGTGAAGCGGCAAATGCCATTCAATTGCGCCGTAACTTTGAGAGCAGCCCGATGCTGTATATTCCGGAAATCTATTCGGACTATTGCAGTGAGAACATGCTGGTCATGGAGCGTATTTACGGTATTCCGGTCTCAGACGTTGAGGCGCTGAAAGCCAATGGCACTAATATGCCGCTGCTGGCAGAGCGCGGCGTGCAGGTGTTCTTTACGCAAGTGTTTCGCGACAGCTTCTTCCATGCCGATATGCATCCGGGCAATATCTTTATCAGCTATGAGCACCCTGAAAATCCGCAATATATCGGTATTGATTGCGGCATCGTCGGGTCGTTGAACAAAGAAGATAAGCGCTATTTGGCAGAAAACTTCATTGCCTTTTTCAATCGCGATTATCGTCGCGTCGCTGAACTGCATGTGGATTCCGGCTGGGTGCCCGCTGATACCAATGTTGAAGAGTTTGAATTTGCGATTCGTACCGTGTGCGAACCCATTTTCGAAAAGCCATTGGCAGAGATCTCCTTTGGGCATGTGTTGTTAAACTTGTTCAATACGGCACGCCGTTTCAACATGGAAGTGCAGCCACAGTTGGTCTTGTTGCAAAAGACGCTGCTCTACGTTGAAGGTGTCGGCCGTCAGCTTTATCCGCAGTTGGATTTATGGAAAACCGCCAAGCCTTTTTTAGAGTCGTGGCTGAAAGATCAGATGGGGGTTGCCGCTCTGATTCGCGGGTTAAAAGAAAAAGCCCCCTTCTGGGCGGAAAAACTGCCGGAAATCCCCGAGTTGATTTACGATGGTTTGCGGCAGCACCGACTGCTGCGCCACAGTGTGACACAACTGACAGATGAACTGCGCATGCAGCGAGTGCGTCAAAGCCAGTCGCACTATTTACTTGGCGTTGGCGCGACGTTGCTGCTGGCTGGGTTACTCATGTTGGTGGGGCGTCAGGATCTCCCGAAAGTGGTTTCGGCGGGGTTAATGGCCGCTGGTGTTGTGAGCTGGGTCATTGGTTGGCGTCGTACACGTTGAAGCAGATCATGACAGGCGCTATTAATAGCCGTATATAATAGTTACGGCTTTGACCTTATATGCCTTTCCGCCGCAGGAAAAAGGCGTTGCAGGAAACGTAAACCGAGCGCATCCTCTGGGCATGCATTCTCTAAGTAAGAATAATGCGCGGTGACTCGTTTTTGGACAAAATGCACACGCGAATGTTTGCGGTGTGAAAGATGATGGATAACTCCCCTTTGTAGAAAAGAGGTAATGGTATGGGTGGTATTAGTATTTGGCAGTTGCTGATCATTGCGGTGATAGTTGTGTTGTTGTTTGGTACTAACAAATTAAGAACGCTAGGTTCTGATTTGGGCGCATCGATTAAAGGCTTTAAAAAGGCCATCAGTGATGACCAACCTTCGTCCGCTGACAGCGCATCTGCAAACCAGAATGAAAAAACACAGCAGGATGCCGATTTCACGACGAAGTCCATCACGGAACAACAGGCTGACGTAAAATCAGAAGAAACGAAGAGCCAGCACAAAGAGCAGGTATAATCGGTGTTTGATATCGGATTTGGTGAGCTGATGCTCGTTATGGTGATCGGCCTGGTAGTACTCGGGCCTGAACGCCTGCCCGTTGCGGTTAAAACGATAGCTGGTTGGGTCAGAACGCTGCGCTCGCTGGCGTCTACGGTGCAAAATGAGCTGACCCAAGAGTTGAAGTTGCAAGAGTTGCAGGACAGTTTGAAGAAGGTGGAGCAGGCTAGCCTGAAAAACCTTTCTCCAGAGCTGAAAGCCTCTATGGACGAACTCAAAGAAGCGGCGGATGCGATGCGACGCGGTTATGCGAAACCCGGTGACAGCGCCACGGCGCAGTTGGGTGAGGTGCCACATAAGCCGTTGGCGGATGCTGAGGCAGCGCATGATGGAGTTATCAGCGCTGAGCAGGCGTCTTCTCCAGTAGCGTTACCCCCGGTCGACCAACCCGCCGCTGTGCCCTCCTCATCCCTTGTCGATCTGGCACCGCCTGCGGCAGTGCATCGCTCACCAGAAGTGCCCTCTGCAACGGCCGTGCCTGACAATGCGCCAGCCGCCGCTGCCGTGGCACCGACCGATGATGTACCCAATAAGCGCGCAGCGTCTGCCCCGGCTGTCGCGCCTTCCCAACCCTCTGCTGATGAACGCTAGTCTATGGCCGTTGAAGATACACAACCGTTAATCAGTCACCTGATTGAGCTTCGTAAACGCCTGTTAAACAGCATTCTTTGTGTGCTGGGCGTATTTGTCGTGCTGGTTTTCTTTGCTAACGACATCTATCAGATTGTCTCGGCACCGCTTATTGAGCAACTGCCTGCCGGGGCCAGTATGATTGCCACCGACGTGGCCTCCCCGTTCTTTACGCCGATTAAACTCACGATGATCGTGTCGGTGTTTGTCGCGGCACCCTTGGTGTTGTATCAAGTCTGGGCGTTTATCGCGCCGGCGCTGTACAAACATGAACGTCGCCTGATGATGCCGTTGCTGTTCTCCAGCAGCCTGCTGTTCTATGCAGGTATGGCATTTGCCTATTTTGTGGTGTTTCCACTGGCGTTTGGCTTTTTTGCCAAGACCGCACCGCAGGGTGTACAAATTGCCACCGATATCAATAACTACCTCGATTTCGTGATGGCGCTGTTTATGGCGTTTGGCGTCTCTTTCCAGGTTCCTATTGCTATTGTGCTGCTGTGCTGGAGCGGTGTGACCAACACGGAAGAGTTGAAGAAGAAACGGCCTTATGTGCTGGTCGGTGCTTTCGTTGTCGGTATGCTGCTGACGCCGCCGGACGTGTTCTCGCAGACGTTGTTAGCGATTCCGATGTACCTGCTGTTTGAAGTCGGGCTGTTCTGCTCGCGTTTTTACGTGGGGAAAGGACGCCGTCAGTATGAGGCAGAAGAGCGCGAAGCAGAAGAAAGCAAAGAAGGTCCATCGTCCTGAATCCTGTTGTTATCCCCGCTTAGGCGGGGATTTCCTCTCGTCTGCATCTGCTTCCCTTCGGGACCCGTTCGCCAGAGCGGAAGTGCCATTACCCTTCAGGAATGTCCATGTTTGATATCGGCGTCAATCTGACCAATAGCCAATTTGCTCACGATCGTGCTCAGGTCATTGAGCGTGCTCAGGCGCTTGCGGTGAGCGGAATGATCATCACCGGAACCAACCTGCATGAAAGTGAGCTGGCGCTGGCACTGGCTCAGGAATACCCAGACTATTGCTGGTCGACGGCGGGCGTGCACCCCCATGATGCCAGCAGTTGGTCGGCGGCGGTAGCGGAGCGAATTTCGCAGTTGGCGCAACAGCCCGCCGTTGTGGCGCTGGGCGAGTGTGGGTTGGACTTTAATCGCAATTTTTCCACGCCTGATGAGCAGGAACGCGCCTTTTCCGCGCAGTTAGCGTTGGCCGCAGAGCTGGCGTTACCGGTCTTCTTGCATTGCCGTGACGCCCATGAACGCTTTATCGCGCTACTCTCTCCTTGGCTGAATAAGCTGCCGGGCGCGGTGCTGCACTGTTTCACTGGGACCGCACAAGAGCTGGATGAATGCTTGCGTCTTGGGCTTTCGATAGGCATCACCGGTTGGGTGTGCGATGAGCGACGCGGAATTGCACTTCGCCATCTGCTAAAACAGATTCCCATCGAGCGCCTGTTGTTGGAAACCGATGCGCCCTATTTATTACCCCGGGATTTATCACCAAAACCTGCATCCCGGCGTAATGAACCCTGCTTTTTGCCGCATATCGTTCATCAGGTTGCTGTCTGGCGCGATGAAGACGCCACTATGTTGGGGCAAAAAGTAGATGAAAACGCACGCCGGATTTTCCGGCTGCCATGATTCTGGAGAATAATTATGAGCAATGTTTTTCCCGGCGCTTTTCCCGGCCGTCGCCTGCGCCGTTTACGCCGTCATGATTTCAGCCGTCGCCTTGTTGCTGAAAATCAGTTGACGGTCAATGACCTGATTTATCCTGTGTTTGTGATGGAAGGTAAAAATCAACGTCAGGAAGTGCCTTCGATGCCGGGCGTATATCGCATGACGCTGGATCTGCTGGTGAAAGAGGCGGAAGAACTCGCCAAGCTGGGTATCCCGGTACTCTCACTGTTCCCGGTGATCGATACCGATAAGAAGTCGCTGAATGCCGAAGAGGCTTACAACCCTGAAGGGCTAGTGCCGCGTGTGATTCGCACGCTCAAAGATGCCGTGCCGGAGTTAGGGTTGCTGACAGACGTTGCCCTGGATCCTTATACCACGCATGGGCAAGACGGTATTATTGATGAAGACGGCTATGTGATCAATGACATCACCAAATCCGTTCTGGTGCGTCAGGCACTGTGTCATGCACAAGCGGGTGCGGAAATCATTGCGCCAAGCGACATGATGGATGGGCGCATTGGTGCTATTCGCGCCGAGCTGGAAGCGCAGCATCTGGTGAATACCCAGATCATGGCGTATTCGGCAAAATATGCCTCTTGCTACTATGGGCCCTTCCGCGATGCGGTCGGCTCGGCAAGCAATCTGAAGGGGGGTAACAAAAAAACCTATCAGATGGACCCGGCCAACGGGGATGAAGCCTTGCAGGAAGTTGCTCAGGATTTGCAGGAAGGCGCAGACATGGTGATGGTGAAACCCGGTATGCCCTATCTGGATGTGCTGCATCGTGTGAAAGAAACGTTTGGCGTGCCGACCTTTGCCTATCAGGTCTCCGGTGAGTATGCCATGCACATGGCAGCCATTCGCAACGGTTGGCTTCAAGAGCAGCCGCTGGTGATGGAATCACTGCTGTGTTTCAAGCGTGCAGGCGCAGACGGCGTGCTGACCTATTTCGCCAAGCAGGTCGCACAATGGCTGCGTGACGAACAGCTCTCCCGCTAATCGTCCAATCCGCTCAGACCTACCCGTTCGCCGCTTGTGAGTGTTCTCACTGGCGGCGTTCTTTTTATCGGGTATGCCCGACTACAGCTTTTTGAACTGGCGATTATCGAGGCTTTGCGGCACCTGCTTGTTGAGAAAATTGAGCAGCAGCATGGAGCGCGCTTCACCGTCAGGTTCACTGTAAATCGCCTGTAACCCAGTAAACACCCCTTCGGTAATCAGCACGGTGTCTCCAGGATAGGGTGTTTGTGGATCGTGAATCACCTGCACCGGGTGTTGTGTCAGTTCGGTGATAACGTTCACAGGGATGACGGCCGGCAGCGCGCCGAAGCGGATAAAATGGCTGACGCCGCGTGTTGCGGCAACCGTAGTGGTATGGATGCGTTCGGGATCGAATTCAATAAACAGGTAGTTGGGGAACAGTGGCTCACTGACTTCCGCGCGTTTTCCCCGCACGATCTTTTCCATTTTGATCATCGGGCTCAGGCAGTTAACGGCCTGGCGTTCAAGGTGTTCCTTGGCGCGCAGCAGCTGCCCACGTTTGCAATACAATAAATACCAGGCTTCCATAATGTGTTGTGTCGATGATCTGTCAGTCGATGAGCATTGCCGGGAAGCATAACAAAACCCTGTGCGGATAAATAGCGGCATGAAGAAGCGACAGAATTGGCAAGAAACCTTATAATGTCGTTTTCACAGACTGCATTGACAATCAGCATGAAATATCGTGATTTACGTGAATTTCTCGCGCTTCTTGAACAGAAGGGAGAACTGAAACGCATTCGCCAGCCTGTCAGCCCCCATTTGGAAATGACGGAGATTGCCGACAGAACGCTGCGTGCGGGCGGTCCGGCGTTGCTGTTTGAAAATCCCACCGGTTATACCATGCCTGTGCTGTGCAACCTGTTCGGCACCCCGGAACGGGTGGCAATGGGCATGGGGCAGGATAGCGTAACGGCGTTGCGTGATGTCGGCAAGCTGCTGGCCTTTTTGAAAGAGCCTGAGCCGCCCAAAGGATTCCGAGACTTGATGGAAAACATGCCCAAATTCCGTCAGGTGCTCAATATGCCGACCAAACGGCTGTCATCGGCGCCTTGTCAGGAGCAGGTCTGGTCAGGGGACGATGTCGACCTGACCCGTATTCCGGTGATGCAGTGCTGGCCGGAAGATGCTGCGCCCTTGATCACTTGGGGCTTAACGGTTACGCGCGGGCCGCACAAGGCGCGTCAGAATATCGGTATTTATCGCCAGCAGGTGCTGGGTAAAAACAAACTGATCATGCGGTGGTTATCCCATCGCGGCGGCGCGTTGGATTTCCAGGAGTGGTGTCAGGAAAATCCCGGTCAACGCTTCCCGGTGTCCGTCGCGCTTGGTGCCGATCCGGCGACTATCCTTGGTGCGGTAACCCCAGTGCCCGATACGCTTTCCGAATACGCCTTTGCCGGGCTACTGCGCGGTTATAAAACCGAAGTGGTGAAATGCCTCTCCAATGATTTGGAAGTGCCCGCCAGCGCGGAAATTGTGCTTGAAGGGTATATCGAACCGGGAGAAATGGCGGCGGAAGGGCCGTATGGCGATCACACCGGCTATTACAATGAGGTGGATAACTTCCCGGTGTTTACCGTTACGCATGTGACGCAGCGTCAGGACGCCATTTACCACTCCACCTATACCGGACGCCCACCCGATGAACCTGCCGTCTTAGGGGTGGCGCTGAATGAAGTGTTCGTGCCGATTTTGCAAAAACAGTTCCCGGAAATTGTCGATTTTTACCTGCCGCCGGAAGGGTGCTCCTATCGCCTGGCCGTCGTCACCATGAAAAAACAGTACGCGGGTCATGCCAAACGGGTGATGATGGGCGTATGGTCTTTCCTGCGCCAGTTTATGTATACCAAGTTTGTGATTGTCTGCGATGACGACATCAATGCGCGTGACTGGAAAGACGTTATCTGGGCGATTACCACTCGCATGGACCCGGCACGAGATACGGTATTGATGGAAAATACGCCAATAGACTATCTGGATTTTGCGTCGCCGGTGTCGGGGCTGGGTTCCAAAATGGGACTGGATGCCACCAACAAATGGCCCGGTGAAACGCAACGCGAGTGGGGGCATCCCATCAAGAAAGATCCTGAGGTGTGTGCCCGTATCGATGCCATATGGGATGAGCTTGCCATTTTTAACGACAGCCCGCCACGTGCTTGATGAAGGGTGTGCCGCTGTTACTCGTTTTGCTTTTATCACCCTTAGAGGGAATGCATGACAACATTGAGCTGTAAAGTGACATCCGTAGAGGCGATAACGGATACGGTTTATCGGGTACGTTTGTTGCCGGAAGCCCCTTTCTCTTTCCGTGCCGGTCAGTATTTGATGGTGGTGATGGATGAGCGTGATAAGCGCCCGTTCTCGATGGCCTCAACGCCGATGGAACAGCAGTTTATCGAACTGCACGTGGGGGCCTCAGAGCTGAACTTGTATGCGATGGCGGTGATGGATCGTATTCTGAAAGAGCGTGCTCTGACGGTGGATATCCCCCATGGAGAGGCTTGGCTGCGCGAAGAGAGCGATCGTCCGCTGATCCTGATTGCTGGCGGTACGGGGTTCTCCTATGCGCGTTCTATCCTGCTGACGGTGCTGGCACATCAACCCGAGCGCGAAATTGCGATCTACTGGGGGGGGAGGGAGATCAAGCACCTGTATGATCTGACTGAGCTACAGGCTCTGGCGAGCCAACACGCGAATTTGCAGGTTATTCCTGTGGTTGAACAACCGGAGCAGGCGTGGCATGGCAGAACGGGTACGGTGCTCAGCGCGGTATTGCAGGATTACGGCACACTGTCAGGCCACGATATCTACATTGCAGGCCGCTTTGAAATGGCAAAAATTGCCCGCGAGCGCTTCTGTAACGAGCGTGGGGCGTTGATTGACCACCTCTACAGCGACGCCTTCTCTTTCATTTGAGTGCCTTGAAAAATAAGTGCCTTAAAAAACGTGCTGTTTCCGATGGCGTTCATCAACGGAGGGGAACAGCACGTGTGCTAAAGGTGCACCAAAGCATCTTACGTTGTGACCAGGCAGACCCGCACCAGCCGCAACGGGATGCGCTACCGATTACTTGAATTCGCAGGTTTGCACCGTCCAGCGCCGCGCCTGCTCGCTGATGGTGAAGCCCAGCCCCGGACGGTCAGAGACCCACATCCGGCCATCGCGCAGTTCCAGCTGTTCGTTAAACAGTGGGTTCAGCCATTCAAAGTGTTCCAGCCAGGGTTCGATGGGGTAGGCTGCGGCGAGGTGCAAGTGCACTTCCATCGCGAAATGCGGTGCCAGTTTCTTACCGTGTTTGGCCGCCAGATCCATGATTTTCAAAAATGGCGTCACGCCGCCAACGCGCGGAGCATCTGGCTGAACGAAATCGCAGGCGTTACCGAGGATCAGTTGCTCGTGTTCCCGGAAACTGGTCAGCATTTCACCGGTGGCAATCGGGGTGTCCAGTGCCATTGCCAGTGCTGCATGGCCCTCGACGTCATAGGCATCCAGCGGTTCCTCAATCCACACCAGATTGAACGCCTCCATTTTTCTGCCCATACGGATAGCGGTTTCACGATCCCATTGCTGGTTGGCATCGACCATTAACGGGAAGTCATCGCCCAACGCTTGGCGCACGGCGGTGAGGCGGCGAATATCTTCTGCGGTATTCGGTTGGCCCACTTTGATTTTAATGCCGCCAATGCCATTTTCGCGGGAAATCACCACGTTTTTCAGCACCTGCTCGAGCGGCGTATGCAGGAAGCCACCAGAGGTGTTATAGCACTGCACCGAGTCGCGGTGTGCGCCCAGTAGCTTGGCCAGCGGTAATTTGGCGCGTTTGGCTTTCATGTCCCACAGCGCAATATCAATCGGGGAAATCGCTTGTACGGCCATGCCGCTGCGCCCGACGGAAGCACCCGCCCACAGCAGTTTGGTATAAATCTTGTCGATATCGTTAGGGTCTTCGCCGAGCAGATTATCGGCAATCTCTTTGGCGTGTGCGTAAATACCCTGACCCCCCGCGCGTTTGGAGTAGCTGAACCCTACGCCCTCGAAGCCATCCCGGGTGCGGATTTCAGCGAATATGATCGCAACTTCCGTCAATGGCTTTTGGCGTCCCGTTAACACCTTGGCGTCACTCACGGGCGTTGCCAGGGGTAAAAAGGCTAAGGAGATCTTCACCTGTTCAATGCGATCCCCGGTCTCTGCTGCGGTCGGGGTGTGTGCAGTTTTGGCGTAGCTTACGGCATCTGAATTGGCGTGTAGGGTCATGATGGCATCCTGAAATAAAATGATTGCGCTAACATTTTTAGATCGAACCTATTGTTAGCGCTATTATCACGCGTTGTTTTTGTATAATGGATCACAAATTAAGCAGCGTTGCTGTGTAATCACCTGTGACGGGTGAGGGCGTTATTGGTAATGGTATTAATGATATTATTTATATGTTAGCGCAATCATTTTGTGGTGAAGATCGTGCCAGTCGGGCTGGTGGGTGGAAAACAGTGCCACTATTCAGGATAATGCCAACGCCGGAAATCTACCGTTGATAAGGAAACACGTCATTGAAAAGCGATAAGCGCGCCAAGGGTAGCCAACCGCGTACGCCCACACTTGAGGATGTCGCCAGAGCATCTGGGCTGTCGCCAATGACGGTAAGCCGGGCGTTGAACACGCCCAAGCTGGTAAAGGCGGCGACCATCGACAAGGTGATGGAAGCCGTGCGAATTACCGGCTATATCCCCAACCTGCTGGCCGGTGGGTTAGCCTCTCGCCGCAGCAAGCTGATTGCCGTGGTGGTGCCGCAGATCAACAACGCCATGTTTGTCGATACTATTCAGGCCATCAGTGATGAACTGGACGCGCGCGGCTATCATATGTTGCTCTGTGTGGCAGGGTATTCCGATGAAACAGAAGCGGACATTGTGGCCACGTTATTATCACGCCGCCCTGACGGGGTGGTGCTGACGGGCATTCATCACACGCCGGAATTGCGCAAAATCATCCTCAATGCGCAGATTCCGGTGGTCGAAATTTGGGATTTGACGCCAACGCCGCTGGATATGCTGATTGGCTTTTCCCATGAGAAAATTGGCTTTGCCGCAGGAGACTATCTGCTGGGTAAAGGCCATCGGCGTTTTGGGTTGATTTGGGCTGCGGATCGGCGTGCGGCGCAGCGAAAAAACGGTTTATACGATGCCTTGGCGCGCCATGCCGACTGCGCGCTGAGTGAAGTCATTGTGCCGTTACCCGCCTCGATGGCGGCGGGGCGCACCGGGTTACGCCAGCTATTCGCGCAAAGTGAGCCGTTGGATGCGATAGTCTGTAGCTCTGATACCCTGGCACAGGGTGCGATCATGGAAGCGACGGCGCAAGGCGTCGCGGTGCCGCAGCAACTGGCCGTGGTGGGATTTGGTGATTTGGCGTTTGCGGCGCATAACGTGCCGTCGATTTCGACGTTGGGCGTCGACAGCTGGAAGATGGGCAAAGAGGCTGCCACGCTGCTGGCTGACAAGATTGAAGGAAAAAGCACGGAAAGTCCGATTATCGATATCGGATTTACCCTGATTGAGCGCGATTCCGCGTAGTGAATATGCTACGCGCCACGCCGGAGAGATAACCGCTCCGACGTGCGCTTTGGCACATTATACCCGTTCAAACACTGTGGCAATGCCCTGGCCGAGGCCGATACACATGGTCGCTACGCCAAACTGCACGTCGCGCTGTTCCATCAGGTTGATCAGCGTGCCAGAAATGCGCGCGCCGGAGCAGCCGAGGGGATGACCGAGTGCGATAGCCCCACCGTTCAGGTTCACCTTGTCATCGATGATTTCCAACAGCCCTAAATCTTTCAGGCAGGGCAGCGTTTGTGCCGCAAAGGCTTCGTTGAGTTCAAACACCCCGATATCCGTCAGCGCCAACCCTGCGCGCTTTAACGCCAACTGTACGGCAGGCACGGGGCCGTAGCCCATAATGGACGCATCGCAGCCGACCACCGCCATCGCCTTAATGCGCGCCCGCGCGGTCAGGCCCCGCTCCCGTGCGCGTGATTCGCTCATGATGAGCATGGCGGCTGCGCCGTCAGAGAGGGCGGAGGCATTGCCTGCTGTCACTGTGCCATGCGCCGGATCGAAGGCCGGCTTCAGGCTGCTCAGGCTTTCTACCGTGGTGTCGGCACGAATCACCTCGTCATCGCGAAACGCATGCAGTACGCCATCAGCATCGTGGCCGACCGTGGGGACAATTTCATGCCGGAAGGCACCGCGTTGGGTTGCCTGCCAAGCGCGTTGATGAGAGCGAGCTGCGAACTGATCCTGCATATCACGGCTGATGTGATGAATGCGTGCCAGCATCTCTGCCGTCAGCCCCATCATAGCGGCCGCTTTCGCCACGGTGCGGCTCAGGCCCGGATGAAAATCGACGCCGTGGTTCATCGGCACATGCCCCATGTGCTCCACACCGCCGATCAGGCACGTGCTGGCATCCCCGACCATAATGGCGCGAGCGGCATCGTGCAGTGCCTGCATCGAAGAACCGCACAGGCGGTTGACCGTGACGGCGGGGACGGTCGGTGGAATCTCCGCCAGTAGTGCTGCGTTGCGGCCGATATTAAAACCTTGTTCCAGCGTTTGTTGTACGCAGCCCCAATAGATGTCGTCTATCTCACGGGCGTCCAGCGCCGGGTTACGGCTCAGTAAGCTGCGCATCATGTGGGCGGAAAGATCTTCGGCGCGTACCTGACGGAATGCACCCCCTTTTGAGCGTCCCATCGGGGTGCGGATGGTGTCGACAATAACAACGTTTTCCATATTCTGTGACCTCATGCCGATTAACCGAGAGAGATACCCGCGTGTGGTGCCGCTGGGGGATAATAGCTGTCGTTACGCTCTGCAAGCAGGCGCAGGCCATCGGGTATCTGATATATCGCCCCGAGGGATTCCAGTGCGTTAGCCTGTAGCGCATAATCGCGGCTGCCCAGCGTGTCGAGATAGCGGCAGGCACCGCCGTGGAACGGCGGGAACCCCAGCCCATACACCAACGCCATATCGGCTTCTGCGGGGCTGGCGACAATGCCTTCTTCCAGACAGCGCGCGACCTCGTTAACCATCGGGATCATCATGCGGGCGATAATCTCTTGTGCGGTAAAGGTGCGACTGCCGTTGGCGACCTCCGACAGCAGCGCATCGACGCTTTTATCCTGCTCTTTTACCGGCTTGCCTTTTTTGTCGGGCGTATAACGATAAAACCCTTGTCCGTTTTTCTGGCCGTAGCGCTGATGCTCGAACAGCACATCAATCGCGTCACGTTCGGTTTTCTGCATTCGTTGCGGGAAACCTTGCGCCATAACGGCTTGAGCATGGTGTGCGGTATCGATGCCGACCACGTCCAGCAAGTAGGCCGGTCCCATCGGCCAGCCGAATTGCTTCTCCATCACGCTGTCTATCTGGCGGAAGTCAGCGCCATCGCGCAGTAACAAGCTGAAAGCGGCAAAGTAGGGGAACAGCACGCGGTTAACGAAAAAACCGGGGCAATCGTTCACCACGACGGGGGTTTTGCCCATCTTGCTGGCGTAGGCCACCACGCGTGCGATGGTGTCGTCGCTGGTTTGTGGGCCACGGATGATTTCTACCAGTGGCATACGGTGCACCGGATTAAAGAAGTGCATGCCGCAGAAGCGCTCAGGATGTTGCAAGGCGTTTGCCAGCAACGCGATGGGGATCGTCGACGTATTGGAGGCCAGAATGGCGTTTTCGCCAAGGTGGGTTTCCGTTTGCGCCAGCACTTCCCCTTTCACTTTGGGGTTTTCCACTACCGCTTCCACCACGATATCGATATCCGCAAAGCGTCCATAATCAAGCGTTGGCTGAATGTGGCTCAGGATATTCGCCATTTTCAATCCGTCCAGCTTGCCGCGCGTCAACTGGCCGTTGAGCAATTTCGCGGCCTCTGCCATGCCCAGTGCCAGCGCTTTATCATTGATGTCTTTCATCACAATCGGCACGCCCTTGTAGGCAGACTGATAGGCAATGCCGCCACCCATAATGCCCGCGCCCAGCACGGCGGCCTGCTTCGGTACGGATACTGCACCTGACAGTTTCTTAGCCTTCCCCTTAACATACTGATCGTTGAGGAAAATACCGACCAGAGCACGTGCCGCTGACGTTGCCGTGAGCGTCACAAAATTCTGTGTCTCGATGCGCAATGCGTCATCGCGCGTCATCCCCGCCGCGGCTTCAACGGTTTTGACTGCGGTCAAGGGGGCGGGATAATGTTTACCGGCGGTTTGTGCCACCACCGCTTTGGCCATGGTAAAGCTCATTGCTGCTTCTATCGCATTGAGCTTGAGTGGTTCCCGCTTTGGCTTGCGGTAGGACAACCAGTTAATCTGACCGGAAATGGCCTGACGCAGAACGTCTGCTCCCGCTGCCGCTAATTTTTCATCAGGCACCACCGCCTGAACCAGGCCGATTTTCAACGCTTCTGACGCATCGATGTCTTTTCCTGCGGCAATGATTTCCAGCGCGCTGTCGGCACCCAACAGGCGCGGCAGGCGTACGGAGCCGCCAAAGCCGGGCATGATACCCAGTTTGACTTCTGGCAGACCGATGCGCGTGGACGGTGTGACGATACGGATATCCACCGCCAGAGCACATTCACAGCCGCCGCCAAGGGCATAGCCGTTAATGGCGGCAACCGTCGGCACCGGCAGATCTTCAAGACGATTGAAGATACGGTTGGCCTGTTCTAACCAGGTTTGAAGATGCTCGCGTGGGGCCGCGAACAGCGACAAGAATTCGGTAATATCAGCACCGACGATAAACGCCGGTTTGTCCGAGCGCAGTAGCAAGCCTTGCAGGCCTTCCAACTGCTCAAGCACGGTCAACGCATTGCCCAGGCTGGCAACGGTTTTGGTATCCAGGGTATTCACTGAGCCGGGAGAGGCAAAGACCAGCTCCGCGATCCCTTCCTCTAACCAGCGCACGTAGAGCGTTTCACTTTGATAAAGCATAGCGATCTCCAGAAACCGTATAATGATCTGGTACGACCAGATGAGTGGATTGTGGTCGAATGTTAAATAAATGCAAATAAAAGATTAATTATTTGCCATTTCGATCACAAAGCGCTCGTCGCTACCCTCCGGCGATCACTGTGATACACTGAGCGCATCTTGCTGTGGTTAATGAGGATCTTCATGGAAAAGCTGGCATCTTTGTTCCACCAGCATCTGGCGACGATGCAACAGCACGCGCAAAACGTACTGACGCAGCATCAGCTTGATGCGGTGTTAATTCATTCTGGGGAGCCCCTGACGCGTTTTTTAGACGATCAGGAATATCCCTTCAAGGTTAACCCCCAGTTCAAAGCCTGGGTTCCGGTGACCCACGTGCCCCATTGCTGGCTGTGGGTGGATGGGGTTAACAAACCACGACTGTGGTTTTATTCTCCGATCGATTATTGGCATAACGTTGCGCCATTGCCGGAGAGTTTCTGGACCAAAGACATCGACGTGAATGTGCTGCGTAACGCGGACGAGATTGGTGCGCTGTTGCCCGCGGCACGCGAGCGTGTGGCTTATCTTGGCTATGTGCCCGAACGTGCGCTGTCTCTGGGGATTGCCCCGCAGCATATCAACCCGAAAGCCGTACTGGATTATCTGCACTACCATCGGGCCTATAAAACTGACTACGAACTGTTCTGTATGCGTGAAGCGCAGAAAACGGCGGTGGTCGGGCACCGTGCCGCGCATGAAGCGTTTCTGTCCGGCATGAGTGAATTTGATATCAATCAGGCCTATCTGACCGCAACAGGTCATCGGGATATCGATGTGCCGTATGACAATATTGTCGCGCTCAATGAGCACGCCGCGGTGCTGCACTATACCCAGCTTGAACAGCGGGTGCCGTCAGAGGTCCGCAGTTTCCTGATTGACGCCGGTGCGGAATATCATGGCTATGCCGCCGATTTGACCCGTACCTACGCCGCACAAAGCGATCACTTGTTTGCACAGCTCATCAAGGATTTGAATCAGGAGCAGCAGGCGCTGATTGAGTCAATGCGGGTCGGCGTGCGCTATACCGACTACCATATTCAGATGCATCAACGCGTGGCAAAACTGCTGCACCGCCATCATCTGGTGCAAGGCATGAGCGAAGAGGCGATGGTGGAAAGCGGATTGACCGGGGTCTTTTTGCCCCACGGGCTGGGACATCCGCTGGGTTTGCAGGTGCATGATGTGGGCGGTTTCATGCAGGACGAGCGCGGCACGCATCTGGCGGCGCCAGATGCGCATCCGTACCTGCGTTGCACGCGTGTTATGCAGCCGCGTATGGTGCTGACCATTGAGCCGGGTATCTATTTTATCGAATCATTGCTGGCACCGTGGCGCAGTGGGCCATACAGCCAGCATATTGATTGGAAAAAGATCGACATGTTGAAACCGTTTGGTGGGATCCGTATCGAAGACAATATCGTGTTCCATGAGAAACGCGTTGAAAACATGACGCGGGATTTGAACCTCGCCTGATGCAACGTTATAAGATCCCAGCGAGTGAAGTCAGCGTCAGCGAAGAGATAAAGAAAAGCCGTTTTATCACGCTGTTGGCACCGACTGACGGCGTGGCGGCGGCCAAGGCTTATGTGCAGCAGGTGCGCGAACGGTATTCCGATGCTGGGCACCACTGCTGGGCCTTTGTTGCCGGGGCACCGGATGATTCGCAACAGCTCGGCTTTTCGGATGACGGTGAGCCTTCAGGAACAGCGGGAAAACCCATGTTGGCGCAACTGATGGGGAGCGGAATCGGTGAGATAACCGCTGTTTCGGTGCGTTACTATGGCGGCATTCCGCTAGGTACTGGTGGATTGGTCAAGGCGTATGGCGGCGGTGTCCAGCAAGCCCTGAAGCAGGTGGAAACGCTGGAAAAAGTGCTGTGCACGGCGTATCGGTTACAATGCGACTATACCTTACATGCGCCCGTTAGCGCGTTGATTCGGCAAATGGGCGGTGAAGTGAATCACTGCGATTATGGTGCAGAAGTGACGTTGCAGGTCGCTATCCCTGACAGTGCTTACCAAGAAACGGTGCGCCGTTTGCGCGATATAAGCAGGGGAACGTTGCAAATATCCATTATATGATAATAATTCAGCGCTGTTTGATGACTCGTTAAGGATGTTTCTCCATGCACCTGCGCGCCATTACCCGCATTGTAGGGTTACTGGTTATTCTGTTTTCCGGGACCATGTTTATCCCTGGTCTGGTTGCTCTGATCTATCGTGACGGCGCAGGACGGGCATTTACGCAAACCTTTCTGGTTGCCCTGTTTATCGGCAGCGCGCTCTGGTTTCCCAATCGTAAACACAAGCATGAACTGGCCTCGCGAGAAGGCTTCTTGATTGTGGTGCTGTTTTGGACCGTGCTGGGTAGCGTAGGGGCATTGCCTTTTATCTTCTCTGAACATCCAAACCTCAGCGTCACCGATGCCTTTTTTGAATCGTTCTCCGGTTTAACCACCACGGGCGCGACCACGCTGGTCGGGTTGGATTCTTTGCCAAAGGCCATTCTGTTTTACCGGCAGATGTTGCAGTGGTTCGGCGGGATGGGGATCATCGTATTGGCGGTGGCGATTCTGCCTATCCTCGGCGTTGGGGGCATGCAGCTCTACCGCGCTGAGATGCCGGGGCCGTTGAAAGACAATAAAATGCGGCCTCGCATCGCGGAAACCGCGAAAACCTTATGGATGATCTATGTGCTGCTGACCGTGGCCTGTGCGGTAGCGCTGTGGCTGGCGGGGATGTCACTGTTTGATGCTATTGGGCACAGCTTTTCCACCATTGCCATCGGCGGCTTTTCAACCCATGACGCCAGCATCGGCTATTTCAACAGCTCCACCATCAATACCATCATCGCGGTGTTTCTGCTGATTTCCGGCTGTAATTACGGTTTGCACTTTGCCATGCTGAGTGGCAGAAGCCTCAAAGTGTACGGGCGCGACCCGGAATTTCGCATGTTCATCTTTGTTCAACTGTCGCTGGTGGCGGTGTGCACGCTGGTGCTGTGGTTCCATAATGTTTACGACAGCGGTATCCAGACGCTGAATCAGGCGTTTTTCCAAGTGGTATCGATGGCGACTACTGCGGGGTTTACCACCAGCAGCTTTGCCGCCTGGCCGCTATTCCTGCCCGTTTTGCTGTTGTGCTCTGCTTTTATCGGTGGATGCGCGGGCTCGACGGGCGGTGGCTTAAAAGTGATTCGTATCCTGCTGTTGTTCTTGCAAGGACACCGCGAGCTCAAACGATTGGTGCACCCTAATGCGGTCTATACTATCAAGCTTGGACGTCGTGCGTTGCCGGAGCGGATCCTCGAAGCGGTATGGGGCTTTTTCTCCGCCTATGCGTTGGTGTTTATTGTCAGCATGCTGGCGGTTATCGCCACCGGCGTAGATGATTTTTCTGCTTTCGCCGCTGTCACGGCGACGTTAAACAATCTGGGGCCAGGATTAGGAGTAGTGGCCGATAACTTCACCACCATGAATGACGCAGCGAAATGGATTCTGATTTCAACCATGCTGTTCGGGCGTCTTGAGGTGTTTACCTTGCTGGTGTTGTTTACGCCTACGTTCTGGCGCGCATAACCTAAAACAAAAAGCCAAAGAGCAATGTCCTATGAAAGCGTTGATACTTTTTTCCAGTAAGGATGGCCAAACCAAGGCTATCGCCTCTTATATCGCGACGGTACTAAAGGGTAAGGTCGAGTGCGATGTGGTGAACATCACGGCTGCTGACACTATCGAACCCGCGCATTACGATCGCATCCTGATCGGAGCTTCGGTACGTTATGGTCATTTCCAGCCCGAGGTTTATGCGTTTATCAAACAACACTTGGGGGAATTGCAGCGTCTGCCAAATGCGTTCTTCTCTGTGAACCTGACTGCGCGTAAGCCAGAAAAGCGCACGGCACAAACCAATCCTTATACCCGGAAATTTTTGCTGCGCTCTCCGTGGCAGCCAGCCTTGTGCGGTGTGTTTGCCGGTGCACTGCGCTACCCACGCTATGGTTGGCTCGACCGGGTGATGATTCAGCTTATTATGCGAATGACCGGTGGTGAGACGGACAGCAGTAAAGAGATTGAATACACCGATTGGCAACAGGTTGAGCATTTCGCACATGAATTTGCTCAGCTTGGTGCAAAAAAACGCGGTTAATGCTGATGTTTAGTACGCCCTGCCGAAAAAACACGCACTCAGAAATAAAATTGAAATTAGCCCTTGTCAGGGCGCGAGAAGTGTCTATACTGCGCCTCCACTGACACGGCAACAGCGACACGCGGTTGTGGTAACAGTAAGAAGTAAAACAGGAAAGCCAGACGCGAAATTGAAAAATTAACGTTGACTTTTCAGCGGTGCAGCGTAATATACGCC
>CAXYYB010000012.1:0-104254 GCA_964293225.1 uncultured Symbiopectobacterium sp. | reverse complement strand
TCAGGTGTTAGTGTCCTTCGGACGTGAGGGTTCAAGTCCCTCTCTTCGCACCAACATCACCACAGGTGTTTCTTAACACAACTGTTTGTCTCGCATAGCATCTGCGAAGGTGGCGGAATTGGTAGACGCGCTAGCTTCAGGTGTTAGTGTCCTTCGGACGTGAGGGTTCAAGTCCCTCTCTTCGCACCATGTGTGCGTGACAAATAACAGAGCAGTACCCAGTGCGAAGGTGGCGGAATTGGTAGACGCGCTAGCTTCAGGTGTTAGTGTCTTTCGGACGTGAGGGTTCAAGTCCCTCTCTTCGCACCATTTCTTAATGCTTTTCCTTTCTTTTTTATTTCTTCATGTCGATCAAACATTTCTCTTGGTACTGCATGACGTATTGCCCGTTATGGCCACGTCGTTTGGAAGGCCACCACTAACGCGCTCAATCCGCCCGCCAGTGCAATACAGGAAGGTAGCAGCAAGTAATGGCGCAAGCGAGGGTGGAACAGCATGACGGCGGTTGCCAGCAGCGCAATCGCTACGATCAGCTTCCAACTGTTGAGTTGAAGATCGAGCAGCGCAAGCAACGGCATCAGTGCGGCGGGCAGCAGAATACCCCAGGCGCTGCTCAGGCGTTTACCCAGACACCAACTGGCACTCCATAATCCGCATGCGGTAATCATTGCGGTTAGCATGACTGCGCTCCTCTAGAGATGATAAAACTCAAATTTGATAATGATAACCACTATCATATGTGAATTTATATCATTTGTGGATGGGCGTAAACCCCGGCGCGCGATGCCGGGGGAGTAGAAATCATGAAGGGAAACCTGTGGGGAGGTAATCAGTAGATAGACTGGTATAGCGCCTTGATTTGCTCTAGTGTCACATCGCGCGGGTTACCGCCGGTGCAAACATCGTCAAAAGCAGCCTGCGCCAACGCAGGGATATCCTCTTCCTTCATGCCCACCTGGCGCAGACGCGCCGGGATATCCACAT
Source organism: uncultured Symbiopectobacterium sp. (assembly GCA_964293225.1). Taxonomy (GTDB): domain Bacteria; phylum Pseudomonadota; class Gammaproteobacteria; order Enterobacterales; family Enterobacteriaceae; genus Symbiopectobacterium. Next base: position 103,270 of record CAXYYB010000012.1, on the reverse strand, counting down.
CCTGAGAAAGTTGCTTCACGGCGGCGATGGCGGCTTCTCGCGCTTGCGCGATCGGCATCTGTTGTGCGTCCGTGACGCCCATTGCTACCGCGATTTGCCGGAATTTATCGCCGGTGTAGTCAGCATTGAACGCCATAATATGCGGCAGCAGGATTGCGTTTGCCACGCCGTGCGGGGTGTCATAGAAAGCGCCCAGCGGGTGTGCCATCCCGTGAACCAACCCCAGACCCACGTTGGAGAAGCCCATGCCAGCGACGTACTGCCCCAACGCCATGGCTTCCACGCCGGCGGCATGGCCTGCGACGGAATCGCGCAGCGAACGGCTGATGATTTCGATAGCCTTCAGATGCAGCATGTCGGTCAATTCCCACGCGCCTTTGGTGGTAAAGCCTTCAATCGCGTGCGTCAGGGCATCCAGTCCGGTTGCCGCCTTCAGTGAGGCGGGCATGCTGGCCATCATATTGGCATCGATAAACGAGACGATAGGAATGTCATGGGGATCGACGCAGACAAATTTGCGACGTTTTTCTTCGTCGGTGAGCACGTAGTTAATCGTGACCTCGGCAGCGGTGCCTGCGGTGGTCGGGATCGCGAAGATCGGTACGCTGGGGCGGCGCGTGGGCGCAACGCCTTCCAGACTGCGTACATCGGCATATTCCGGGTTGTTGATGATGATACCAATCGCCTTACAGGTATCCTGTGGCGAACCGCCGCCAATCGCGATCAGGTAATCGGCCTGCGCGGCCTTGTAGCGCTCAATACCTGCGGTCACCACGCGAATCGTGGGATTGGGTACTACGTCATCGTAAACCTCGTAGGGCAGGCCTGCCTGATCGAGCAGAGTGATAACTTTACTCACCACACCATATTTCACCAGGTCTTTGTCAGTGACCACCAGTGCTTTGTGGAAACCACGCCGGGTTATCTCTTCTACGATGTGGTTAATCGCCCCCGCACCAAAATACGAGGTCTCGTTAAGGATCATTCTTTGGGTCATCGTCGTAATCTCCATAACATTTTGATTTTAAAATACCCGTCATACTTCAAGTTACAGGTGTGTTGGCTGCACTCGCTCACCCGAATCACTTACTTGAGTAAGCTCATCGGGATTCCCTCATTTGCCGCCTTCCTGCAACTCGAATTATTTAGGGTATAGATGCTGAATAGGGTCGGGTAGCGCGAGCGATCGGGGCGGGAAACGCCCTCATGGCGCGAAATGTTAATCCTCATAGCGTTAGCTTCTATGCCATCAATAACGCAAAGACCGTGATGGATCGCTGATAAATGGATATTACCCTTTTAATCAGTATGGATATGCGGCAAGGAAATTGCCTTCCCCTCGTTGCCATCGGTGGTGACGCGGTGGCAGTGAGCGCAAGGTGGGTGTGATCGTCGTCATCTTTAGCGTTTTTGGCACAATGACACCATCGTCGCCTTTGGTTGAAATAATCTAATTTCAGCCATTTTTTTGCATTATAAAAACTAATCCATTACGGATTTGTTTTTGGCGATCATTCTCTAATGATGTGAATGTTTGTGTCATTATTATTGTTTTTTATTTTTATTTTTGGCGTTTTATTCTAATTAATGATTTTAATTAGGCGAATTTTGTTGTCATGTGTTCTATCTCTTTTTTTGGCTTTCACGGCTGGTATATAGTTTAACTTATGACAAAGGGTGTGGTAGCCCTGTGGAAGAGGTGGTAAGTTCAACGCAAAGAAAGCGTTTGTGTGGCGTGATCTGCGCCGTTCGCAAGGACTGGTTTGCAAACAGAGGTTCGGAAAAAAAATGACACAGCAAACTCCGTTGTATCAGCAGCATATCGCCGACGGCGCGAAGATGGTCGACTTTCACGGCTGGATGATGCCGCTACACTATGGCTCACAGTTAGATGAACATCATAGCGTTAGGCGTCATGCAGGCATGTTCGATGTGTCGCACATGACCATTGTGGATTTACACGGCCCGCGCGTGCGCGAATTCCTGCGTTATCTGCTGGCGAACGACGTTGCCAAACTCACGCAACCGGGCAAGGCGCTTTATACCGGGATGTTAAACGCCTCGGGTGGCGTCATTGACGATCTCATCGTCTACTTTCTGACTGAAACACATTTCCGGCTGGTGGTGAATTCCGCCACACGGGAGAAAGATCTGGCCTGGATCGCCGAGCATGCCAAGGCGTTCAACGTAGAGTGTCAGGAGCGCGATGAACTGGCGTTGATTGCAGTGCAAGGGCCGTTGGCTCAGGAGAAAGTGCAGGCGTTGCTCAGCGCGGAACAGCGCGCGGCAACGGCGGGCATGAAGCCCTTTTTCGGCGTACAAACCGGTGACTATTTTATTGCTACCACCGGGTATACCGGTGAGTCAGGCTATGAAATTGCCCTGCCCGCGGAGCAGGCAGTGGCGTTCTGGCAACAACTGCTAACGGCCGGTGTACAGCCCTGTGGCCTCGGTGCGCGCGATACGTTGCGCCTCGAAGCGGGCATGAACCTGTATGGCCAGGACATGGACGAAGGTGTTTCACCGCTGGCTGCCAATATGGGCTGGACTATCGCCTGGCAGCCGGAAGACCGCGATTTTATTGGCCGGGACGCGCTGACCCATCAACGTAATGAAGGCACTGAGCAGTTGGTCGGACTGGTGCTGCGTGAAAAAGGGGTGCTGCGCCATGAAATGCCTGTGCGCTTCACCGATGCGAGTGGCACGGTACAAGAAGGCGTGATCACCAGCGGGACTTTTTCTCCAACGTTGGGCTTCAGTATTGCACTGGCTCGCGTGCCGCAAGGTATTGGTGAAACGGCGTTGGTGCAAATTCGCCAGCGCGAAGTGCCCGTAGAGGTGACCAAACCGGTATTTATTCGTGGCGGAAAGGCATTGGTTTGACGCCGTACCCTCTTTGGCCATGATTATTGATTAACGTTAGCGCGATATATGCCGCAACACCTTCGCGTTGCTGGAAGGCGGATATCGCGCGATTCGATACGACGAAGCAATTTTTAAGGAGAGCAGGCAATGAGCAGCACAATCCCAACCGAGTTGAAATACACCTCATCCCATGAGTGGGTCCAGGCCGAAGGCGAGGGTGTCTATCGTGTCGGTATCACCGAGCATGCCCAGGAACTGTTGGGTGACATGGTTTTTGTCGATTTGCCTGACGTTGGCACGCAGGTTGCGATGGGTGATGACTGCGCTGTCGCTGAGTCGGTCAAGGCCGCCTCAGATATCTATGCGCCGTTGAGCGGTGAGATAGTGGCAGTGAACGATGCGCTGGAAGGGCAGCCGGAGCTGGTTAACAGTGCGCCTTATGCCGACGGTTGGCTGTTTAGCATCAAAGCATCTGATGAAAGCGAATTGAACGATCTGCTAGATGCCACCGCTTATCAGGCGCTGTTAGAAGAAGACGAATAACCTTGTCACCCCGTGATGGTTTTATCGCGCATCACGGGGTAAATCGATTGGTCAGAATGTAAGACACTGAGCGCAGTCTACCGCGTTCGCACTTGTTGTTTGCCATGAACGTTCTATACCCTAAATAATTCGAGTTGCAGGAAGGCGGCAAGCGAACGAATCCCGATGAACTTACTTAGGTAATTGATTTGGATGACAAATCTGCCTGGAGCAGATTTGAACGCCGCTTGCGGCGGCCTCGTAAGAGGTGAGGCCCAGGGATGGGCCGAATAACGAACGCAGCCAACGCACTTGCAACTTGAAGTATGACGGGTATAACAATTGCTTGAAGCAGGAAATACCCCAATGACTAAGACTCTCAGCCAACTCGAACATGACGCCGCTTTCGTAGAGCGTCATATCGGTCCTACGCCCGCGCAGCAGGCTCACATGCTGGAAACGCTCGGGGCGGACTCCTTGTCAGCATTGATTCGACAGATTGTGCCGGCAGATATCCAGTTGCCCAACCCGCCAGCGGTGGGTAATGCGCTGCCCGAGCATCAGGCGTTGGCTGAGCTTAAGTCGATTGCCAACCGCAATCAGCGCTACAAAAGCTATATCGGTATGGGGTACACCGCTGTGCATATGCCACCGGTAATCTTGCGTAATTTGCTGGAAAACCCCGGCTGGTACACCGCTTATACGCCTTATCAGCCTGAAGTCTCACAAGGGCGGTTAGAAGCCTTGCTGAATTTTCAACAGATGACGCAGGATTTGACCGGGCTGGAACTGGCCTCCGCCTCTCTGCTGGATGAAGCGACGGCGGCGGCGGAAGCGATGGCAATGGCCAAACGCGTCAGCAAACTGAAACAAGCTAACCGCTTCTTCGTGGCAGAGCATGTGCATCCGCAAACGCTGGATGTGGTACGCACCCGCGCCGAGACCTTTGGTTTTGACGTGGTGGTAGGCGATGCCGCCGCTGCATTGGAAATGGAAGGCGTGTTTGGCGTGCTGTTGCAGCAGGTGAATACCTATGGTGAAGTGCATGATTATCGTGAACTTATCTCACAACTGAATGCACGTAAGATCATCGTTAGCGTCGCTGCCGATATCATGGCGCTGGTGCTGCTAGCCGCACCGGGCAAGCAGGGTGCCGATATTGTGTTTGGCTCCGCCCAACGCTTTGGTGTACCGATGGGCTACGGTGGTCCGCATGCGGCCTTCTTCGCCTGCAAGGATGAATATAAACGCGCCATGCCGGGGCGTATTATCGGCGTGTCGCGTGATGCGGCAGGCAACACGGCGCTGCGCATGGCGATGCAGACGCGTGAGCAGCACATCCGCCGTGAAAAAGCCAACTCCAACATCTGCACCTCTCAGGTGCTGCTGGCGAATATCGCCGGTTTCTATGCGGTTTATCATGGGCCGCAGGGGCTCAAGCGTATCGCTGAACGCATTCATCGTTTAACCGATATTCTGGCCGCTGGCTTGCAGCAGGGCGGCTTGAAACTGTGGCACACCACCTGGTTTGATACGCTGGCGGTTGAGGTTACCGACAAGAGCGCCATCATCGCACGCGCGCTGAATGCCGGGATCAACCTGCGTACCGATCTTTATCACGGTGTCGGTATCACGCTGGATGAAACCACTACCCGCGAAGATGTTGCAGTGTTATTTGACGTGTTGCTGGGCGAAGGGCACGGCTTGTCTATCGATGCGCTAGATATAACGCTCAGCGGCGGCTCATCATCCCTTCCTGCTGCGCTGTTGCGCATCGATGCCATTCTGACTCACCCGGTGTTCAACCGTTATCACAGTGAAACTGAGATGATGCGTTACCTGCATCGCTTGGCGCATAAAGATCTGGCGCTAAACCGTGCCATGATCCCGCTGGGTTCTTGCACCATGAAGCTGAATGCGGCGGCGGAAATGCTGCCGATCACCTGGCCGGAGTTTGCTGAACTGCATCCGTTCTGTCCGCCGGAACAGGCGCAAGGTTATCGTTTGATGATCGAACAGCTTTCCGGTTGGTTGGTGCAACTCACTGGCTATGATGCCGTGTGCATGCAGCCTAACTCGGGAGCGCAGGGCGAGTATGCCGGTTTGCTGGCCATTCGCCGCTATCATGAGAGCCGAGGTGATGCTCAGCGCACGCTGTGTCTGATTCCAAGCTCAGCGCACGGCACTAACCCGGCATCGGCACAGATGGCCGGGATGGCGGTAGACGTGGTGGCGTGTGACAAACAAGGGAATATTGATCTGCACGATCTGCGGGAGAAAGCCGCGCAGGCGGGCGATCGCCTCTCCTGCATCATGGTGACCTATCCCTCCACACATGGTGTTTATGAAGAGACCATTCGTGAGGTGTGTCAGATTGTCCATCAACACGGCGGACAGGTGTATCTGGACGGCGCGAACATGAACGCGCAGGTCGGTATCACCACGCCGGGCTACATTGGCGCAGACGTGTCGCACCTTAACCTGCATAAAACGTTCTGCATTCCGCACGGCGGCGGCGGGCCGGGCATGGGGCCGATCGGGGTGAAAGCCCATCTGGCACCGTTTGTACCGGGGCATCAGGTGGTGCAGATTGATGGCTTGCTGACCACGCAGGGCGCGGTATCTGCGGCTCCTTTTGGCAGCGCATCCATTCTGCCTATCAGTTGGATGTATATCCGCATGATGGGGGCTGAAGGACTGAGAAATGCCAGTCAGGTGGCGATCCTCAACGCCAACTACATCGCAACGCGTTTGAAGGATGCCTACCCGGTGCTCTACACTGGCCGTGATGGTCGCGTGGCGCACGAGTGCATTCTGGATATTCGCCCGCTGAAAGAGAGCACCGGCATCAGCGAGATGGATATCGCCAAGCGTTTGATCGACTATGGTTTCCACGCGCCGACCATGTCGTTCCCGGTGGCGGGAACGCTGATGGTCGAGCCGACGGAATCAGAAAGTCAGGTCGAGCTGGATCGCTTTATTGATGCGATGCTGGCGATCCGTGCAGAAATTCAGCGCGTAGCACAAGGGGAATGGCCGCTGGAAGACAACCCGTTGGTGAATGCACCGCATACCCAGCAGGAGATCGTCAGCGAGTGGTCACATCCCTACAGTCGCGAACTGGCGGTGTTTCCAGCAGGGGCTGAGCATAAATACTGGCCGAGCGTTAAACGCCTCGATGATGTGTACGGCGATCGCAACCTGTTCTGCTCTTGCGTACCGATTGGCGATTACGCGTAATTAACGCTATAAAAATGAAAACCCGCCGTATGGCGGGTTTTTTTATCGGATAAGCCAGAGAATTACCCCAACCACCCTTTGGCCTGCGCCGTTTCCAAGTGATCTTTCAGGTAGCGCCACAGTTCAGGATTGATCTCGGCAATAAAGCTGGCGCGTCCCAAGACTTGTTCCAGTCGGATGCCGTTTTCCACCCAGCTTTGCCCGCCGTTATGCAGGTTCATCAGAATAGGCATAATGCGGTCGATCATCAGTGCAAAACGCGCGTTCGCGGTCTCGCCTGCTTCATACTCTTGCCACAGTTGCAGAAAGTGCTGACGTTGCGGTTCGGGCAGCAGGCCAAACAACCGGACGGCAGCGGCTTCTTCCTGCGCCTGAATCGCTTCTCGAGCGCTCAGATCGTAGACCATCACGTCGCCAGCATCGATCTCGACGATATCATGCACCAAGGCCATTTGAATCACGCGCTGAATATCTACGTCCTGACTGGCGTAGGGGGCCAGGCTCATCGCGGCAACGGCAAAGTGCCAACTGTGCTCTGCGGAATCTTCGTGACGGGAACTGCCGATGATTTTTGAACGACGCTGTACGCTTTTTAGCTTATCAATTTCCATCAGGAAACCAACTACTTCGGTCAGCGTACCGAACTCGAGAGTGGGTAAAGCCAGGGACATCAAAACCACCTTACATCCAAAGACGTGTCAAACGCGGCTGTATCAAACACTGCGCAGTCAAACAAAACCGGCTCATTGTAGGGGAAGCTGGTGAGAATTTACACGCTTTATTCCGCAATGATGTCCCTTTGGCACTGACTATGCCGTCTGATAACAGACCTTTCGGGCGGAGGCATTGTCGACTATCGTTATAGTCAGGGCACAAAACAATCTGTTTCACCGATCTTCCCAAACGCACTGTGCGCAATGCATAAGGCGTGGTTGGCATTGAGTCCGTGACAGGGCGACGTAAAAATCACAATAAAAGCGCTAATAATAAGGGGGCAATGATGCCTATTCGTATCATTCGACGCACAATCAAATATGCGGTGGTTATCGTGTTGGCCATTGCGTTGACGTTTCTGGTTATTCGGGTGTTTGACTCACAACGGGGACCCGCACTGGCACCCTGGCATATTTATGTGCCGACTGAGATGACACCTGACCAACTTGATCGTGCCAACTGGGAAGCGTATTTGGCGCATGAAGAGCGCTTGTTTCAGGAGGTGACCGAGCAGGTGACCCAGACGCTGGACAGGGATGAGCAGGTTGCCTTAAACCGCTATTTTGTCGGCAGCCCTGTTTATCCGGGGCGCTTCGCGCATAACTGGAACCACTCTTATGAACTGATGCCGGAAGGTGAGCCCAAAGGTGCGGTGGTGCTTTTGCATGGGCTAACCGACTCGCCCTACAGTATGCGAAATGTGGCTGAGCTTTATCGTCAGCACGGCTTTGTCGCTATCGGGTTGCGTATTCCGGCGCACGGCACCGTGCCCGGTGCACTAACTAAAGTCCGTTGGGAAGATTGGTTGGCTGCCACACGGTTAGCGGTGCGCGAGGCTGCGCGTTTTGTGACGCCCGCGAACGAGGGAAAACGCTTACCGCTGCATATCGTTGGCTTTTCTAACGGCGGGGCGCTCACGCTGAAATACGCGCTCGATACGCTCAGCGATCCTAAGTTGCCCAAGGCGGATCGTCTGGTCCTGATCTCTCCGATGATTGGCATTACGGCTTACGCGCGTTTTGCCGGTTTGGCCGGGTTACCCGCGATTTTCCCGCCGTTTGCCAAAGCGGCTTGGTTAGGCATTGTGCCGGAATTCAACCCGTTCAAGTACAACTCGTTCCCGGTGAACGGGGCGCGCCAGTCTTATCTGCTCACCAGCGTGTTGCAGTCACAGCTTGAACAGGAAGCGCGGCAACGCAGGCTGTCGGAACTGCCGCCGATTTTAACCTTCCAGTCGGTGATGGATTTTACCGTCAGCACGCGGGCGGTGATCAGCGCGTTCTATAATCTGCTGCCGCAAAACAACAATGATTTGGTGCTGTTTGATGTCAACCGCACCATCAATTTTGGTTTGCTACTGCGGGATGCGTCTGCATCGGCGATTGGGCAATGGTTGCCGCCTACACCACGCCTGTACGGCACCACGGTGATTACTAACGCATCGGTACAAAGCGCAAAGGCGGTCGCCTTTGACACCAAAGCAGGCAGCATGGAGGTTACGCGCCGCGATCTCGGAATGGATTACCCCGAAGATGTCTATTCGTTATCGCACGTCGCGCTGCCTTTTTCTGACAGCGATTCGCTTTATGGCCGTTTCTCTACGCCACCGTATGAGTTTGGTATTCCACTCGGGCGTATTGCCGCGCGCGGCGAACGCGGGGTGTTGATTCTTGACTTGGATACGTTGCTGCGCCTTTCTTCCAACCCCTTCTATGACTACATGATGCAGCGTATTGATGATGTTATTCCTGGTGAAAGGGAACCCGGGCCGATACCGGGCTCTGTTCAAGCCCGGTAGCGCGGCGGATCGAAGAATAGTTTCGGCGTACACTTGTACTCTGAAACTATTCTCGATTACACTCTTCCCGATGATATTGTGTGAAGTTTGTACAACCCATCGTGCCGGGAGTAAAAACGGAATATGGTGAAATCAGAAAGTAATGCGGGCTATACGTTGGCGGAAGAGATAGCCAACAGTATCAGTCACGGTGCTGGTGTGGTGTTGGGAATTGTCGGGTTGGTGCTGCTGCTGGTGCAAGCGGTAGACAATGGCGCGACCAGCACGGCTATCGCCAGTTATAGTTTGTATGGTGGCACCATTATTCTGCTGTTCCTGGCCTCGACGCTCTACCATGCGATTCCCAGCCCGCGCGCTAAACCCTGGCTTAAACGGTTCGACCACTGTGCCATCTATCTGCTGATAGCGGGTACCTACACACCGTTTCTGCTGGTGGGACTGGATTCGCCGTTGGCGCGTGGTTTGATGATTGTCATTTGGAGCATGGCGCTGGTGGGCGTGTTATTCAAGCTGGCCTTCGCGCATCGTTTTGAAGTGTTGTCGCTGGTGACGTATCTGGTGATGGGATGGCTGTCGCTGATTGTGATTTATCAGTTGATGCAGGTGTTAGCACCGGGTGGTGTCACTTTACTGGCGGTGGGCGGAGTGGTGTATACCTTAGGCGTGGTGTTTTACGTGTGTAAACGTATCCCGTATAACCACGCCATCTGGCATGGCTTTGTGCTGGGTGGCAGCCTGTGCCATTTTCTGGCGATCTACCTTTACGTTTAGCCGCTAACCATATTCCTGGCCCCATTTCTGGGTGAACAGAAACGGGGCTCAGTGACGAGATTATTCAGACAATGAATAGGGCAGCGGTTGCAGACTCAACTGGCTTTCCGCTGCGTCGCGCACGCGCAATACGCTATCCGCTTCCAGATCGTTATTCAGCACCGCTTGCACCCACAGCGTGCCATCGCTTAACGGGCAGGCGGCGAGTATCGTACCGGTGCGACGCCAGTTTTCACCCATTTTCAGTTCCAGGTCTTCGCCCGCTTCCGGTACGCGCGGTGACGAGCCCGCTAGCCAATAGAGTGCCCGTTTGTTGGCACCGCGAAATTTTGCCCGCGCCACCATCTCCTGCCCGGTGTAGCAACCTTTATTAAAACTGATGCCGTTAAGTGCCTGTATATTCGTTGCTTGCGGGATGAACTGCGCGCTGTTTACGTTGTCAATAATCGGCAGTGCGGATTCAATATCCAGTGCCAGCCACTGTTGACTGTCGGCCCATTGCACGCCGTCTGCCAGTTTTGCATTCAGCGCGGTGGTACCTTCTTGGTTCAGTACCAGAAGGAAACGTTCAGCAGGGAGGGCAAAATGCAGCAGCGTACCGAAGGGGTGACTGACAACGGGATGTTCGCTGTCCGGCAGCGCAGAGAAGACCTCGGCTAAACGTTCGCGTATAGTGCTTCCCGCAGCACCGATAAGCTGGAGGTTGTCCTCTGCGACGATAGTGGTTTTGGCAAAGACGGCGTATTTTTTTAATTCGTTTAACTGCGTATCGCGCAGATTACGGCGTACCAGATAGGCGAAGCCATCGTTGTGGGCAAACAAACGCAGCGCGCTCCACATTTTGCCTTTGGCATCACAATGGCCGCAAAGTACATGTTGATCGGGGGCTAACGCGTTAATATCGGCCGTCACCTGGCCTTGCAGGTAGGTGCGCGTGTCGGGGCCGGTAAGCGTTACGAGAGCCCAGTCATCAAGTGCTATTAGCGTAGCGGGAAGCTGCGCCGAGGCCGTGATGGCGTGTGATTTAACCGTTTGTGCAGCAAAGGGAAGTGGGGTTGCCATGTAACCATCCTCGCGAAGGTTTGCGTTTGGCCTAATGGTAAAAGAGCTTACAGGGTTTGCAAGCAGTTATTCGTGCCATTGCCCCCATGATTTTCAGTTAGCATATTCGAAAGCGTTACTGAGCGTGCGCACGATCGATAACCTTCTGCGCGATACGCGGATATGCGCTAAAATATGTCAAAATGTTACATTTAGTTGAGTGTTTATCTAGACATCCGAGTTACACTACACGTTGGCGTCGATAAAAAGTAGGAAAAGCAATGGATATCGATAATAAGGCGCGAATTCACTGGGCGTGCCGCCGAGGAATGCGAGAGTTGGATATCGCCATCATGCCCTTTTTTGAACATGAGTATGATGTGCTAAACGATAATGATAAACGTGCGTTTGTGCGCTTATTGCAGTGCGATGATCCTGACCTGTTCAACTGGTTGATGAACCACGGTGAACCGGAAGATGGGGAACTGAAACGCATGATCTCTCTTATTCAGACGCGAAATAAAGATCGTGGCCCTGTGGCGCTGTGATTTACGCGTCTCCTGGCGCATGCAGTTATTTTCTTTGCTGGTGCACGGGTTGTTGCTGCTGTTGATTTTGCTGGCACCGTGGCCGGACGGTTATGCGGTGCTCTGGCTCTCGCTGATGACGCTGGTGGTGTTCGGGTTTATTCGCAGCCAGCGTAATATCAAAGCGCGCCACGGTGAAATCGTGTTGCAGGCTGAAGCAAACCTTGAGTGGCAGCATCATCGCTGGCGCATTATCCGCCGTCCGTGGATGTTGAAAAACGGTATCTTGCTGTCGCTGCGGCGCAGTGACGGCAAACGGCGGCAGCGACTCTGGCTGGCATCCGATAACATGGATAAGCAGGAATGGCGGCACTTGCGTCAGTTGCTGTTGGAAAGTAAAGCGTGGGCGGGAGAAAACCCGGACGCGCACTAGTTTCAGGTTCAGCCGGCAGCACGCTGTCGGCTGATGTCTATCGGGAGATACCCCGACGATTACAACTGCTCTGCCATTTCCTGCAAAATCTGCTCGCACCACTGCTGTAAGCGCTCATCGCTCAGGTCATACTGATTCACTTCATCAAGCGCCAGCCCGACAAAGTGTTTCCCGTCGGGTGTGAGCGGTTTGGTGGTGGTGAACTCATAGCCTGCGGTGGGCCAATAGCCAATAAAGGTTGCGCCGCTGGCGGCCAACTGCTGATGCAACATACCGAGGGCGTCAAGGAACCATTCACCGTAGCCTAGCTGGTCACCCATGCCGTACAGCGCAACGATTTTCCCTTGTAGGTTCAACGAGGATAACTGTCCCCAAATGGCTTCCCAGTCTTCCTGAATTTCACCGAAATCCCACGTTGGAATACCCAGAATCAGGAATTCATACTCTTCCATCTTCTGCGGATCGACATCTTTCACGTTATGCAGGTCGACCAGCGATTCGCCTAAAATATCGCGAATTTTTTCCGCTGCCATCTCGGTGTAGCAGGTGCTGGAGCCGTAGAACAAACCAATTTTCATATGCAATTGCAGCGTGTTAAACAAACTTGCCATTAGCCTAACCGAATCTTACAGCGAGGTATAGCGTGGATGTGGGGTGCGCGTGCTGTGAGAAACTCGATGGAAAAAAAAGGGGTGAAGATTACCTTCACCCCGCGTCACGTTTGCCTGTAAGGCTTATTCGAGTGCCTGGTGACGCGTTTCTTTTGTCAGCAATAAGGCGATAAGCGTTAACGATGCCATGGCAAACAGGTAAACACCCACGTAGAACAGACCGTAGTTGGCGGTCAGCCAGGCAGCAATATAAGGTGCAACCGATGCGCCCAGAATCGACGAGACGTTATAGGAGAACGAGGCACCGGTATAACGCACTTCAGTGGGGAACAGTTCAGGCAGCAATGCGCCCATCGGGCCGAAGGTTAAGCCCATCAGACCCAGCCCCAGCACCAGAAACAGCATCACCAGCGGTTGGCTGCCAGACCCTAACAGGGACGGGAACAGCATCGCAAACACCAGCATGCCGCAGGTAACGACGATCATGGTCTTACGACGGCCATAGGCATCTGCCAGTAGCCCGGCAACCGGGATCAGCAGACCAAAGGCGATAACCGCGACCATCAGCATCCACAGGAAGCTGTTACGCGAGAAGCCCAGCCCTTTGGGGATTGGCGAGGTGCCATAAGTCATGGAGTAGACTGTCATGATGTAGAACAGCGTATAGGTAGCAAGCATGATGAACGTGCCAAGAATGGTCGCCTTCAGATGCTTGTTCAACAACGTTCCCAGCGGAATACGGACTTTCTTGCCCGCTTCGATAGCTTTGGTAAACACGGGCGCTTCGTGCAGAGAGACACGAACATACAGGCCGATCAACACCAATACCGCAGAGGCAACGAAAGGTACACGCCATCCCCAGGTCATGAACTGCTCTTCGCTTAATAACCAGGAGAGCAGCAGGAACGTGCCGTTGGCGAAGAAGAAGCCGATCGGTGCGCCCAACTGCGGGAATGAGCCATACAGTGCACGCTTGTGGGCCGGCGCGTTTTCGGTAGCCAGCAACGCGGCTCCGCCCCATTCGCCACCCAGACCAAGGCCTTGACCAAAACGCGCCAGTGCCAGCAGCAACGGTGCGAAAATGCCAATGCTGTCATAAGTCGGCAACAGGCCAATCAGCACGGTAGAGATCCCCATGGTCAGCAGGGAAGCAACCAGTGTCACCTTACGGCCGACGCGGTCACCGAAGTGACCAAACAGCGCAGAACCGATCGGGCGTGCCACAAAGGCAATGGCAAAGGTGGCGAGCGACTGTAGCGTCGCGGCGGTCGGGTCGCCCTGCGGGAAGAAGATGTGCGGGAAAATCAGCACAGCGGCAGTGGCATAAATATAAAAATCGAAAAATTCGATCGCGGTTCCGATCAATGAAGCGACAACAACCTTACTGCGGGAGTTAACCGGGGCTGCGTCCGCCTCTGCATCGAGAGTGGGCGTGATGGTGGCTTGCATAGGACTCTATTATCTTTTTTTATCGACAGAACTGTCATTCTAGTCACAGAAAAAAAAGCATTTCAATGCTAGCCCAAAAAGCGTAAAAGCGGTGACAGAGCCTGCTTTGGCGAGTTGCGCGATTGTAAATACTTCCTGTGAGATAAGTTATGCTTTACCCTATTTTGTAGTGCAAGACGGCGAATAATGCAGCATAAAATAAATTTGCATAAAAAATCGGCGGCGCGAATTCAGGTGATGATCCTGCCCCTTTTACCGTCACTTCGGGCATAATAACACCAGGGTTTTACCCTGCACGTCGTACAGCGAGGAGATGCGTATGCAAGCACAGGATCGGGCACACATCGAACAGTTTCTTGAAGCTATGTGGCTGGAGCGAAACCTGGCTGACAACACGCTGACCTCCTACCGGCGAGATTTGACTGCACTGGCCGATTGGCTGGAGCATACTGACAGTGATTTATTGCAGGTGCAGGCGCTGGATCTGCAAGCTTATCTTGCCGAACGCGTGGAAGGGGGATACAAAGCGACCAGTTCGGCGCGTTTGCTGAGTGCCATGCGTCGCTTTTTTCAGTATTTATACCGGGAAAAACGGCGTAGTGACGATCCCAGCGCGGTATTGTCTTCTCCCAAATTACCTCAGCGCTTGCCCAAAGATCTCAGCGAAGCGCAGGTGAATGCGCTGCTGCAAGCGCCCTGTGTGGATGAGCCGCTTGAGCTGCGTGATAAAGCCATGCTTGAGGTGCTGTATGCCACGGGGCTACGCGTCTCGGAACTGGTGGGGCTGACCATTGCCGATGTCAGTTTACGCCAGGGCGTCGTGCGGGTGATTGGTAAAGGCAATAAAGAACGGCTGGTGCCGCTGGGGGAAGAGGCCATTTATTGGCTGGAGCGTTACCTTGAGCACGGCAGGCCCTGGCTGTTAAACGGACAAACGCTTGACGTGCTGTTTCCAAGCTCCAGGGCGCAGCAGATGACGCGCCAAACCTTTTGGCACCGTATCAAACACTATGCCGTGCTGGCATCCATTGACAGTGAGAAGCTTTCACCGCATGTTTTACGCCATGCATTCGCAACGCACTTGCTGAACCACGGGGCTGATTTGCGTGTCGTACAGATGTTGTTGGGGCATAGCGATCTTTCAACAACGCAAATTTACACGCACGTTGCCACTGAACGGTTGAAGCAGTTGCATCAACAGCATCATCCGCGCGCCTGATATTTCAGGCGAAACAAGGGCCAGCGCCTAAACGCGCCCTTTATAGGCGGAATACACCATGAACGGGACTGAATATGATGAAAAAAGGGCTAATGGCGCTTTCTTTACTGCTCGCGGCGACGAGTAGCGCAGTACATGCCGATGACGCGGCGATTAAACAGACGCTGACCAAACTGGGCATTGAAAAAATGGATATCCAGCCTGCGCCCGTCGCTGGCCTTAAAACGGTGCTGACGGAAAGCGGCGTGCTTTACGTAACGGAAGATGGCAAACATCTGCTGCAAGGGCCGCTTTACGCATTGGACGGCGGCACGCCGGTGAACGTGACCAACCAGATTCTGAAAGGAAAACTGGATGCCTTGCAGGATCAAATGATCGTCTACAAAGCGGCGCAGGAAAAACATGTGATTACCGTTTTCACCGACATCACTTGCGGTTACTGCCACAAACTGCATGAGCAGATGAAAGACTACAACGATCTGGGCATTACTATCCGCTATCTGGCTTTCCCGCGTCAGGGGCTGAACTCGCCAACGGAAAAAGACATGCAGTCTATCTGGTGTACCGCTAACCGTAATAAGGCGTATGACGCCGCGTCGCGCGGTGAGGCTATCTCCCCGGCAACCTGCAAGACCAATATCGGTGCGCATTACGAACTGGGCATTCAGTTCGGTGTGCAAGGCACGCCAGCGATCGTGCTGGAAGACGGCACCGTGGTTCCGGGTTATCAGGCCCCGAAAGAAATGTTAGCCATGCTGAATGCGCATCGAGCGGCGGCCAAACCGGGCGCGTAAATTGTCGTCAGGTTGCTCCATTAAAACGATAACGTGTCATGCACGCCGTCACGCAGTGGAATTAAAAATACAGTGGAATTAAAAACCATACTTCGCCGGCGTCCGCTGGCGGAAGGCAGTGGGCTTCCCGCAACGCTTCCTCCGTTACTACGTCGTCTGTACGCACAGCGCGGCGTTACTGAGGGCCAGGAATTGGATCGCAGCCTGCGCGGCTTGCTTGATTATCGCCTGCTCGATGGCATTGACGACGCGGTCGTGTTGCTGCAACAGGCGCTGGTAGAACAACGGCGCATCGTCGTGGTCGGTGATTTTGATGCCGACGGCGCGACCAGCACCGCACTGGCCGTGCTGGCACTGCGCAGCATGGGCGGTAGCCAGGTGACCTATCTGGTGCCGAACCGTTTTGAAGATGGTTATGGCCTGAGCCCGGAAGTGGTGGTGCAGGCCGAGAAGCTGGGCGCAGAGCTGATCCTGACGGTGGATAACGGCATTTCATCCCATGCTGGCGTGGATGATGCGCACCAGCGCGGCATTCAGGTGCTGGTGACTGACCACCACCTGCCGGGGGAAACGTTACCTGCCGCCGATGCGATGATTAACCCCAATTTACGCGACTGCGCCTTTCCTTCCAAATCGTTGGCCGGCGTTGGCGTAACGTTTTATCTGATGATGGCGCTGTTTGTGCGTCTGCGCGACAGCGGCTGGTTCAGCCAAAAAGGGTTGGCGGAACCGAAACTGGCGGAACTGCTCGATTTGGTGGCGTTAGGCACGGTGGCGGACGTGGTGCCACTCGACGCCAACAACCGTATTCTAGTGTCGCAGGGGTTGAATCGCATTCGTGCTGGTAAATGTCGCCCTGGCATTCGCGCTTTGCTGGAAATCGCCAACCGCGATGCCAGCCAACTGGTAGCCAGCGATCTGGGTTTTGCGATTGGGCCACGCCTGAATGCGGCAGGGCGCTTGGATGATATGTCGATTGGCGTAGCGCTGCTGCTGTGCGATGACATCGTCGAAGCGCGGATGCAGGCCAGCGATCTGGATGCGCTCAATCTGGCACGACGTGAAATTGAACAAGAGATGCAGGCGGAAGCCATGCAACTGTGCGAAAAGCTGGAACACGGCCTTGAACAACTGCCGTTGGGATTGGCGATGTACCACCCCGAATGGCACCAGGGTGTGGTCGGTATTCTGGCATCGCGGCTTAAAGAGCGTTTTCATCGCCCGGTGATTGCGTTTGCACCGGCGGGTGACGGCGTGCTCAAGGGGTCTGGTCGTTCAATTCCCGGCCTGCACTTGCGCGATGCGCTGGAGCGCTTAGATACCCGCTATCCGGGGCTGATGGTTAAATTTGGCGGTCACGCAATGGCGGCGGGACTCTCACTGGAAGAACACCAGTTTGATGCCTTCCGTGCGCGCTTTGGTGAACTGGTCGGCGAGTGGCTGGATGAATCGCATCTGGAAGGGGTTATCTGGTCGGACGGTGAGCTGATACAAACCGAGCTGAATCTGGTGACGGCAGAGATGCTGCGCGATGCCGGGCCGTGGGGACAAGCGTTTCCTGAACCCACGTTTGACGGGCGTTTTCGTATCTTGCAGCAGAAGCTGTTGAAAGAGCGCCATCTGAAGCTGATGGTGGAGCCGGTTGACGGCGGGCCTCTGCTGGACGGTATCGCGTTTAACGTGGACACCCGCTGCTGGCCCGACAGCAGCATTCGTGAGGCTGAAATGGCTTACCGCCTTGAGGTTAACGAGTTTCGCGGTAAACGCAGCGTGCAATTGTTGATACAGCATTTGTGGCCGCTGTAGTGAGTCATCGCACGCATGGGTAAAATTGCGCCAGACGGCTGTAAACCTGGCGTGTATTCCGCTAGAATAGCCGGTTTATATCCATTTTTCTCCGTCGCTTGACGACTAACGTAAGACGCTAATCATGTTTGAAATTAATCCGGTAAAAAACCGCATTCAGGACCTGTCTGACCGGACAGCTGTTCTGAGGGGGTATCTTTGACTACGATGCCAAGAAAGAACGCCTGGAAGAAGTAAACGCCGAGCTGGAACAGCCCGACGTTTGGAATGAACCTGAGCGCGCACAAGCGCTGGGTAAAGAGCGCTCCTCACTGGAAGCTATCGTCGATACCATCGATCAGATGACACAGGGACTGGAAGACGTTTCCGGCCTGCTTGAACTGGCGGTGGAAGAGGACGACGAAGAGACGTTCAACGATACCATCACTGAAGTGGATGGGCTGGAAGACAAGCTGGCACAGCTTGAGTTCCGCCGCATGTTCTCCGGCGAATATGACAGCGCCGACTGCTACCTCGATATTCAATCCGGCTCAGGCGGCACGGAAGCGCAAGACTGGGCCAGCATGCTGCTGCGCATGTACCTGCGTTGGGCTGAGAGCAAAGGCTTTAAGACCGAAGTGATTGAAGAGTCTGAAGGGGAAGTCGCGGGCCTCAAATCGGCTACCATCAAGATTATCGGTGACTATGCGTTTGGCTGGCTGCGTACCGAGACGGGCGTGCACCGTTTAGTGCGTAAGAGCCCGTTTGACTCCGGCGGTCGCCGCCATACTTCATTCAGTTCCGCGTTTGTGTACCCGGAAGTGGATGATGATATTGATATCGAAATCAACCCGGCAGATCTGCGTATTGACGTATACCGCGCCTCCGGTGCCGGTGGACAGCACGTTAACCGTACCGAATCCGCAGTGCGTATTACCCATATACCTACCAACATTGTTACCCAGTGTCAGAATGACCGCTCCCAGCACAAGAACAAAGATCAGGCGATGAAGCAGCTGAAAGCGAAGCTGTACGAGTTTGAGATGCAAAAGAAAAACGCTGAGAAGCAGGTGCTGGAAGATAACAAGTCCGATATCGGTTGGGGCAGCCAGATTCGTTCCTACGTACTGGATGATTCCCGAATCAAAGACCTGCGCACCGGGGTGGAAACGCGTAATACCCAGGCCGTGCTGGATGGCGATCTGGACCGATTTATTGAAGCAAGTTTAAAAGCGGGGTTATAACAAGTCACATGGCTGAGTCACAATCACAGGGTGCCGATCAGGCGCTGGATCTGAACAACGAATTGAAAGCGCGCCGCGAAAAGCTCTCGGCGCTGCGTGAACACGGTATCGCCTTTCCTAATGATTTCCGCCGTGATTCCACTTCTGATGCGCTGCATGCGGCTTATGACGATAAAGAAAACGAAGAGCTGGAAGCGCTGGGCATCGAAGTGGTTGTGGCGGGTCGTATGATGACGCGCCGCATCATGGGTAAAGCCTCATTCGTGACGTTACAGGATGTGGGTGGCCGCATTCAGCTGTACGTGGCGCGTGACGATTTGGCGGAAGGCATCTACAACGAACAGTTCAAAAAATGGGATCTGGGCGATATCCTGGGCGCACGTGGTAAGGTGTTCAAAACCAAGACCGGTGAGCTTTCTATCCATTGTACTGAACTGCGTTTGCTGACCAAGGCGCTGCGCCCACTGCCAGACAAATTCCACGGTCTGGCAGATCAGGAAACCCGTTATCGCCAACGCTATCTGGATCTGATCGCCAACGACGAATCGCGCAACACCTTCCGCGTGCGTTCGCAGATCATGTCCGGTATCCGCCGTTTCATGGTAGAGCGCGGGTTTATGGAAGTTGAAACCCCGATGATGCAGGTGATCCCCGGCGGTGCTTCCGCGCGTCCTTTTGTGACTCACCATAATGCGCTGGATATTGACATGTATCTGCGTATTGCGCCGGAACTGTACCTGAAGCGTCTGGTGGTCGGTGGTTTTGAACGCGTGTTCGAAATCAACCGTAACTTCCGTAACGAAGGGGTTTCGCCGCGTCACAACCCGGAATTCACCATGATGGAACTTTATATGGCCTATGCCGATTATAAAGATCTCATCGAGTTGACCGAGAGCCTGTTCCGCACCCTGACGCAAGACGTACTGGGCAGCACCACGGTGCCTTATGGCGATCAGACGTTTGATTTTGGCAAACCGTTTGAGAAGCTGACCATGCGCGAGGCGATCTGCAAATATCGCCCGGAAACCAACGTGACGGATCTGGACGATTTCGATAAAGCGTCTGCCATTGCAACGTCTCTGGGGATCAAGATCGAAAAAGGCTGGGGTCTGGGCCGTATCATGACCGAGATCTTCGAAGAAACCGCAGAAGCGAATCTGATTCAACCGACCTTCATCACCGAATATCCAGCGGAAGTTTCCCCGTTGGCGCGTCGTAATGATGACAACCCGGAAATCACCGATCGTTTCGAATTCTTCATCGGTGGGCGTGAAATCGGTAACGGCTTCTCCGAGTTGAACGACGCAGAAGATCAGGCAGAACGCTTTGCCGATCAGGTACGCGCAAAGGATGCGGGCGACGACGAAGCCATGTTCTATGACGAAGACTACGTCACCGCGCTGGAACACGGTCTGCCGCCAACCGCGGGCCTGGGCATTGGTATCGACCGTATGGTGATGCTGTTTACCAACAGCCACACCATTCGTGACGTGATCCTGTTCCCGGCGATGCGTCCGCAGAAGTAAGTTTCTTCGAACGACGGATGCGTAAAAAACCCCATGCTTGCATGGGGTTTTTTTATCCCTAGCCATCCTGCGAGCCATGCTGGTAAACCCACAGAGAAAAATGCTACCGTCACTCTTCTGTTTCGGGGGGAAGTGGCTCCATGATCACCTATCGTGATGGCTGGTTTGAACTGGCGTTGTTAGAAAATACCGGCGGATTTCCCCGCCATACCCATGATGAATATGTGATTAGCGCCAACCTCAACGGCGTGGAGCATGTCTGGCTGGATGGCAACACCTTTGATGTCGATCCCCAGATGGTGACCACCTACAATCCGCATCAGCTGCAAAGCGGTGATAACAGCGATGGACGCTGGCAATGTGCTTCGCTCTACGTACAACCTGGCGCTTTTGCGCATTTCTTTGGCCGTACTTTCCGGTTTGCACAAGGTGTGCAACAGGCTCCCAAACTGGCGCAACAGTTGAAATTATTGGCAAGCCCCAGCGATGAGCAGAGCGATGGTGCGATGTATCAGGAGCGGCTGGTGCTGCTATTGGCAGCCTTAATGGACAACGACATGGGCAGCCCTGCGCCGTTAAAAATGGTCAGCGAGGGTGGCAGGGTCAAACGCATCAAAGCACGTTTGCTCAATTGCCTAGCGGAACCGCCCAATCTGGATGCGTTGGCGCGCGATGAACACATTACTGTGGCGCATCTGGTGCGTAGCTTTCATCAGGAAGCCGGTATGCCGCCGCTGGCCTGGCTGATGCAGCGCCGCATCGGCAAAGCGCGTGAGCTGCTGCGTCAGGGGATGAGTATCAGTGAGGTAGCCCTTCGTCTTGGCTTTGCCGATCAGGCGCACTTCACCAAAACCTTCAACCGCTTTAATGCCATGACGCCGGGGCGTTTTCAGCGTATCAATTTCTGACAATACGCCCTGTCATCGACCCTGTAGACTTGCGTTCATTATTGATGTCAGTGGAGTTGTGGCGGTTATGTTGTTAGTGGTGCTTAATGGTATTTTGCTTTCGCTCTCTCTGTGCCTGGATTTGGGAATGGTGAATACGGCGATCATTAACCGGGGTATGCGTGATGGGCCGCGCGCCGCGTTTATGATTGGCTTTGGTTCCTGTTTTGGCGATCTGGTTTACGCGGCGCTTTCTGCGTTTGGTTTAGCGGTTATCTTTACTGCGCTGCCGGTACGCTGGGCGCTGTGGATTGGCGGCGGTGCCATTCTGCTGTGGATGACCTGGAACATGGCGCGCATGGCCTGGCGTGATTATCAAACGCAGCGTTCAGCGCCAGTGGATGCGGATGTCGTGGATGTTCCGGCAGTCGCAAAACGGTTTCGTGGCTATGATTTTCTGAGCGGCATGGGGATGGCGCTGGCATCACCGACCGCGCTGCTGTGGTTTGCCGCGATTGGCGGCTCGATTATCGCGCAGTCAACGGATGGCTCAACGCTGATGGTGAGCGTATTTCTCAGCGGTTTCTTTATCGGTGGACTGCTGTGGACGCTGTTTCTGGCGGGCATGATCAAGTTTGGCCGACAGGCGCTGCAAGGGCGGCTGACCTTTTACTGCTATGTCATCTCGGCGCTGCTGTTTGCCTATTTTGCGGTGCAGGTTATCTACCACGGCTACCAAACGCTGCTGATCCCGCTGACGCTGGCTGACTGATTGCTCAATACGCCACCACTTTCGCCGGGTTTTTGCTTGCCCGGCAAGCGGATAGCGCTATAATGCCCAACGCACACCTGATGCGAGTGTAGTTCAATGGTAGAACGAGAGCTTCCCAAGCTCTATACGAGGGTTCGATTCCCTTCACTCGCTCCACGCTCTCTTCTCTGCAAGTCTCCTGAAGTTAACAAAATCAAAATAAATCAATCGTAAACCGCTTTTCATTGTCTCTTGGTGTCGCCACGTATCAACCCACATCCGTCCCACTCATGTGTATAGTAATGCTGACCTGCCCCAAATATCAGTACTGCATTTTTCGAGGCTCCCCACAGGATAAATCGTTAACGTGCTGCCAGTCGCTTATTAAGGTGGTGCCCGATGTTTGATAACACACCGTTGGAAGTGGAAGAGATTATCGATCAGTGTCGCGCGCTGGCGTATGCAATGGTTGAGCTGGAACCCTCTGAGGCTACAGACATTCTGGCCTTTATTCTGTCAGAACGGCTGGATTGCTTATATCGCACTTTTCACCATCCGGTGGCGGCGGGTGAGTACCACTAGCGTTGTGGTTGTGTATAGCATCGTGAAGTGTCTGTAAATCGATATCTTAAAAGTTCGTTTCGGGAACATGGGGCTGATAGTCAATATATCGCCCTACTTAGCCCAATGCCTCAACATTCTTTACTACTACGCGAAAGACAGTTTATGCAGGTGGCTCAAGTCGAAGGTTTTTTTGGCTTCGTGTAGACTGTAGTTTGCCTGAATTTTTAGCCAGGTTTCCGGTGTGCTACCGACAACAACAGACAGGCGTAACGCCATTTCAGGTGTAACCGATGTATGACCGGAAAGCAGGCGGCTGGCTGTAGAGGGGGCAATATCCATTGCTTTAGCAAATTGCCGCAGGCTGATATGCATATCTTCCAGTATTTCCCCGATAATGTCGCCGGGGCGGGCGGGGTTAGCCATAACCATTAGTGGTAATCCTCCAGGTTAAGAATTTCGGCATCGCCGTCGATAAATCTAAAAGTGATTCTCCAGTTACCGGAAACACTGATTGACCAGATGTTCTTGCGGTCACCTTTCAACGGGTGAAGGTCATATCCCAGCATATCAATGGCCTCAATACGATCGGCTGCATCAATAACGGTGAGACGTGTTCTGATGCGCCCAATAAGGTTTTGCTCTAGGCCACTAGGATCATTTTTGAGAAAGAACTTTTTCAGTCCCTTGTGCTTGAAGCTCTTTATCATAATATCTTCACATGTTCCTTATTAGGGAACAGTATAACCAGTGTTCCCTAAGTTGCAACATATCATCGTTTATTGACGGAGATGGAGTTTGAAATCACCTTCACTTAACATTCTGATTTTATTCTGAAAAAATAAATTGTTTGTTTTTTGCTCTCCAAAATAAATATCTTTTATAAATTCTGCGTGGTGATATTTTTATTTACTGATATATAGATGAAATACTATTCACAAACAGCAATAAATATCATTATCATTACCTGAATTCTTGCAAAAATGCAGCATTTAAAACCAAAATCGATATATATTTAAGTAAATAACGACGTTTAACGATCACATTTCTACCCTTTAGGGGGTAATAGACCTTACCCGCTTGATCGATACCAATCCCACATTGTTAGCAAGCCTTTATGGTTAGCAGGGTAAGCAAAGTGGGATAATAATCATGAAGAAAATTATTGAAGACCTTTTACACCAGGAAATATCTCGTCGGGACGCGGTGATCGATGCCGCGAAGATCGGTTCTGCGGTGGCGATCACCAGCGCTATCACCTTGCCGTTTTCTGCTCATGCACAACCAACAGTGACACCCACCGGCGTGGTGAACGACAATGAAACCGTTCGTCACAGCGCGTGCTTGGTCAACTGTGGCAGCCGCTGTCCGCTGAAGGTGATTGTGAAGGACGATCGCATCGTGCGTATCGAGCCGGAAGATGCCAAAGATGACAGCGTGTTCGGTGAACACCAGATTCGCCCTTGTCTGCGCGGGCGCTCTAACCGCTGGCGCGTTTACAGCCCGGACCGTATCAAATACCCGATGAAGCGTGTCGGTAAACGCGGTGAAGGCAAATTTAAACGTATCAGTTGGGAAGAGGCGACCGCGTTTGTCGCCTCGGAAATGAAGCGCATTGCCGAGAAATATGGCAATGAGGCGATCTACTACAACTACCAATCCGGTGCCTATTACCACAATCAGGGAACGCACGCGTGGAAACGTCTGCTGAACCTGACGGGCGGCTACCTGAACTATCACAACACCTACTCTACCGCGCAAATCGCGACCGCTACGCCGTATACCCACGGCACCTATGTTGGCAGCCACTTTACGCAAATTGCCCATTCCGATCTGGTGGTATTTTTTGGCCTCAACCTGTCGGAAACCCGTATGTCCGGTGGCGGACAGGTAGAAGAGCTGCGCCGTGCGTTAGAAAAATCGCAGGCCCGCGTGGTGATCATCGATCCGCGTTACACCGATTCCGTTATCACCCAGCATGCCGAGTGGTTAGCGATTCGCCCGACCACCGATGCGGCATTGGTCGCTGGGTTGGCTCACACTCTGATCAGTGAAAACCTGATCGACGAAGCGCTGGTCAATCGTTACAGCGTCGGGTTTGATGCCAGTACGTTGCCTGCTTCTGCGGCGCCGAATGCCAGCTACAAGGATTATATTCTGGGAACCGGGCCAGATGGCATTGCCAAAACGCCAGAATGGGCGGCGAGCGTCACCGGCATTCCGGCGGTGCGCATTCGTCAGTTGGCGCGGGAAATCGCAGGCGCGCGTGCCTGCTATATCGGCCAGGGCTGGGGGCCGCAGCGCCATGCCAACGGTGAGCAAACCGTGCGTGCTATCCAGACGTTGCCAGCGCTCACCGGCCACTTTGGGTTGCAAGGTACCAACAACGGTAACTGGCCTTATGGTACACCTTACGGTGTTCCAACCTTGCCAGTGGGCAGCAACCCGATCAAAACCTCGATCCCCTGCTATCTTTGGACGGATGCCATCCTTAATCCGGAAAAAATGACTGCCACCACCATGGGCGTCAAAGGCGTGGATAAGCTGCGCGTCGGCATTAAAATGGTGGTTAATCAGGCGGGGCAAGCACTGTTGAACCAGCACGGTGATATCAACCGTACCCGTAAAATTCTGGCGGACGATACTCTGTGTGAAACCATCGTGGTGATTGATAACCACATCACACCCAGCGCCAAATTTGCCGATATCTTGCTGCCGGAAACCAGCTATCTGGAAGCGGAAGACCTGGTTGATAGCTCGTATTCGACGGGTTCTCACAACTACATGATCGCTATCCAGAAAACCATCACGCCGATGTGGGAAGTGCGCAGCACCTA
This sequence comes from uncultured Symbiopectobacterium sp., assembly GCA_964293225.1. Classification (GTDB taxonomy): domain Bacteria; phylum Pseudomonadota; class Gammaproteobacteria; order Enterobacterales; family Enterobacteriaceae; genus Symbiopectobacterium. The sequence continues at coordinate 77,695 of CAXYYB010000012.1, read as the reverse complement.
CGACATCTGTGCTGATATTGCTGGCCATCTGGGGCTGAAAGAGCAATTCACTGAAGGCCGCACGCAGGCGCAGTGGGTCGAAAAGCATTACCAGCAGGTGAAAGAGAAACGCACCTACTTGCCGGAGTGGTCGGTGGCTAAAGAGAAGGGCGTTATCGATCAACAGATCGCGACGGAAAAACAGAGCATTGCCTTCCTGGATTTTCGGGCAGATCCGCAGGCCAACCCACTAAAAACGCCGTCAGGCAAGATTGAGATCTACTCTGAAGCGCTAGCCAAACTGGCTCAAACCTGGACGTTGCCGGAAGGCGATCGTATTCCGGCGATCCCGGAATTCTGCGTGGTGCGTGAATCGCATCTCAATAAAACCATGACGGCCAAATATCCGCTGCAACTCAGTGGGTTCCATACCAAGGGTCACACCCACTCCACCTACAGCAACGTGCAATTCCTGCATGAAGCCGTGCCGGATGAAGTCTGGATCAACCCGATCGATGCAGCGGCGCGCCAACTGAAATCTGGCGATCGCGTGCGTGTATTTAACGATCGCGGCGTGGTGGAAATCCCCTGCAAAGTCACACAGCGCATTCTCCCTGGCGTCGCCGCTATGCCGCAAGGGGCCTGGACGCGCCTTGACAGCGCAGGCGTCGATGTTGGCGGGTGCATTAACACCCTGACCTCCCAGGATCCTTCGCCGTTGGCGAAAGGTAATCCGCAACACACCAACCTGGTTGAGATTCAGCGCGCTTAAGGGGAAATGACTGATGACACAATATGGCTTTTACGTTGACTCCTCGCGCTGTTCGGGCTGCAAAACCTGTCAGGTCAGTTGCAAGGATAATAAAGATTTGGATCTTGGCCCGAAGCTGCGCCGTGTCTATGAATACGGCGGCGGCAATTGGGTAAAAGAGGGCGAGTCCTGGCAAAACGACACCTACAGCTACTACCTGTCGATCGCCTGTAACCACTGTGACGATCCGACCTGTGTGGCCGGTTGTCCCACCGGTGCCATGCACAAGCGTAAAGAGGATGGGCTGGTGCTGGTGGATGAGAACGTGTGCGTTGGCTGCCGTTACTGTGAGATGCGTTGCCCCTACGGTGCGCCGCAGTTTGATGTACACGCCAAGGTGATGCGCAAATGTGACGGCTGTCTGGATCGGTTGCAGAAAAATTTGCGCCCGATCTGCGTCGATTCTTGTCCGCAGCGCGCGCTGGATTTTGGGCCGATAGATGAACTGCGTGCTAAATACGGCACCGAAAACGAGATCGCACCGTTACCTTCTGCGTCGCTGACGCACCCGAATCTGATCGTTAAACCGCACCCGAAAGCGCGGCCGAGCGGCGATAAAGACGGTGCTATTCAAAACTTGCAGGAGGTGCGCCATGCATGAGTTGCCTTTGGTGTTTTTTACCGTGCTCACGCAGAGTGCGGTGGGGGCGTTTATCCTGCTGTTGGTGGCGGGGATGTTAAAACAGGTGGAGGCGCGGCCGTTAGCGATAGGGCTGTTTGCCGTAATGTGTCTGTTTGGTCTGGCCCTGCCGATCGCGGGGCTGCACCTCGGGCAGCCGCTGCGTGCCATGAACGTGCTGCTGCGCACCGGGCACTCGCCAATGAGCAACGAAATCGTGCTGTCGTCGCTGTTTTGTGCGTTCGGCGGTCTCGGTGCGCTGGGGTTGCTGCTCAATCGCGGCGCACAACGCCTGTTCAGCGCGCTGACCTGGATTGCTGCCGTAGTGGGTGTGCTGTTCTTGTTGGCTATCCCGCGCATTTATCAGTTGCCGACCGTAGTGACCTGGAACACCAGCTACACGCTGTTGATGATGCTGCTGACGCCAATGATTGGTGGCGGTGCGCTGGCAGCGGTATTCGGTGCGCGCCGCATTGGGCTGGCCGTTAGCGTATTGGCCACGCTGGCGAGCTTCTGCCTGCGTCCGGGCTATATGGCAACCTTGATGAGCGCAGACAGTGCGCTGACCAGTGCACAGCTTGCCTGGTTCAGCGCGCAGGCCATTCTGCTCGCGGTGGGTATCGTGGGGGCGATGGTGCATGTCCGTTATAAAACCGGACGTTCACTGTTGGCGGCCAGTGCGCTGGTCGTGATTGTTGCTGAGCTGGCGGGCCGTGTCGCGTTCTACAACCTGTGGACGTTGCCGATGTAATGCCGTGCCGCCCTGCACGCTATTGCACAGGGCGGCATCCTAAGGGGAGAGCCCGATGTCATCTATCGCCGTGTTGCCACGTTTTTTGGGCGCACTCTTTTACTATCCGCCGACACACCCCGATGTGCAGGCTATCGTGGAAAGCTTATCTGCGCTGCCCACGCTGTGTCCTTGGGCAGAACGCACCGAAATGGAAGCGCTGTGCCAGCACTGGTCGGTGCCTGACGCAGACGCGTTTATCTGGCAATACTCGGTGCTGTTCGAAGGGCAGGGAGAGATGTTTGCGCCGCCCTGGGCGTCGGTCTATCTGGAAAACGACAACCTGCTAATGGGAGAAAGTACGGTTCGCTATCGTGCTTTCCTGCACCAGCACGGGTTGTCGTTTACCGGTGCACAGCAGGAGCCGGAGGATCAGTTCGGATTGATGCTGCTGGCGCTCGCTGCGCTGTTGGAACAAGAGAAAGAGCAAGCCGCACACACGCTGTTGGAAACGTATTTGCTGCCCTGGGGCGATCGCTATCTGGAACGCTTGCAGCAAAATCCCCACAGTCCGTTCTATGCCCAACTCGCAGCCGTGACCCGTTTGCTGCTACAGGGAATGCAGCGTCATTATGGGTTGCAGCCCGAAACGCCACGGATGTTTTTCTGATGGAAAAGGATGAGCGCTATTATCGCGGGTATTTGTCTCATCGCTACGTCAGTCGGCGCGGGTTGTTCCGCGCTTTTCTTAATGCTTCACACCAGCCTGAGTCGCTACCTGATAGCGCTCAACCGCGTGCGCCCCTACCTCCCGGTGCGCAGCCTGCACCGCAATTTTATCAACAGTGTAACCGTTGCCAGCAGTGCGTTAATGCTTGCCCAATGGGCGTGTTGATCGTCAATGAAGAAGGGTATCCGCAACTGGCGATTGAATACGCCAGCTGTGATGGTTGTCAGGCATGCATTGCGCATTGCCCTTCGGGGGCACTATTGCCGCAATCACACTTTGATACCGGATTACGTCCGGCGATCGGCGCTACCTGCATCAGTCAGCAACGCCATTGTCGCAGTTGCATCGATGCCTGCCCAAGCCAGGCATTTTCTCTCAGTGAGCGCGGGTTGCCTGATGTAGACAGTGCGCGCTGTCATGGATGCGGAGAATGCTTGATTCAGTGTGAAATTCAGGCAATTTCATTGACCCCATTTGCGTAAATAACGCCTTAATATCGCCCCACCACATCGTCATTTTTACAGTATTCATGTGATTTTTATTTTTGAACGTCATGTTATTGTGACGTCAATGGCTATTATTAGTTTTTACATAAAACCTCAATGAATATATAAAATAAGAAGAGACGGTTGAACTTTTAATTCAAAGGTTCTATTAAACGTATTTTAAACACAGCTCGAATGAGATGTGTTTAGGGTGTTCATCTGGGTTATTTTAGTAATGCGTACCTGTATCATTATTTGTAATGGCTAAAAAACAGGACTCGACTATATTTATCAGCCAACTTTTTTCTTATTTCCTTTTGCGAGGTAATAGAGAATAAGCTGGTGAATTTATGATGTTTTTTACGTTTATTATTTTATTACCAGGATATTGTCATGCTTGATTTTTTACCTTTCTCTCGCCCTTCTTTGGGGGAGGAGGAGATTGCTGCCGTCAATACGGTCATGTTATCCGGGTGGATCACTTCAGGGCCCAAAAACCAGCAACTGGAAGCGGCTTTTTGTGCATTGACCGGCAACAAGCATGCCATTGCTGTCAGTTCCGCGACGGGCGGGATGCACGTAACCTTGATGGCGCTTGATATATCTCCTGGCGATGAAATTATTACCCCCTCGTTGACTTGGGTTTCTACTCTTAACATGATTGTCTTGCTGGGCGCTGTGCCGGTGATGGTGGACGTCGATCGCGATACGTTGATGGTCACGCCAGAGGCCATTGCGGCGGCCATCACGCACCGCACGCGCGCCATTATTCCGGTGCATTACGCCGGCGCGCCCGCCGATATGGATGCGATTCGTGCTATTGGGCATCGTCACGGCATCCCCATTATTGAAGATGCCGCTCATGCCGTTGGGGCCGAATATCGTGGAGCGCCTGTCGGGGCGAAGGGCACCGCGATCTTCTCCTTTCACGCCATTAAAAATATGACCTGCGCCGAGGGTGGACTGGTGGTCACTGATGATGACCAGCTTGCCGAACGTATCCGCAGCCTTAAATTTCACGGACTTGGCGTGAATGCCTATGACAGGCTCGCTCAGGGACGAGCACCGCAGGCTGAAGTGATAACACCGGGTTACAAATACAATCTCAGTGATATCCATGCTGCGATTGCGTTAGTGCAATGTGGCAAGTTGGCGCTCGTTAACCAACGGCGTCAGGATATTGCGCAACGCTATTTATCTGCGCTTTCCGATACGCCACTGCTGCCGCTACGTCAGCCTGAATGGCCCCATCACCACGCCTGGCACCTGTTTATTTTGCGTGTGGATGCTGAACGCTGCGGTATTTCACGCGATGCGTTAATGGCTGCACTGCAAGCGCAAGGGATTGGCACCGGCCTGCATTTTCGCGCCGTCCATACCCAGAAATATTACCGTGAGCGTTTTCCCGCACTTGAACTTCCTCATACGGAATGGAACAGCGAACGTCTGTTATCCATTCCCCTGTTTCCGGATATGACTTATGACGACACATCACGCGTTATCGATGCGCTGCGCAAACTTACCTGCGGTTGATATGTTTACCTTTTCACCGATAAAAAAAGTCTCTGTTGTTATCCCGGTATTTAACGAGCAAGAGAGCCTGCCCACGCTGATTCAGCGCACGTTGGCTACCTGTGAGACGTTGGGTAAGGACTATGAGATTGTACTGGTTGATGATGGCAGCAATGACAGCTCGGCGCGACTGATGGTGCAGTCCAGCGAAATGCCAGATAGCCACGTAATAGCCGTATTGCTTAATCGGAATTACGGTCAGCATGCCGCGATCATGGCGGGGTTTAGCCATGCCACGGGCGATTTGATCATTACGCTGGATGCCGATCTCCAGAATCCGCCGGAAGAGATCTCGCGTCTGGTGGCAAAGGCCGATGAAGGCTATGACGTGGTGGGCACGGTGCGTCAAAACCGTCAGGATAGCCTATTTCGTAAACAGTCATCGCGCCTGATAAACCGTTTTATCCAGCGTACCACTGGCAAGGTCATGGGCGATTATGGCTGTATGCTGCGTGCTTATCGACGCCATATCGTCGATGCCATGTTGACCTGCCACGAACGCAGCACCTTTATTCCTATCCTTGCCAATATCTTTGCGCGTAAGGCGACGGAGATTCCTGTCGAGCACGCTGAACGCTTGCACGGTGATTCCAAGTACAGCGTGATCAGTTTGATCAGCCTGATGTATGACCTGGTGACCTGCCTGACCACGACACCTTTGCGTCTGCTGAGCGTGATAGGTAGTGCCATCGCGCTGTCAGGGTTTTTGCTGACCTTTGTGCTGGTGGTGTTGCGTCTGGCATTCGGGCCTGAATGGGCGGCCGAGGGCGTTTTCATGCTGTTCGCCTTTTTGTTCAGTTTTATCGGCGCGCAGTTCGTGGGGATGGGGATACTCGGTGAATACATTGGCCGTATCTACAACGATGTGCGTGCTCGCCCTCGTTATTTTGTGCAACGCGTGGTTAAGGGTGAGACCCGCAAAGACGAGACTCACCAAGAGAGTAATGTGAAATGAATACCGTTGTTTTTGCTTACCATGATATGGGATGCGTTGGCATCAATGCCTTACTGGCCTCTGGCTATCGCATCAGTGCTATTTTCACCCATGTGGATACGCCCGGTGAAAATCCTTTTTTTGGCTCAGTGGCGCGTATTGCCGCCAGAACGGGTATTCCTGTCTATACACCGGAAGACGTGAACCATCCGCTGTGGCGTGAACGCATTCGCGCGCTCGCACCGCAGGCCATTTTTTCTTTCTATTACCGCCGCGTGCTGAGTGATGCGATTTTGCAGTGCGCACCCTCAGGGGCGTTTAACCTGCATGGCTCGCTATTGCCGCAATACCGTGGCCGCGCACCGCTGAATTGGGTATTGGTCAACGGAGAGACGCAAACGGGCGTCACCTTGCACCGCATGACGTCAGAACCCGATGCGGGCCCGATCGTTGCGCAGCAGCGGGTCGATATCGCACCGGATGACGATGCGCCTGGTTTGCACCGTAAACTGTGCGAATCCGCAGATCGTCTGTTACGCGATATCCTGCCTGCGATTAAATCTGGTGATTATCCGCAACAGGAGCAGGATCATGCACGGGCCAGTTATGTCACCCGGCGAACCCCGGAAGCGGGGCGGATGGACTGGTCGCGGCCCGCGCATGAATTGCACAACCTGGTGCGTGCGGTTACGGATCCGTGGCCAGGCGCCTTTTGCTACGCCGGTGCGACACGCTTGACGGTGTGGTCCTCCCGTGTGCGGCAGGATTTCCCTTGTGCGCCGAGTGGAACGGTATTGTCGGTTTCTCCGCTGGTGGTGGCCTGTGGCAGCGATGCGCTGGAGATTGTGACCGGACAGAGTGACAACAGCGTGTTTATGGCCGGTGAGCAACTGGCACATACCGTGGGCATGGTGGAAGGGGCCAGGCTGAATGCCAGCTTGCCGTGCCAGCCAAAGCGCGTGCGGGTGTTGATCCTCGGGGTAAACGGTTTTATCGGCAACCACCTGACGGAACGGTTGCTGCAAGATGAAAAATACGACGTTTACGGTTTGGATATCGGTTCCGATGCCATTGCCCGTTTCTTGCTTAACCCGCGTTTTCACTTTGTTGAAGGTGACATCACCATCCACTCGGAGTGGATTGAGTACCACATCAAGAAATGTGATGTCGTTCTGCCGCTGGTTGCGATTGCTACACCGATTGAATACACGCGTAATCCCTTGCGAGTGTTCGAGCTGGATTTCGAAGAGAACCTGAAAATCGTGCGTAGCTGCGTCAAACATCAGAAGCGCATCATCTTCCCTTCCACGTCTGAAGTGTACGGGATGTGCAGCGATAAGGTGTTCGATGAAGATCGCTCATCGCTGGTGGTGGGGCCGATTAACAAACAGCGTTGGATCTATTCGGTATCGAAGCAACTGCTGGATCGCGTGATCTGGGCCTACGGCGAAAAGCAGGGACTGCGTTTTACGCTGTTCCGCCCCTTCAACTGGATGGGGCCACGGCTTGATAGCCTGGATGCCGCCCGGATCGGCAGTTCGCGTGCCATTACGCAGTTGATCCTGAATCTGGTGGAAGGATCGCCCATCAAACTGATTGATGGCGGTGAACAGAAGCGTTGTTTTACCGATATCAACGACGGCGTGGAGGCATTGTTTCGCATCATTGAAAATCGAGACAACGCCTGTGACGGGCGAATCATCAATATCGGTAACCCGAAAAACGAGGCCAGCATCCGCGAACTCGCCCAGATGTTGCTTGAAAGCTTTGAACACCATCCGCTTCGACACAAGTATCCGCCGTTTGCTGGCATGTGCGTGGTGGAGAGTGGCAGTTACTACGGTAAAGGCTATCAGGATGTGGAACACCGTAAACCGAGTATCGCCAATGCGCGCCGTCTTTTGGGATGGGAGCCACAGGTCGAGATCCATCAGACGATTGACGAAACGCTGGACTTTTTCCTGCGTACCCAGCCTTTACCGGATTCCGCTCCATGAAGCGTGTCGGGCTGCGTATTGATGTCGATACCTGGCGCGGTACGCGAGTGGGTATGCCGCGCTTGCTTGACACGTTGGAGCAACATGGGGTTCGGGCAAGCGTCTTTTTCAGCGTTGGGCCAGATAATATGGGGCGTCACCTTTGGCGTCTGACCAAACCGGCTTTTTTGTGGAAGATGCTGCGCTCCAGAGCGGTGTCGTTATATGGCTGGGATATCCTGCTGGCGGGCACTGCCTGGCCGGGCCGTTTGATCGGACGCGGTAATGCAGACGTTATGCGACAAACGGCGCGTACTCATGAGGTGGGGCTTCATGCTTGGGATCACTTTGCCTGGCAAACCTGGGCGGGCATTTGGAATCCGGCACAGTTACATCGCCATATTGCGCTGGGTAAGACGGCGCTGGAGGACCTGCTGGGTCAAGCTGTCACCTGTTCCGCTGTGGCCGGGTGGCGGGCAGATCAGCGTGTTATTGAGGCTAAGCAGTGCTTTGGTTTCCGCTACAACAGCGATTGTCGTGGAAGTACGCCATTTCGGCCTCGTCTGGCGGACGGCACATTAGGTACCGTTCAGATTCCGGTTTCATTGCCCACCTGGGATGAGGTTATCGGCTCCACGGTGCAACCTCGGCAGTTCAACCGTTATTTGCTCAACGCCATGCACAGCGCGCGGGGGACACCGGTATACACCGTGCACGCCGAGGTGGAGGGCATCGCCTTCCAGCGGGAATTCTCGGCGTTGCTCTCCATGGCGCATCTCGAAGGACTTCAGTTTTGTTCGCTGGGGGCGTTGCTTCCAGACGCTGAGGAGGATTTGCCCGTTGGGCACGTGGTACGCCACGTCATTGACGGGCGGGAAGGATGGTTAGGTTGTCAACAGTGGCTGAATAGCCAGCACGATCAGGTCGGTCACTCATGAAAGCAGTCACTTACACGCTCGCCTTGGTCGCGTTGTGGGCACTCTACTACATTATCCCCATTGAATACCGCTTGCTCTGGCAGCCGGATGAAACCCGCTATGCCGAAATCAGCCGTGGCTTGCTGGCCTCGGGGGATTGGGCGGTGCCGCGGTTTTTAGGTATTCGTTACTTTGAAAAGCCGATAGCCGGTTATTGGATCAACAATCTCGGACAATGGCTTTTTGGTCATTCCAACTTTGCGGTGCGAGCGGGAGCTATATTCTCCTCGTCGCTGACCGCTTGTCTGGTGGCATGGCTCTCCTGGCGGATCTGGCGTGATAAACGTACTGCGCTGCTGGCGGCAGTCATCTACCTTTCCTGCTTGCTGGTCTACGGCGTCGGGACTTATGCCGTGCTCGATCCCATGCTCGCGCTGTGGCTCTCGCTTGCCATGTGCAGTTTCTGGTATGCCGCTGAAGCCGAGCCTGTAGGCAAAAAGGCCATCGGGTATCTGGTACTGGGGATGGCTTGCGGCATGGGTGTGATGACCAAAGGCTTTTTGGCACTGGCAGTGCCGGTTATTAGCGTGCTGCCGTGGGTAGCAGAAAAGAAACAGTGGAAATCGCTGTTGATGTATGGGCCGTTAGCCGTGTTGAGTGCGACGGCGGTGACACTGCCTTGGGCGCTGACCATAGCAGAGCGTGAACCGACGTTCTGGCACTACTTTTTCTGGGTAGAGCATATCCAGCGTTTTGCCCAGGAAGGCGCACAGCATCGGGCACCGTTTTGGTATTACTTGCCGCTGTTTGTGCTGGGCGCATTACCTTGGCTGGGGTTCCTACCCGGTGCGTTGCGTCAGGGCTGGCGAGACAGGAAAACGAACAGCGGCCTGATCTATTTGCTGGGCTGGACGCTGATGCCACTGCTGTTTTTCAGCCTCGCGAAGGGAAAGTTACTGACCTATATCTTGCCCTGCTACGCGCCGCTGGCGGCGTTGCTGGCGCATCATGTACGGGATGCTGCCCTGCAAGGGGCCAAGGCACTGCGTGCCAACGCGCTTATCAATATGCTGTTTGGTGTGATGGGGCTGCTGGCTGTTGTGCTGGTCTTGGCTCCTCATCGGTTGGCGAGCTATCCGCTCTATACACCGCAGGAATATGGCAAGATGCTGGCGGCCGCAGTGATCTTTCTCTCCTGGGCGTTGATCGGGAGCCTGTCGCTTGTGCAGTCGCGTAACCGCTGGGCCTGCGCAGCGCTGTGTCCGTTGGGGCTGGCGCTGCTGGTGGGTGCGGCCATTCCCGATCGCGTGGAGAATGCCAAACAGCCGCAGGCGATGATTGAGCAGGCTCATGCGCAACTGCAATCGAGCCGCTATGTGCTGTCCAACAGCGTAGGAGCTGCCTCGGCGATTGCCTGGGCGTTGCAGCGCGACGATATTTTTCTCTATAGCCGTCGCGGAGAGCTGGCCTGGGGGTTGGCGTTTGAGGACAGCGCAGAACGGTTTGTCTCTGAGGATGCCTTCCCCGGCTGGCTCGCGGCTCATCGTCAACAAGGCAATATTACGCTGATGTTGCTGCTGGACGATGACGACAGAACGACGATACATGCGTTGCCAATGCCGGACTGTATCTATCAACAAGGACGTTTTGCCTTTGTCGAGTATCACGCGCAGTGAGTGCATGGGTGGGGGTTTTGCTGGTCAGCATGCTGAGCTGCATGGGGCAGATGTGCCAAAAACAGGCGGCTGGTGCGGTGAGTCCTGCCTATACAGCGCGATGGCTGGGCGTTGCTCTGCTGCTGCTGGCGCTTGCGTTATTACTGTGGCTGGTTGTGCTGCAACAACTCCCGGTTGGCATTGCCTATCCGATGTTGAGTCTAAATCTGGTCTGGATCACCCTGGCGGCGCGCTGGATTTGGCAGGAGCCTATGGGGTGGCGGCACATCCTCGGCATTCTGTTTATCATCTCGGGCGTCGTTTTGCTCGGTGTTACGGCTTAGTGTGGGGGACCGCATGGGATATCTAGCGGCATGCCTCAGCGTCATGTTGGTCAGCATCGCGCAGTTGGCGATTAAATACGCCCTGTCTGGATTGCCACCGGTAGGGTCGATACGCATGCTGTGGGATGGCGCACCGTGCCAGTGGCTGCTGCTTACCGCTGGGCTGGGGTGTTACGCGCTGTCGCTGATTGTCTGGCAGTTCGCGTTACAGCGCTTAGCGCTGGGCAAAGCCTACGCGTTTTTGAGCCTGAGCTATGTGCTGGTGTGGCTTGGCTCACTTCTCTTACCCGACTATTCAGAGCATTTTTCATGGCTGGCGTGCATCGGCATATTCGCCATTATGGTGGGCGTATTGTTGGTCTGCTGGCCGGGACGTGAAGAGAAAACCTCGACTTTGTCATAGCGCAAGAGTCGATCGGGCTCAAACAAAACAAACATTTTCAGGTGTAATTTCTTGTCATTCTTATCGCAATAGCACCGTGTGAGATAGGTCATAGCATCCATACCGCAGATCGTAAATAATACAAGACCGTTATCAATAGGATATACCCGTCATACTTCAAGTTGCAGGTGTGTTGGCTGCGTTCACTCACCCGAATCACTTACTTGTGTAAGCTCATCGGGATTGATGAACCTCATCCTTGAGGTTCACCCTTCGGGCCAGCGCAAGCGCTGTTCAAAACGTTAACGTTTTGTCCTGAAACTTGAATTATTTAGGGTATAGAAGGGATATTCCTACGGCGGCGGAGGGGTGAAAACGGATTCTCAGACACTGTGTCTGACTGACAGAAAAGAGCATGATGAACAACAAATACCCATTGCAAGAAATCCTTGACGTTGAGCGGCTGCAAACGTTGCAGGATAACTTCAGCAAATCCATGATGATTGCATTGGTGGTTGTTGATGAAAAAGGCGTTCCGGTTACCAAGCCCAGCGGATTTTCTGATTTTTGCGCCCGTTCGCGGCGTAACCCTGCATTAGCGCAACACTGCTACGATTGTGATGACGCCGGAGGAAGGGCTGCCATGGCCGCCTGCCGCCCGGTGGTATATCGCTGCTACTGTGGGTTCGTTGAGTTCGCGGTGCCCATCATGATAGACAACCACTATCTGGGTGCGTTTATCTCCGGTCAGGTCAAAGTCGAAACCTCAAAAGAGACTGAAATCCCTTACATTCTGGCGGAAAATGGCGTGTGGGAAGAGAATCCCATGCTGGTGAATCTGCATGAAAACACCAAACGCATGCCCTATGAGCGTTTTGAATCTACCGCCTATACGCTGCTGCATGTCGCGTCCTATTTGGTGGAACAGGCTTACGCCAACAACATCCAGCGCGAGTTGCATCAAAAAGATCTGGCGTTAACCAATGAATTGCGCAAATGCGTGGACATCGAGCGCTCTCTGCATGAGGCGGAGTTTAAAGCACTTTCTTATCAGATAAACCCCCATTTCCTGTTTAACGTACTCAACACCATCGGTCGTTTAGCCTTTTTGGAGAACGCCCAGCGCACCGAAAACATGGTGCATGATTTTTCTGACATGATGCGCTATCTGCTACGCAAAAGTAATAATGGACTTATCACGCTGCGTAATGAAATCAATTACGTCAACAGCTACATGTCGATTCAAAAAGTCCGCATGAGCGATCGTTTTGATTATATGTTCAGTATTCCAGATAAATATCTGGATGTGATTTGCCCTTTCCTTATTTTGCAGCCGCTGGTGGAGAACTTCTTTAATTACGTGGTTGAGCCGCGAGAAATAAAAAGTCACATTCACATTAAAGCCACCGACGATGGCCACGATGTGATCATTGAAGTGACGGATAATGGCGATGGTATTTCGCCACAGGATATCGAGCATATTCTCTCCGGTAATGAGAATCGCCAGAAAGGCGGCATCGGTATCAACAACATTCAAAATCGACTTCAGTTGCTGTTCGGCGAACGTTATGGGTTGGAGATTACCAGTCCGCACAAACCGAAGCAGGGAACCTCTATCAAGCTGCGTTTCCCGATGCAGGAAGTCCATTAATCCGGGGAGAAACACAATGTACAATTTTGTGATTGTGGAAGATGAACACATTGAATCCGAATCTCTGCGCCGCATGATTTCGGAGCACATCGAAAATGCCACCATTCATGAAGCATCGACCGGACGCAAAGCCATTCAACTGATCGATCAACTGAATCATATTGATATGATCCTGGTGGATATCAATATCCCGTTGCCAAATGGGAGAGAGGTGATCGAATACCTGCGCCGTAAAAACGATCAGACCAAAGTGATCGTCACCACCGCCAATGACGATTTCGATATTGTGCGCAGCATGTTAAGCCTGAAAGTGGATGATTACCTGCTTAAACCGGTTAAACAGAGCGTCATGACCGATGTGATCAAAAAAGTACTGCACTACGATGAACAGGATAATCAGGTAACACGGGAACTGAAACAGAAAGTGTTTTCCCTGATCGACGACGGCGATTACCCCGCCTGGAATGAGCTGGTGTTTCAGACCATTGACGGTGCTTACTGGGATAAATCCGGCGATCGCCGTCAGACGGTCGTGGATTTTCTTGCGCTGCTTGATCAATATGTGACGGCGCAAGGCGACAAGTTTGCCGCTTCTCATTCAGCGGCGTTGAAAGGAGTAATGCGCGACGTTGCTAGCCGCGGGCTGACGGAAGGGCTTTACTACCGTGTTCTGCGCGGCGTGTTTCCCCTGAGCGAAGCCCTGTTTGAGCGGGCGTTTAAAAGCGCTGCGCCGCAGGGCGATTTTATCGAACGCGCGCGTTATCACATTGAGAAGAATATTTTCACCAACATCACCTTGGATGATATCGCCGAACGCGCTTTTGTCAGCGCCTGTTACCTGAGCCGTGCCTTCAAGAAAGCCACCGGTACCGGTTTTTCTACCTATGTGGCAAATCGAAAAATCAAAATTGCTAAATCTCTGCTGCAATTCAGTGATTTAAAGGTCAATACCATTGCGCTGGAACTGGCGTATCAGGATGCGAACTATTTCTGCCGCATCTTCAAGAAAGAGACCAATATGTCACCTTCCGACTACCGCAAATTGATGGCGTTTAATCCGCCGGTAGCCCCACCGCAAGCGGGGAGCAGCGTAGTGCTACCCGCGCGGTGATACCGCAAAATAGTCCAACCTGACAACAAGAAAGTTCACCGGAGCCGATCATCCTCCCGAGTAAAATAACGGGATACTCTCAGTGGGGCGGGGCGTGCGTGGACGAGTACCTGTTTACTTCCGAATCGGTGGCGGAAGGCCATCCAGACAAAATCGCCGATCAGATTTCCGATGCGATTTTGGATGCGGTGTTGCTACAAGATCCCTGGGGCCGCGTGGCGTGCGAATGTCTGGTGAAAACCGGCGTTGCCATCGTGGCGGGAGAAATCACCACCACGACATCCATTGATGTGGAAAGCGTGGTGCGCCACACCATCAAACAGATTGGCTATAACCACTCTTCGCTTGGCTACGACGGCAATACCTGCGGCGTGCTCAACCTGATTGGTCGGCAGTCGCCGGATATTGCCAGCGGTATTCAGGGGGACGCATTAACCGAACTGGGCGCTGGCGATCAGGGCATCACCTTTGGCTATGCCACGGATGAAACGCCAGCATTGATGCCTGCAACTCTGGTCTATGCGCATCAGTTGATGGTGCGTCAGGCGCAACTGCGTAAATCCGGTCGCTTGCCCTTTTTACGGCCAGATGCCAAAAGTCAGGTGACGCTGCGCTACCGCGATCGTCAGGTGATTGCGGCGGACACCATTGTCATTTCCACACAGCACGCGCCCGATGTCTCGCTTGAAACGCTGCGTGAAGCGGTGATCGAAGAGATCGTTAAACCGGTGCTTCCCACTCGTTGGCTGACGCCACACACCCGTATTCTGGTCAATCCGGCCGGGGCGTTTGTCACGGGAGGACCGATGGGTGACTGCGGGCTTACCGGGCGCAAGATTATCGTCGATACCTATGGCGGTGCCGCTTGCCACGGTGGCGGCGCGTTTTCGGGTAAAGATCCTTCCAAAGTCGATCGCTCAGCGGCCTATGCGGCACGCTACGTTGCTAAGAATATCGTGGCCGCCGGATTAGCGGCGCGCTGTGAAGTGCAGTTGGCCTGGGCTATCGGCGTTGCGCGTCCGGTCGCGGTGCGCATCAACACGTTTGGTACCGGGCGGGTGAGTAGCGCCCGGTTGCAGCAACTGGTGGACGCGCATTTCGATCTCAGCGTTTACGGCATGATTACGTCGCTTGATTTACTGGCGCCGCGTTATCGCCAAACAGCATGTTACGGGCATTTCGGGCGATCCGATTTTCCCTGGGAATTCACCGATAAAGCCGCATTATTACAGAGCACGGCTTCATTGATATAACGATACACAGGAATCGCTTATGGCTAAGCAAAGTTTGGGTCTGATAGAAACCGTGGGTCTTGCCGCGGCCGTTGAGGCAGCAGATGCGGCGGTGAAATCTGCCAATGTTAATCTGGTCGGTTATGAGCTGACGAAAGGCGGTGGCATGGTCACCGTGAAGCTGGAAGGGGAAGTGGGGGCAGTCAATGCCGCGATTGCGGCGGCGAGCGTCGCGGCGGCCAGAGTAGGGCAAGTTTATGCCCATAAGGTGATTGCGCGCACCGCTGAAGGGATTGAAGCCATCACACATTCAGCAGAGACGGTTGGCGTTGCCAAACCAGAGCCGGTGGCACCGGCAGCGGTCATCACACCGCCTGTCGCACCTGAGCCAGAAGCGAAGGAAACCACGATTCCCGTGGTGACACTTGAGCTAAACGATAATGGTTCGTCATGCGGGGATATCTTCGAGCCGCCAGTACCTGCGCCACAACCGGCTGCACAAGCGCCCGTTGTGCCGGACGCTGCACCAAAGACAGCGCCTGAGCAGCCCGCGAAAAAACCGACGCCACGCCCGGCGGGAAAAAACACCCCGCGTAAGGGTGATAAATAGTCTCAACGTGATTTCTCTTCCTACTCTCCCTGGCAACCGCCGGGGATTTTTTTGTTCTTATAGGGCACCCATTTCCGAGGGTATCGCGCAGCGACGTCATTACGCAAAAAGCGCGGGGACACGGGGTGTGGGCGACTGCACACCCCGTGTCGGGCGCGTGCCACGCGAATGACAGAGAAACACAGCAGTTTTCGCGCACGAAACCTTACGCTATACCAACAGAAATTCTTATCCTATCTTTTGGGGCTAATGCCCCAACATCAAAACAACGGTAGTGCCGCAAAAAATCCAATGGTTGCCAGCAGATTGACCAACGTCGTCATTATCGCAATGGTGAACGCCGGTGGGTCAATATGGGTATCGCCATGAACCAGAAACAGGCGGGAAATCAGTTCACCGAGCAGTGCGCACAGCACGCCGATCACCGCCGCCCAGATCAGACTGCCGGAGGCCGCCGCTGCCAGGGCCGCAGGCAGGGCAATGTGGTGAGAAACCGGCACTTGGGTATTGAAATGCAGGAATACCAATGAGAACGCTGAAATCCCAAAGGCCAGCAGCGCACCGCTGCCTCCAAACGAGTGGCCCAGATAGCCAGCCATCAATCCAATACCGATACCCAAGACCGACAGTTGAGGAATGCGGCTGTGGTAGGGCATCCAGCACTGATCCTGTGGTGGGTAGCAGCGACGCACTCCGCTTTGTGGTTGGCCCAGCAGACCGGTAGTCCCGAACATCAACCGCACGATCATGCCAGAGATCACCACGGTTAACGCAACCGTGTCAGTCCATGCCAATCCCGAAGAGAAAGCGGGTATTTGATTGAACAACCAGGCAATGACGAAGCCGATAGCGCCAAACGCACCGCCGACCAGTAGCACATCGGGGGCTCCCAATCCGCTTAGCCCGGCAGTGATATCGCGGCCAGACGCTAATTTACCCTTTTTCGCTGCATAAGCAGTTGCGGCAACACCGGCCGCAAAGCCGCCGACGTGTGGGCCGAATACGCCAAAAGGAAATTGGATAAATGTGGTGGCGCTGCCGGTGACAATTTGTGATATCGCCATGGCAATGACCAAGAGACCGACAAATTCAAAGGCCGCCAGGGCACCGATAGCGGCACCGAAAATACCGCCGCCGAAAGCGACTAAAATATCAATGCTGTTCATTACACTCACCTTGATTGTGTGGGTACAAGAAATAAACGACGTAATACATCACGTCGGTATTATTGATGTGAAAAATAATTATTTTTAATAATGACAAACTAAAAGTCGGGTGGCGTGATAATACGCCACCCGACAATATATCGATTTTGTGCGACTACCCCCCAATATGACATTGGAAACCTAATGATTCGATTTCCCGCTTGAGGATATTTACGGTCTCTTCCGGTACGCTGGGCGCATCACCCATCGGGTACTCACGACCAAGTAATGTATATTTATTTTCACCGTAGGTGTGATAAGGCAATAAATGAATGGTGTCGACATTCGACATCAATCGGGCAAATTCAGCAATCGCGTGAATTTCTTCACGATTGTCATTTACGCCGGGTACCAGCGGAATTCTCACGATAGTTTTGGTAATAAATGAAATTCTGATCAGGTTTTCTAAAATACGCTGATTATCCATGCCAGTATTACAACGATGCACGGCTGGATTAATGGCCTTGATATCCGTAAGCGCTAAATCAATATACGGAAATACGTCTTCAATCGTTTGTGCAGACGTCAGCCCGGTGGTTTCAATGGCGGTATGCCAGCCCTTTTCTTTACAGGCTTTCAGCAATTCGCGAGCGAATTCCGGCTGCGCCAGCGGCTCGCCGCCGGAAAGGGTAATCCCTCCGCCAGAACGACGGTACACGTTCTCTTCTTTTTGTAGCTCTTGTATCACTTCACGTACGGTGATGCGCTTGCCTTTCATCTCCAGCGCGCCGGTCGGGCACACGCGGGTGCAATCACCGCAGTTAACACAGCGCTGGCGGTCGATAAAATGCGGTGCGGTGATGGACAGTGCCTGATGCTGACAGGCTTCCAGACATTTACCGCAGTGGATACAGTCATTCTTTTTGAACAGCAGCTCAGGGTTTGGCCGCTGCGATTCCGGGTTGCTGCACCATTTGCAAGAGAGCGGGCAGCCTTTAAAAAAGGGGATGGTACGGATACCGGGACCATCGTGCAGGGAATAGCGTTGAATATTGAAAATCACGCCTTCCGTATCATAGTGTACTTTATTCATAACATGGCTCATGGGCGACGCGTACCCTCGGGAGTGTGGTGAATCCGGGGCGATACCCGTCATACTTCAAGTTGCAGGTGCGTTGGCTGCGCTCACTCACCCGAATCACTTACTTCAGTAAGCTCATCGGGATTGATGAACCTCATCCTTGAGGTTCACCCTTCGGGCCAGCGCAAGCGCTGTGCAAATTTGTTCCAGACAAATTTGTCACTCACTTGCCGCCTTCCTGCAACTCGAATTATTTAGGGTATACCGCCCCGACCCTCAGCAGCGCATCAGAAGTGCTGTTCCGTGCGGCTGATGATGTCGTCCTGTACTTCTTTCGCCAGCACCACGAACTGGGCACTGTAACCGGCTACGCGTACCACCAGATCGTTGTGTTTTTCCGGGTGTGCCTGTGCATCGATCAGCACATTGCGATCCACCACGTTGAACTGAACGTGCATCCCTTTGCGATCGAAGTAGCTTCTTACCATGCCGCCGAAGTTCACCAGACCTTTGTCACCGGCCAGTGCAGATGGCAGGAATTTCTGGTTATACAGCGTGCCGTTGGAGGCGCTGAAGTGGTCCAGTTTTGCCACTGAGTTCGCCGCCGCAGTTGGGCCTAATGTGTCTTTGCCCTGGCGTGGTGAAACGCCGTCGGCCAGCGGTTCTTTCGCCAGACGACCATCGGGCAGCGCCGCGACGTCTTTACCGAACAGCACGTTAGCGGATACCGGGTAGATACCCGCCTGGAACTGGCCGCCGCGCGGGTTGGTGTATTTCTCGACTTCCTGGCAGTAAATCAACGCACAGCGACGTGCCACCAGATCCACATCATCGATGTCGTTGCCGAAGCACGGCGTGCTTTCCAGAATGCGACGAATTTCCTGATGGCGATTCTCACTGGCACCGTAAGTCGGGGTTGCCGGGGCGCTGGCTGAAAGCTGGCGATACACTTCGTTCTTGATGGCGGACGGATCCAGCGTACCGTTCTGTTCCACGATACGTTTCACGATGTCATACACATCTTGCTCATTCAGCGACGATTTCGGTGCAGCAGCATGAGGTGCCGCGCCAACCGGGTAACCGAAGTTGGCATCCAGCGCGCCTTTCAGCTCTTGCAGCGTCAGTTTACGGTCTTCAAACACCTGTTTCTGGATGGCGTAAACGGAGTCGCCAGTATCGGCCACGCCGAATGCTTGCGGGCCGGTAAAGTTGTAGATGGCACCACCGTCTTGCAATGATTTACCACGTCCAATGCAGTCATCCACCATGGCGGAGAGGAACGGCAGCGGGCAGCGTTCGGCGTGCGCGATATCCACGCTGTTACAGGCTTCGACCAACTGATGGACAAAGTGCGCCATCTGCTTTTGGAACGCGGTGTAGAAATCTTCGATGTTACCGAACTGCGGCAGTTCGCCCGTGACCGGCCCGATCTGTTTGTTGCCAACGCGACCGTTGTTCAGGGTGATTTCCAGCACTTTGGCGACGTTGAAGAACGCGGCATCGTGCCAGCCTTCGGTACGGTGCGGCGCTTGTGGTTCCACACAGCCGATGATGCAGTAGTCACGCGCATCGTGCAGCGAAACGCCACGGTTTTGCAGTGCCGGGATGATCACTTCATCGTTGTACATCGCCGGTACGCCGAGCCCCAGACGCGCCACTTCACACGCGCGATACAGGAATTCATCCGGCGTGCCTTGCCATACGCGAATTGAGAAAGAGGGCTGCGGCAAGCGAACATGCGCGGTCGCTTCCATACACATGTAGCTCATTTCATTGGTGGCATCGCGACCGTCTTCCGTTTGACCGCCCACGCACAGGTTTTGGAACACCGCGAAACCGGCGAACGCCTGCGCGGAGACTTCATCACGCGTCTTGTTGATGTCGTTCAGTTTGATCCAGCAGCAGTCCACCAGTTCCTGAGCAAATGCTTTGGTGATGTTTTTATCGGCGGCGTAGTACGGGTACATGTACTGGTCGAAACGCCCCGGAGAGATGGAGTGACCGCTGGATTCAATCTGCAACATGCTTTGCAGGAACCAGAAGGTCTGGCACGCTTCCCAGAAGGTGGAGGCACCGAATTCTGGAACGCGCTGACAGTTTTGGGCAATTTGCAGCAGCTCTTGCTTACGGGTAGGGTTGCTTTCCTGCTGCGCCAACTGTGCCGCATGCTCTGCATAGCGGTGGGCATATCGGATCGCGGCGGTGTAACTGATGATCACCGAGTGATAGAACTGCTCTTTTTTAATGTAATCCGGTGAGCTGCGATCCAGTTTTTCCAGTGCGCGCTGCACTTCATCAATGATGCCACGGAAACCGATTTTCAGGATTTTGCCGTAATCCACGCTGACGTGGCCGACGCCGCCGTAGAAGTAGTTACCGACGGTGAATACGCCGCTCGCCATACTCTCTTTGGTGGCATCAGACATATAGGAGGCGGCCAGCGCGCTGGTGGTTTTACCCGGCCAGTAGGTGAAGGCATCATGCAATTCTTTAGCGGTTTCTTTCGGGATGATAAACGGGTCCGCGACGCGGGCACCCATGGTGTCGAACTCTTTTTCCACCCAGTCATAAGAGAATTCAGGGCAGATTTCGGTAGAACGCGGGTTTTTGGTTACTGCACCGACGATCAACTCGTCCGGGCGAATGGTCACCGGCAGATTGTTGAAGATCTTTTCTACCACTTTGGCGCGACGCATGATTGGCGGCAAGCCTTCGGTTTCTTTATAGGCTTCGGTAGCCAATACGGCACGTTCAGATTCGACATAGGGCTTTGCCGTCAGAATCATATTTTTCAGTCTGACAACACGGTCGGTCGGATTGGAAAAACCTTTCTCTAACATATCCAGGACTCCTGCATATTTAAATTATTCATGATGTAGGCAATACAGAGGCCTCCTTCGCGTTATTCAGCGTGAAAGATGACCGTGAAATATAGTTGCTGTACGCTTAGATCTGCACAGTGGTGCCAATCAACGAAATAAACTGACGCAACAGCGCCGGGTGCCCCATCCAGGTGGTTGCCGTTACCAGATGGCCGTCGAGAACGGCTTCGTCATCAGCCGCAGAGCGATAAATACCGCCTGCCAGTTCGATTTCTGGTTTCATGGTGAAATACCCGGTCAGGGTTCGGCCTTTTAATACGCCCGCGGCCACCAATATTTGTGGGCCGTGACAAATAGCGGCGATCGGCACAGAAAAATTAAACGCATAGTGGACAATATTCAGTACGGATTTATTCAGACGCAAATATTCAGGTGCGCGTCCGCCAGCAATATAAAATCCGCAATAGTCCTGCAAACGAATTTCATCAAACGATGCGGTCAGCCGAAACAGATGTCCGGGCTTTTCGCTGTAGGTTTGATCGCCTTCAAAATCATGAATGGCGGTTTTAATAAATTCGCCAGCGCGCTTTCCCGGACAGACGGCGTCCACCCGGAAACCCAATGCGCTTAATGCCTGCCATGGCACAATGACTTCATAATCCTCAGAAAAATCACCCGCTAACAGCAGTATTTTTTTCATAGGTTGGTTCTCAGAACGCCGTGTTGTCATTTTCGATCATCCGCATGGCCTCGTTGACCGCGGCGACTTCGCCAAAGATTGCCAATGTCGTGATGTGCTGAGGGCAACTGCCAAAGATTTCCGAAACCACCACATTGGCGCTTTTGCTGGCCAGATCGGCGTAGAAATAGAGATCCGGTACTGGCACCATCAGCAAACCAATGGCGTCAATGCGCAACAGATCGAGCCGTGAGCGAAACTCGCCGGGCATTCTTCGCTTCAGCATCGCCACGATGTCGGGTGTTGGTGCATTGATGATTCGTGTTTTCATTGGCAAATGGCCCTCAGCCTCGCGACGATTAACGGATATTAAGCGATTCCACCATTACACAACGGCGGGTACGGGCAAACGACCGTGCGGACGTCAATCCTTCCCCGGTGGGGCCGGCGATAGTGAAAGTGGCATGCCCTTCGCCGCCGACGCCGATGCCGGCATAAGACGGCCCATTTTTAACAAAGATGGTGGTTTGAATCAGCTTCGCCATCTTGGTCAGTTTTTCGACGTTGGTGGAGTGCATGATGGCGGTATGACGGTTCCCGTGTTCTACCTTGACCGCGAGATCGATAGCGTCATCAACGTTATCAACGCGCACCACGGGCAGAATCGGCATCATCAGTTCATGCACTACAAAGGGGTGATTTTTTTCCGTTTCGATCAGGATAACTTTGGTGTCCGATGCGCTGGAGATCCCCAGTTGTTGCAGGATGAAACGCGCATCTTTACCAACAAACGCGGTATTGGGGCCCGTGCCTTTCTCATTCAGCACCAGCGTTTGCAACTGCTGGATCAACTGCTTATCACACAGCAGGTAGGCACCGCTTTTCTTCATACAGTGGATCAGATAATCTGCCACCTGATTCACCACGATCACCTCTTTTTCGGCGACGCAGGGCAGGTTGTTATCAAAGCTGCATCCCTTGATGATATCGCGTGCTGCCCGTTCAATATTGGCCGTTTCATCCACCACCGCCGGCGGGTTGCCGGCACCGGCACCGATGGCTTTCTTGCCCGATGACATCACCGTTCTCACGATCGCCGGACCACCCGTTGCCACCAGCAGGTTGACGCGTGGGTCTTTGATCAACGCGTTAGTGTTGTCGATGGACGGGTTCGCCACGGTGACCACCAGATTGGCCGGTGCACCCAACTGCGCCAGCTTCTCGTTGATCAGCCGCACCGCGAGGCGCGATACGTTGCGCGAACGCGGGTGCGGGCTGAACACCACGGTATTGCCTGCCGCCAGCATGCCGATGCTGTTGTTGATGATGGTTTCCGTCGGGTTAGTGGTGGGGGTGATGGAACCGACAATGCCGAACGCAGAGTATTCGATCAATGTCAGCCCACCGTCACCGCTACACGCCTGCGTCGCTAGGTCTTCCGTGCCCGGCGTTTTCAGCGCGGCGATGCGATTTTTGGTCAGCTTGTCCTCGTAGTTACCCATGCCGGTTTCTTCGACGGCCATGCGGGAGATTTGGTCCAGCACGTCTTCTTGAAGAAACACCTCACGCACGCCCTTCACAAAGGCATCCCTGTCTTGCATCGAGCAGTGGCGATACTGCACTTGCGCTATTGCGGCGGCGGCAATGGCTTCGTCCATGCTGTCAAAGATACCCGCATCCAGTGCTGAAGGCTGCAGTGTGGCGCTTGTCGGCTGTTGCTGTGCCAACACTTGCGCCACAATGCTGCTGACCAGCGATTGCTCGGTGTGAGATGCAGCTTCAGCGACCGGTGTGGCGATTGTTGCTGCACCCGCGCCGGAGGCGACGGGGTTACTGTATTTGCTCAGGATGGTGGAGACCGCCTGGGCGATTTCAAGGTCGTTCATCTTTTGGTTCCTTTCCTCACATCGCACGGCACGCAAGCGCGCCTGACGGATCAGATATACGGCGTGGTCGTCGATCTGATTTCCGTTGGATCTAACGTGGACAGCAATTGCAAACCGACTTCGCGAGCGGCGATCACCGCCTGGCGTACCGCACCAGAATCCCCTGCGAAGGTGAAGATCACTTCGTTACTGTAGCTGGTGCCTTTGCTCGGGCTGGCATACCCGACCGGGTCGATGACCGCAGCCTTGGCGGCGGTATCGGCAATCAGTACCCCGATGGCAGCCGGCGAGGCGCAGGTCATGCCGAACGACTTACCGATAGGTGCGCCAAAGGCTTTGTTCAGGGCAAAGCTGGCACGTGCGGTGTACTGGAATTCCAGATGACCGGCGGGAGAGCCGTACACATCGCCCATGGTGCGGTCGATTTCGTTCAGGGCGACTTCCACGGCGCGGCGGGCGTCAGAGACGTCTTCTGCACCGAAGATGATCATACAGCCGTGTCCGCCACCGCCTTCGGTGTCGCGCGCCAGTTCGATGATCAGCACTTCGCTGTTGGTGGCTTTCACCGCTTCGTCAGCGGCAAAAATGTGTGGGCCGGCGCCGGTACGTGCGCCGATAATACCGATGGAGCGGAACTTTTTATCGATATTCATCAGCTCATGCAGTTGGTGATCCACGTTGGCGATCACCAGACCGATGGTGTGACCCAGGGCGGTGCCGACAAATTCTGTCAGCCCGCAGCCGGCGATGCTGCCGAGCGCTTTGCCAGCACGTGGTGCGTCGCTTTGCTTGTTCATCACGTCAGATATAATCTGTTCGACAAGATTATCTCTCATAGGAATAATCCTCGCGGTTTAGCGATCAGCCCAGTGTCTTCGGCAGAATTTTTTCCACTTCGGTATGCGGGCGAGGGATCACATGCACGGAAACCAGTTCGCCGACTTTATTGGCGGCGGCGGAGCCTGCGTCGGTGGCGGCTTTCACGGCACCCACATCGCCACGCACCATCACGGTGACCAGACCAGAACCGATTTTTTCGTAGCCGACCAGCGTAACGTTGGCAGATTTCACCATGGTATCTGCGGCTTCGATGGCGGAGACCAGACCTTTTGTTTCAACCATACCCAATGCTTCTTGTTGCATATCAACCTCGACGTTTTGTAGTAGAAAACTTGTAGTAAAAAACGGGTAGTAAAGAGTGCGGGGAATCTGCTTGGCGGACCGTAGCCTGCCCTTATCCCGCAACGCACCGATTTTGCTGTTTAGGATGTTATGAATATCCCGACCAAATGTTTTGCCGATGAGCGAGACTTTTTTGTTATCACTTTCAGGCGTGCGACAATAAAATCCACGCTGGTTTATCAGGGCCGCTGCGGCGTGGCACCGCGCTGCCCTAAACTGTTAAATGAGTCACGTTTCACTAAAACGAGAACGTAGCACCTCACGCCAACTGCGCGATCTCTGCGGCGTCCATCGCGATCATTTTCTCTTCGTTGGTGGGAATGACCGCGATAGTGGGGAAGCCCCCGGAGGAAATGACACCGCTGCGCCCGCCCACCATGTTGTTGTTTTTTTGCTTATCGAGTTTCAGCCCCAGTACCGAGAGGCGCTCGATGGTCAACTCGCGGATCAGCGCCGAGTTTTCGCCGATGCCACCGGTAAATACCAGCGCATCCAAGCGTGAGAGTGAGGTGAGGTGGGCACCCAGGTGACGTGCCAGACGATGCACCATCACATCAATCGCCAACCCTGCGCGTTCGTTACCGCTTTCCCGCGCTTCTTGTAAGGTGCGGCAATCACTGGAGATGCCGGAAATACCGTACAGGCCGGAGGCGTTATTCACCGTTTGGTAGATCTTTTCGATGGGCTGTTGGGTGCAACTGGCGATATAGGCGGCGGCACCGAAATCAAGATCCCCACTGCGTGTACCCATCACCAACCCTTCCAGCGGCGTCATACCCATCGAGGTATCGACGCTGCGTCCGTTTTTTACCGCACAGATGGAGGAGCCGTTGCCCAGATGGGCGACCAGAATGCCGTGATCGTCCTGTTTGAGATCCAACATGGCGCGGGCTTGTTCCGCAATGTAGCGGTGTGAGGTGCCATGGAAACCGTAGCGTCTCACCTGATACTTCTGCTGATACTCATAAGGAATGGCGTAGGTGTAGGCAGCAGGGGCGAGCGTCTGGTGAAAGGCAGTATCGAATACCGCAATTTGTGGCAGTGACGGCAGCAGCGCCTGAGCGGCTTCTATTCCGGTCAGGTTGGCAGGGTTGTGCAACGGAGCCAGCACTGACAGCGCCTTAATTTTTTCAATCACTGCCGGTGTGATTAACACGGAGTGTTTGAAATCGCTGCCGCCGTGGGCGACGCGGTGGCCGATAGCGGCAAGTGAATCGATCAGATTTTTGCTGGAGAGCGTATCGAACAGCACTTTCAACGCTTCATGGTGGCTGGCGGATTCCAGCGATAGCACGGATTTGTTGCCCGCGCTGTCTTTGACGGTAATCACCGCATTATCCAGCCCCAAGCGTTCTGCCAGACCGAACAGCAGCGGTTGTCCATCGTCGACGGGCATAACGGAAAACTTTAATGACGACGAACCACAGTTAATCACGAGCACAAGGGAAGATAAGGACATAAGCCCCCCGAAATAAGAGATGACAAGAAAATCCAGCGTGTTATTCGCGGCTGTCAGGCGAAAGGCGACAGGGAAAAACGTTGCTGAGTGAAGTGGTGCAGAACGTGGCGCGCGATCGCGACATCCTCTTCGGCGGTGCCGCCGCTGATGCCGATACCGCCCAGCAGGTGTCCCTGATGCCAGCAGGGCAGCCCGCCACCGACGGCGCAGATATCGGCCTGTTGCTGTAGCCCGAACAGGGGTGCTCCGGGTTGTACCTGTTCGGCCAGTTCGTGCGTCGGCATACGCAGCGCCACGGCGCTGTAGGCTTTTTGTCCGGCGAGGCGGTGACTGACCAGCAGCGCGTTATCCATGCTGACGAAGTAGCGCGGATGGCCGTGTGCATCCACCAGGCTGACGACAATCGCCAGGTGCATGGCAAGGGCGGTGTCCTGCGCCAACTGTGCCAGCAGGGCGAAATCAGCAACGGTCAATGCGTTACGTTCTGGCTGAGGCTGGGCGGCAATGGCTTTAGCAATCCAACCGTCCACATCGCGCTGTGCAGGGTGCTGTTGCGTCAACATTTAGCCCTCACTGTGCTCGGTGGCATCGACGATACCGACGATAGCGGCATCAATAACGGAATGCTCTTTGCTGTTGGTCATGCGCGCTGAACTGCCGGTGGCGACGATCACAATTTCTCCGTTGCCAGCGCCAACGGTATCCACCGCCACCTGCGTGCGCTGAGTGGGGTTCATGTGCTCATCCAGACGGGTGACGAGCAGCAGTTTCATGCCGTTCAACGATGCATGTTTGGTGGTGGAGACCACCGTGCCGGTGACTTGGGCCAGATACATGGTGCCTCCTCAGGATGTCGTTATTAAGGTGATGCGGCGCGCGGCTATCGCATCGCGTGCGGCCGGGGTAATCAACGTGCCCGGTCGGACACGTAGCGTGTTTTCGTTATGCAGACGTACATCGCGTGCGGTCAGTAAGGGCTTACCGGCAGTGACGATCGCGCTGTGCGATACGGATGCCTGTGGCGCAGCAGGTTGCCCCATCATGCGGATGCCAAATTGGCGCAGCGTCTCCTGATAGCGTGAGATCTGTGCCAGATAGGCAGAGGGCATGGCGGCATCCGGGTGGTGTAGTGCGATAATGCGCACGTCTTGTGCCAGCGCCTGAAAGACCCATTGGCTGGCGGCGTTATCACGCAGGCCAAGCGCGATTTTTGCCAGACTGTTATCGGACAACGCCGGTAACAGCAGCGTATCGCCGCTGCGCAGCATGGGGTCTGTAGCCTGTTGGCAAGGCACTTGCGGCAGCAGACGATGCAAGGCATCGGCAAAATGCGTGTGCAAGCGCTGTGCGCTGTGCGAGAAGTGCACACTGAGCAGACAGTCCGCTTGCGCCAGTGCTGCCAGATAACGCAGCGTGGCAGGGAATGCGGTTACGTCATCGCCGGTGATCAGCACAAACGTGGTGGGCTGCCGTAGGGTTTCGGCCTGCGTGTTTTCGAATATCCGTAACGTACGGCGGGCAAGCGCATCAGTGATGGCCTTGTCAATCAACGCAGAGAGCGTCTGGCTGTTCATGCTGCCTCTCGTGAGCGGTATGTGGTATTCATGGTGCCGCCTGCATCGCAATCCCCAGCGGGGTGACCAACAGTGGTTCCACGGCGGGAATGATGTTTTTCCCGGTGACCTTGCGGAACACGTCGGGAAATTCGCTAAAGCTGCTGGCACCGCCCACCACGTGAATGTTCCTGACGTTATACGCTGTCAGCCAGTCACGGGTCAGGCAGGCCATCTTCTCCACCACCGGGCGCACCAGCGGGAAGATATCCGCTGCTTGCGCCGGGTCGTGTTTTAGGTGTTCTGCATCGGTATAGGTGAGGCCCAGCGCGCCGGCCAGCACCAGCGTCATATGGGTGCCGCCGGTCGGCTCGTCGGCGGAAAAAAGCACCTTGCCGTTGCGCAGCACGCTAAGCCCTGTGGTGCCGCCGCCCACATCCACCACCGCGCCGTTACGCATATTCAGCGCTGTGGCGGCTGCAACGGGCTCATCCACCACATGCGTCACCCGCAGGCCAGATGACTCCACCGCGTTGGCGATCACCTTGGTATTACCCTCAGTAATTCCCGGCGGAATCGCGGTAGCGGCGTGGGTCAGTGATTGGCCCAAGCGGGCTTCCAACTGTTGTTTCAAGTGCTTCACCACCCGCGTGGCAGACAGGTAGTCCACCACGATGCCATCTTTCACCACGGAGGAGGGGTGGGTAATGCCGGTGATGGGGGCGTTGTGGCGGTCAACCACCACGATGGCGATGTTTGCGGTTCCCAGATCGACGCCGACTTTCAGCACGCCGTCATGCTCGCGGCATTCGGCATCGCGGATCAGTTGCGCCAGCGTGCGCAGTCGCGTCTCAACGGAAACATCAGCCATGGGGTTGCTCCGTGATAATGTTGACCAGATCGCCGTTGCGCAGCCCGTAGGCGTTGGCCTCTTCCACATCCACATGTAACTCGAGCACCGATGCTTGCGTGGCGCGCACCACCACGTGTTGCATGATGCCGGCACGTTGTCCCTGTGCTTGAATGCTGACTTCCATGCCGTCGCGCAGTGCGTGGTGTTCCGCGTCTTCCGGTGAAATATGAATATGCCGCCAGGCGACGATGGTGCCAGACGCTTTTTTTACGCTGCCCTTCGGACCCACGATTTCAATACCGGGAGAGTCCTGAAGATCGCCCGACATACGCACCGGGGCTTTCACTCCCAGCACAAAGCTGTCGGCGACAGAAATTTCTACCTGTGTCGTGGGGCGCAGTGGGCCGAGCACACGCACATTTTTGATTTCCCCTTTCGGGCCGCGTAGCGTGACACACTCTTCTGCGGCGAACTGGCCGGGTTGTTTCACGGCCTTCATGCGTGTTAGCGTCGCGCCGTAGCCAAACAGGACATCCATGTCTTCCCGTGCCAGATGAATATGACGGTTAGAGATACCCACCGGTACCTGAAGCGGTGCGGTGGAGATATCAAGGGTTTCAGCACGGGATGCGCCCTGTGCGGCCAGTTCTTGCATTACCTGTTGGGTGATCCATGCAATCTGTTGCTGTGTTGCGTTCATTGATTCAGTTACCTGCGTTTTCCTGTCTTTACGTCATGCACCGGTGCGAATGGGGCTGTTGTGGCCCGTCGCGGTGGTGCTATTCACCCTAATCAACACGGTGTACCCGCGTTTGTGATTCACGAGGACTTTATTGTGCAGCCCGAGGTGGGCAGGACAATTTCGTCCAGTCGTGATGCTGATAAGCCAGCAATCTGGCTTATCAACTGGCTGACCGCATCGCGGGTGGGGGCATGTGGGTTACTGGCGGTGCAGCCATCTGCCAGCGCCGCATCGATCAAACGTGTGCGCTGTTGCTCAACGTCATGGGCACTGATATTCAATTCACGCAGCGTAGCTGGGATACCGAAGCGTTGATTTAACGCGCGAATTTGCCGGGATAATTGCTGGATACGCGTGTGTTGATCGCCCTGCTTAATGCCTGCTAATGCTGCACAGCGCGCGTAGCGTTCGCGCGTGGCAGCACTGCCAGTGGCGGCGTTGTAGTCGATTACCAACGGGAGCAGCATGGCGTTAATCTTGCCGTGGGGAATGTGAAACACGCCGCCCAGAGCATGTGCCAACCCATGCACCAGCCCCAATCCGGCGGTACTGAACGCCATGCCCGCCATGCAAGAGGCGTTGTGCATTTTGGCGCGCGGCGTCATCGCTTGCGGCTGCTCGAACACCTGTGGCAGGTAGTCCCACACCAGCAAGATGGCCTTTTCCGCCAGCGCATCACTGAAATCGTTAGCTTGGGAGGAAACATAGGCTTCAATAGCATGGGTG
Organism: uncultured Symbiopectobacterium sp.; assembly: GCA_964293225.1. Lineage (GTDB taxonomy): Bacteria > Pseudomonadota > Gammaproteobacteria > Enterobacterales > Enterobacteriaceae > Symbiopectobacterium. The sequence goes on along the minus strand of CAXYYB010000012.1, from coordinate 47,829 downwards.
AGCACATCCATGCCTGTATCCACGGCGATGCCGCGTGGCACGCTCACCACCAGTTGCGGATCGAGAATGGCGATATCGGGCTGTAATTGATAGGAGACCAGCGGGTATTTTTGCCCGTGTTCAGGATCGGAGATCACCGCATAGGTGGTCACTTCGGAGCCCGAGCCGCTGGTGGTCGGGATTGCCACCAATACTATCGGATGCTCAGGATGCAACGCCTCGAGTGTGACCTTGATGCCTTTGGCGGCATCCAACGAGGAACCGCCGCCGAGTGCGATGATTACATCGGGCTGTAGCGTTTTGAATGCCGCGCCCCCGGCGTGCAGCACGTTAACATCAGGGTCGGGTTTCACCCCGCTGAAAATGCTGATGCGCGCCTGTGGCATAAAACCAGCGAGATAATCGGTTTTGCCGGATGTCGCCATAAAGTCATCGGTGACAATGGCGACCGTTTTATGGTTATAGGCGCGTAAGGCTTCCATTGCCGTGTCACCGAAATAGACGCGCGGCATGGCAAACACAGGAATAGTCATGGCGTGATGTCGTTCCATGGGGCTGTCAGTGCGTACAGGCAGCAAACAGCGTAGGTTTCTCAATGAGGGCTAACCTAACATGCGATGAAAAAGGAGCGGCAGCGGCAGCATTGCGCACAGGTTGGATTCTTTTGTCCTGTCGCGGGTGGGATATCAAAATAATCCACGGTAGAGGCTTGTGTACTCGTTCAAGGAGAGTACACCGTAACTGTGAAGTGATTAATTAATGTTTATTTATCATAAAATGATTGTAAGTGAGTCTATCTGAAAATAGTCGCGTTTATTTGTATATGCGATTGCTGATATTGATTTATCAATTTGATTATCACACAAGGAGGTGGTTTATGCCAATTAGCACACAGTGTTTCAGACAAAACATAGGATGCCATGATGCACGAGAAAAAGGCATTGTCACAGATAAAATTATTCAAAGGGAATTAAATAATGTTGCAGCATCCCAAGCAGGGAAAGTTCCTCAGAAATTGGGCTGGATGACTGTTTTAGCTTTATTAAGTGTTGTGTCGAATTCGACATGGAGAAGCGGATTTTCTGAGCCACATATCTCATCCTCAGATTACAATGACGAAAACGATAGACAAGATAACAAAGATGTTGGTTCCAAAACGGCTAATGTAAGTAGCCTGGTGGGTTTTCGTCATAATATTAGACTCTGTCAGGGGTTTGACACTCACTTTTCATCAACGGATATTACTTCGCTCGAGTATAAAACAGAAATAAATCTTGATTTAGTGTCATTGAGACAGGCTGGTAAGGCTATTTTTCACTCATTAAAGTTCAATGCTTGTAGATTATCAAAGTTATTAAATAATTACGATTTGTTGGTTTTTCCTGGTGCTGAGGCCGCTATTGCTAATAGAACTGCTACAGTGGAGCTTGATGATGTTTCAATAAGGAAAATCGATTATGAATGTATTAATGAAAGGAGGGATCTATCAGTTTCAGATATTTTAATTAAAATTTTAGATACTATTAAAAATTGTGTTACTAATCTTAGCTTAGAGATTCAGGTGGTGAACGCTTATCGAAATGGAGAACCTTGTCCAACACAATCAGAAGTTGAGTTTATAGAAAGAATCACTAAGGTTATAGATAGTTTAGCGACTTCTTTGATGGGCTTTTTTGATGGGCTTAAGGTTATTGTAATACTCCAAACACTAGTAGCCCCTGCGATACGAATGGCCATAAATGATTTAACAGGAAGGAATGTTTCCTTTGACGATATTGAAGAATTGAGTGGTAGCATAATAGGTTACTCACGTGGCGTGGCCCATATATCTTCTATCCAGGAGCAACCTATTTTTGGTATCAAAACAGTTGGCGTTCCTAAACACATTCGCTCTGAGAGTGGTTATATATATATATGCGAATAAAAGGTTGTGGAGACTGACCAAGGACGAACATACGCTATATGCCAGCCGCGACGATTTGACCTATAAAACGCGTTACAATACGGAATTGGGGGTTTGGGAATTAGATGGAGAGACTGTACCTCAAACAGAAATTGAAGCTGAAGAGGATCCGTTCAATCATCTTTGTGAGATGCGGTATCGTCGAGGGCTCTATTTAGGTAAACCGTGCAGTGATTACAGTAAACCGGACTCACCTGTTCAGAGTCCTTCTGATCTGGATTTAAATCATCACGTGGTTTCTGAAGTTGATACATATGCGTTTACGGAAGATGAAAAAAATATTGCTTCTCGATTGGATATTAACTTAACACCGCACTCTTTTCGTATAGATAAAATGGTTTTTTCAGACAGTTGGATTATTTATCGTGTTCGTGATGAGGATAAATTAAGTGCAAGAGTTTATCATGCGGTGGAGATAGATAAAAAACTGGTCCCCATAAAGGCAACCGCCATACGGGGTCATCATTTTTCTTGTGAGATTTATGATTTAAAAGATAGCAGTACTCGTCATCGGGTTGAATTTTATAAAGACAGTTGGCGACTTGAACCATCGACCTCTTTTTATTTGTCTGATGAATTGAAAGATATTATTTATCATCATGCGAACCATAAAACTTCAGAAGATAATGAGTTTTTAACAAAGCTCTCTGTGCCGAGGCATCATGGTTTTCAAGTGGATAAAAATGGGCATGCTTATCTTAGATTTGATAATCGATATGTGAGAATTCATAACCCTACATCAGGCGCATTTATTTCTGCGAAAAATGATGGTTTTATTTATATTCATCAGGAGGGTGAAAAATATAAGTTTTCACATGCTTTACTCGAGAGAGGATCGCTTGAACTGAATGCCAGAGAAATGAGAACAGATATGGCTATGTATTCAAGTCAAGGATTGAGTAATAATCAAGTGCATAAATTAAATTACCATTGGAATCTTATTCATACTAATGTAAAGAGTTCTAATTATCATAATGATGGGATTATAGGTTCGAAAATAGACATCATGCTAAGAATGAAATATAATCCAAATACGTTTGATAGTTTTATTGAACCGCCAGACATTCAATGGAGCGAAGTGATTAAAACTAATGATAACGGAGTGATATGGATGTTTAGTAACGATATGTATCAACACAATCGGCACAGTTATACGTTTTATTCTTGGAATAATAAATATCTATTGGCGTATTCCTTTGTTAAAGGTGAACGTACCAATCAAGTTAATGAACCGGTATGTTTTTATGATAATGAAATGCAACCTTTAGATCCTACGGCCCTACCTAATGTATATACCAATGAAGAGAAAATTAGCAGCGTAAGGAATTACCTTAAAACGAACGGAGGAATTCTTGATATTAGCATTATTGACTACCCGAAAATACATATTAATGATGAGATAACTCGAAAAGAAAGATTAGTAAAAGTATATTTAGGTTTTCTTGATGAAATTATTTTTTCCTTTAATCAAGGCATTAATTTACAAGCGGGTCTACCCAGGTCTGTGTTTGTCACGACAGGAACAAATATTCATCTCGCTGACGGACCTGTAAAAAGCCAGCCACCTGATTCAGTAACAAGGCCAAGGATAAAAAGATCGTAGGGTTTATAAAAAAGCGGGCATCAGTGATGCCCGCTTTCTAAGTGCAGGCTACGACGTGCGTAACCGCCTATGTGCTTTAATCGCGAACGATTAACGGAAGATAGCGTAGGGAGCCAGACCGCGATAGGTTTTGCCCAACGCTTTTATTACTTTGTTGATATTACGGACAATACTCATCTTCTTATTCCTACGCTTTCTTGAATCTTAGTGGTTGGTGAACATGTTGAAGTTGACGCTAACGCTTTCGAACATGGCAACGATTTTTTTGATCAGTTTCATTTGTCTCTCTCCGAGTGATTGTTCATTTTTATGTGATGCTCTTCACGTTTTTAAAGATACGCCGCTTGGCCGTGCAGGTCAACTTTTTTGTGAAGCCAATCACAAAAAATGGTTCGCGGGTTTTCTGTACATGAAACGCCGTTCTGTTTTGTTGGGTGATTTACCCTAAATAATTCGCGCTGCAGGAAGGCGGCGACGCAGGGAATCCCCAGGAGCTTACTCAGGTAAGTGACTGGGGTGAGCGAGGAAAGCCAACACACATGCAGATTGAAGTATGACGGGTATTGATAAATTGTCTGGATTATCAGTTGAAATACACCGCCCAGAAGCAGGATAATCCCCCGTTTCTCCTCCGACCTGCCAGACCCACCTGTGATGTGCCTCGCAAGCTAATCGTTTGCGTGTCCGCAGAGCAGGTGTGAAAGACATTCGGAGGCATCAGATATTTGCGCTGCGGTGCGGAAGCGCCGTTGTTGTGGGTGCGTGCAGCGATGGGAGATCGTCATGGCGGGCAAGGCCATATGCACCCTCCGGTTTTACTTTTACAAATAATGACATCTCAGGGGATACCACCATGTCAAATAGCTCTCGTCAGGCTGGCAATGCGGCGCGCCCGCAAAGCTCACTTGATGCTTTTTTTCACATCACACAGCGCGGCAGTAATGTAAGACAGGAAGTGCTGGCCGGGTTAACCACGTTTCTGGCGATGGTGTATTCAGTTATTGTCGTGCCTGGCATGTTGAGCAAGGCGGGTTTCCCGCATACACCGGTGTTCGTGGCAACCTGTCTGGTCGCAGGGTTTGGCTCTTTGCTGATGGGACTGTGGGCCAATCTGCCTATGGCAATCGGCTGCGCCATTTCGCTTACCGCATTTACCGCCTTTAGCCTGGTGTTGGGGCAACAGATCAGTGTCCCGGTAGCGTTAGGCGCGATTTTCCTGATGGGGTTGCTGTTTACCGTAATCTCTGTGACGGGCATCCGTTCCTGGATCCTACGTAACCTGCCGTTGGGCGTCGCGCATGGCACCGGTATCGGTATTGGTCTGTTCTTGCTGATCATCGCCGCCAACGGCGTGGGGCTGGTGATCAAGAACCCGATCGACGGGCTGCCTGTTGCATTGGGTAACTTTACCTCGTTCCCTGTGATCATGTCTTTACTGGGGCTGGCCGCCACTATTGGTTTGGAAAAACGTCGTGTACCCGGTGGGATCTTGCTGGTGATCGTGGCGATTTCGATTATCGGTCTGATTTTTGATCCGAACGTGAAATTCCAGGGCTGGTTCAGTTTGCCGAGCCTGACCGATGAAAACGGTCACTCGCTGATGTTTAGCCTGGATATCATGGGAGCGTTGCAACTGGCGGTGCTGCCAAGCGTGCTGGCGCTGGTAATGACGGCGGTGTTTGACGCCACCGGTACCATCCGCGCGGTTGCCGGGCAGGCGAACCTGCTGGATAAAGACGGGCAAATCGTGAACGGTGGGAAAGCGCTGACGGCAGACTCTGTGAGCAGCATGTTGTCCAGTCTGGTCGGGACGTCTCCGGCGGCGGTCTACATCGAATCTGCGGCCGGTACGGCGGCAGGCGGTAAAACAGGATTGACGGCGACGGTGGTCGGCGTATTGTTCCTGTGCCTGCTGTTCCTCTCCCCGCTGTCTTATCTGGTACCGGGATACGCGACTGCGCCAGCATTGATGTATGTAGGTTTGCTGATGCTGAGCAATGTCGCCAAGCTGAATTTTGATGACATCGTTGATGCCATGTCGGGTCTGGTGTGTGCGGTATTTATCGTACTGACCTGTAATATTGTGACCGGAATTATGCTGGGCTTTGGCGCACTGGTGCTGGGGCGTGTTTTCTCAGGTGAATGGCGTAAACTGAACGTTGGCACCGTGATTATCGCTATCGCACTGGTGGTGTTCTACGCTGGTGGTTGGGCGCTCTGAGTGTTTTGTGCGTAAGCCATTAAGGGGAGCCAGGCTCCCCTTTTTTATACCTGTGGTTTTGCTAGCACCTAGGTCATGGGATCCGTTCTCCATGACTGCTCTCATCGTTTTTCCTCTTCCCTTATGATTTCTCTGAAGTGTCTTATCGCGGTGATTTTTTGATGCAATTATTTGCAGGATCATCATGTAAAAAATAGGCGCTTTACCCTGAAATTTTGCCCCGCTGGGCGATATTTTCATGTAAAAATAATGGGGCACTATCTCATAACGTACAAAGGGCAACTTAGCACGCAGTTAGGTCATTATTGGACATCTCCTAAGGAAAGCATGGAAATCTTTTTTACCATTCTGATTTTAACCCTGGTGGTATCACTATCAGGGGTTGTTACACGTATTTTACCCTTCCAAGTTCCGCTGCCCTTAATGCAAATCGCCCTCGGGGCCATTTTGGCCTGGCCCCAGTTTGGCTTGCACGTCGATTTCAATCCTGAACTGTTTATGGTGCTGTTCATCCCGCCGCTGCTGTTTGCCGATGGCTGGAAAACGCCAACGCGCGAATTTATCAAACACAGCCGTGAGGTGATTGGGCTGGCACTGGTGCTGGTATTGATCACTGTCGCGGGGGTGGGATACCTGATTTACTGGATGATTCCCGGGATGCCGCTGGTGGCGGCTTTTGCACTGGCCGCCGTGCTGTCGCCGACAGATGCCGTGGCGCTGTCGGGGATTGTTGGTGAAGATCGCATCCCGAAAAAACTGATGAGCGTCTTGCAGGGTGAAGCGTTGATGAATGATGCTTCGGGTCTGGTATCGCTGAAATTTGCCGTCGCGGTGGCGATGGGCACCATGGTGTTTACCGTGTCTGGCGCGACGTTGGAGTTTGTTCAGGTAGCGGTCGGTGGCCTGCTGGCTGGCGTGGGCGTCACCTGGCTTTACAGTAAATCATTGCGCATTATTAACCGTTGGAGCGGTGATGATGCGGCCACCCAAATTGTGCTGCTGATGCTGTTGCCGTTCGCCTCCTACCTGATAGCGGAACACATTGGTGTCTCTGGCATTTTGGCGGCAGTGGCCGCAGGGATGACCATCAGCCACTCTAACGTGATCAGTAACGCACCGCTGGCGATGCGGTTACGCGCCAACAGCGTCTGGTCGATGCTGGAATTCGTGTTTAACGGCATGGTATTTATCATGTTGGGGCTGCAATTGCCTGATATTTTGGAAACGTCGGTGACGCAGGCTGAACTGGATCCCACCGTCGAAACCTGGATGCTGTTTACCGATATCGCTATTATTTACGGCGCGTTACTGCTGCTGCGTTTCTGCTGGCTATGGTTTATGAAATATTACAGCCGCCTGTTTCAGAAGAAACGTCCGATGCTGTTTGCTCAGTACACCACGCGTGAAATCTGGATTGCTTCCTTTGCCGGGGTGCGTGGTGCGATAACCTTAGCGGGTGTGCTGTCCATTCCGCTGCTATTAAATGATGGCACCGCCTTTCCTTCCCGCTATCAGTTGGTATTTATTGCTACCGGCGTCATCCTGTTTTCCTTGCTGTGTGGGGTATTGACGCTACCGCTACTGCTACGCGGGGTGACGGTGGTGGATAAATCGCTCTATAAGAAAGAAGAACGCATGGCTCGCATGGCGATCGCCGAAGTGGCGATCCGTAGCTTGCAGAAAATGGAAGAGCGTTTGGCTGCGGATCGAGAAGAAAATATCGATGAGCAGGTCGTGCGTGAGGTCAGTGCGCGTGTCATCGGTAATCTGCGGCGTCGCGTCGTCGGTGAGAGCGATTTGGAACACAGCCTGGAGATTGAAAACCTGGAGCGTCGTTTCCGCTTGACCGCTGTCACCGCTGAACGCGGTGAACTTTACCACCTGCGCGCTACGCAGCAGATCAGTAATGAAACCCTGAAGAAGATGCTGCACGATCTCGATTTGTTAGAAGCTGTGCTGAGCGAGAAAGTCTAACCTGACTTCTGCTTAGCCATGATGTTGTTTAGCTGATGCAGGCTTTACCCACGGTGGGCCTGCATCGGAACCTGGTTGATTCCCTCTATTGCTTGCTCCGAAGCCTGTCAGATGCCGCACCTGCATGAGAAAGGCATGAAAACTCGACGATCGCGGAAAAACCCTACAAATTCTGGCTAATTGTCAGCATTGTAAACTACTTGTCATTAAATGATAATGATTGTTATTATCCTATGACGCGTTGACGCATAAGAAGCCTCCAGACAGGTTATTGCCTGTGGCAGAGTGGTTCAGATCCTGTTGTTGTGGATCGGTAGCACGTCAGTACGCGTGTTGTGGTGTAAGCAACCATCACTTTGACAGAGGGAAAGCTATGCGCGTTTTAGTGGTTGATGACGACTCGGTGTTGTGCCATTGGCTTGGTGCAAAGCTGCACTCACATGGTTATGCCTGCAATATCGTTCATGATGGCGAACATGCGCTCAAAGCCATTAAAGATGAAATTTATGACGTGGTGCTGCTGGACCGGATGCTGCCGACGCTGGATGGTTTTAGCGTGCTGCGCGAGCTACAAGGGTCGCGTCATCCGCCGATCATGCTGCTTTCGGCATTGGATCGCGATGTTGATCGCGTGATGGGGCTGGAACTGGGGGCCGAAGATTATCTGGGTAAGCCGTTTAATTTCAATGAGCTGCGTTTGCGTTTAGAGATTATGGTGCGCAGAGGGAAACCACAGGATGCGCCGTCATCGCTGCTGACGTTTGAAGATCTGCAACTTGATCGTCTGCAACGGGTTGCCTGGCGTAGCGGGCAGCGAATCGATCTTACCGATAAAGAGATCAAACTGCTGATCATTTTGATGGAAAACCCCGGGCAGGTGATCACGCGTACGCTGTTGTTGGAGCGCGTCTGGGGGTATCACTTCGATCCTCAGACTAACCTGATCGATGTTCACATGTCCAAGTTACGGGCCAAGATCGACAAAGGCTTTCCCCGACCGCTGATCAAAACGTTGCGATCGATGGGCTATGCCCTTGGTGCCGTGGAAAAAACGGATGTCGCGTAGCGTACACAATGAGCCTGCTCTGAGATGGTCGGGTAACGGATGGCGTGAGAAAATTCGCCACTTGTGCGTGCACGGTGCAAACCGTTATCCGGTGTTTCTGCGCACCTCGCAGTTTCGCCAATTTATTACGCTGGTTTTCCTGTTTTTGCTGATGGTGCTGTGCTGCATTGTCGGTTTCAGCGTGCTGAGTGAATCGCTGATCCGCACCCACGTGCGCGACGTCATACTGGGCAATATCCATGACCATGCCACCCAATCGCGGCTGACCGATACGGCTACGCTGATCGCCCAGTTCAAACGCGATAATCAGGCTAAGACCGATGAATTGCCCCTGTTTCTGGTGATGAGCAAGCAGGGCGAGATCCTCTACCACAATGCAGGTTGGATGCTGTCTGGGCCAAATCATACCGCGTGCAAAATGGATGTTCCTTGCCTGAAGGCGCTACTGGTTGAAAAGGGAGCGCTGAAGGCCAGCGACCAGCGCCGCAGCGCGCCTGAGAGCAATCTGGTCGGCATGTCGGTAGCATTGGATGACGGCGGCGTGTTGTTCACCGCCTATAATTTGCGTCCGATGCTGGAACGTATTCGCACCATTCCTCTGGTGGCCGGGGCAGGGCTGTTTGTCGTGCTGTTGTTTTCTCTGGTTGTTAGCCGACATTTCAGTTTACGCAGCCTGAGCAGCGTCGAGCGGATTCGCACCGCGCTGCATCGCTACAGCGCTGGTGAACAGTACGTTCGTATGCCGCTCTCAACGCGCGATGACGATTTCCATAGCCTGAGCCACGACATCAACCAGAACCTGGAGCGCATCGAACGCCTGATGGAGCAGGTGCGTAGCACCTCAAGCCATATTGCCCACGAATTACGTACGCCGCTGACGCACTTGCAAAACAGGCTGTACAACCTGACCGAGCGACAAGGTCTCGAACATGAGATGCGCGAGGAGTTGCATCAGGCGGTGGAAGAGGTGCACAAGATTTTGGGGCTGTTTCGCACCGTCATGCGCATTGGGGAGATTGAAAGCGGGCGCTGTGTTCATCAGTTTGCCCACTTTGAGGTGCGTTCGTTATTGGAAGAGGTGTCGGAATATTATCAACCGTTAGCCGATGCGCACCATTGCCAATTGCTGATTGATGCACCTGCTGGGACGCCGCTTTTTGGCGATAGGGCGTTGCTGTTTCAAGCGCTGGCGAACCTGATCGAAAACGCGCTGAAGTATGCTGCTCAAGGCAAAGCAATCACCTTGAGCGTCACCCTTTATCGCGGCTGGACGGCACTGCGTGTTTCCGATCGCGGCCCCGGTATTCCCGAAAATCTGCATGCCACGGCATTGGAACGCTTTCAACGCCTTGAAGGGGCACAGCAGCAGCCTGGTTTTGGGCTTGGCCTGTCGCTGGTGAAAGCCATCGCCGAACTGCACGGCGGCCAACTCTGCATGGCATCGGCCAACCCCGGTTTGCACGTTTATCTGTGCTTAAAACGGACCTGACATCGCAGTGCGTTGATGTTACTCGGCGTAGCGATAGGGGATCGCGCTGGCGCCCTGTTCTGCCCCGGTAATGTTCTCGCGCAGTGCGGTAAACAGTTCCCGTCCCATCCCAACATGGGAAGCGGATAAATCCGGCTGTTCTGGATGACGTTGCGCCAGTTCCGCTTCATCCACCAGCAGGCTTATCTCACCCGTGGTGCCGTCAACGCGGATCATGTCACCATCCTGAACTTTTGCCAGCAGGCCGCCAACATAGGCCTCCGGTGTGACGTGGATGGCGGCGGGCACTTTGCCGGATGCGCCGGACAGACGGCCATCGGTGACCAAAGCAACGTTGATGCCGCGGTCCATCAGCACACCCAGTGGTGGCATCAGTTTGTGCAGTTCTGGCATGCCTATCGCTCTGGGCCCCTGATAGCGCACTACCACCACGCAATCGTTGTCGAGACGACCAGTCTTAAAGGCGGCATCGATATCGTTCTGATCGTTGAATACCACGGCGGGTGCGACAATGATTTGTCGTTCTTGCGGCACGGCGGAGGTTTTCATTACTGCGCGTCCCAGGTTACCGGAAAGCACTTTGGTGCCACCGTGTTTGGCAAACGGTGTTTCCAGCGGGGCGATCACGTCGGCATCCAGGGACACCTGTGGGCCATCGCGGTAGACCAGTTTGCCGTCTTCCAGGAACGGTTCCTGGGTGTAGCGATGCAGACCAAAGCCGACCACGGTATGGACATCGTCGTGCAACAAGCCGCCGCGCAGCAGTTCTCGCACCAACAGTGACACGCCGCCTGCCGCCTGAAAATAGTTGATGTCACCCGGCCCGTTAGGGTAGATACGGCACAGCAAAGGCACCACCTCGGACAGTTCAGAAAAATCATCCCAGGTAACGGTAAAACCGGCAGCTTTCGCCATCGCTACCAGATGCATGGTGTGGTTGGTCGAGCCGCCGGTCGCCAGCAGGGCGACGATACCGTTGACGATCACCTTTTCGTCTACCAGTTGCCCAACGGGCAGATAATTGCCCGCATTTTCCGTCATTCGGGTGACCTGACGCGCAGCGGCTTCTGTCAGCGCATCGCGCAACGGAATATCCGGGTAGACAAACGAGGATCCGGGCAGATGTAGCCCCATGATCTCCATTACCATCTGGTTCGAGTTGGCGGTGCCATAAAAAGTACAGGTGCCCGCGCTGTGGTAAGCACTGGCCTCGGATTCCAGCAGCGCATCGCGGCCGACTTTGCCTTCAGCATACAGTTGGCGGATGCGCACTTTCTCTTTGTTGGAGGTGCCTGTGCGCATCGGGCCGGCGGGTACGAAAACGGTAGGCAGGTGACCAAAAGAGAGGGCGGCAATAAACAGTCCCGGGACAATTTTGTCGCATACACCTAAAAAGAGTGCGCCATCAAACATGTTGTGTGACAAGCCGATCGCCGCCGACATTGCAATCAGATCGCGGCTAAGCAGGGAGAGTTCCATACCGTCTTGCCCCTGTGTGACGCCATCGCACATGGCAGGGACACCGCCAGCGACCTGACCGACAGCACCCACGGCGTTCAGTGCCTTTTTGATCAGATCCGGGTAGCGTTCATAGGGCTGGTGGGCAGAGAGCATGTCATTGTAAGAGGTAATGATGCCGATGTTGCTTTTGATCATGCTCTTCAAATCGGCTTTGTCTTCAGGCGAGCAGGCGGCGAAACCGTGTGCCAAGTTGCCGCAGGCCAGCTCGGAGCGGTGTACGGTTTTGCTTTTGGCGGCGGCGATCCGTGCCAGATAACGGCTACGCTCGGTGTGAGAACGAGACAGGATGTTGTGGGTAACGCGTGCAACAATAGGATTCATGCTATGCCCCAAGTGTTTAACATTGATGCTTTGCTTAATTAAAATCAAATGCCAATGACGTCGATCGAAATAATTGGGATACTGTGGCTAGCGGGTGTTTTAATTATTTTTAAGATGATAAAAATACTCGTACAAATAAATGCACGATACCAGATCGTCAATAATTTACGTGCCCGTTAATACGGTGAGTTACCGTAAAGGGTATGGACGCATTAAGGGGTGCAGATGGGGTTCATCGCAGCCTCATGTGATCCAGACGTTCATCTTTGCCGCTAGCGTATCTCTCCAATAGGCCCACATCAGGACGCCCTGACGGTGATGAGACTACTATATACTCAAATGATACCGGTAACAATGGGTTTTACGGTCACGCTTTACTCGATTCAGCCAAGGTGAAAATTATTTTGTGACTTAGATCACATTGTGGTGTGCGTGAGGAGGAACGGTGCAAAAAGAGCGATCGCCTACTGACGAACACATCTAAAATAATAATGGAAAAAATAAAAATTAGTTTGGGTTAATTTAATGTTTTTCGCTGTAGAAAAATATTATTTGTAAGAAGAGCATGACAGTATTAACCACGGACCGTGACGTACTTTTTATTATTGCATTATTTGGATTATTTTAGTGGCGTTTTTTTAATAGGAAATAAGGAAAACGTAGGATTGTTTCACTATTATTTGTCGTTGGATTGCTATGTTGACTCGAGCAATCTATTGGTGACCATCAATGTCACCGTCACACAGACAGCGCTGCTTTTCTTTGTTACACTAGATCACCAGCCAACGATATTTCAATCGATTGAAAATGAAGAAGAAAAGACCAGGTTTGCAAGATGTGGCCAATCGTGTTGGTGTCACTAAAATGACTATTAGCCGCTACCTGCGCGATCCGCAGAAAGTATCGGCGGCACTGCGTGACAGCATCGCCGCGGCGCTGGATGAGTTGGGATACATTCCCAACCGGGCGCCGGAGATTTTATCGAATGCCACCAGCCGGGCGATTGGCGTTCTGCTTCCTTCATTGACCAATCAGGTGTTTGCCGAAGTGCTGCGCGGCATTGAACGCGTGACGGATGCGCACGGTTACCAGACGATGCTGGCACACTATGGTTACCACGCCGAGCGCGAAGAAATGCGCCTGATGTCTCTGCTTTCCTACAATATTGACGGTCTGATCCTTTCTGAACGTTCCCATACGGAGCGCACGCGCAAGATGATTGAAGTGGCGGGCATCCCGGTGGTTGAAATCATGGACAGCGAATCGCCCTGTATCGATCTGGCGGTGGGGTTTAACAACTTTGAAGCGGCCTACCAGATGACTCAGGTGCTGTTGGCCCGTGGGCACCGTTTTCCGGTTTACCTCGGCTCGCGCCTGGATGAACGTACCTTGATCAAAATGCAAGGGTACGAACAAGCGATGCATGATGCCGGGTTGACGCCGCGGGATGTCAGTACCGATCGCCCCTCGTCGTACAGTCTGGGCGGTGAACTGATGAGAGAAGCGCGCGAGCGCTACCCGGAGACCGACAGCCTGTTTTGCACCAACGATGATATCGCTATCGGCGCGGCCTTTGAGTGTCAGCGACAAGGATTGAGCATCCCCGAACAAATGGCGATCGCCGGTTTTCATGGACACGATATTGGCCAGTCGATGGAACCCAAACTGGCCAGTGTGCTGACGCCACGTGAACGCATGGGGCAGGTGGCCGCAGAGCGGCTGCTGGCTCGGTTGCGCGGAGAGGTTGTTACCCCACCGCGACTGGATTTGGGCTTCACGATCCTGCATGGCGGCAGTATTTAAGCCATTAGCGACGAGAAACGACACCCGCGTTGCGCAATGCCGACAGACCACGAGCGACCACCTCATCAAAGGTGCCATCGATATCGATACTCACCACGTCAGTTTCATCTGCCGCCGGTTCTTCCAGCGCATCGGACTGGCTTTTGAGCAGATCGGTGGGCATGAAATGCCCGGCGCGCGCTTTCAGGCGTTCCAGAATAACGTCAAAGCTGCCTTTCATATAAAGGAACAACATATCAGGATTGCCCTGACGCAGACGATCGCGATAGCGGCGTTTTAAGGACGAGCAGACGATCAACCCCACTTCATTTTTGTGGCGCAGGCTGTAGGCCGCGTCGTTAAGACGCTCAAGCCACGGCGCGCGATCGTTATCGTCTAAAGGCTGGCCGCTTGCCATTTTCTGAATGTTGGCGCGCGGGTGCAGATCGTCGCCATCAATGAATTTAGCGCCCAGCGCATTTGCAATAGCCGCTCCAGAACTGGATTTACCACACCCAGATACGCCCATGATGATGATGCTTTGTCCCGCCATAGTTTGATCTCTATCTCAAAATGAATATTTAAGCCCATATGATAGTTTCGCATTTTACCACGTTACCGGTATCATGATACCGGTAACAAGCAGGGGTGTGACAAAAATCACAGATTACCGATGGGGCTGACGAGGGCATAAACCGCAACTCCGACGCGTCAGGCTTTGGCCCCCAAAGCTGGGCAGCGTGCGCTGCCAGGTAACAAAAAGAACGCTAACTTGATGTAAAAGTAGCATTTATAGATCTGACTGTATTCGTTGACAGCATCTGTACGATTCCTATATCGGAGAATTATTATGCCATTAATCATTGTAGCAATCGGGGTTGCCCTGCTGCTGCTATTGATGATCCGTTGCAAATTGAACGGGTTCATTTCATTGATTCTGGTGTCGCTGGCCGTGGGTTTGGCATTGGGCTACACCACCCAGGGTGGGTTTAACGTCAATGGTGTCATCACCTCGATCAAAAACGGGGTAGGCGGAACGCTGGGAAGTCTGGCCCTGATCATGGGCTTTGGCGCCATGTTGGGTAAACTGCTGGCGGATTGCGGCGGTGCCCAGCGCATTGCGACGACACTTATCGATAAATTCGGTAAGGGGCGCATCCAGTGGGCGGTAGTATTGACCGGTTTCACCGTTGGTTTTGCACTGTTTTATGAAGTGGGCTTTGTGTTGTTGCTGCCGTTGGTGTTCACCATCGCCGCTGCTGCGCGTATCCCTTTACTGTTTATCGGCGTGCCGATGGCCGCTGCATTGTCTGTGACCCACGCGTTGTTGCCTCCACACCCGGGCCCGACGGCGATTGCTATTCTGTTCAAAGCCGACATGGGCAAAACTCTGCTGTACGGTACGTTGATTGCGATTCCAACCGTGATTTTGGCGGGACCGGTCTATGCACGCTTCCTGAAAAGTATCGATAAACCGATTCCTGCTGGATTGCATAACCCGAAAGTGTTTGCCGATCATGAGATGCCGGGCTTTGGTATCAGCGTATTCACCACCCTGATTCCGGTTATCCTGATGACCGGCCGTGCGGTGGCAGAAATGACGCTGCAAAAAGGTAATCCAGTGTTGGGCTATGCCGAATTCCTGGGCGACCCGGTGATGGCAACGCTGATTTCCGTGGTGGTGGCGATCTTCACCTTTGGGCTTAATCGCGGTCGCAGCATGGATCAGGTGATGGATACCATCAATGATTCCATCAAGATTATCGCGATGATGCTGATGGTGATCGGTGGTGGCGGTGCGTTTAAACAAATTCTGGTGGACGGTGGCGTTGCCAAGTACATCGAAACGCTGATGGCGGGTAGTACGCTGTCGCCGCTGTTGATGGGATGGGCGATTGCCGCTGCGCTGCGTCTGGCACTGGGGTCGGCGACCGTTGCGGCCATGACGGCGGGCGGTATTGTTGCGCCGTTGCTCACCATTACCGGTGTGAGCCCAGAACTGATGGTGCTGGCCGTCGGTTCCGGTAGCGTGATTTTCTCCCACGTGAACGATCCGGGTTTCTGGCTGTTCAAAGAGTATTTCAACCTGACCATTGGTGAAACCATGAAATCGTGGTCGGCGTTGGAAACCATTATTGCGGTGTGTGGCCTGATTGGTTGCTTGCTGCTGAGTATGGTTATCTAAACAACAGGTTTTGGTTGCCTCTGTTGTGGAGGCAACCGAATCACTTAATGAGACGCACTGCGTGATGCGCCTACGCCAGTTTGTGAACGAACAAACTGTGCATAGAAGCGATCGCGTTCCTGCTTGCCTTCCTCTGAATTATCGGTAATCGAGAAGAACCAGATCCCGATAAACGCCACCAGCATCGAGAACAGCGCCGGGTATTCATACGGATAAATAGGCGTTGCGTGACCAAGAATTTTCACCCAAATGGTGGGGCCGAGGATCATCAGCACAATGGCCGTCAACAAACCTGCCCAACCGCCCAGCATTGCGCCACGTGTGGTCAGCTTTGACCAGTACATTGAGATGATAATGATGGGGAAGTTACAGCTCGCCGCTATAGAGAAGGCCAGCCCCACCATAAAGGCAATGTTTTGTTTTTCGAACAAAATCCCAAGACCGATAGCCACCACACCCAGTGCCAGAACGGTGAGTTTTGATACTTTCAGTTCATCGCGCTCTGTTGCCTGCCCTTTCTTGAAAACGTTGGCATACAGATCGTGTGATACTGCTGATGCGCCCGCCAACGTCAGCCCGGCTACCACCGCGAGAATAGTAGCGAATGCCACTGCGGAGATAAAGCCGAGAAAGAAGTTGCCACCCACTGCATCGGCAAGATGCACCGCTGCCATATTATTGCCACCGATCAACGCGCCAGCGGCGTCTTTAAAGGCGGGGTTAGCGCTGACCAGTACGATGGCTCCGAAGCCGATAATAAAGGTCAGGAAGTAGAAGTAGCCCATGAACCCCGTTGCGTAAAACACACTTTTGCGGGCTTCACGCGCATCGCTCACCGTAAAGAAACGCATCAGAATATGGGGTAATCCCGCAGTGCCGAACATCAGGCCCAATCCAAGCGACAGCGCCGAAATCGGGTCTGAAACCAGTCCGCCGGGGCTCATGATGGCAATACCCTTCGGGTGGACCGCTGCCGCCGCTTTGAACAGGCCGTCGAAACTGAAATTGACCGATTTCATCACCATGATGGCCATAAAGGTGGCACCAAACAGCAGCAGCACGGCTTTGATGATCTGTACCCAAGTGGTGGCGAGCATACCGCCAAACAACACATACATCACCATCAGAATGCCGACCAGTACCACGGCAACGTGGTAGTTCAGGCCGAACAACAGTTCTATCAGCTTGCCAGCGCCTACCATCTGGGCAATGAGATACAGCGCCACCACCACAAGCGAGCCGCAGGCGGAGAGGGTGCGAATCGGTTTTTGTTGCAGGCGATAAGACGCGACATCCGCGAAGGTATAGCGCCCGAGATTACGCAAGCGTTCTGCAATAAGGAACAGGATGATGGGCCAACCCACCAGGAAGCCCAGCGAATAGATCAGCCCGTCGTAACCAGAGGTATACACCAGGGCTGAAATGCCGAGGAATGACGCGGCAGACATGTAGTCACCGGCAATCGCCAACCCATTCTGAAAGCCAGTGATGTTACCACCAGCCGTATAATAGTCGCTGCGCGAGCGTGTACGCTTCGACGCCCAATAGGTAATGTAAAGCGTGCCGCTGACAAACAGCAAAAACATGACGATAGCCTGGATATTCAGCGGCTGGCGTTGAACGTCGCCGGTGAGGGCATCTGCATAGGCCATGGCGGGAAGCATCAGACCAATAAGCGGTAATAATAGACGGGTTTTCATTATTTAACCTCGCTCAGCAGCTTTTTGGTCATACGGTCAAATTCGCCATTGGCGCGATAGACATACACTCCAGTCAAGATAAACGAGATAATGATTAGCCCAATCCCGATGGGAATACCGCGAGTGATGGTAGCGCCAGGATAAAGGGGAGTACCCAGCCAGGTGGGCGCAAAAGCAATCAGCAAAATGAAGCTGACGTATAACACCAGGACAATCAGAGAAAGTGAGACGGCAAAAAGCTGACGTTTGCGCACCAGTTCCTTAAACACCGAGTGGTTGCCAATGCGTTGGTAGAGGACGTCATTCATCATAAATCTCCGGTAAATGGGTCGGTTCCGGTTGTGAGTAAAAACGTTGCCGATTTCAGGGTACAGCCCGCTCAGCCAGACCCTTCGGGTCTGGCGTTATCTGCTATCGGTTCGCTCAGCGCGTACTGCGTGTGATGTTTAAGGCTGTGGTGTGTCCATGGTTTGTTTCTCTTCCAGCAGTTTTTCAACGACGCCAGGATCGGCAAGCGTAGAGATATCACCCAGATTACTGGTATCTCCCGCCGCGATTTTGCGCAGAATACGCCGCATAATCTTGCCGGAGCGGGTTTTCGGCAGTGAGTCCGTCCAGTGCAGGATATCGGGCGTAGCAATCGGACCAATCTCTTTACGCACCCAATTGCGCACTTCTGTGTAAAGCGCACTGGAAGGCTCTTCACCGTGATTAAGCGTAATATAGGCGTAGATAGCCTGACCTTTCAGACTGTGCGGGATGCCCACCACGGCGGCTTCGGCAATCTTCGGATGTGCCACCAGCGCCGACTCTATTTCCGCCGTGCCCAGACGATGGCCTGCCACGTTCAACACGTCATCGACGCGGCCGGTTATCCAGTAGTAGCCATCTTCATCGCGACGGGCACCGTCACCGCTGAAATACATGCCTTTAAAGGTTGAAAAATAGGTTTGCTCGAAGCGCTCGTGATCGCCAAACAGCGTACGCGCCTGACCAGGCCAGGAGTCGGTGATCACCAGATTGCCTTCCGTTGCGCCGTCCTGCGGTGTGCCCAGATTATCGACTAATGCAGGCTGCACGCCAAAGAAGGGAAGCGTTGCAGAGCCCGGCTTGGTTTCGATCGCCCCCGGCAGCGGAGTAATCATTAACCCGCCTGTTTCCGTTTGCCACCAGGTATCGACGATCGGACATTGGCCGTTACCGATCTTGTTAAAATACCATTCCCAGGCTTCCGGGTTGATGGGTTCACCCACCGATCCCATGATTCTCAGCGAACGCCGGTTGCTGCCTTCGATGGCCTTGTCGCCGTCAGCCATCAGTGCGCGGATAGCCGTTGGGGCGGTATACAGAATATTGACGTGGTGCTTATCGACCACTTGTCCCATACGGCGTGCATCCGGCCAGTTGGGTACGCCTTCAAACATCAACGTGGTCGCACCACAAGCCAGCGGGCCGTAGAGCAGATAGCTGTGTCCTGTGATCCAGCCAACATCGGCGGTACACCAGTAGATATCGCCGGGATGGTAGTCAAACACATATTTGAAGGTCATGGCCGCATAGACGAGATATCCGCCAGTAGTGTGCAGCACGCCTTTGGGTTTACCGGTCGATCCTGAGGTATAGAGAATAAACAACGGATCTTCGGCGTTCATCGCTTCTGGCGGGCAGTGATCGTCTGCACCCGCGATCAGATCGTGCCACCAGTGGTCGCGACCTTCGTGCCAATCGATAGCGCCACCCGTGCGTTGGTAGACAATGGTATGCGCCACCGTTTTAACACCTGGGTTGCGCAACGCGTCATCAATATTCTTTTTCAGCGGGATGGTGCGCCCGGCGCGGATGCCCTCATCAGAGGTAATCACCAGCTTGGCACTGGAATCGATAATGCGTCCGGCGATGGATTCAGGAGAAAAACCGCCGAAAATAACGGAATGAATCGCACCTATGCGCGTGCATGCCAGCATAGCAACCGCGGCTTCCGGCACCATAGGCATGTAGATAGCGACCACATCACCCTTTTTAATACCTAGTGATTTCAACACATTAGCAAAACGGCAGACGCTTTGGTGAAGCTCGCGGTAAGTCACTGTTTTGCTTTGGGTTGTGTCATCTCCTTCCCACACAATGGCGGTTTGATCGCCAAGGGTGGCTAAGTGTCGATCAAGGCAGTTGGCTGAAACATTTAACGTACCATCTTCGAACCAGCGAATACGGATATGACCTGGATCGAAAGAGGTGTTTTTAACTTCGGTGTACGGTTTGATCCAATCGACGATCTTGCCATGCTCTCGCCAAAAGGTTTGGGGATCATTGATCGATGCCTGATACCACTCGCGATACTGCTCAGCGTTAATCAGGGCGTTCTCCGCCACTGAGGCGGGTATGGTGTGTTTATTATATTGGCTCATAGCGCTCTCCTTAAACCTTGTTAAATGTATGTCAACAAATCGTTAAGTGTAGTGGTGCGCCAGAATTTGTTTCTTTTTTGAGCGATGGATCACGCAATAAGAAGTAACACAGTGAAAGGAAAAGCGTGGAGAATGGCTGGCCCTGAGCGTTTTCTGTTATTTATAAAAAAATAACAAGAAGATAATTTGTGATGTACGTCACATTATTGTGACTGACCCGCTCGTTCACATGATCGTAAAGCATATAACGATCAATTTATTATTTTCAATAGATTACAACTATTATTTTTTATTATTTGATCGTCCTTTACGATCAAACAGCATAAAGATACTGCTTATTCAGCCGATAGTGTGCATACCAACACGGGTATATTTTGATCCAGAAGATGCTTTTTGATCGTTTGATCGACAGGCACGTTAAAATTTTAGTACAAATGTAAAAAAATGAGAGCGGTATAAGCGACTACTGTAGTACGGCTTCACAGGATTTTTTGGCCTTTTACTTCTACACTTGAAAAGGAATTTGACGATGTAGGCTTTTGCCCGATCGTTTGAGATCAAAGCACAACGTCGCGCTGCTTAAATACTACGCTAACGGAAGTACAAGATATTTTATCTGTTTGTTTTTATTGATTAATTACGGTTTGCGGTTTCGGGCTATCGAAAGCATCTACTCAATACCTTGCGATCCTGCGTACGAGTGGCGCAGATCTGTTGGGCGTTGGTGGTGGCTGCTCAGTGCGTCCGTAGCGTTATCTTGTCATAGCATGAAGCAGAGGAAACGATGAGTCTGATATTTGGACAAAATGAAATCATAGGCATGCTGAGCAAACCTGTACAAAATGACAGGCGTGCCGTCGCCGTTATTGATGATAAATGCAAGGTTCTCTGTGCTAACTCTGCATTTAATGCCCATTTCGGGCTGCATTCTGAAGCGAATAATCCGGTCTTTATTGATGATGTACTGCCGATAAACGTGAAGTTTGCCTATCAGGACTTCCTGACCAACAACGACGTGATGAGTACGCGCGTGGTGTCGGATCTTCTGTCGGATGGCTTCACGAAAAAGCAGTTAAGCACGCTCTCTTTTTCTAAGCTCAATGTTGAAAACCGTGTGTTTTCTCTGATGATTTTGAATCAAGAGATCAGCGAAGCTGTTCCTGCCATTAACCTTGTCTCTTAGGTAAATAAAGCAAGGATGCTCGAAACCAATAATATGACGGAATTATTGCGCACCTGTGACAATATAAGCTACGCCTATTCTGGCGTAGCTAACTTGATTGATGCGTCTTAACCAAAATTATTGCAGATTTATTTTGTCTTGCAAGTTTCGATAACGATCGGAATCCCTTCGCGCCTCCAAACTCACTCACCTTATTGATATCCTAAATTTTTTCTTTTTCTGGTTCCCCTTTTAGTGACTTCCATTGACATACCCATTAACAGCAATGAAAAACTGACAGGGGTATAACAATGAAATCATGGCGAACCGGGCCGGTAACGCTGGCGCTAAGGGTTGCGTGTTGGGGAATGGCGCTGGGCGGTGTCGCATCGGTCACGGCCGTTTCGGCAGCAGCTCAGACGTTTCATGTCACTGCGGGCAGTCTGGCTCAGGCCTTAAATCAATTGGCGCAGCAATCCGGCGTTCTTCTGTCTTATGATCCGGCACTGACGGTGGGTAAGCAGAGCAGCGGATTGCAAGGGCCTTATGAAGTGGAACAGGGGGTTGCGCAACTGCTGGCGAACAGTGGTCTGCGCGCCGAGCACCACGCTGACGGCAGCATCTCTATTGTGGCACAGTCAGTAGCGCCGGCAACGGCTACTTTCCCCTCGATGACAAGGCGGCGGCGTTGCGTATTTCTGGCGTCTTTCCCTTACTGTATGATGAGCGTTTTTTCAGCGCCCTGACTCGTACCCTCCCTATTATTGCAGAACGACGTTTTTCCTGGTGGATAACCCTGCGTGCACGCTAATCCCTTCTGGTTTTTCATGCTAAAAACGCTAAGAATAGGACGGAGAAAAAGCAGATTTATTACCGGGCTTGTTTCGTGCGACTTTTCTCATGGGTCTTTTCTTGTATGGATAGAATAGTGCGATAAACCGAGTGCTATTCTTGGTGTCATAAGTACGTTTGCAGGTCCGATCATTACGCATACAGGATGTCGTCATGCAGTTATTGAATTTAAAACAGGCCAGATGGCTGAGCCTGGGTTTTATGTTTGGGGGATTGCTGCTGCTGTTGTCACTACGGCTGCTAACGTGCTTTGTCGCCGGTTTTTTGGTGTATGAAATCGTCAATCTGCTGACGCCGCATTTCCAAAAAATTATCAGTGGGAAACGCGCGCGCTGGGTGGTCGTGGCGATAATCAGTACGCTGGTGGTGAGTCTGCTCAGCCTTCTGTTTGGCAGCCTGACCGGGATCGTGATGCAGGAAATGCGTGACACCTCGGCTTTTAATGCGCGTATCGGCTTGATTCTCAATGACGTCCAACGGCACATCATGATTTATTTGCCGGGTTACTTGCCAGTGAGTGTTGAAGAGCTGCAACACGAATTTATGCGCTGGGTGCAGGAACATATCGTGATGCTGCAAACCATGGGCAAAGATTTCCTGCACGGTTTTGTCACCATGTTGATTGGTATGGTGTTGGGAGCGATCGTGTCGCTGTACAACGTGCAAGAGGATACGGAAAAACCGTTGCTCAAATCGGAATTGATGCGGCGCGTTTCGCTGCTGTCGATGTCCTTTCGCAATATCGTGTTCGCTCAGGTGAAAATCTCCTCGGTTAACACCATCCTCTCCGCGGTCTTTATTCTCGGTGTACTGCCCTGTTTTGGCGTGCACCTGCCGTTTGCCAAAACGCTGGTGGTGCTGACCTTCATCTTTGGTCTGATACCGGTCATTGGCAACCTGATATCCAACTCCATCGTGTTTATTTCTGGTTTGTCGATCTCCCTGCCGGTGGCACTGGCGGCGCTGGTTTATCTGATGCTGATTCACAAACTGGAATACTTCCTCAATGCGCAGATTGTCGGCACCCGAATCAAGGCGCACGCGTGGGAAATCTTGCTGGCGATGCTGGTGTTTGAAGCGGCGTTTGGTATTCCGGGCGTGATTGCTGCACCGATTTACTATGCCTACCTGAAAAGTGAGTTGAAGGAAGCGGCGCTGATTTAAGGTGGGGAAATACGTCAGCCCGCGAGTGCGGGCTGACAGACGGTATTAGCGTTCAGAAGTGGCAACTTGCGGTGCAACGGCTTCCGGTTGTACGCCCAGTGGGTTATTGCCCCAGCACTGTTCGTACTTCCAGCCGGTCAACTCTTCTGCGACCGCTCTGGCGTGCACCGGTACATCGGCGATAGCGCCACCGGCCTTGATACGTGCAATCTCTTCCAGCAGGATGGCGTGATTTTCACGATCGAGCTTCATCTGCGTGGTGTAGTAGATGGCGACCAGTGCCAGCCCGATAACCCCCAGAGAGAACACGCCGACAATCGCCAACACGGCGCTTTCAGGCTGTGCGGCATGACCAGAAACAAACCCGAACTGCGTCAGCGTCCATCCCATGGCGAACACAATCACCGAGCGCACCATTTTGCCTGCGAACGTCATGGCACCGGCGTAAATCCCTTCACGGCGACGGCCCGTCAGCACTTCATCCACATCGGCCAGGAAGGTGTAGACCGTCCACGGAATGTAGTAGATGCCGCCGGTGCTCAGACCAAAAATGGCGGTGATCCCAAACAGCACGGCGATGGTGGCACCGTCTGACCAGTTGGCAAAGTACAGTGCGGCGTAAGCGATGACGCTCACGATAACCACCATCAGCGCCAAACGGAACGGACGCGCAAAGCCCATTTTCACACAGATGCCGATGAATGCCGCGGTAGAGATAAGCTGCATGATGGAGCTAAAGCTGTTCAACTGCGAGACCAGTGCGGTGTTTTGCTTTAACCCGAAGACGATGAAATAGGTGAAAGCAGAAGCGAACAGCCATTCAGCGCCAAAACCGAACAAGTACATCCCCAGATGCTTGCGGAAAATACGCAAACGGAAGGTGGAAAGCATGTCCACGCTCAGTTTTTTCAGCGTTTGCCACAGGTTAGCGGTTTTTTCATGCACCAGTTCGTTCAGCGGGCGTTCCCAGGAGGTGGTGTACAGGGCAATCATTGCCGCGCACATGATGAACCCGTAGGTCAGGCCGGTGTAAAAGAACGGCGTTGCGGAGTCTTTACCGTAGATAGCGATAAATTGGCCGGGGATAAAGGCAGCCAGGAAGTTGGCCAGCTTACCGAAAATGGCTTTAGAACCGGTTAACTTGGAGCGGATCTTGAAGTCGTGCGTCATTTCGGTCGCCAACGTTTCGTATGGCACCATAATGGAGGTGTAAATCAGCTCAAACAGCACGTAGGTCGCCATGTAGTACCAGAAGCCGAAGCCACTGACCCACAGCAACGGATAGACCAGCACCAGTGGTACACCCAGCAGAATAAAGAAACGGCGACGCCCAAACAGGCGGCCTAGCCGGGTATTGTGGAAGTTATCACTGACATAGCCCATCACAGGATTGCTGATGGCATCGATGATACTGGCAACGGAGAAAATGGACGCCGCTTCAACCAGCGTAAGCCCACAAAAGGTGGTATAAAAATACATCAGCCATGCGCCGCTGATCGCCAACGCGCCGCTGCCGAGCAGGTTTGCGCTGCCGTAGCAGAACGTGTGCTTAAAGGTGATAGGTTTACTCATGATCAATTTGCCTACATTTTTAAAACAATATTTCATTTGGTATGAACCGACATTCCTATCATTTGCTCTATTCCGGTGAAAGTAAACTGACGATCACGCTTTTAGGGTGATTTAATGGCAATTTGTCAACTTGATCATGAAATTACATTTTCTAATTTGACCATGATTATGTGATGCAAATTCTTATTTATAATCACGCAATGCGATGATTTATTATCGCAACACAATAAAATTTGGTTTTATCTCATTCTGAATGAAGAACCTATGTCGCTATTAACTGCTAAATAAAGGTGATCTTCATCATAAAAACAGATGAATACGCAGATGTGGCATTTCATCGGCGAAAGCAGCCTTCAGCCGGTGTAGCCCGTCGTGTTAGGTATGTCGAAAACAGCGAGTGGGAGAGGTGGGGAAAATGCATTTGTCGCAAATGCTACCGGTGTCGCAGTTGCTACCACGATCGCAATCGTTTTTACTCACAAACTGATACCATCAGAGGGCAGGATTCGTTGCTGTCTGGGAGCAGCGGAAATAATACAGCCAATTAATTTAATTAAAAAAACCTATGCCAATAATAATAAATCTGGATGTGGTGCTGGCACAAAAGAAGATGCGATCGCGTGAGCTGGCCCAACGTATCGGCATTACCGAACAAAATTTGTCGCTATTAAAATCAGGTAAGGTGAAAAGCATTCGCTTTGCAACGCTGGAAAAAATCTGTGAGGTGCTGGAATGCCAGCCCGGCGACATTCTCGCCTGTCGCCGGGAAGCGCAGTGACTGAGTGTCGTGTTAGTCGGACAGGCTTTGGGCCAGTTCAGTGACAACGGCCAACGCGCCTTTGTCGCGCAGGCGCAAGTAGGCGTCGGTTAACGTGTGCACCAGCGGCAGGTCGGTGTGCAGGTCATCACCAAATACCGCTGTCAGCCCCAATAAACCCTGCACGCGCGCTTCGTCGTCCGGGGTGGATGCCACAATGCTCTGTAAGGTGGTCTTCAGCGGATCGCGAATATCAATCTCTTCGCCGCGATCGTCGATTCCGCCAATGTAGCGCATCCATCCCGCCACACCGAGGATCAGCGCTTCACAACAGCTGCCATTGCGCCGATGCCAGCGCAACCCGTCGAGCAGGCGCTGCGGTAACTTTTGCGATCCGTCCATGGCTATCTGCCAGGTGCGGTGGTGCAGCGCTGGGTTGGCAAAGCGAGCGAGCAGACGTTCGGCATAGTCTGTCAGATCAACGCCGGAGATAGTTAACGTCGGGGCTTGTTCTGCCAGCATCAGGTGGCGTACGGCACAGCGGAAGTGCGCATCGGCCATGCAGTCGCTGATATGGGCGTAACCCGCAAGATAGCCGAGATAAGCTAAAAACGAGTGGCTGCCGTTCAGCATCCTGAGTTTCATGGTTTCATAAGGTGCAACATCCTCCACCAATTGTACCCCTGCTGCCTCCCAATGCGGCCGGCTAAGCGTAAAACGATCTTCCACAACCCACTGAATATAAGGCTCGCAGGCGATAGCACAGGGATCGTCAACGCCAACAGCCTCCGCGATGTCATGCAGCGTTTGTGCCGTCGCGGCAGGCACGATGCGATCCACCATGGTGGAAGGGAAAGCCACTTCACGTTCAATCCATGCGGCCAGAGCCGGTGCAATCAGGCGAGCGAAATCAAGCACCGCGCGCTGAGCGGCCTTGCCGTTTTCTGGCATGTTATCGCAGGAAAGTACGCTGAAAGGTGGGATGCCCTGTGCATGACGCCGACGCAGCGCTTCGGTAATGATACCCGGCACTGACAGCGGCTCGCGCGGATAGCGCAGGTCATGCTGGATATGGGCATTGGTGGTGTCCAGATTGCCGTGTGCGCCCGCCAGACAATAGCCTTTTTCCGTAATGGTCAAGGAAACAATCTCCGTTTGCGCATCGGCAAGCTGTGCCAAAATGGCCTCTTTGCCTTCAACGGCAGCGTGCAGCGAGGCGCATACCGCGCCCACCACGATAGCCTGATTGCCACTTTCCCCCTTTTCCAGCACGGTAAACAGGTGCTGCTGTTCACGTAGCGCTGAAATCAGACTGTCATCACTGAACAGCACCACTTCGCACAGTCCCCAATCGCCGCCTTCTTTGTTAAGAACGCGATGCGTGAGTAGCGCCTGATGGGCACGGTGAAAAGCACCAAACCCGATATGTACAATACGCGGGCGTAGGGCTTGGCGATCGTAGCGAGGTACATCGACATTTTTCGGCAGGGTGACAGTGGCGATATTTTGCTTTTTCTCAGTCATTTATTTGTTTTTTTGCAGGTGATCATGAGCTAAAGGTAGCTGTGATTTTGCACCGACGCAACGGGGGAACTCTGGGGAAGAAAACTTATGCTCGTTTCTCCTAACTTATCGCGTTTTCTTCTAGCTGTGGCTCAGTCGCGGCGATTTTTGTCTGCTATTTTAGGATGATACCCACCATCCACACGCATATAAAGGTTTGCGCGATGAAACTGGAATCCCTCGTTTTACACCACGGCTACACCTCGGAAGCAACCACAAAATCTGCGGCCGTGCCGATTTACCAGACAACTTCTTACACATTTGATGATACGCAGCATGGTGCTGACCTGTTCGATCTCAAAGTGGCGGGCAACATCTACAGCCGTATCATGAATCCCACGAACGCGGTGCTGGAAGCGCGTTTGGCAGCGATTGAAGGCGGGATTGGCGCATTGGCGCTCGCCTCGGGCATGGCAGCGATCACCTATGCGCTGCAAGCGCTGACGCAGGTGGGTGACAATATCGTCAGCACCAGCCAGCTGTACGGCGGCACCTATAACCTGTTTGCGCATACGCTGCCGCGTCAGGGGATTGAAGTGCGTATGTTTTCTGCCGAGGATTTCGACGCGCTCGACGCGTTGATTGACGATCGCACCAAGGTGGTATTCTGTGAATCTATCGGCAATCCGGCAGGCAACGTGGTGGATATCGCGCAGATTGCCGCTATCGCCCATCGCCACGGCGTGCCAGTGATTGTCGATAACACGGTAGCAACGCCAGTGCTGTGCCGCCCGTTCGAACACGGGGCTGATATCGTGGTGCATTCTCTGACCAAATACATCGGTGGACACGGTTCCACGATTGGTGGTGCCATTATCGATAGCGGCAAATTTGACTGGGTTGCCAATAAGGCACGCTTCCCTCTGCTCAGTGAGCCGGACCCCTCATACCATGGTGTGGTGTACACTGAGGCATTCGGACCAGCAGCGTATATTGGTCGCTGCCGCGTCGTCCCGCTGCGTAATACCGGCGCGGCGTTGTCACCTCATAGTGCCTTTTTGTTATTGCAGGGGTTGGAAACACTCAGTCTGCGCATTGAGCGCCATTGCAGTAATGCCGAAGCGCTGGCGAGCTATCTCGCGTCTCATCCTCTGGTAACTTGGGTAAACTACGCTGCCTTACCGCACAGCCCGTATAAGCCGACATGCGACAAAATTTCTGGCGGTAAAGCCTCTGGGATTATCAGCTTTGGCATCAAGGGCGGCAAAGCGGCTGGCGGACGTTTTATCGATGCGTTGCAGATGATCCTGCGGTTGGTGAACATTGGTGATGCCAAATCACTGGCATGCCACCCTGCCACGACCACGCACCGTCAACTCAACGCGCAAGAGTTAGCACGCGCGGGGGTGAGTGAAGATCTGGTGCGTATCTCTGTCGGGATTGAGCACATTGACGATATTATTGCGGATGTGTCGCAGGCGCTTGAGGCTTCACAGCACTGAGCATAGCAGGGCATTGCAGAAAGGGCGGGGCGAGAAGGGATGCTCGATAAGTTCCCCGGCGGATGCCGGGGAATGCAGGTATGTAACTTCAGCAATCAGGAGCGGTTTGCATCCGTTTGCGGTGCAGCTGTTTCAACGGGCTGCTGAACGTCATTTGGTACGGCAACCGGCGCGTCTTGCGGTGCCAGCGTTTCCAGCGGTTGTGCTGGTTCCTGCGCACCGTTGATCTTGGTCGGCATGCCGGAACGCGTTCTGATGGCGCTATCCACATCGCTGGTGTTCACGCTCGCGTCAGCAATCACTTTGCTGACTTTGGCAGTGATGCTGATCGGTGCCGGCGCGTCGGAGTGGAACTCCTCGACGGTACGAGACAGCGGATCGTGCACTTCAACGTAGCGCGAACCGTCTGGCTCCACGGTGGCTTTTACCGGCTCATTGATAAACTGAACGCGGGTGCCAACCGGCACGTTGTTGAACAGGAATTTGATGTCGTCAGCGCGTAGGCGCACGCAACCGTGGCTCACACGCAGGCCGATACCGAAGTTGGCGTTGGTGCCATGAATCGCATACAAGTTGCCGATGTAGAGCGCATACAGCCCCATCGGGTTATCCGGGCCTGCCGGATAGACTTTGGGCAGGTATTCGCCGCGTGCTGCATATTCAGCGTGCATTTTGGCGGTTGGCGTCCAGGTTGGGCCCGCTTTTTTACGTTGTACGCTGGTGGTCCAGTTGACCGGCGTATCTTTACCCAACTCACCGATGCCGATAGGCAATACGATGACGGTTTTGCTGCCTTTCGGGTAGTAGTACAGACGCATTTCGGCGCTGTTGATAACGATGCCTTCGCGCGGCGCATCTGGCAGAATCAACTGTTGCGGAATAATCATTTTGCTGCCCGGCTGAGGCAGGTAGACATCCGCAGTAGGGTTCGCTTCCATCAGGTTGCTCAGGCCCATTTGGTACTGAGCGGCAAAGGCCTCCAACGGCAGCGTGCTGTCGGTTGGAACGGTAATTTCCAGGTTTTCCCCGATCAGACGGCTGTTGGCCGGCGGCAGCGGATAAACAACGGCGAATGCTGATTGACTGAAAGCAGCAGCGGCCAGAAGGGTGGTTAAGATCGCGCGAATACTCATCTTCATATCTTTATTGAGTGTGTGATGCCCGAAGGGCTGTGGTGTTGGTTGTTGTTAGCGGTTGAACCGCCCGGATGCGCATTATATGGTCAGAACGGCCTCGGAGGGAAATAGCATGTGCAATGAATCACATTTTTTGCCTCCGGGATGCAAAAAAGGGGAATAAATCCCCCTTTTATTGCTCGCGTAGCGCATCAAATAAAGCGGCTCAGGAAGGCTTGGGTGCGCGGGTGCTGCGGTGTGACCAACACATCATCTGGACGTCCTTGCTCAACAACCACGCCTTGATCCATAAAGATCACACGATCTGCCGCTTCGCGGGCAAAACCGATCTCATGGGTGACGACGATCATCGTTAAGCCTTGTTCGGCCAGGGAGCGCATGGTGGCCAGTACTTCACCGACCAACTCGGGGTCCAACGCCGACGTCGGTTCATCAAACAGCATCACTTTCGGGCGAATGGCCAGCGCACGTGCAATGGCAACGCGCTGCTGCTGACCGCCGGAGAGGTGGCGTGGGTAGGCATCCGCCTTGTGCTCAAGCCCAACGCGTTTTAACAACTCCATGGCATACGCCTGCGCTTCCTGACGATCCTGTTTATGCACCCCGACTGGCGCTTCAATGATGTTTTGCAGCACAGTCATGTGGGGATAGAGGTTGAACTGTTGGAACACCATGCCAATGTGACTGCGTTGGCGCGCAATGTCGCGTGCCGACAGTGCATAGAGCTTATCGCCGCGCAATTGATAGCCGATCTGCTCATCGCCCATCATGATGTAACCTTCATCCATTTCTTCCAGGTGGTTGATACAGCGCAGGAAGGTAGATTTACCCGAACCTGATGGCCCCAGAATCACTACAGTTTCGCCGCTGTTCACCTCAAGATCGATACCGCGCAATACATGGTTGTCGCCAAAATATTTATGGACGTTGCGTGCTCGCACCAGTGGCGTTTTTTCCAGATTCTCCGGCGTGGCGGAATGCTGCTTGCTCATTAAGACGCCTCCTTACTGGACGCATTGGTTTTTGCGGGCGGCGTACGGCGTGTCTCCGATGCCGGCCGGCGCTCACCGCGGGAATAATAGCGTTCGATAGCGGATTGGCCCACGTTAAGCAGCGAGGTAATGAACAGATACCAAATCACTGCCACCATCAACATCGGGATCACTTCGAAGGTGCGATTATAAATGGCCTGCACCGAGTAGAGCAGATCGCCCATGGCGATTACACTTACCAGTGAGGTCGCTTTGATCATACTGATCAACTGGTTACCGGTCGGTGGGACAATGGCACGCATCGCCTGCGGAATAATGATACGACGCAACGCGCGGCTGCGGCTCATGCCGAAGGCCTGTGAGGTTTCCACCTGCCCGTTATCGACTGAAAGCAGGCCGCCACGAATGATCTCTGCCATATAGGCGGCTTCATTGAGCGCTAGCCCTGCGATAGCCGCAGTGAGTGGTGTGATCAGATCGTTGGTGTTCCAGCTTATCCATTCTGGGCCAAAGGGGATGCCCAGAGAGACGCGTGGGAAGAGCGTGGAAAGGTTGTACCAGAAAATCAGTTGCACCAGCAGCGGCGTGCCACGAAAAAACCAGATGTAGAGGCTGGAAAGCCCGCTGAGCAACCGATTGCTGGACATGCGACCGATAGCCAGCAGCAGCCCCAGTACAACACCGATGATCATTGCCACGACTGTAAGGCCCAGAGTCACCGCCAATCCTTCGAGAACGGTTTTCTCGTTGAACCACTGATAAACCACGTGCCATTCAAAGTTTTTATTGGTGCTGACGGACCAAAGGACATAAAAAGCGATAACCAGCGTTAAACCCCAAGACAGCCGCTGGCTAAAGCGGCTGGGTGGCAGGGCTCTGGCAACATTTCTCAGTGTATCCACGACGAAAGAATACCTCTCAACGTTGTTGGCGATGTAACGAACGGCTTCTGCGAAGAAACGTTGATTACTTGGCTAAATTGATGCCTGGCGCAGGCAGCATGTTATCTGACAAGTGCCATTTCTTCATGACAGCTGCATAGGTGCCATTATCAAACAGCTGTTGATAGGCAGCCTGCATCACTGGCGTCAGCGGTGAATCTTTGGCAAACACGGATCCCTGATAGAGATCGTTAAAACCGTTGTGCTGTCCGGTTCCAGCCAGTTCCAACTGCCCATTAGTCTGCTCAACGAAATAGGTCAGCGGTGCCTGAGAAGAGAAGAAGGCATCTGCACGGCCAGAACGAACAGAAAGAATAGAGGTGGGCTGGTCTGTGTAGGACTGCACCGTAATTGCTGGTTTTCCGGCGGCAGTACAGGCTTGCGATTGTTTCAAGATCACTTGCTCAGCGGAACCTCCGGACATCACGGCGATACGTTTACCACAGGTATCGTCCAGCGTATTAATCTTTTCCGGGTTACCGCTTTTCACTGCGAACACCACAAATTCACGCACAAAATCGACGAAATCGTTTTTCTCCTGACGCGCGGGAAAATCGCCGATTGGCCCTAGCGCAAACTGATAACGCCCAGACTGGATACCACTCAACAGGCCGGAGAGCCCACTGACGGAAGCATGTTCGATTTTAACCCCCAGCAATTCACCCAATGCTTTGGCGAGATCGGCACTGGCCCCGTCTAGCGAGTGTGTACCGTTAACAATCTGATAAGGAGGGAAGGAGCCGTTGTTGACGGCATTGAGCACGCCGGTTTTTTTCACCTCATCCGGCAAACGGTCGTGCAAACTTTTGTTCAGGGTCTGAGTCGGAATGTCAGCGGCCAGCGTGCTTGCAGAAAACAGTGAACTCATGAGTAGCGCGGTATATCCCAGTCTTTTCAGTATCATGCAGTGTTCTCCTCTGCCTTTATTGGATGCAGATGTCAGTGATGGTGGTGAAAATCAGTGATGGTTATTGAAACTATCCTTGTGCTTCGTGTGGCAACCGCGGTGCAACGAAACGATGGTTAACCAGTGCCGGTAAAATATCGCGGGCATAGGCGGTGCGTTGTGGGTCGATCTCAGCATAGACCAGCGCAGGCGTTTCAGGTGCCTGAACCACGACAACGCCGAGCGGATCGACCACCATACTGTTACCGATGTTGCGTACACCGCACTCGCCAACCGCTACTACATAGGTGGTGTTTTCCAGCGCACGGGCGCGAACCAGCAGTTCCCAGTGGGTTTCTTTCAGCGGTCCTTTGACCCAGGCTGCGGGCAGCACCAGCAGATCTGCGCCATCCAATACCAAACGACGGGCGAGTTCAGGGAAGCGTACGTCGTAGCAGGTCATCAAACCTACGTTCAATCCGGCGACGTTGACCAATGGCGGGACATCTTCTCCCTGCACCACGTTTTCTGATTCTTTCATGGCGAACGCATCGTACAGATGTAATTTGCGGTACTGCGCGATGATTTCACCATTGCGAACCGCCACCAGCGTATTCCAGACTTTCTCGGTGCCATTCGGAACGTGAATGCTCATCATGGTCGTCATGGTGTTGCCACGGCTGGCTGCGAGCACCTGCGTCATAAACGGGCCATCAAGGGGTTGCGCGGCGGTCAGCACCAGCTTGGGATTGGTGATATCGCGAGCCAGAATGCCTTCCGGCAGCACCAGAAGATCGGCATCGGCCTGATTGGCCTGTTCCATCAGCGAGAGCGTGGTGATGACATTGTTTTGCCACTCTTTATCTACCGCGAATTGTCCCAACGCAACTTTCATAGCAACCCCTGTTATCCATCACTTCGTTAAAATTCACATCACTACCGGCACGACCACGGGAACAGCGCTTGCGGGGTTAAACATTCCTCCGTGATCTTCTGCGCATGCAGTTCACGGGCGAAATCAGCGATCATCACTTTATTCACTTCGAAGCCGTTATCATTCCAATTGGCGGGCAAATCCAGCGCAGTTCTGCGTAAATCGTCCAGCAGCCATGGCGTGGTGTCGGCATACTTAATGCGTTTGTTCATCCACATGGCGTAGGATTGATCGATGACCTCGCTCAACGCTTCCGGCAGCCAGGGGTGCGCTTCGGCTATTTCGGGTTTAATGCCAAGAACGTGCATTCCCGGGTTGTAACCCACGGCATGGAAGTAATCTAATTCGGCCTGACGGAAATCCCGTTGCAACTGACGTAACCCTGAATGCCCGCTGAAATACCCGTCTGGCATAAAGGGGGTGAAGATGGCATCCAGCCCGCCATTTTTCAGCAGCGTGATCAGCGGTTGTTCGCCGGGTGCCGCTTCAATTCTGCCCGGCTGACCAAACTTGCCGAGTCGGTCTACAATGGGATGCGCCTCGGTCAGACGGCCTGCATACCAGTAGGCATCTTCCGTTTCCACGCCTTCACGGCGCAGCAGGGCGCGCGTCCAGGTATTGCCGGAATCTTGCCAGCCAGTAACGCCAATACGTTTTCCTGCTAACTGCGATAATTCGGTCAACGGGCTATCTTCCGTTGTCAAAATGCAGCGCTGACGGAATCCACGCATCAAGAAATGCGGGAGTGCCAGCAAACTTTCATCGCCACGCGCACGACTTTGCGCGTAGCGGCTGAAAGAGACTTCTCCTGCATCGTAATGCGGGCTGTGGGCTAAATCGTCGGGCAGTGTTCCCACCCTGTCGATCGCCAACGTAAAGCCTTTTGGTTTGATGTCGCCTAAAGCGAGTGGGGTAAAATAGTCCCAATCGCGCACAGCCAATCTAATTGTTATTGTCACGTTGTTTTCCCCGGTGAAGGCTAACAAATCCGCACATCTCTTATTATTTGCTTGCTTACAATTGCGCATTTTTTATACGTAATGCGCCTTTTTTTGATACTAGATCGCCATTTGTATGTGTACAATAAGATTTTTGTTATTGAACAAATTATTTTTCTATGACCACAAAAATCGACCCCAACTGGTTGGCAAGTATGCTAACTCACCCCACGATTCGGGGGATTGCGATGGATATCGCGGCATTGATTCGTGAAGAACGCATCGCGATTGGCAGCCAGTTGCCATCAGTTCGGGAGTTGGCCGAAGTGCTGGGGGTCAGTCCGGCAACGATTTCCGCTGCCTGGTCACAATTGCGGCGGCAAAAGGTTATTGCCGGGCGCGGAAGAACGGGGATGTGGGTGTGTGGTCAACATGTCTCGCCTCGTCCAGAACGTTTCGAGAAAATTGGCAATTTTGGCGACACGATTTTGGCAGATATGACACTTTCTGCTCCTGATCCTACATTGCTGCCCAATCTGTCGATTGCACTGCATCATGGTCTGTCAGCCCCGAATTTGAACAGCTACCAGCGCACCGCCATCATTCCTGAATTAGAACACACGGTGCGCAGCCACTGGCCTTATCCGGCAGAGGCGTTTATCACGGCGGATGGCGGATTTGATGGCATGTATCTCGCGTTACAGGCATTGCTGTTCCCAGGGTCGACAGTGGCCGTCGAAAGCCCTACCGCAGCACGCGTGCTGGATATGCTCGATCATCTGGGTATGAATGCGATTATGGTGGAGTGCGATGAGCATGGCCCTGAAACCGAGGCGCTACGACAGGCATTGTTGCAGAAACCGACGGCGTTTATTTTCCAACCCAGAACCCATTCGCATACGGGGAACGTGGTTAGCCATACGCGTTTGGCCGAGTTAGCTGGACAGCTTTCGGGACACGATAACGTGCTGATTCTTGAAGATGATGGTGTGGGTGAGCTATCAACGCATCCGGCAATCAGTCTAGGACGCTACTATCCCGATCGTACAGTGCATATTCGCTCTTATTCCAAAGCGTACGGGCCGGATTTACGTCTGGCGGTGATGTCAGGCAGCAAAACCTGTATGGGGCAGATTCAATCCTTTCGCCATTTTGGTGCAGGATGGAGCAGCCGGATACTGCAAGGGGCGCTGGCCTATTTATTGACGGATGCAAAAACCCAGCAGAGCATTGCGCACGCGCAGCACGTGTATCACCAGCGGCGGCAAGCGTTGGCGGATGCGCTGGCACGACGTGGCATCTATGTGCCAGAAAACGACGGTCTTTGTATCTGGTTACCGGTGCCTTCGGAACGTTATGCCTTGGTGACGCTCGCTGCCCGTGGCATTGCTGTGCAACCGGGAGAGCGATCCGGCGTAAAAAACGGGCAGTTTATTCGACTCAGCATCTGCCAACTGCCCGATCATTTGGTGGAGCCAGTGGCCGACGCCGTCAGCCAGATCTTTTGCTAGCGCATTTTCCATACGAGATCCTCTGCTTGCACTGAGGATCTTGTCGGCTATTTTGGCCTTATTCCTGTGCGTTCTTCTCTGCTTTACCTGCCATCATCGTCAGGAAATCAAAGCGACGACGCAGATCCTGTTCCGCCTCTTCATACAACCGCGCGGTTTCTTCAGGCATTTGCGTATTGAGCCGCCGGAAGCGTTGTTCTTTCAGCAGCGTCTCACTCAGGCTGCTGGAAGGCGGACGGGAATCGGTGACTAACGCCGGTTTGCCTTCTTCAACACGACGCGGATCGAAGCGATAGAGTGGCCAGAACCCGGTAGCCGTCAGTTGACGCATCTGATCGTGGCTGAATGCCAGGTCGTAGCCGTGTTCTTCGCAGGGGCTATAGGCGATGATCAATGATGGGCCCGGCCAGGCTTCTGCTTCCTGAATCGCTTTCACCGTTTGATTGAGCTGTGCGCCCAGTGAAATCTGTGCGACATAAACGTGGCCGTACATCATCACATTGATACCCAGATCTTTACGTGCCTTACGTTTGCCTTTTTCCCCAAATTTGGTGACCGCACCCAACGGTGTCGCCTTGGATTGCTGACCGCCTGTGTTGGAATAGCATTGGGTATCCAGCACCAGCACGTTGACGTTTTCTGTCAGGCTCATCACATGATCCAGACCGCCGTAGCCAATATCATAGGCCCAGCCGTCACCGCCAATCAGCCAGATGGATTTGTCGACCAGATGGTCGGCATCGTGGCTAAGTTCACGCGCCACCGGTTCATTGAGGCTGGCAAGCTGTTCACGCAGTTGCGCGATTTGCTGGCGGCGCAGATCCGGCGCAATGTTCTCTTCCTGCAAAGCGCTCACCAGATCGGAGGGGAGCTGTGGTGCTAGCTGCAAGAGTTGACGCAAGGCGCGCTGGCGATGTTGATCCACGCTGAGACGGAAACCTAAACCAAATTCGGCGTTATCTTCAAACAGCGAGTTGGCCCAGGCCGGGCCGCGCCCGTTGGCATCGGTGGTCCACGGGGTGGTAGGCAGGTTGCCACCGTAAATAGACGAGCAACCGGTGGCGTTGGCGACCAGCAAACGATCGCCATAAAGCTGCGTTAACAGTTTGATATAAGGCGTTTCGCCACAACCGGAACAGGCACCCGAGTACTCGAACAGTGGAGTAATCAACTGTGACGTGCGGATATCGATACGTTCCAGTTTGCTCTTGTCGATTTCAGGTAGTTGCAGGAAGAAATCAAAGTGTGTTTTTTCCACGCTCAGGTTATCCAGGCGGGATTCCATGTTGATGGCTTTGATCTCTGGATTCTGACGGTCTTTCGCCGGGCACACTTCGACGCACAGGTTACACCCCGTGCAATCTTCCGGGGCAACCTGCAATACGTATTTCTGACCACGCATATCGCGTGCTTTGACATCCAGCGATTGCAGCGAATCGGGGGCGTTGCTCATGGCCTCAGCAGGCACCACTTTGGCACGGATAGCTGAATGGGGGCAGGCGGCGACACAGTGGTTACACTGCGTGCACAGCTCTGGCTTCCAAAGCGGAATGGCCTCTGCAATGTTGCGTTTTTCCCACTGGGTTGTGCCGGTGGGCCAGGTGCCATCGGGCGGCAGGGCGGAAACGGGTAAGGTATCACCCAGCCCGGCCAGCATGGTGGCCGTCACTGTTTTAACGAAGTCTGGCGCCGCGTCGGACACCACGGGCGGGCGTTGCGGGCTGTCTGAATTAACCGTTTCCAGGGCAACGGCTTCCAGCGCCGCCAGTGTGGCTTCCAGTGCCTTCCAGTTGCGGGCGACCAACTCTTCGCCTTTGCTCCCGTAGCTCTTTTCGATGGCGCTACGCAGTTTCTCTACGGCCACATCACCAGGCAAAATCTGCGAAAGATGGAAGAATGCCATTTGCATCACGGTGTTGATACGCGCACCCAACTGGCATTCACGGGCAATTTTGGCCGCATTGATACAATAGACTTTTGCCTGACGTTGATTCAGGCCTCCCTGTACCTCTTGCGGTAGGCGGTGCCACAGGTCGTCGGCGCTGTAAGGGGTGTTTATCAGGAAGATACCGCCGGGTTTCAAGCGCTCTACCATGGTGTACTTATCAATAAACTGCCACTGGTGACACGCGACGAAATCGGCTTGATCGATAAGATAAGCCGAATTGATCGGGTGTGGGCCAACGCGCATGTGCGATACCGTCAGGCTGCCCGCTTTTTTGGAGTCGTAAACGAAATAGCCCTGCACAAACATCGGCGTGCTGGAACCGACAATCTTGATGGCATTTTTGGTGGCGGAGACAGTGCCATCGCTGCCGAGTCCGTAGAACAACGCTTCCAGCCCGGTGCTTGAGGGGAAGTGTTGTTCCGGCAATGGCAGCGAAAGGTGGGTCACATCATCATAAATACCCACCGTGAAACGCGGTCTGGGGTTAGCAAGCGCTAACTCATTAAAAATAGCCTGCACGCACTGCGGTGTGAACTCTTTGGATGACAAACCGTAACGGCCACCAATGGTACGCGGTAATGTTGCCCGCTCTCCACGGGAAAAGGCTTCCGCCAGTGCGGTCATCACATCCAGATAAAGTGGTTCTGCCAGGGCTCCGGGTTCTTTGGTGCGATCGAGCACGGCGATGCTCTGCGCGGTGTGCGGAAGCGCAGCGAGCAGATGCTGTGCCGAGAACGGACGATACAGACGCACTTTAAGCACGCCCACTTTTTCACCGCGGGTCAGTTGGGCATCCACCACTTCTTCGCATGTGCCTACGCCCGATCCCATCAGCACAATCACACGCGTTGCTTGCGGGTGCCCGTAATACTCAAACGGCTGATAGCGACGCCCGGTGGCCTCGGCAAAGGCATCCATTGCCTGTTCAACGTGAGAGTAGGTGCTGTTGTACCACGGGTTGGTG
This sequence comes from uncultured Symbiopectobacterium sp., assembly GCA_964293225.1. Lineage (GTDB taxonomy): Bacteria > Pseudomonadota > Gammaproteobacteria > Enterobacterales > Enterobacteriaceae > Symbiopectobacterium. Next base: position 8,834 of record CAXYYB010000012.1, on the reverse strand, counting down.
GCTTCGCGCGCTTGGAAGAAGGTGTCCGGATTGGAGGCCGTACCTCGGATCACCGGGCGTTCTGGTGTAAGTGCTCGCTCACGGTGTGCGGCAATCGCATCCTGAGGCAATAGTTTCAGCAGGATGTCATCACTGAGTGGTTCCACTTTATTGATTTCGTGTGAAGTGCGGAAACCATCGAAGAAATGGATAAAGGGGACGCGGCTGTTAAGCGTGGCAATTTGTGCAATCAAGGCGAAATCTTGTGCTTCTTGCACGGTGTTGGCACACAGCAGGGCGCAGCCCGTCTGGCGCACCGCCATCACGTCGGAGTGATCGCAGAAAATGGAGAGCGCATGCGTCGCCACGGTACGGGCTGCAACGTGCAGCACAAAAGGGGTTAACTGTCCAGCCAGCTTGTAGAGCGTCGGGATCATCAACAGCAATCCCTGGGATGACGTAAACGATGTTGCCAGCGCACCAGTCTGCAACGCACCGTGCACGGTGGCGATCGCACCGCCTTCCGACTGCATTTCGATCACCCGGGGGGTATCCCCCCACACGTTCTTACGCTCATCGCTCGACCATGCGGCAGCCTGCTCGGCCATGGAAGAACTTGGGGTAATCGGGTAGATGGCGATGACGTCGTTTGCTCGCCAGGCTACAGAAACGACTGCGCTGTTACCGTCAGTGGTGATCATGATTTAACCTTAACTTGCTTGCTCACAGAATGAAATACGATTGCTTCTTTGCATTATCGCATCAGAGAAATGGGGTTGAATGAACCATAATGTGCTCAGATGTATTAATTCGTGTAAATGAGCATCTTTGTCGCAGAATCTATCATATAACCCAGTAATCGCCTATCTTACGAGGGGCCTCCGTTCCACATGAAAGTTAAGGATGTTAATAAAAATCAGTGAGTAACGTCGCTATATTGAAAGTTGTTAATTTTTCTATTAAACCGATATTGCACTGACAAAAAATGCGATATGTTACATAAACCCCGGTGATGCAGCGTCATTGATCAGGGGCATAATAAGAGGACAGGATGATGGCAGATGAGTTGCAGAACAAACTCGTTACGGCGTTAACGTCTCTGCGCGATCAGGGGAAAACGCCGACACAGGCCGTCGAGCACATGATTCAGGCATTGGGCGGGCACTATCATGATATTTCCCGCATTAGTGTTTTAAATGCCAAACTGATTGCCGATGTGCTGTATGCGGTTTATCAGGGAAAGATCACCGCGCATGAGTTGGCGGTGTTATTGCGCAATATGTGTTATGGCGGGCCTGAGATTGCTCTGGCGCTTCGGACCACCTTTACCACGCTGGATGCGCAAGCGATTGGGGCGCTGTTGTTGGATGCGCAGGTATATCCCGAGAGTGAAAAACAACAGGTGCACGATGCATTGCGCCATGCAAAGTTTGCTGTACCTGAATGCGATCAGGCGGTGGAGGCGCTTTACTCCGCTTAGCGCAATAGTGCTGTTGCCGCCATCCCGTTTTCCGGTGTGGCGGTTTGAGTACCTTTACTGACTTCTCTTCAGGGGCATTATCTGGCCTGTATTGCCAATAACAACGTTCTCCAATAACTATGCTCTCCAACAACCACATCGCATAATCCTGCGTTATTTTTTACAAGAATCGCTTTTTTTCCTTATCCCCGATCTTTTTCATGCTGCTCGACGACAATCTGTTACGCATAATTATGTGTGTCTGTGTGATTTTGAGGTTTTACTTCCCGATTGCATTGAACAGCGCCCATGGCACGCAACATTACTTTAAGGCGTCATTGCAGTTCTGGAGGTGAAAATGAGAGAGGTTGTTCGCTACCGCACTGTTCGTGGGGATGATTATCGTCATGTGTGGGTAGTTGGGGATCTTCATGGCTGCTATCAACAATTGAAGCAGCAATTGATTGCACGGAAATTTGATGAACGTTGTGACTTGCTGATTGCTGTCGGTGATCTTATCGATCGCGGGGCGGACAGTCCGACCTGTCTGGCACTGTTGGATGCTCCCTGGTTCATTTCAGTGACAGGCAATCATGAATGTATGGCGTACGCGGCGTTGCAAGGAGAAAACTGCGACCTATGGCGCAACAATGGCGGTGGCTGGTATTTCGATCTGAGTCCGATACATCGTCATTCCATCGACAGACTGATCAATCTGTCGGCGTCACTGCCACATGTTCTGGAAGTTAACGTGCAAACGCGCCTTTATGTTATTGCTCACGCCGATTACCCTGCTGCGCACTATGCTTTAGACCTGCCTGTCGATGTGGATGATGTCGTGTGGGGGCGCAAGCGGTTGCAGCAAGCACAGTCTGGCGACTATCAGCGGATCGAAGGGGCAGACCGTTTTATCTTCGGACACACGCCGCTTAAAAAAGTGTGCGCCTACGCTAATCAGATCTATCTCGATACGGGTGCCGTGTATGGCGGGCCCCTTTCCATGGTGCGCTTGCGCTAGCAGGATACCTTTTCTGCGCTTTATTTTTCCCCTCTATGTCCTGTTATCTGTCTGAGCAGTAGCGATCTTTACATGCGCTGATACTCCCGTTCGTTTCTTGCCGTGGCGTAACGAAATAGCGCCGTGGCGTGATTATTATCGCCCAATGCACAAAATGCTGTTCATACTCTAACCGCTCTACGGTAGCATCAGGGGGCAATATTGGCGTTTATAACAGGAAAGGATGATGAATATAACCATTTATCCCGCTCAGAGAGCAGATGCGGGCGTGATCTTGGATATGATTATTGAGCTAGCGGAATATGAACTTGCCCGTAATCAAGTGATTGCGACGCGGGAAGACATTGAAAAAACGCTGTTTGGTCCTGATGCGCGCACAGAAGCCTTAATTTGTGCCATTGACGGGGTACCGGTTGGGTACGCAGTATTCTTTATGAGTTACTCCACCTGGCTGGGGAAAAACGGTATTTATCTTGAAGATCTCTATGTGGGCAAACGTTTCCGTCAGCATGGTGCGGGTAAAGCGTTGTTAGCGCATGTGGCGAAATTGGCTAAAGAGCGTGGCTGTGGCCGTTTGGAGTGGAGTGTGCTGGACTGGAACCAGCCTGCTATCGATTTTTACGACAGTATTGGCGCTAAAGCGCAAAGTGAATGGATCCGCTACCGCTTAGACGAGCAAGGTATCGAGAATTTTTTGCGTAAGACGACAAAAGCGTGAGTGGACCCTTTTAGCGATCCGGAGGCTCACTCAGTGAGCCTCCGGATAAAAGTTATACACCCAGTTTTTTGTGGTACTCCGCGCGGGTTTTCTTCAGGTTATCCGTTGCGGTTTTCGCTTCAGATAATTTTCCTGCATCCACCAGCGCGATGGCATCATCGATTTGCGTAATCAACTTGCCCAAACCTTCGTTAAACACCTGGCTGTCAGGTCCTTTGTTAAACTCGGGATCGGCTTTGGCCTTGGTGGCGTGTTCCTTCATAGTCTGTAACTCAGATTTTAGCGTAGCCGCATCGCTGGCACCGTTGGCACCTTTATAGCTGCCCGCCATGGCACGCATTTCCTCTTTCACCGATGCTTGACCGGCCAGCGGCAGTGCCAACGTGACGCTCGCCAAGGCGATGCTTACTGCGATCATTGCTCTTTTCATTGCTTACTCCTGTTGGGGGATGCTTTATCAGCAAGGATTCCCTTGTGGTTTTGTTATTGTTATGTGAAAGAGTATTCATGAGTCTGTGAGCAGGGTCAAATGGTATATCTACTTCAATGTATAAGAAAAAAATCTTGTCTCTGTATACTAATTGCCCAGTAGGTTGTGAATATCCTGTCGGTGATAAACACGCGTGTTACTGCGCATTTTCAATGTCACGCGTTTAGGGGGGCTGTGCAATTATTTCTGTTTTCGCGAGCACGCCGTTGATTGCGTCATGGCCTCCGGGGGTAACAGTTGCTCTCGCTTGCTCCATATATGGGCAAACATATCCGTTAGCAGCGGATCGAACTTGAGTTTTTTGAGTCTGTAGCCGATGCCCAGCGCGGTGATGTAGGTTTCTTCGTCCAACGGTGTTTTGTGCACCAAAAAGGTTTCGATAAATTTTTTGCCGCGTAGCGCAATAGCGGGATCTTTTTCCGGTGGGAGCGTGTTGTAACAGGGTGTTTGCTGGCAGATACGTGTCGCCGTTCCCCTCAATGTGGTATTTTTAAAAATGTCATCAACCGCAGTGACCGCGATACCTATCGCTTGGCAGCGTCCTTTGTGGCCTTCTGTAACCGCACAGCGGTACACACTTTTCAAACAAGGGTGTCTTTTGGTGTTATGAAACAGAAACCGCTCGCGTTGCGCTGTCTGTAAGGTGAGCAGGCTATTTTCAACCTTTTTCATGAAATTCAGCGTTATTTTCTTCGGAGCTGGTTCTTTCTTATGAGCGTCTTGTGCAGTGAGGGGGGGGAGGGGCGGGGGCTTGTAGAGAGTGATAATCATCTCATCTTCCTTGTTGTTCCTGATTAGCGCTCAGTATGCGCTATAGTTACTTGTTTTCTTGCTGAAAACGTTCCCTGTGGCATTGATGCTGACTGAGAAAATCGCGCTACACTGTTTTTCCTAAAGGGAGTTACGCCAAATAATGATTTAAAAGGAGAGTTCGCGAATCAATACAGCCGATGCGAGTTTCCAGCCGCGCACCAACAGGCTTTGTGCTTCGCCCTCCATCACTGCCGTACCGCGTAGCACCTGTCCCGGAGCATGAAAATCAGGTGGAAGTCGTAGCTGGACGCGATATACCGCTTGTTCCGGGTGGAGTTTACGCTGTCCATCACTCAGCGTGGCGATTGCCCCGCCGTAGAGGGAGGCCAGCTCCGGCACGTTGTTCAGATCGCGTGCGGCCGTGCTGTCAATCTCAGCAATGGTGACGGGTATCGCCCCGTGGTTAACATCCTGAGCGTAAAACGTACCGGGGTTACCAATGCGCAGGCGCTGCCACTCTTTTTCAGATACGAAAGCCTCTACCAGCCCGCCGACAGGCTGAGTGATGATGGCCAGCCATTCACCTTGTCCAAGCCACTCCCCTTCCGACAACGGTGTCGCCATATCTGCCACCACGCCATCCATTGGGGCGCGCACCGTCAGCTGTTCGGATTGGCGTAACAGCACCTGTAAACGCTGTTGGGCGGCATCCCGTTCTTGTTTGACACGTAGGTGATCGCCCGCGGCCTCCTTATTGAACAACTGGAATGTGCTTTGCCACTCTAGGGTGGCGATTTGTCGCTCCAACTGCTGCCGCTCGTGGGCCAGCGGTTCCGACGAGAGCTGAAACAGCACTTGTCCGGTCTGTACGGGTTGGCCTACCTTTACTGCGATACCCGCAAGCATGGCGGGTGACGGCGTGTAGAGGCTGCTTTGCTGTTCTGCTCGCAGCAAGGCGGGTGCGTAAACGCTTCGTTGCCAGGGCAGCAGCAGGAGAAGCAGCACCAGAATACTGAGCGTCAGGGTGGTTATCATGTTGCGATTCATACGGTAGTCCTTGCGGCGTTGACTCCACGCACGCAGCTCATTGACGATGGGCATTACCACGAAAACCCCGATCTCCACGGTAAACAGCAACATGCCCAATAGCTTAAAGGCCATGTGATAGACCAGAATCGCGATACCGGTAAACAGAAACAGGCGGTAAACCCATACGGTAAACGCATAGGCGACCAGCGTGCGCTGCAACCAGCGGGGAAAAATCTCGGGTGGTGCATCCCCAAGACCAAACAGCCATTCGCGCAGTTGCCAGCGGCCCATGGCAAAGCCGCGCTGTTGCAGGTTGGGCACCTGCAACGCATCTGACAGCAAAAAGTAACCGTCGAACCGCATCAGCGGGCTCAGGTTGACCGCCAGCGTCATGATCCAAGTGGTGGTGGCCAGCATAAAGGCGGCACTGCGCAGCATGCCATCTGGCAGGAAGCTCCAGGCTAAGGTGGCCCAGGCGGCTAGCGCCAGTTCGGTTAGCATACCGGCGGCACCGATGGTGATGCATTGACGCCTGCGTGTCAGTTTCCACGACCCGGAGGTATCGGTGTAGAGCATCGGCATCATCACCAGAAATGCCACCCCCATGGTAGCGACGCGCGCACCAAAATGTTTACAGGCGTAGGCATGGCCGAATTCGTGCAGAATTTTGGTCACGCACAGCGTGAGTCCGGCCAGTGCAGCGCCTTCCAGCGTGAAAAAGTGCAGAAATGTGTGAGTGAAGGTGTCCCATTGCCGTCCAGCGAGGAACAGCCCCAGCACGCCAGCCAGTATCGTCAGCGTTAAGCATGAGCGGCGATAAAACAGCGAGACCCAAGGCAGCGTGGCGCTAAGAAAACGGTCCGGGTGCCACAGGGGAATCCGGAAAAACAGATAGTTCTTTAATAGCATGCGCCACAGTGACACCCGTGAGCGCTGTACTTGCTGAGAAAATTGCGCCAACGCCTTATCGCCGCTGACGCGCGTCAGGCTGTTGGTTTGCAGAAAGTGGTTGAAGTCATGCACATCACGTTCATCCAGTGCCAGCGTCGACGCGTGTTGGATATCCGAAATAATGCGTGCGGCGTCACCCAGTGACCAGCGAGACAGCATCGCCATCTCGGGCCAACCGATACGAAAATAGAGGCCGCGCAGCGGATCTTCCAACGTCCAACTGGGGGAACCATCGCGGTTCGCCGGGCCTTTATGCAAAATCAGCTCATCCCGTAACGGGCTGAGTGCTGAAGCCGAAGGGGTTCCCGGCAGCATCAGACCCCCAGCCAGACGCGCAGCGTCGCCAGCGGTTTACGCAGCAGGTAAGCGACCAGCAGCGTGCGCTTACCGTACAACTTCGCCGTGCCTTTTAGTCCGACGCGCCGTTGTGCATCGTCCTCGGTGAAGCGGGCGCGCAGGCGGTAGGCCATGACGTTATCCGGGGTGAGCGCTGCACGATAACCCATTTGTGTCAGTTGTGCCTCCTGAGCGCCATTGGGGGCGACATTCAGGAATAGCCGCACATCCGCGCCGGTTTCCAGCGCAATCGCATCCGCTGCGGGCAGTTGGATCTCCAGTTCCACGTCGTTGGGGTCGGCGACCATCATGATCCGCTCACCGACGGCAACGGAACGGCCAATCCATTCGCTGGCATCGTCAAATACCGCCACGCCGTCGCGCGGTGAGGTCAACTGCATACGCTCCAGTTGGCGCAGGAGAAAGTCTCGCTCGCTTTGCGCCTGCTCGCGGCGGCTTTGCAGAACCGCCAGACTGGCCTTGCTGTTGGCATCAAACAGCGCCTGTTGTTGCGCCTGCCGATACTGGGCGTCGGCAGTGGCAAACGTCTGGCGCGCGGCTTCCAGTCGGTTTTCCAGCTCGCGTGCATCCAACCTCGCCAGAGGCTGATTGGCACGGATGGATTGATTGGGGCGCACCAGAATAGCGTCTACCACGCCCGCGACAGGGGCACGCACCATCACCGGCTGATGCGCCACAATCTCGGCCGGAGCCAGCACAGACTGGCGCACCGGGATCAGCAGGATTAACGCCAATGCTACGGCGCCAAACAGCACCATACGGCGTTTTTTCGGGTGTGTCGGCGTAGGTCGACGCTGTTTATGCAGGCTGGACCAAGCGTGGGCGTAAGGTTCTGCCAGTGTGTCCAGTAACAGGATCTCCGGTGCCAGCCACGGGGTTTCGCGTGCCAGAATCAGCGTCAGTGCGGTTTCACCCTGTGCCGATCGCAGTGGCAGCCATAACAGGTGTTCAGGTAGGTATTCATGCCACAACGCCTGATCCTCAACCGGCAGTTCCTGACAGCGTAGCGTGCCGCTTTGGCGCTGCTCCGCCTGCCATCGGCGGCACCACTGGCTAAAGGTGCTGCTAAACGGCGCATTGTGATCGATCGATGCCAATCCCGAGACTGCCTGTAATCGATGCTGCTCGTTGTTCCACAACAGTGCCTGACGATATTTCACCAGCGAATGGGTTTCATTGACGATGAAAAATGCCAATTCATCTGCTGTTTCACGCGCGCGGGCGCGCTGTTGTAGCTGCAGCAATTCAGACAGGAGCCTGAACTGCGAGTCTTGCTCAGTCTGCACCGCCGACGCGGCGGTCGGATTCATCATGGTGTGATGCCGTCTGGCGGCGCTATCTGCGCGACACCACTCATGCCCGGCAGTAATCCAGTGCTCGGCTGGGCCAAACGGCCAAACACTTTCACTGACTGGCTCACCGGCTCCACTGAGGAGGAGATACGGCTAATCTCTGCCGGATAGGTTAGCCCGGTTTCATCCAGCGTTACCTGAAACGGACTGCCCTGTTTCAGCCACACCAGCCAGCGGGAAGGCACGATCATCTCCAGTTCAAAGGCGCTGTCGTCATAGATTGCCAGCAACTCTTTGCCTTCTGGCACCGACTCCCAGCGTTTGACCTTGGTTTCGGTGACGCGCCCAGAGAAGGGCGCTTTGATGACGCACCGTTGCAACATGGCGCGATTCACGCCGCTTTCCGCCTGTGCCATGCTGACCGTAGAGCGCGCCTGATCCACCTCTGACAGGCTGATGGCGTTGAGCTTGTCGAGGCGGTCGGCGATAGCCAGCTTTTTACGCGCGGCATTTTCCGCCGCGCTGGAGTAGTTCAATTTCTCACGCAGCACCGTGCAGTCGAAGGTCAGCAGGGTATCCCCCTGTTTAAAGTGTTCACCTTCTTTCACGGTGATATCGGTGATTTTACCGGCAATTTCGCTCGATAGTACGCTATAGCGCTGTGCGCTGAGCTGAACGCGAATGTCCCCCTGCGCGGCCTGCCCCCACAGGGGCAGAACCAGCGTGCTTGCCAGCAGCAGCGGTCGCATCATGCTGCTCATCATTACCGTGTGCCTCCCGCCTGAAGG
>CAXYYB010000011.1:0-105456 GCA_964293225.1 uncultured Symbiopectobacterium sp. | reverse complement strand
GCTATAGCTCAGTTGGTAGAGCCCTGGATTGTGATTCCAGTTGTCGTGGGTTCGAGTCCCATTAGCCACCCCAGATTCAGATGTTCGTGAATGTATGCGAAGGTGGCGGAATTGGTAGACGCGCTAGCTTCAGGTGTTAGTGTCCTTCGGACGTGAGGGTTCAAGTCCCTCTCTTCGCACCAACGAACGTCATCAACAGTCAGTGTGATACACTGATAGCGTTGAAAAAGCATTTCGGCGAGTAGCGCAGCTTGGTAGCGCAACTGGTTTGGGACCAGTGGGTCGGAGGTTCGAATCCTCTCTCGCCGACCACTTTCTGTGAAAAGCGACTATTCCTCAGGAATAGCCGCTTTTTGCTTTCTGCATCCGTATAGCCTGCTCTATAGAAAACGCCCCCGCTGTGCGAGGGCTAAAATCGCTTATTCCGCTTTACCGCCTTCCAGCACTTTATCACTGCCGAAATACTTCTCTGCCAACGTTTTTAACTGGCCGTTCTGACGCAGTTGTTGCAGCTGTTGATTGAATGCGGCCAGCAGCTTATCGCCTTCCGCCGTTTTGGCAAACGGGAACGTGACCTGCTCATTGGAGATGGGTTCTCCAACCAGTTTCAGCGGCAGGTGACGTTTATTGATCTCCGCCAGCAGGATAGGGCGTGAGTTGACATAGCCTTGAACGCGATTGTTGATCACATCATTCATTGCGCCATCGCGGGTTTCGTAGGTGCGGATGGTGACATCATTGTTAGGAAAGGCGTTGCGCAGGTTGGTCACGTGGGTTGAGCCTAAAACGCCGGATACGGTTTTGCCCTTGAGATCGTCCAGAGACTGAATGTCTTTGTTCTCAACGCTGGTGACAATTTGCGTGGCATAAGTAAGGTAAGTATCGGTGAAGTTGTATTTTTTCTGACGCTCAGCGGTTTTCACAAAATTATTGGCCACGGTATCCAGCTTTCCGGCCTCCAACTGGCCCATCAGACCGCTGAAATCAGCCGTGGTCCAGGTGACCTGATAACCCAGTTTGCGAGCGATGGTTTCCACAACCTCGACATCGTAGCCGACCAGCGTGCCGTTCTCTTTATAAGAACCCGGGAAACTTTGGCCGGTCGTGCCCACGCGCAGCACCTTACTCTGCGATTCCGCACTCTTGTTATTATCGCAGCCAGCCAGCGTCACGGTGGCAAGCAGAGTCAGCAGTGCGGCACTGACGTGGCGGGTCAATTGGATTTTCATCATGGGTTTCCTGTTTCAACATATCCTGATATAGAACGAAATCGGGTTAACGCTTTGCAACACGCTCATCAGTTCAGAGGGTAATGACAGGCTAACAACAATGGGATGCACATTGGGGGGACGTGACAGAGCGTTGTTTGTTTGAAAACTATATCATTCAAAACAAAGGGGAATTTATACCTTCACGTTATATCTTATGACCATTTGATCGGTTACAACCTGCTGCCAGGCTTTTACTATTGCGCTTTATAGCCTGTGCGTATGGGTTGGCACAGCGTAGAGAAATCAAGGAATTGCCGTGTTTGCTATCAAATCTCCCGGTGTCTATCACCACCAGTCTGGCCTGCTTTCACGTGTGGGTAAACTGATTGCGCCATTTTCTCGTCACATTGCCGTGTTGACCAGCCCACGCGCTTGGGCGGCGGTAGAACCTGCACTCTCCACCAGTTTGACGCAGTCTGACGTGCAGTTTGATGTGTACCTGTTGGAAGGGGAGTGTACGCGCGAGGCGATTGCGCACCATCAGCGTGACATTGCTCAACGCGGCGTGCAGGTTGTCCTTGGTGTTGGCGGCGGGCGTGTCATGGACTGCGCCAAAGCGGTTGCTGACGGGCTGGAGAACGGCCAGGCGATCACCTTGCCGACCATCGCTGCCACCTGCGCGGCCTGGTCTCCAATCAGTATTCTGTATGATGAGCAGGGCGGGCATCAGGGAACGCAGGTATTGCAACACATGCCGGTGATGGTGCTGGTTGACAGCGACGTGATTGCCCGCAGCGATGTGCGCTATCTGAAAGCCGGGATCGTCGATGCGCTGGCTAAATGGTATGAATTTCAGCCCTATCTGGCGAAAAACGGCGATAATCTGGCGCTGAACCTTAAAGTGCAGGTGGCGACGCTCGCCCGTGATACCTTTGTACAATGGGGCGAACAGGCACTGAAAGATAATGCTGAACAGCGCGTGACCGTGGCGTTGCAAAAAGTGATCGATGCCAATATCGCACTGGCCGGATTGGCAAACAGCATGCGTGATGACTCCCCTTCACCCGGCGTGGCCCATGCGATTCATAATCGTATGACGCACGTTCCTGAACTGCATGACTGGTTGCACGGTGAGAAAGTGGGCTACGGCTTGCGGGTGCAGTCGCTCGTGGCGCGTGAGGACGGTTCGGTTGATCCCGATTTGTTGGCACAGTTGCAGCGCTATGATGCCCCAGCGCGCTTGCCGGTGGCGGAAGCACGCTATGCCGAATTGGCTGACACGCTGTCCCACACCTTTAAATTTCCCGCTGCCAGCGCCGCGCTGCTGCCGTTTTCACTGGCACCCGAGGCGATTCAGCGGGCTATATTAACAACGCAATACGGCAAGTGATGCGGTTTTACGTGATGTGATGGAGATCAATATAGCGTTACGTCTGGATGTATGATAAACGATCTATCTTCCAATCTTCTGAATATAAGATAGATCCAGAAGATATATAGGGGCCGATTTGTCGCATGCTATATTCTCAAGATTAGAACGACGACAAAAATCCCGCCTGACACATCCAACGAACGAGTAAGCTATGGCATCACATCTCATTGATTTTCTCCTCATCGGGAACAACTTTGGCACGCCCGAAATGCGTGCTGTCTGGTCAGAGCATAACCGTCTGACGAAGCAGGTTGACGTTGAAGTTGCGCTGGCGCTAGCCGAAGGCGAACTGGGTGTTATCCCGGCTGACGCTGCACAGACCATTGCCGCTAAAGCAGATGCAAGCGCACTGAATGTGGAAGAGATCGCACAGGACGCGGTCCGAATGAAACACTCCCTGATGCCCACCATCACCGCGATTCAAAAGCAGTGTGGCGACGCAGGTGAATACATTCACTATGGTGTGACCACGCAAGATATCGTGGACACCGCCACGGTGCTGCAATTGCAGCAAGCCTTTGCCATTGTTGAACGCGACACGCAATTGATGGCGGTCGAGTTGAAACGGTTGGCGAAAAAGTATCAACATACGCCGATGACGGGGCGCACCCACGGCATGCAGGCGTTACCGACCACCTTTGGTTTTAAACTGGCGGTATGGCTGGATGAGTTTGTTCGCCATTTGGAGCGTCTGAAAGAGATTAAAGCCCGCGTGCTGGTGGGTAATGTGAACGGCGCAATTGGTACCTATGCCTCGTTCGGCGAACTGGGGCCGCAAATTGAGCGCCTGACGCTGGATAAATTGGGGCTGGGTACGCCAAACATCGGCTGGCAGTCCGCGCGCGATCGTTTCTCCGAATATGCTTCTGTAGTGGTACTGATCAGCGGCACGCTCGGCAAGATTGGCAACGAACTGTATAACCTGATGCGCACGGAAATCAACGAAGTTGAAGAGCCGTTCTCAGCAGGCAAAATTGGCTCCACCACCATGCCGCACAAGCGTAACCCGGCGGCATTGGAAGGGCTGGCAAGCCTGACCGCACCCATTTTCAAAAGCGCATCACTGATTCATGAATCCATGAAAGTGGAGCACGAGCGTGACGCCATGAGCTGGCGCGCAGAGTGGATTGCACTGCCGGAAGTGAACATTTACCTCTCTGCGCAATTGCAGAATGCGCTGGGTATCCTGCGCGGTATGTCGGTGAATGAAAAGCAGATGCTGGCGAACCTGGAACTGCAAAACGGCCTGTTGCTCTCTGAGAAAGTGATGTTTGAAATTGGCAAACGTATGGGCAAACAAACCGCACACCATTTGGTGTACGAGTGCTCCATGAAGGCGTTTGAACAGAATCGTCACTTCAAAGAGGTGCTGCTGGAAGATCCGGTGCTGTCGGCGCAGGTTACCGCGCAGGAACTTGACGCCTGGCTGAACCCGGTCAACTATTTGGGCTGTGCACCGCAGAAAGTGGATGAAGTGATTCGTTATGCCGACAACTCTGGTCTGCTGCCAGCGTAAGTGAGCGTTAAACATGAGTACAGTGTTTCGCCAGCTCACGCTGGAAGATGACGAAGCCTTTCTGGCGTTGGCGCTAGCGGCCTATGAACCGATTCGCCAACTGGGCATTCACTTTGCCGCGGCTGAGGCGGATATCGATAGGGTGCGTCGCCATATTACGCGCCACGGTGTTTATGCGCTGGAGAAAGACGGCGTTATGGTGTCGTCGTTTAGCATCCGTTACCCGTGGGGGCCGGAGCCTGGCCCGTATGGTTTGCCGCATTTGGGGTGGTTCGCCACCCACCCGGACTACAAAGGGCAGGGGTTTGGCCGCCAGATGATGCAGTGGCTGGAAGAAACGGTGCTGATAGGGCAACTCAAGGCACCTGCGGTTTCTTTGGGCACGGCACAGAGCCATCCCTGGCTTATCGAGATGTATAAGCATTACGGTTTTAACGAAGTCGGGCAGGCGAATCTGGGTAAAGGCCACCTGACGATTTATATGGAAAAAGTGTTAGACCAGGATGGTTATCACCAGTGGAAGAAGAAAAATTCCCAATGAGAGGCATGAACATGATAATGAAAAAACTGACTTTGTCTGCGTTAGCGCTTACCACTGCCTTTCTGATGGCGGGTTGTGACTCTCAGGACAAAAAAGCAGCAGCGGGCGGAGAAGCCAGCACGGTGTTGCGCGTAGGTTCTACCGGACAAAGCTACCCGAGCGGCTTTAAGCAAGATAACAAGCTGGTGGGGTTTGACGTTGAAGTCACGGAAACCATCGCGAAAGATCTGAATTACAAAATCGAGTGGGTTACCGCCGATTTCAGCGGCCTGATGGGGCAATTGGAAGCGAACAAACTCGATACCGTGGCTAACGTCGTGGCGATCACGCCGGCGCGCAAAGAAAAGTATAACTTTGCCGATGTTTACAGCTACTACGGCAGCCAGATTGTTACGCATAAAGACAACGCCAACATCAACACGCTGGACGACCTGAAAGGCAAAACCGTGGCAGGCGTATTGGGCTCTAACCACGTTAATAACCTGAAGAAAGCGTTTGCTGACGGCAGCGTAACCATCCGCACCTATGAAACCCGCGATGGCGCAATGAACGATGCCTTGTCCAAGCGCGTGGAAGGCTATGTCAATTCCCGCCCGATCCTGTTAGCTGAAATCAACAAGCGTAACCTGCCGTTCAAACTGGTCGGCGATCCGCTGGTGATCGAGGAAGTCAGCTTCCCGTTCCACAAAGATGCAAAAGGCGACAAACTGCGTGAGCAGTTCAATGCCGAACTGGCAAAAATGCGCGCTGATGGCCGTCTGAAAGAGATTTCTGTGAAATATTTCGGTGAGGACATTACCGCCGCACCGCAAGCACACTAACCGACGCGCTTTTTGTCATCTCTTTTCCACCGGTGCTTGCGCCGGTGGAAGCATTAATGGTACTGCTCATGAATATCGATTTTGCTTACCTGCTGAAGGTGTTTCCTCAGGTTTTGCTCTATTTACCGACCACGCTGCTGTTAGCCGTGGTATCCATGATTTTCGCCATGATACTGGGTCTGGTGCTAGCGCTGCTGCGGGAAAGCAAGATCACGGTATTGGTGAAGGTGATTGAGTTTTATATCTCGCTGTTTCGCGGCATTCCGTCGCTGGTTCAGTTGTTTATCATCTACTTCGGTTTGCCGCAGTTGTTCCCGGCGCTGAGCGATTTGACCGCGATGTCGGCGGCGATTATTGGCTTTAGCCTGAAAACCTCAGCCTACATGGCGGAGATTTTCCGCGCCGCGCTGGCCTCGGTCGATTGGGGGCAAACGGAAGCCGGGCTGTCGATCGGCATGAACCGTTCGCAGATTTACCGCCGTATTGTGCTGCCACAGGCGATGCTCAATGCGTTGCCTGCTACAGGTAACACCTTTATCTCGCTGATCAAAGACACCTCGGTAGCCTTTGCGCTTGGCGTATCTGAACTGTTTGCCGAAGGTAAAATGATCGCCGCTGAATCGCTGCGTTTCTTTGAAACCTTCCTGGTGGTAGGGCTGATTTATTGGCTGGTCATCATCGTTTATTCCAGACTGCAAAACTGGCTGGAAAAGAAACTGAACCACTCATTACAGCGCTAAGGAGACGCCGCCATGATCAGTGTAAAAAACCTCTCAAAACGCTTTGGCGACAAAGTGGTGCTGGACAATATCAGTCTGGATATCGCACAGGGCGAAGTGGTAGCGATTATCGGCCCTTCAGGGTCGGGTAAATCTACCCTGCTGCGCTGCCTCAACCTGTTGGAAAAACCGGAGTCAGGCACGATTGAAATTGGCGATCGCGTACTGGATACGCGCCGTTATAGCACCAAGGAAGCCTACGCGTTGCGTCAGCAGACCGCGATGGTGTTCCAAAACTACAACCTGTTCAAGAATAAAACCGCGCTGGAAAACATCACGGAAGCGTTGATCGTGGTGAAAAAAATGCCGAAGAAGCAGGCGCAGGAGATTGGACTTCGGCTTATCGAACAGGTTGGCCTGCTGCCGGAAGCCCATCAGTATCCGGTGACTTTGTCCGGCGGGCAGCAGCAGCGTGTGGGCATCGCGCGGGCGCTGGCCGTGGATCCGAAAGCCATTCTGTTTGATGAACCGACCTCGGCGTTGGATCCGGAACGCGTGCACGAAGTGCTGCAAGTGATTCAAAATCTGGCGAAAAACAGTACCACCATGGTTATCGTGACCCATGAGATGCAGTTTGCCAAAGAGGTTGCTGACCGGGTGATTTTCATGGCCGACGGGCATATCGTTGAACAGGGGCCGGCCGAGCAGGTGATCAGTTTCTCTGACAACCCGCAGACGCAGCGTTTCTTACGCCAGATGACCAAGATGCCGGAACATACCGAATACGACATCTGACGATGCGGTGATATACGCTATTTATAATGACAACACCCTGCTTAGCGCTTGCTCATGCCGCGGCGTGAAGCACGGACAGTGTGGAGAAGACATCGTGAAAACAGCAGCTCAACATGCGCCGTTAGCGCAATTTATTCAGGCGTTCCGGCACGATCTGCACCAGAACCCTGAATTATCCAACCAGGAATTTGAAACCACCAAGAAAATCCGCGCCGCGCTGGAGAAAGAAGGCATCCGCATTCTGGATCTGCCGTTGAAAACCGGTCTGGTTGCCGAAGTCGGCGGCGTGCAGGATGGCCCGTTGGTTATCGTGCGTTCCGATATCGATGCACTGCCGATTGAAGAAGAATCCGGCGTGGAATTCACCTCTCAGCGTCAGGGCGTGATGCACGCTTGCGGGCACGATTTTCACTCCTCCGCCGCGCTGGGTGCCGCCATTTTGCTTAAAGGCATCGAGTCTGAGCTAAAGGGCACGGTGCGCATTCTGTTTCAGGCGGCGGAAGAAACCGGGCTGGGTGCGCCAGAAGTGATCGCGACCGGTGCGCTGGATAATGCGGCAGCCATTTTTGGTATTCATAACGACCCAACGCTGCCAGTTGGTGTGGTGGGTGGCAAAGACGGTGCGTTGACGGCAGGCGTGGATCGTTTTGAAATCAAGATCGCCGCCAAAGGTTGCCATGCGGCCAAACCCCATGAAGGTAACGACCCCATTATCATTCTCGGCCAGTTGATTAGCGCGGTGCAGACCATTATCAGCCGCACGGTGCCTGCGGATGATACTGCCGTGGTGTCAATCACGCAGGTACACAGTGGCAGCACTTGGAATGTGATCCCGGATACTGCCTACGTGGAAGGTACGGTACGCACCTTTAGCCAGGCAGCGCGCGATCTGATCGAACAGCGCTTCCGCCAGATTGTGGCAGGCATCGCCAGCACCTTTGGCGCCGAGCTGGAGTTTATCTGGCACGCCGGGCCGCCGTCCGTGGTTAATACACCGGAATGGGTGGATTTTGCCCTGCGCGTTGCCGATGAAGAAGGTTTTGAAGCGCGTCGCGTAGATGCTAGCCCGATTGGTGAGGATTTTGCCTTCTATCAGCAAAAACTGCCAGGTACATTTATGATGGTCGGTTCGGGCGGGCCTTATGCACTGCACCATCCGAAATTCCGCGTTGATGACAGCGCGCTGTTCCCTACCGCGCACTACCTCCATCAGTTGGCGAAACAGAGCCTGGAACAACTAGCTTCTTGCTGATGCTTTGCTCCGCGCCGTGTTCACGGCGCAGATTATCTATTGATATTTTACGTTTAGTGCGCGGGTGACGTTCAAGGCGTTAACGTGTGGTCTTATACTGCAAATTATTAAGGCTATATCCCTGTTTTTATTTAGACAAAACAGCCAAATACTTTTTATTTCTTACTCGATATTTCCCTTCCTAATACTAAATGCTAGTTAAACGATATGTCATTGGTCGTGTCAATTTCTATTCAGAGAATGAACCAATAATACAATTTTATGCCGAAGGTAAGAAATCTGTATTAAAAGGAATCGAAATGAATAGTAAATTTACATTATTTTTCGCCACGCTCTTACTTTCTGGTTGCACGACACAATGGGTGAAAAACAGCGTTAATGCTGAGGATTTCACTATCTCGAAAGGTGCCTGTGAAACGCTGAGCGAAGAAAAATTCCCGGTAAAAAATGAAGTGGCGCAGCGAACGAAATATACGTCCTATTATTTTCCGTGTGGAAAAAAAGACGACTGTAAAAATGGAAAATATATCAGCAGGCAACGACCAGAAACACAAAGTTATGTGATGGATGTTAATAGTGGTAGCCGCCAGGCTCTTTTCAATCAGTGCATGAATTTGAGGGGATGGACATCGGAAACGAAATGGTTCCAATAAGGACGATAAGGTAAAAGGAATACCATGAATAATTTACAACGTTTTGTTTTTATAATGATGTCTTTATGCTTAAGCTCCGCATTTGCTATGGCACCGCCGCCAGTATCAGAACAAGCTGCGGCGCTGAGTGATGTTGTGGTGAGCGAAGGGAAAGTGAAACTTAACCAGGGTAGCCTTGACTATCGTGCCGAAACGGGCGCATTAGCACTGAACACCGACGATCCCGATGAACCGATCGCGACCTTGTCCTACGTGGCCTACTTCAAGGCTGTGGATAAGAGGGCTACGCCGGAGAATCGGCCGATCATGTTTATTTATAACGGCGGACCGGGCTCTTCTTCCGTGTGGCTGCATATGGGAGGGTTAGGGCCAAAGCGCGTGCTCACCAGCACGCCAGATAAACCAGTATTGCCGCCTTATCCGGTTATCGATAATGCCTATTCTCTGCTTGATGTCAGCGATCTGGTCTTTATCGATGCCCCGGGCACCGGATTTGGCCAGTTTATCAGCCATGCGGCCAATGCTCAGGAGCGACAGGCGCAGAAGTACCAAAAGGCGAATGACGCCTACAGTATTGGTGGAGATGCACAGGCGTTTGCGCAATTTGTCACGCAGTTTCTGAGCCGCTATCAGCGCTGGAATGCGCCGCGTTATCTGCTCGGTGAAAGCTACGGCACGACCCGCACGGTGGCGCTGGCAAACCGGCTGAAGGTGCAGCACAACATCGATGTTAACGGTATTATCTTGCTGTCGCAGTATTTGAGCCAGGACATTGATATCGATCGGCCCGAGTCCAACCCCGGTATCGATCAGCCCTATTATCTGGCGCTGCCTACCTATGCGGCTATTGCCCATTATTATCAACGCCCTTCAAGCGGCGTTGAAAACCTGGATCGTTTGCTGAGCGATGTTGAACAGTTTTCCCTCGGTCCTTATGCACAGGCGTTGGCCCAGGGCAATCTCTTGCCGGAATCGCAGAAAGCAGAACTCGCGGAGCAACTAGCCCGTTACACTGGCATCCCTGCACGGGAGTGGGTTAAGGCCGATTTGCGCGTTTCAGGCCCGCTGTTTGTCAAAAAACTGCTGGCAGAGCAGGGCGATACGGTCAGCCGTGCTGACGGCCGTTACCGAGGCGCCTCGCTGGACAGAATGGCTGCGCGGAGCGATTACGATCCGGTTATGACCATCAGCTCCGGGTTCATTTCGGCGTACCGCGACTATCTGGCAAAGGGATTGAACGTGAATACAGTGCAAGATTATGTTTCTGACTCGAATGCTATTTACCGTTGGAATATGGCACCAGAAAACCGTTCTTTCAATCTGTTACCCGCATTGTCCGAAACCATGAAAATGAATCCGCGTATGAAAGTGATGGTACTTGGGGGGATTTACGATCTGGCGACGCCTTACTTTGTCGCGCAATATCACCTCAATCACCTCTCTTTGCCTGAAAAACTGCGCGCTAATCTGCAATTTCATCGGTATGCGTCGGGGCATTTGCCCTATCTTGACGAAAGATCGCTGCAACAGTTACATCAGGATCTGCGTGACTTTATTGCGGGATAGTTCAGCAGACTGTTGGAAAATGGCGACAGAATCCCTGTTTATATGTCTCCATTAGGAGACATATAAACATATGAAATAAAACATAAAAAAATAAAATCCATTATCGTGTCTCTATATGGAGACAGTCAGGGGTATTTCTGCCTGATTCTTGCTATCCGTCAGGGGGAGGTATGCCAAATAGATAGACTTAAAAAATTTCATACTTTTCAATTTGTTGTTTGTTTTTCTTTTTTTTATTTTTTGTTGTTCCAACAATCTGGCACGTTTCATGCTTTTCTATCCCCGTAGATGCTCATTCCGCTTTCTATGTTTGCTTCGGCTTCATAACCCTGGGAATGACGCAGAGCCGTTTACAGGTGCCTATCGTCCACCTCCAGATGACGTTGTGGTTGGCAGTTTTGCTGCGTTTCACAACACCATCGGACTTTTCGGACATTACGTTGAGTGAGGCACTCTACTGTAGTCTTTTATGACCTGATCTTATTCAACGCTTGCCGTTTATTGGCAAGCGTTTTTTTTACGCCATTTTTAGTGCGTGAGGTCTTCGCCGTGGGTGGCGATGACCTTTTGATACCATGAGAAGGATTTTTTCTTGTGGCGATCGCCGCTGCCAGAGAGGGTGTCATCAAGATCGACATAAATAAACCCGTAGCGCTTGGACATTTCGCCGGTCGACATACTGACCAGATCAATACAGCCCCAAGGGGTATAGCCCATCAGCGTCACACCGTCAGCAATGGCCTCTGCCATCGCCTCAATATGTTGGCGCAGATAATTGATGCGGTAATCGTCCGCCACGTAGAGGTTACTGTCGGGTTTATCGATGGCCCCTAATCCGTTTTCGACCACAAACAGAGGTTTACCGTATCGGTCATAAAGCTGGTTCAGCGCGATGCGCAGGCCGGTCGGATCGATCTCCCATCCCCATTCGCTGGCCTCAAGGAATGGGTTGCGCGTTCCGCCCAGTAAATTGCCTTCGGTATCTTCGCCCTCCGCGTGGGTTTCATTCACGGTGGTCGACATGTAGTAGCTGAAACCGATGTAATCGACGGTATGATTCGCCAGCAGTTCAAGATCGCCGGGTTCGATCGCCAATGTGACGCCGAACGAGTCCCACAACCGTTGCGCATAGTAGGGATACTTGCCGTTGGCTTGCACATCGGCGCAATAGAAATTGAAGGACTGCGTGCGTTGCATGGCCGCCAACTGATTCACCGGGTTACTGTCGTAGGCGTAGGTGGTGGCATAAATAATCATGCAACCCATTTGGATATTTGGATTGACCTCGTGGGCAATTTTGGTTGCCAGACTGCTGGCGACAAATTGGTTATGCCATGCCTGAAATTTTGCCTGTGCGTCCCGGGCCCCCGTTTTGACGACGAGTCCTTGGCTCATGATCGGAAAATGCGCCGCACTGTTGATTTCATTGAAGGTCATCCAATAGTTGACCTTGTGTCCGAAACGCTCAAGCACCGTGCGAGAAAAACGCTCGAAAAATCCAACCAGCGCGCGGTTTTTCCAACCGCCATAGACGGTGGCCAGATGTAGCGGCAGTTCGTAGTGAGAAATCGTGATAACCGGTTCAATGCCATGGGCGAGGCAGGTATCAATTACCGCATCGTAGTGTGCCAGACCGGCTTCATTGGGCGTTTGCTCCACGCCGTTAGGGTAGATACGGGTCCAGGCAATGGAAAAACGGTAACACTTGAAGCCCATTTCAGCGAACAGCGCGATATCTTCTTTGAAGCGGTGGTAATGGTCGATGCCTTTGTGGTTAGGGTAAGTATAACGCGCGGTATCCAGCGAAAAATCGAAGGATTCAGATGCGACGATGGCTAAGCGTGCTTTACCGCCTGGGAGGGTGTCCACAATCGACAGTCCCTTGCCCGCTTCATCGTATGCCCCTTCCACCTGATTGGCGGCGGTCGCCCCACCCCACAGAAATTCGGGAGGAAATCGTGTAGTCATGGACTGCTCCTTTTAGTATTTAAAATGAAACCGGTTTCATTTTATACCCGTCATACTTCAAGTTGCATGTGCGTTGGCTGCACTCGCTCACCCGAATCACTTACCTGAGTAAGCTCATCGGGGTTCACTCATTTGCCGCCTTCCTGCAACCCGAATTATTTAGGGTATATTGCGCAACAGTACAAAAGCGTGTCTGTTTCGCTGATTTTACGGATGGGATAGCGCCGCCCCAGAGTGTGGGGCAGCGGAGAACGCGATTAAGACGGGGTTTGTAGTGTGAGTAACAGCCCTTCGCGACGCATCTGAGCCGCTTCTTCCGGCAGCCGCAGATGATCAAAAGCATCGGCACGCCAGGCGTAATCAAAGGCATCCGGGCGCAGCGCCAGTGCGGCGGCAAACGCATCGCTGGCCTGCTGCCATTCCCCTTGTTTCAGCATCAACTGTCCCAGGGTACTGTGCAGCAACGCACTGTTGTCGTGCTGTTTTAGCAACTGGTGCAGGAGTTTTTCCAAAGAGGCCGGTTCGCCTGCGGCCAGACGTGGCATCAGCAGCACCAGACGTTCATCGTAATGACGTTTCAAACCGTCGATCACAATCTGCTGGGCGGTGTGGTGATCGTCACAGGCGATGAGGTGCTCCGCCATGGCCACTTGTAATGGCAAATC
Organism: uncultured Symbiopectobacterium sp.; assembly: GCA_964293225.1. Taxonomy (GTDB): domain Bacteria; phylum Pseudomonadota; class Gammaproteobacteria; order Enterobacterales; family Enterobacteriaceae; genus Symbiopectobacterium. The sequence continues at coordinate 92,317 of CAXYYB010000011.1, read as the reverse complement.
TTGCCGCACCTTGCGACTTTGTTCCTTCCACCACTGCTTCAGGCCTTCGCTGCCCCCTTCTGCCATCGCTTGTTCCATCAGACCGAGCAGGGCGGATTGGCGCAATGCCTCCAACTCCTCCTCGGTACGGATCTGGGTTTTGCGCATGGCGGGCAGAATATCTAACAGTGCGCCGTAAGCGTGGGTGCGTTGGAACGCCAGTTCTGCTAACCGTAATACTTCAGGATGGCGCGGCGCGTATGCCAGCAAACGATCGACGCCATGGCGTGCGGCGTGATCCTCATTGCGAGCCAGTTGGATACGCACGCGGGTGATGTCTACCGGCAACTGATCGGTGTCGGCCATTTCGGCCGCCCGCTCCAGATACTGCCGGGTGCGAAATTCATCACCGCGCTGCTGCGCAGCTTCGGCGGCCAGCAGATAGTTCACCACCGGTTGCTCGGCGTGATCCGCGTTACGCGTCAGCAGTTTTTCTACCTGAAGATAATCGCCTTCGGCCAGTTTAAGCAGGGCCGCTTTGGTCTGCTTTCTGGCGCGTGTGCGTTTACGACCCAGAAACCAGCCGCGGGTACGCGCGCCGGTGCGAAACATGCGACGCAACAGCCACTCCAACGCAAACAGGACGACCAACAGTAGCACCAGCATGATAACCAACCCGGTAACGCTGGTTTCGATGTTGTAGGTGTCGGTTTGCACCAGTACATAGCCCTGACGCCCTGCGAGCATCGGGCCAAGCACCACGCCAGCAATAAGGATCAGGAACAAGAACAGCACTTTCAGCATGATCAGCCCTCCTGTTGCTGCGCAGGCGATTGCGCCAGCAAATTACGCACTCGCGTTTGCATCAGTTTTTCCAGCAGCGGCTGGCTTTGCAGCGTAGCAGGCACATCCAGAGAGACGGGCTGCTGGCTTAAGCTGTCAACCTGTTCCAGAAAGGCTTTGGTACCGGGATCGCTGGTATCAAAATAGGCGCGTACCCAGGTGGATACCGCTTCCAGCGACTGTTTGAAGGTCTCGTTCTGATGACGCGGCACGGCCTGTGCGGCGGTCAGCAAACGCGCTCGGATATTTTCACGCAGGTAGAAATCCTGATTCGGCGCCAGCAGCGGTTCCGCATTGCTATCGCGCCGACGAATGGTAATAAAATCGGACATGAAGTTGTGCCAGCTTTTACTCAGATTCTGTCGCCATTCGCTGAGGGTGGCTGAAAGCTCGCCGTCGGTTTCATCCATTGGCGCATCATCGTCCTGGGTGTTATCAGCCAGACGCAGGTTATCGACCTGATCGGTTAACTGATTCACCCGCAAAATAATGCCGTCGAAATCTACCTGACCGACTGATGCCAATGCGCTGATATCATTGGCAATGGCGCGACGCAGTTCAAGCAGGCTCGGATCGTTCATGTCAGCCAGACTGCCATCGGCGCTTTTCAGCAGTGCGCCCGCGGTCAGCACATCCTTATCACTCCACAGCTTGCGCCCAGCCAGTTTGACCAGAAAATCCGCCTGTGCCAGCAGCCAGGTGCTGGTGTCGTGGTTGGAAAGGGCGGCCAGTTTTTGGCTGAGTTCGGTGGATTCCCGCGTGACTACATTCAACTGGTTCGCCGTGCTGTCCTGCCACTGTTTTTGCTGCGCCAGCGCGGCCTGCCACGCCGTTTTATCCTGCTGATACTGTTGCTGTAGCGCTGCCAACTCGCCCTTCATTTGTGTCATGGACGCGGCATTTTGTTTCTCCTGCTGCTGCCCGAGGTAGTACACGCCTGCGCTTAACAGCAGGGCGATAGCAATGGCAACGCCACCCAGCACGCGGCCCTGCCCCGCACGGTCCCGACGCGGTTCATCCGCAGGCGCGGCGTCGGAGGACGAAAACGTAGCATCAGGGCGTTCTGTCACCGTTTCCGATGGGGTTGAAGGGGTATGGTGTTCCGTCATAATGGGTCATCCCATGGTCTGGTTTGTTGTACGGTTGGCCGCGCAGTCACGATAGCAGACGCACAAGCGCGTCGTTATCGGCATTGTCCGCGATAAGCACGTCACGCCAGCCAAGCTGGTGCGCCTCTAGCGCCAACCGTTCGCTAACAACGATAACCTGGCAGTGCAGCAGCCAGGATTCGCGATAATAATGTGGCACCAGCGCATACAACTGATGCAGCATATCGCCGCTGGTGATCACCAGACGATCGATACCGAGTTGTTGCCAATGTCGGCTCTGTTCCGGTCCATCATAATAGACTGGACTGCGCTGATAACATTCACAATAACTGACCTGTGCGCCGCGTTCTGCGAGCGTTGTTGCCAGCAGCTCTCTGCCGCCATTACCTCGTAATAATAGCGCGTTTTTGCCACTAATATTTTGTAATTCTGGAAGTTGCAGTAGCATTTCGCTGGTTTCCCGCTCGGGCGGATAGGCAACGGCGCGAGAGGTGGCCTGATGCAGCGCCAGTGCGGTAGTGCGTCCGATGGCGTAATAGACCGGGGTTGCGGGCCAGGATAAACCCGCTTGCGTGAGTGCGGCGGCGGCATAGTGCACGGCGTGCTGCGACAGCGCGAACACCATGTCGCCCTCGCGTAGCGCCGCCAGTCGTGCTGACAGGGAAGGCAGTTCACTGCCGGGGGAAAAATCGATAAGCGGGCTGTGGCAAGCCGCGTGGCCGAGCTTACACAGCCGTTCCACCAGTGCCTCTCCCGCGGGTGACGGACGGGTCACCAGAATGGTCATGATGAGCCCGCGCCCTGATAAACGGCGTGCAGAATCGTGTCTGCGCCGTTGGCTAACAGCTCTTCAGCCAGATCGATGCCCATGCGTTCCGCCTCGCTGGCGGGGCCGATGCGCTCACCGCGAATCATCCTGCTGCCATCGGGTGCACCCACCAAGGCTCTTAGCCAGAGTTGCCCCGCATTGAATTCAGCATAGCTGCCGATCGGGACTTGGCAGCCACCGTCGAGGCGAAGGTTCATGGCGCGTTCAGCAAGAACGCGGTAGGCGGTCTGTTCATGGTTGAGCGGCGCCAGCAATTCGCGCACGCGGGCGTCATTTTCCCGGCATTCGATACCAATCGCACCCTGACCCACGGCAGGCAGTGACTCTTCCGGGGTGAGCGGCGTGCGAATGCGTTCTGACAGATTCAGGCGTGAAAGTCCGGCGACGGCCAAAATAATGGCGTCATAGTCACCGTTGTCCAACTTGCCGAGACGCGTTCCAACGTTGCCGCGCAAATCCCGGATGATCAGATCGGGCCGGTGGGCGCGCAATTGGCACTGGCGGCGCAGGCTGGAGGTACCGACGCAGCTTTCAAGCGGCAGATCGGCCACGCTGGCATACTGATTCGACACAAAGGCATCGCGTGGATCGTCACGCTCACAAATGGTATACAGGCCAAGGCCGTCGGGGAACGATACCGGCACATCCTTCATTGAGTGTACGGCGATATCCGCGCGGCCTTCCAGCAAAGCGCGCTCCAGTTCTTTAACAAACAGCCCCTTGCCACCCACTTTCGCCAGCGGCGTGTCCAGAATGATGTCGCCGCGCGTCACCATGGGAACCAGTTCAACCTGCAACGTGGGGTAGTGTTGCTGCAACTGCTGTTGCACATAATGTGCTTGCCACAGTGCCAGTGGGCTTTGTCGGGTGGCAATTCTAAGGGTGTTGTCTACCATGCTTAATACCGTTTTTATCATTTAGCGCCATCGTATCACTGAGACGCTCAGGTGTCAGCGTTCCGGCGCTGAAGGTGCTGGATAGCGACGGGAAGGTGCGTATTTTCACCATGAGGTGGGAGTATCGCGGCGTAATCATGCCAGAGAGCGAGGGGGCAATAAGAGAAAGTAAGCTAATCGTGGCTAACTTTCTTTAGTTTCTTTACGCTCAATGAGCAAGGTGTTAAATTGATCACGTTTCCAGCACTATCTTATCAGTCACTCCTCTAATTCTATTGCTGATGAGTTTGGAATACGGGGTTTTTTCTAGGCACTGGGATAATCAGGCGGACCGTCTTGTACTTCTACATCGAGACTTTGAAGCAGAGACTGGACGCGATCAACCAACTGCGAGTTGATCGTGCTCTGGAAGCAATGAAACCCGCTTTTCAGCAGGTTTATCGCCTTCTGCCCGTATTATTGCACCACCATCATCCGCTCATGCCGGGCTACCTTGAAGGTAAGGTTCCGCACGGTGTGTGCACCTTTACGCCTGATGAAAACCAACAGCGCTACATCGACAGCATTGAACTGCGTTGGGGGGAGATCCCTGCCATCAATTCGCAGGGTGAACTGCCGATCACCGGCGTTTACTCCATGGGTAGCACCTCGTCCATTGGCCAAAGTTGTTCTTCCGATCTGGATATCTGGGTGTGTCACCAATCCTGGTTAGACCACGAAGAGCACCAGCGTTTACAGCAGAAATGTACCCTGCTGGAGCAATGGGCGGCGGCACAAGGGGTGGACGTCAGCTTCTTCCTGATTGACGAAAACCGTTTTCGTCACAATGAAAGTGGCAGCTTGGGCGGCGAAGATTGCGGCTCGACGCAGCATATCCTGTTACTGGACGAATTTTATCGCACCGCCGTGCGCATGGCCGGTAAACGCCTGCTGTGGCATATGGTGCCGGTGGAAGAAGAAGAGCATTACGATGAATATGTCCTGTCGCTCTATGCTCAGGGTGCGCTGGCGCCCAACGAGTGGCTGGATCTGGGCGGATTAAGTTCGCTCTCTGCGGAAGAGTATTTCGGTGCCAGCCTGTGGCAGCTGTATAAAAGCATCGACTCCCCGTACAAAGCAGTATTGAAGACCCTGCTGCTTGAGGCCTATTCCTGGCAATACCCTGATACGCGCTTGCTGTCGATGGATATCAAAGCCCGGTTGCACAAAGGGGAGATCGTGGCGTTTGGGCTCGATCCCTATTGTATGATGCTGGATCGGGTGACCGAATACCTCACGCAAATTGAAGACCCGACGCGCCTCGATCTGGCGCGGCGTTGTTTTTATCTCAAAGTGTGCGAAAAACTGTCGCGTGAAAAAGCCTGCGTTGGCTGGCGGCGGCAGATCCTAAGCCAACTGGTGCAAGAGTGGGGCTGGAACAGCGAACACCTTGCCATGCTGGATAATCGCGCCAACTGGAAAATCGAGCGCGTGCGTGAAGCGCACAATGAATTGCTCGATGCGATGATGCAAACCTATCGCAACCTGATCCGCTTTGCGCGGCGCAACAACCTGAGCGTGAGCGCCAGCCCGCAGGATATCGGCGTATTGACGCGTAAGCTGTATGCCGCCTTTGAAGCGCTGCCGGGTAAAGTGACGCTGCTCAATCCGCAAATTTCGCCGGACCTGTCCGAAGCGGATCTGACCTTTATCTACGTTCCGGCGGGTCGCGCCAACCGCTCTGGCTGGTATCTGTACAATCAGGCACCGTCTATGGATGCCATCATCAGCCATCAGCCGCTGGAATATAACCGCTACCTGAACAAGCTGGTGGCGTGGGCCTATTTTAACGGACTGCTGACGCCGAACACACGCTTGCACATCAAAGGCAGCGAGCAGATCGATATTGCTCGCTTGCGCGAATTGGTGGATGACGTCTCTTGCCACTTCCCGCTGCGTTTACCGGCACCCACGCCCAAAGCGTTGTACAGCCCGTGCGAAATTCGGCATCTGGCGATTATCGTCAATCTGGAGCACGACCCAACGGCGGCATTCCGCAATCAGGTGGTGCATTTTGATTTCCGCCATCTGGACGTATTCAGTTTCGGTGAGCAGCAGCAGTGTCTGGTGGGCAGCATTGACCTGCTGTACCGCAATTCGTGGAATGAAGTGCGCACCCTGCATTTCAACGGCGAACAGTCAGTGCTGGAAGCGTTGAAAACCATTTTGGGCAAAATGCATCAGGATGCGGCGCTGCCGGAATCGCTGGAAGTGTTCTGCTACAGCCAACACCTGCGCGGTTTGATTCGCACGCGTGTGCAGCAACTGGTGTCCGAGTGCATTGAGCTGCGCCTGTCCAGCACTCGACAAGAGCCGGGCCGTTTCAAAGCGGTAAAAGTGGCAGGGCAGACGTGGGGTCTGTTCTTCGAACGCCTGAGCGTATCGGTGCAGAAGCTGGAAAATGCGGTGGAGTTCTACGGCGCGATTTCCAACAACAAACTGCAAGGGTTGCCCACGCAGGTGGAGACCAACCATATCCACCTGCCCGCCGTCATCGACGGCGTAGCGAGCGAAGGGATCATCCAGTTCTTCTTTGAAGATCTGCCAGAAGAGCAAGGTTTTAATATCTTCATTCTGGATGAATCAAACCGCGTTGAGGTTTATCACCACTGTGAAGGTAGCAAGGAAGAGCTGGTTCGTGACGTGAGCCGTTTTTACTCTTCGTCCCATGACCGCTTTACCTACGGCTCCAGTTTTATCAATTTCAACCTGCCGCAGTTCTACCAGATTGTGCAGTTGGATGGCCGGGCGCAGGTGATTCCTTTTCGCAGCACGACGCTATCTCATTTGAACCTATCGTCGGGCAAGGAAAGCACGTCGCCCGCCATCAAACAGCGGTTGCACATGCTGTAACGCTCTGGTTGTCCTTGATGGCAACAGAGCGTTTTCCTGCGTTAATCGAAAGAGACGTCCTCACCGGTCTGCGCACTGCATGCCTGCGCCAGCAGCGAAAAAAAGGATTCGCCGCTGCGATCGCAGATCCACTGTTCATCCCGGTAATTAAAGTGATAGCCACCCGCTTTGGTCGCCAACCATACCTGATGCAGTGGTTCCTGGCGGTTGATGACAATCTTGCTGCCGTTTTCGAAACTCAGTGTCATCACGCCGCCGTTGGTTTCGTAATCGATATCGGCATCGCCCTCGAAGTCGTCCAACGCTTCTTCGATAGTCAGCATTAACGCATCCGCTAATTGATGAAACTCACTGTCGTTCATTTTCGATTCCTATTGCTTTTCATGATCCACCTGCGATTATAGAGAGCATGCATAGATGATTGACAGGTCTTAATGACATGAAGCAGGTATTTCGTTCATTTTCTCTGGCGCTGATGCTGCTGGGATTGGTGGGTTGCGGGCTAAAAGGGCCGCTTTATATGCCGAACGGTGAACCGACCAACGTTCCAGACGCACAGAAGAATACGCATCAAAAGCCGTCGATGCGTCCGTAACCGGCACGGTTGCCTTTTAATCACGAATAACAGGTCACGATAGCAATTACCGCGCCCGGTTACATGAGCGGAGTCAGTATAATGCAGTTCGCTAAAATGCACGGTTTGGGCAATGATTTTATGGTTGTCGATGCCGTTACACAAAATGTCTATTTCTCGCCGGAGCTGATTCGCCGTTTGTCGGATCGCCATCGCGGGGTCGGGTTTGATCAATTGCTGGTGGTAGAGCCGCCCTACGATCCTGAGTTGGATTTTCACTACCGCATTTTCAATGCGGATGGCAGTGAAGTGGCCCAGTGCGGTAACGGTGCGCGCTGTTTCGCCCGTTTTGTGCGTATCAAAGGGCTGACCAATAAGCGCGATATTGCGGTGAGTACCCATACTGGGCGCATGGTGCTCAGCGTCACGGATGATGAGTTGGTGCGGGTGAACATGGGTGAGCCGGATTTTGAACCGCAGCGCGTGCCGTTTCGGGCTGCCAAGGCGGAGAAGACCTATATTCTGCGCGCCAACGATCATACGGTGCTGTGCGGCGTGGTTTCAATGGGCAATCCTCACTGTGTGATTCAGGTTGACGATGTTGATACGGCCAATGTGGAAACCTTAGGCCCGGTACTGGAAAGCCACGAGCGTTTTCCTGAACGTGTCAACGTCGGGTTTATGCAAATTGTTGACCGTAGCCACATACGCCTGCGGGTCTACGAGCGTGGCGCGGGCGAAACGCAGGCCTGTGGCAGCGGTGCCTGTGCCGCCGTGGCAGTGGGCATTCAGCAAGGGCTATTGGCGGATGAGGTTTGCGTCTCGTTACCGGGGGGCGATCTGGATATCCATTGGAAAGGGGTCGGGCATCCGCTTTATATGACCGGTCCTGCCACCTATGTCTATGATGGATTTATTCATTTATGAAGCAGGTCGAGGAACAGGCAGAACGCCAGAGCGCACTGAGTGACGAACTGATTTTGCAGTTCCTGCAACAGAACCCTGATTTCTTTATCCGCAATGCGCGGCAGGTTGAGCAAATGCACATTCCGCACCCGGTGCGGGGGACGGTCTCGCTGGTTGAATGGCAGTTAGCGCGCCAGCGGCACCAGATTGCGCAGTTGGAAGAAGAGATCACCTTGCTGATGGAACAGGCGCGCGGCAACGAAGTGTTGTTCCGTCGTCTGCTGGAGTTACAGACCGACTTATCAGCGGCTACTGGCCTGCATGACTTGCTTGAACGCCTGCAACGCTGGGCACGCCAACAAGGGTTGGTTGGCGCTGATATTCGCCTGTTCAGTGACAAATGGCGCATCAGCGCGCCTTCGCGCTTTACCCATCTGGCGCTGTCGCGTTCGTTGTTTGAACCGCTGCGCATACAACGTCTGCGTGACAGTAACCACTATCTTGGCAGCCTGAACGGGCCGGAACTGCTGTTACTGCTACCGCAGGCGCGGCAGGTGGGGTCCGTGGCGCTGTCGCTGTTGGGAAAAAACGACGCGCTGGGCGTGGTGATTTTCAGTAGCCGCGACAGCCATCACTATCAAGACGGCATGGGCACCGTGCTGTTGCAACACCTGGCCAACCTGCTGCCGGATATGCTGGCGCGCTGGGTCGAACGGGTATGAACGACCCCGCGCTGCCTTCACCCCTGTTGACCTCGGTCGCTGCGTTTTTACGTTATTTAAAAGCGGAACGCCAACTCAGTCCGCTGACGCAGGAAAATTACTGCCGCCAACTGGGCGCCATTGCCGCCATGCTGGATGAAATGGGCATCACCGATTGGCACATGCTGGATGCGGCGGGGGTGCGCTCAGTAGCCGCACGCAGCAAACGCGGTGGGTTGCAAGCGGCAAGCCTGGCGCTGCGTCTTTCGGCACTGCGCAGTTTTCTTGATTGGCAGGTGGCACAAGGGGGGTTAACCGCTAACCCGGCGCGCGGTATTTCGGCGCCCAAAGCGGGCCGACATCTGCCGAAAAACATGGACGTGGATGAAGTAAACCGCCTGTTGGAAATCGATCTCAACGATCCGCTTGCGGTGCGCGACCGCGCAATGCTGGAGGTGATGTATGGCGCGGGCTTACGTTTGGCGGAACTGGTCGGCATGGAGTGTCGTCACGTCGATTTAGAAGGCGGCGAAGTGTGGGTCGTGGGTAAAGGCAGCAAAGAGCGCAAGCTGCCGTTGGGACGCACCGCCGTGCACTGGCTGCGTGAGTGGCTGGAACGGCGCGAGCTGTTTGGCCCGGAAGATGATGCCATCTTCATTACCCGACAGGGCAAGCGCATTTCGATGCGCAACGTGCAAAAACGCTTTGCCGAGTGGGGCGTCAAACAGGGACTGAGCAGCCACGTTCATCCACATAAGCTACGCCACTCTTTTGCCACCCATATGCTGGAATCGAGTGGTGACCTGCGTGCAGTGCAGGAACTGCTGGGGCATGCCAACCTTTCTACTACGCAAATTTATACCCATTTGGATTTTCAGCATTTGGCAACGGTGTACGATGCTGCACATCCGCGCGCCAAACGAGGAAAGACATGATGCATTTTTACCGTCCATTGGCACCGATAGCTGCCATGACGTTTGATTTAGACGATACGCTGTACGATAACCGTGACGTGATTCAGCGCACCCAACTGGAATCGGTGCGCTTTCTGCAAACCTTGCACCCTGCGCTGAGCGCGGTGCAGTCCAGCGATTTACAGCGTATTCGCGAAGCGCTGCGCGAGCAGGAGCCAGAGATATACCATGATGTCACGGAGTGGCGTCGGCGGGCGGTAGAGCAATTGCTGCTTGAGGCGGGGCTTGATGCACAGATGGCCAGCCACGGAGCCGCGCAGGCGATGGCGAACTTTGCTCACTGGCGTAGCCAGATTACCCCAACGCAAGAAACCCATGATACGTTGCACGCCTTGTCCCAGCGCTGGCCGCTGGTGGCTATTACCAATGGCAATGCCGATCCCAGCCGCTTCGGGCTGGATCGCTACTTTCGGTTTATCTTGCGTGCCGGGCCGGACGGCCGTGCCAAACCCTTTGGTGATATGTATCATCGGGCGGCGCAGGCGCTGGGCGTGGCCCCGGGTCAGATTCTGCATGTGGGTGACGACTTGACTACCGACGTGGCAGGCGCGGTGCGCAACGGCTTGCAAGCGTGCTGGATTAACCTGCATGCAGGTAACCTGATGAAGATTGACGACGCGCGGTTATTGCCGCATGTGGAAATTTCACGGTTGGCATTGCTCACAACGCTGCTATAATTCTGCTAATTTGGCTGTATAAATCACCAGTGAAGTAAGTGCCCCTGGGGTTACTGCTTGTCTGTTAACGGATAACTGTACCGATGGACGTTTCTGAACTTCTTGATGGCCTGAACAATAAACAGCGCGATGTGGTTGCCGCGCCGCGTGGGAATCTTCTGGTACTGGCGGGTGCCGGAAGCGGCAAAACGCGGGTGCTGGTGCATCGTATTGCCTGGTTGACGTCCGTTGAGCAGTGCTCGCCCTATTCCATCATGGCGGTGACGTTCACCAACAAGGCGGCGGCGGAGATGCGCCACCGTATCGAGCATTTGATCGGCACCAGTCAGGGCGGCATGTGGATAGGCACTTTCCACGGTCTGGCGCACCGCCTGCTGCGTGCGCACCATCTCGATGCCGGTTTGCCACAGGATTTTCAGATTCTGGACAGCGAGGATCAGTTGCGTCTGCTCAAACGCTTGATTCGGGCGCTGAATCTGGATGATAAACAGTGGCCAGCGCGCCAGGCGATGTGGTACATCAACGGCAAGAAAGACGAAGGTCTGCGCCCGCAGCACATCGAAAGCTATGGCAATCCCGTTGAGCAGACCTGGCTCAAGGTGTATCAGGCCTATCAGGAAGCGTGCGATCGCGCCGGACTGGTCGATTTTGCCGAACTCCTGCTGCGCGCCCATGAGCTGTGGCTGAACAAACCCCATATTCTCAGTCACTACCGCGAGCGCTTCACCAATATTTTGGTGGACGAATTTCAGGATACCAACCGTATTCAGTACGCCTGGATCCGTATACTGGCGGGAGACACTGCCAGCGTGATGATCGTCGGTGATGACGATCAGTCAATTTATGGCTGGCGTGGGGCGCAGGTGGAAAACATCCAGCTGTTTTTAAATGACTTCCCTAAAGCCGAAACCATTCGTCTGGAGCAGAACTATCGCTCTACGGGCAATATTCTTACAGCGGCTAATGCGCTGATTGCACACAACGGCGGGCGATTGGGTAAAAACCTGTGGACAGAAGATGCACAGGGGGATCCGATCTCCCTGTATTGCGCGTTTAACGAGCTGGATGAAGCCCGTTTTGTGGTGAATCGCATCAAGGTGTGGCAGGAAAATGGCGGCGCACTCAAGGAAAACGCCATCCTGTATCGCAGCAACGCCCAATCGCGCGTGTTGGAAGAAGCCTTGCTGCAACAGAACATGCCGTACCGGATTTATGGCGGCATGCGCTTCTTCGAGCGTCAGGAAATCAAAGATGCGCTCGCCTATTTGCGCCTGATTGCTAACCGCAATGATGATGCTGCCTTCGAGCGCGTGGTGAATACCCCAACGCGCGGTATCGGCGATCGTACCCTGGACGTGGTGCGTCAGACCGCGCGCGATCGGCAGGTGACGCTGTGGCAATCCAGCCGCGCGCTGTTGCAGGAAAAAGCGCTGGCGGGGCGTGCTGCTTCTGCGTTACAGCGCTTCCTTGAGTTGGTGGAAGCGCTGGCCTATGAAACCGCCGATTTGCCGTTGCACGTGCAGACCGACCGCGCCATCAAAGATTCCGGCCTGTGGCAGATGTACGAGCAGGAAAACGGCGAGAAAGGGCAAGCGCGGGTAGAAAACCTGGAAGAATTGGTGACGGCAACGCGCCAGTTCAGCTATCAGGAAGAGGATATGGACCTGATGCCGTTGCAGGCGTTTCTCTCTCACGCGGCATTGGAAGCGGGGGAAGGGCAGGCTGATGCTTATCAGGATGCGGTACAACTGATGACGCTGCACTCCGCGAAAGGGCTGGAGTTTCCTCAGGTGTTTATCGTCGGCATGGAAGAGGGCATGTTCCCGAGCCAGATGTCGCTGGATGAAGGCGGGCGTCTCGAAGAAGAGCGCCGTTTGGCCTATGTTGGCGTGACGCGTGCCATGCAGAAGCTCACCCTGACCTATGCCGAAAGCCGGCGGTTGTACGGTAAGGAAACCTATCATCGGCCCTCGCGTTTTGTGGGTGAACTGCCTGTCGAGTGCGTGGAGGAAGTGCGTCTGCGTGCCAGCGTGTCTCGTCCCGTCAATCACCAGCGCTTGGGTACGCCGATTAGCCAAAGTGACAGTGGCTATGCGTTGGGCCAGCGGGTGCGCCACGACAAATTTGGTGAAGGGACCATCATCAATCTGGAAGGCAGTGGTGAGCATTGCCGTTTACAGGTCGCTTTTCAGGGACAAGGTATCAAGTGGCTAGTCGCCGCCTATGCGCGGTTGGAGACGGTATAACACGGGCATCAACGCAGTCGCGTTTTACAGAAAAGGAGATCAACCGGGATGACGTTAGACGAGATAATCACCGCCCTGCGTGGCAAGAAATGGGTCGACCTGACGCACAGCGTAACAGAATCTATCCCGATCTTTAGTGCGTTTCCCGGCGTGCAGCGCAACACGCTGTATACGGTTGAGCAGGATGGCTTTTTTGCCCAACAGCTCACCTTTGTGACCCAGACGGGTACGCACATTGATGCCCCTGCGCATTTTTCTTTGGGCAAACGCTGTCTGGAGGGACTGGCTAACAAGGAACTGTTGCTGCCGTTACGCGTGATCCACAGGCAGGAGGCGGTGGCACAGGATGCCGACTACCGTCTTAGCGTGCAGGACATTGTGGATTTCGAGCAACAATACGGTGAGATCCCTGCGGGTTGCTTTGTGGCGTTTGCCAGCGGTTGGAGCACGCGCTGGCCGGATTCGCAGGCTTTTGCCAACAACGATGCCGAAGGTAATAGCCACACGCCGGGCTGGTCCATCGAGGCATTGCGCTTTTTGTTTGAACAGCGCCAGATTGCCGCCGTCGGCCATGAAACGCTGGACACGGATGCCGCCGTGGATTTTCGTCGCAACAATGGGCTGATTGGCGAATTCTATGTGCTCGATCGCGATGCCTGGCAGGTCGAGGTGATGAACAACCTGGATCAGGTGCCTGCGGTCGGGGCGTATCTTCAGGTCAGCTTTCCCAATTTTGCCGGTGCGCCGGGCTTTCCGGTACGAGCGATTGCCTATCTGCCTGACGATGAGTGCTAAACGGCATGGCGGCGGCGTGGGAAAGCCCCCTTCGTCGCACCGACTTATCGTTTGACGCAGAATTGAACAATTCGTGCATCTTTTAACTGTCACAGTTTAAAAGTTGACAGGCTTTTTCATCTCGGCGTAACATGCGCCCATCATTATTCCCGGAGGGCCCCGCCTTGGACACACCCAGTCGATACTGGCTCATTAATCAATTGATTACTAACCATTTCTAAGGCTTCCCGCTGTTATATCGGTAGCCCTGTTGGTTATCGGTGATGTTGTATCCCTCCGTCATCAAATTGAGTCAGCACCGTCGATTCGAAACCTGTTGGTGCTCTGTCATCACCGTTTCTGTGCTTCAACGCGTCCGTCTTTCTCTGTTATCGCACTAGGAGCACATGGCCTATGCTGAGCGCATTTAAACTGGATAACTGCCGTTTATCCCGTCTGGAACTGGACGACACCGATGATATCGCCGCCTCCGTGTGGGTGGATTTGGTCGAGCCTGAAGATGAAGAGCGTGAGCTGGTGCAAAACCGGTTGGGGCAGAGCCTGGCAACACGCCCTGAACTGGAAGATATCGAAGCATCGGCTCGTTTCTTCGAAGACGAAGACGGCCTGCATATCCACTCCTTTTTCTTCTTCGAAGACGCGGACGATCACGCTGGAAACTCCACCGTGGCATTCACCATTCGTGACGGGCGTTTGTATACGCTGCGTGAGCGCGAGTTACCAGCCTTTCGTCTATACCGGATGCGTGCGCGCAACCAGACGCTGGTAGACGGTAACGCCTACGAACTGTTGCTCGATCTGTTTGAAACCAAGATTGAACAACTGGCCGATGAAATCGAAAACATCTATAGCGATCTGGAGTCGCTTAGCCGTGTCATCATGGAAGGGCGTCAGGGAGAAGAGTACGACGAGGCACTTTCGACGCTGGCGGAATTAGAGGACGTGGGTTGGAAGGTGCGTCTGTGTTTGATGGATACCCAGCGTGCGTTGAATTTTCTGGTGCGCCGCGCGCGCTTGCCAAGCGGGCAACTGGAACAGGCGCGCGAGATCCTGCGCGATATCGAATCCCTGTTGCCGCACAATGAATCCCTGTTTCAGAAGGTCAACTTCCTGATGCAGGCGGCGATGGGCTTTATCAATATTGAGCAGAGCCGCATTATCAAGATCTTCTCGGTGGTTTCCGTGGTGTTCCTGCCGCCGACGCTGGTGGCGTCCAGCTATGGGATGAACTTTGAGTTTATGCCGGAACTGCACTGGTCGTTTGGTTATCCGGGGGCTATCGTGCTGATGATCCTGGCTGGATTGGCTCCGTACCTCTACTTCAAGCGCAAAAACTGGCTGTAACCCTAGCACTGTGCTTCCCGGCGTACGCCGGGAATGTGCTCATTTTCTGCTTCTACGATTATTTACATATTCACCTGCCCCCCTTCTGTTTAGAATGAAACCTCTACAGGTTTTGTCATATCAGGTTGTCGCTATGGGAAGGGTTTCGCCCTTGGCGCAGTGGGGAGTGCTGCTGGTTGCTTCTCTGCTGCTGGGGTGGGTATTGCAGTGGTTCCATGTTCCGGCCGCGTTTCTGTTAGGGCCGATGATGGTCGGTGTCGTCATGGGTCTGAAAGGGGCGACGATACGCATGCCTCCCGCGTATTTTTGGGCCGCCAATGCCATCCTTGGTTGTCTGGTAGCGCAAAGCCTCTCCCTCTCTATTTTGAGTCCGCTGTTGCAGGAATGGCCGCTCGTGTTGGGCATTCTGGTGGCGACCCTTGCCGCCAGCGGCTTCTCGGGTTGGTTACTGGTCAAATTCAGCGCCTTGCCCGGTACCACCGGGGCTTGGGGCGCGTCGCCCGGTGGCGCCTCGGCCATGGTTGCTATGTCGAGCGAATTTGGTGCCGATGTGCGTCTGGTGGCGTTTATGCAATACCTGCGTGTGCTGATGGTGACGGCGGCTGCCGCCTTTGTGGCGCGCTTGAGCCTTGGCGAAACGGCAGCGCATAACACCGCCGCGCTGATCTGGTTTCCTGCTCTCGACTGGCGTTTTTTTGCCACACTCGGTGTGGCATGCTGCGGCGTGCTGCTGGGGCGCTGGCTGCGCCTGCCGTCCGGTGCACTGCTGGGGCCGATGATCCTCGGTGCCGCGCTACACTCGACGGGCACGCTGACGCTGCAAACGCCGGAGTGGATACTGTCATTGGCCTATGCGTTTATCGGTTGGAGCGTGGGCTTAAGCTTTACCCGCCCGATCTTCCTGCTGGCGATTCGTACCTTGCCACAGATGATGGCCTGTATCATCGGTCTGATGGTGCTGTGCGGAGGGATGGCTTACGGGGTAACGCTGTTGCTGCCGGTGGATATGCTTACCGCCTATCTGGCGACCAGCCCCGGCGGGCTGGACGCCATTGCCGTCATCGCAGCAGGCAGCAACGTTGACATGGCATTTGTGATTGCGATGCAAACGCTGCGGCTGTTTTCAACGTTGCTGTTTAGCCCCGTATTGTCACGCTACATCTCACGCCACACGGCGCTGAACGCGACGTAATTTCTGTTGGGCGATGAGGGCGTCAATGATAAACAGCGCCAGCGCCGCCCAGATAAAGCCAAAGGCCACCATTTTATCGCTGCCGAGCGGTTCGCCATACAGCGTGACGGCGATAATAAACATCAGCGTCGGGCCGAGGTACTGGAAGAACCCGAGCGTAGACAGGCGCATTCTCACGGCGGCGGCAGTGAAAAACAGCAGCGGCACGGTGGTGACGATGCCTGCGCTGACCAACAGCAGATTGAGCGTGGTACTGTTATTGCCAAGGTGACTACTCGGTGTATCGGCGATAAAAAACAGATAGATAATTGCCGCAGGCAGCAGCCACAGGGTTTCAATCAGCATGCCGGTCTGGCCGTCGACGCCGAGTTTCTTGCGCAACAGGCCATAGATCGCGAAGCTAAAGGCCAGCGCCAACGCAATCACCGGCACTGAGCCAAACTGCCAGAGCTGAATCAACACGCCGCTGAACGCCAACAGTACCGCACACCATTGCAGGCGGCGGAAACGCTCGCCGAGAAAAATCATTCCCAGCATCACGTTAACCAGTGGGTTGATAAAATAGCCCAGGCTGGCTTCCAGAATGTGATTATGGTTTACCGCCCAAATGTAGAGCAGCCAGTTGCCGCCCACCAGCACCGCGGTCAGTGCCAGCATCAGCAGCGTTTTGGGGGATCCCATGACGTGCTGTACCTGACGCCATTTGCGGCTGACGCTCACCAAAACCAGCATGAAGAGAAACGACCAGATAATCCGGTGCGTAAGAATTTCTGTGGCAGGCACCGCGCCAATCAGCTTGAAATAGACGGGTGCGATGCCCCAAATGAAATAGGCGCCAAGGGCGAATAACACACCCTGGCGTGATTGCTGTTCATTCATGTGGAAGGCTTACTCAACGGACTGAAGAGGGAGTACTGTACGCGAAACCGCAGTGACTTTCATCTTCTCCTCCCGTTTTGGTGCTTCGTTTCGGTAAATGCAGATTTCTCGTTGTTATATATCGTGATTCTGCGAATCATTCGCCGTTATCCGACGATATAGGTGGCGGTAGCGGTGGCGATATGCACCTGTGCCTCGTTGTGCAACTCGGCGCGTGCCACGGCAATTTTATTGCCGCCACGCAGCAGCGTGCTGGTCAGCGTAAAGTGCTCGCCACGGCCCGGACGCAGATAGTCCACACGCAGATCGATGGTGCCCATGCGTGCCAGTCGCTGGTGAAATTCCTGAACGCTGATGCCGTTGTGCCGTAACAGCGCGCTGCCGACGCAAACCAGCCCTGCGGCCACATCCAGCCCAGCGGCAATCACACCGCCGTGGAGAATTTTTTGCAACGCATTGCCCACCAATCGTTCCTGACGATCAAACACCAAGATGGCATGGTCGGCTTCAAACTCACGCAGTTCAAGCCCCAGCTCGCGATTAAAGGGCATCTGGTAGATGAAAATGTCGCTGACGCGCTGGCGCACGCTCTCCTGCGGCAGCATGGCATCAGGGGGAAGTGTGTCATCCTGCTGGACAAGCGGTAGTGACATAGCGGGCGGCCCTCAGTAACGTTCGGAACAGAGAATAAGGATAGTTTAACGTTAAATTTTTGTTTGTTTTATGAGGCGTTTCTGTTTCTTTTGAGAAAAGCATGAATAAGTAGGAAGTGGATGATTCAAGTACAGATTATGAAGCTAGAATAATAACGAGCGGATATATCATTTTTCCTTACTTTCATGTTGGTCGGAGATACCGTATGCGCAAAATTGCGGGCGTAGTGGCGCTCTTGTTGGCGGCACAAGTTCAGGCAGAAGAAGCAAAAGTTCAGGTTATACACGACAACCCCGCAGTGCGTGGCAGCATTATTGCGGCGTTGCTACAAGACCATGATAGCCCCTTTATCCTTTACCCTTACGAAAGTAACTATCTGCTTTATACCTACACCACCAACATCAATAAGCAAGCGATCGCCAGTTACGACTGGGCTAAGGAGGCGCGCAAAGATGAAGTGAATTTCCAGTTGAGTCTAGCCTTCCCCATCTGGCGCGGCATTATGGGAGACAATTCGCTGTTGGGAGTGTCCTATACCCAGCAATCCTGGTGGCAGATGTCGAATGCCGATGAATCCTCACCGTTTCGTGAAACTAACTATGAACCGCAGGTATTTCTTGGCTGGGCCACCGATTACAGCCTGGGTGGATGGACATTGCGGGATGTGGAAGTGGGGCTGAATCACCAATCCAACGGCAAGGCTGATCCAACCTCGCGCAGTTGGGATCGCGCCTATATGCGCCTGATGGCGCAAAACGGTAACTGGAAGGTGGATCTCAAACCTTGGTTCCTGATCCCGGATCGCAAGGATGACAACCCGGATATCACCAAATATCTGGGGTATTATCGGGTTCGTGTCGGTTACGTCTGGGGCGACAGCATTTTCAGCGTAGCAGGCCATTACAACTGGAACAGCGGTTACGGCAACGCAGAGCTGGGATGGAGCTACCCGATAACCAAGCATGTGCGCTTCTATACCAAGGTGTTTAGCGGTTACGGTGAATCCATGATTGACTACAACCATCGGCAGACGCGTTACGGTGTCGGTGTGATGCTAAACGACATCTTTTGAGGCGCGTTTTCAGAAACAATAATTCTCGTGGTCAAAAGATTGCAGTTTTTATCACAGGCGCTGAAAATAGCGCCTGTTTGATTTTATCGGCCACGGGCTGATGTGATGCAAAGAGGATCGGGGAACGCGTGTCTACGGCGGAAGTGTTAAATAAGGAAGCGTTAGCGGCTCAGGTTCTGCGCGATACGTTCGGTTATCAGCAATTCCGTCCCGGTCAGGATGCGGTCATTCAGGCGGCGGTCAACGGTCAGGATTGTCTGGTGATCATGCCGACCGGAGGCGGGAAATCGCTGTGCTACCAGATCCCCGCATTGGTGCTGGATGGCCTGACGCTGGTGGTGTCTCCGCTGATCTCTTTGATGAAAGACCAGGTGGATCAGCTTCTTGCCTACGGTGTGACGGCCGCCTGCCTGAACTCGACCCAAACGCGTGAGCAGCAGTGGGACGTGATGACCCGCTGTCGCAGCGGCGACATCAAGCTGCTGTATATTGCACCAGAGCGTTTAACCACAGACAGCTTCTTTGACCAGTTAGTACAGTGGAATCCGGCGTTGATTGCCATCGACGAAGCGCACTGTATCTCCCAGTGGGGGCATGATTTCCGCCCGGAATACCGCGCCCTTGGACAAATCAAGCAGCGTTTCCCCTCGCTGCCCGTGGTTGCCTTGACGGCCACCGCCGACGACGCGACGCGCAGTGATATTGTGCGCCTGCTCGATCTGCGCGAGCCGCATATTCATCTGAGCAGCTTCGACAGGCCCAATATCCGCTACACGCTGGTGGAGAAATTCAAACCGCTCGATCAACTGTGGATGTTTGTGCAGGGCCAGCGCGGTAAAAGCGGCATTATTTATTGCAACAGCCGGGCGAAGGTAGAGGATATCAGCGCGCGTTTGCAAACTCGTGGCCTCAGCGTGGCGGCCTATCATGCTGGCCTGGACAACGAACGGCGTGCGCAGGTACAAGAAGCGTTCCTGCGTGACGATTTGCAAGTGGTGGTGGCCACCGTCGCCTTTGGTATGGGTATCAACAAGCCCAACGTGCGCTTTGTGGTGCACTTTGATATTCCGCGCACTATTGAATCCTACTATCAGGAGACCGGGCGCGCTGGGCGTGATGGCCTGCCTGCTGAAGCGGCGCTGTTTTACGATCCGGCGGACATGGCGTGGTTGCGACGTTGCCTGGAGGAAAAACCGCCCGGCCCGCAGCAAGAAATTGAACGGCACAAGCTGAACGCGATGGGAGCGTTCGCGGAGGCGCAAACCTGTCGCCGTCTGGTGCTGCTCAACTATTTTGGTGAAGGGCGGCATGCCCCCTGTGGTAACTGTGACATCTGCCTCGATCCGCCTAAGCGTTATGATGGCCTGGTGGATGCGCAAAAGGCCCTCTCCTGTGTCTATCGGGTGGGGCAGCGCTTCGGTCTGGGTTATGTGGTGGAGGTGCTGCGCGGTGCCAATAACCAGCGTATTCGCGAATGGGGGCACGACAAGCTGCCGGTGTATGGCATTGGCCGTGAGCAATCCCACGAGCATTGGGTCAGCGTGCTGCGTCAACTGATTCACTTGGGGTTCCTCACGCAAAATATTGCCTTGCACTCCGCGGTACAACTCACCGAATCGGCTCGTCCGGTGCTGCGCGGTGAGATACCGTTGCAGTTGGCGGTGCCGCGCGTGGTTAACCTGAAGCCGAAAGCGAACCAGAAATCGTACACCGGGCTTTACGATCGCAAGCTGTTTGCCAAACTGCGCAAATTACGCAAAGCCATTGCTGATGAGGGCGATATTCCGCCTTATGTGGTGTTCAGTGATGCCACGCTGCTGGAAATGGCCGATCGCTTGCCAGTGACGGCCAGCGAATTGTTGACGATTAACGGCGTTGGGCAGCGTAAACTGGAGCGATTCGGTACACCCTTTATGTCGCTGATCCGTGAGCATCTGGACGACGGTGACGATGTACGTTGATCGGGCTTGAATATCTAGACTCTGTGGTAAAAAAGGAAAATATCATGATGTTGTTTTTGACCGTGGCGATGGTGCACTTTGTGGCATTGATGAGCCCGGGGCCGGATTTCTTTTTTGTTTCCCAGACGGCGGCGAGTCGCTCGCGTAAAGAAGCCATGATGGGCGTGCTGGGGATTTCTCTGGGTGTCATGGTGTGGGCGGCCATCGCGTTGATGGGGTTGCACCTGTTGCTGCAAAAAATGGCATGGTTGCACGATGCCATTACCGTCGGCGGTGGATTGTATCTGTGCTGGATGGGCTGGCATATGTTGCGCGCAGCGCGTCGCAAAGGGGAACAGCAAACGGTTGAAACGCTAGAATTGCCGTCGAAAGGGAAAACCTTTATGCGCGGCCTGCTGACCAACCTGGCTAACCCGAAAGCGCTGATCTATTTCGGCAGCGTGTTCTCTCTGTTTGTGGGCGACAGCGTTGGCACCGGTGAGCGCTGGGGGTTGTTTGCCTTGATCTCACTGGAAACGTTGCTGTGGTTTAGCCTGGTGGCGATGGTCTTTGCCTTGCCGACGATGCGTCGCGGCTATCAGCGTTTGGCTAAATGGATCGATGGTTTGGCAGGGATGCTGTTTACCGGCTTTGGGCTGCACCTGATTATTTCGCGCTAAGCGAGCGTGGCGTAGTATTCCCGCTTTTTATGCTCGCCGCCGGTTGGCGGCGAGTGACAGATTACACCTTACGCGCCGTTGCCAGTAGCGCGCCGACCAGCATAAACAATGAGCCAAACAGCCGATTGAGCAGGCGGATTTGGCGCGGTCCTTTCAGCCATACCGCAATGCGGGTGGCGAGCGTGGCATAACCGAGCATCACCACAATATCGACCGCTACGGTAGTCACCCCCAAAATCAGATACTGAGCAGCCTGCGGCTGGTGCGGCACGATAAACTGTGGGAACAGCGCCGCCAGAAAAACGATGCTTTTCGGGTTGGTCAGGTTGACCAGAACGGCACGACGAAACAGTTGGCGGCGTGGCAGGGTGCCCGCCAGCGTATGCAGATCGAGTGAGCCAGCAGCGCGCCACTGCTGAATGCCGAGCCAGATCAGATAAGCGGCACCGAGCCATTTCAGAATGTCAAAAGCCAGCAGCGATTGCGATAGCAGCGCGCCAAGGCCGATACCCACCAACACGATATGGATAACCAGCCCGACTTGCTGCCCGGCGATGGATGCCGCCGCACCGCGATAGCCCTGACTGATGGCGGTGCTCATGGTGTTGATCGCCCCAGACCCCGGAGACAGGCTGAGAATAAGCGTTGTGAGAAGATAGGTTAACCACCAGTCGAGGGTCATAGCTGCTTCCTGATTGCATGTTGTTGCATTGGCATGGTTTGCGATCGCCGCAACGGAAACTGAAGGGCTTACCGATGCGTTACGTGGTTAAACATTGCGACCGAATGTGCCACAATACGCCATTGCTGATTGTTGTGCCAGCGATCACAAAACTCTCTGGTAGTCCCCGCGTGACAGGGGGCTAGCGCGGTGCCGTGCAGCAAGGAGAAACGTGATGTCACCCGATATTTCCAGCCTATTATTAAGAGAGAAACAGTTTTCTGCCTTTGTCACCGGGACGCTGTTGGATTTCTGGCGTCAGCGCGAAGAGGGGGAGTTTCCCGGCGTTGACGGTGTACCGATCCGTTTTGTGCGATTTACCGCGCCACAGCATACGCGTCTGGTGGTGGTGTTCCCCGGCCGCATCGAAAGCTATGTAAAGTATGGTGAAGTCGCCTACGATTTGTTCCAGGCGGGTTATGATGTGCTGATCATGGATCATCGCGGTCAAGGGCGCTCCGGGCGGATGCTGGAAGACGGTAATCGTGGCCATGTGGTACGCTTTGGTGACTATGTAGACGACGTTGAGCAATTCTGGTTGCACCACGTGGATGCGGTGAAAAGGGCCGATCCCTTGCGCTACCAACGCTGTTTTGGGCTTGCCCACTCGATGGGCGGCGCGATCCTGGGGCATTTTTTGGCACGTCGGCCTGATGCATTTGATGCCGTGGCGCTGTGCGCACCTATGTGTGGCATTAAATTGCCGATGCCGGGCTGGCTGGCCTCCCGCATTGTTGCCTGGGCGGAACTGCACCCGCGCATTCGCGATTATTATGCTATCGGCACCGGACAATGGCGTCCGCTGCCCTATTTGATCAACGTATTAACGCACAGCCGTGAGCGTTATCGCCGCAGCGTGCGTGCCTATGCCGATGAACCCGGTTTGCGCGTTGGTGGCCCGACTTATCATTGGATGCGGGAAGCGATGGTCGCTGGGCGCGAACTGATGGGATTGGCGGCACGCATTACCACCCCCTTGCTGCTGCTTCAGGCGCAGGAAGATATCGTGGTGGATAATCACAGTCAGGATGCGTTTTGTCAGGCGTTGGCTGAAGCCGGACACCCTTGCGTGGGCGGTACCCCGGTGGTGATGGCGGGTGCCCGCCATGAACTGTTATTCGAAGAAGATGGGATTCGATCGCAAGTGTTTACCCATATTTTCAACCATTTTGCACAATATCCGTAAATGTTGCGGCCAACGCCGCGCCATTCCCCTTAGAGGTGAGAGTTCACTGTTATGTATCACGTCGTTGCTTCCGATTTAGATGGCACGCTGCTGTCGCCAGACCACACGCTGTCTCCATTCGCCAAAGAGACCCTGAAACTGCTGACCGCACAGGGCATCCACTTTGTGTTTGCCACCGGGCGGCATCATCTGGATGTGGCGCAGATTCGTGACGGGCTGGGCATCAGCGCCTTTATGATCACCTCTAACGGCGCACGCGTGCACAACACTCAAGGGGAGCTTATCTTCAGTCACAATCTGGATCAGGATATTGCGCACGATCTTTACGGCATGGTGTACAGCAACCCGGAGATGCTGACGCACGTCTACCGCGACGATGAATGGTTTATGAGTCGCTCCCGCCCTGAAGAGGAACGCTTTTTCCAGGAGTCGGTATTTAAATACAAACTGTTTGAACCGGGTCTGCTCGGTACTGACGGCGTGAGCAAAGTGTTCTTCACCTGTGACAGCCATGAGAAGCTGCTGCCATTGGAAGAGGCGATCAATGCGCGCTGGGGCGATCGGGTTAACGTGAGCTTTTCCACGCTGAGCTGTCTGGAAGTGATGGCGGGCGGCGTATCCAAAGGTCATGCGTTGGAGCAAGTTGCCAAGCTGATGGGTCATACTCTGACGTCGTGTATCGCGTTTGGCGATGGCATGAACGATTTTGAAATGCTGTCGATGGCGGGCAAAGGATGCATTATGCGCAATGCGCATCAGCGCCTGAAAGATTTACTGCCGCGGTTGGAAGTGATTGGTAGCAATGCGGACGATGCGGTAGCGCACGCTCTGCGTCGTTTGTTTCTCTCGGCGGTGTGAGTGTGAGGGTGTTGCTGGCGGCCAAGGCCGCCAGCAGACAGAGGAAGCTCGCGATTAAGCGCGTTTCTCCATTTCTGCCCTATGTTTCTTCTCATTCACCATGACAATAAACAGCAGCAGCACCGCGATGACGCTGCCGCCGATCATCACCATAAAGCCGCCGTCCCAACCGAAAAAGTCAACTGTGTAGCCAACAATGGCGCTGGCCGCAACGGAACCGCCGAGGTAACCGAACAGGCCGGTAAAGCCAGCCGCTGTGCCCGCCGCTTTTTTCGGTGCCAGTTCCAGCGCGTGCAGGCCGATCAGCATGACAGGGCCATAGATCAGGAAGCCGATAATAATCATGCAGGCCATATCGATACCCGGATTGCCCGCCGGGTTCAGCCAGTAAACCACGGTCGCGATGGTGACCAGCGTCATAAAGAACACCCCGGTAGCACCACGGTTGCCCTTGAACACCTTGTCAGACATCCAACCGCACAGCAGCGTGCCAGGGATCCCCGCATATTCGTACAGGAAGTATGCCCAGGAGGATTTATCCAGCGCGAAGTGTTTCACTTCTTTCAGGTAGGTCGGTGACCAGTCGAGAATACCGTAACGCAGCAGGTAGACGAACACGTTAGCGATGGCGATATACCATAGCAGTTTGTTCGGGAACACATACTGCATGAAGATCTCTTTTGCCGTCAGTTCCTTCTCTGAGGTTTCGGTGTAATCCGCAGGATAGTCATTTTTGTATTCTTCAATCGGCGGCAGACCGCAGGATTGCGGGGTGTCGCGCATCATCACGAAAGCGAACACCGCAATCAGGATCGCGCCAAACGCTGGCATGTAGAGTGCCGCTCTCCAGTCATGGAACCAGGCCATCCCCAGCAGGAACAGCAGCGGTGGGATTCCGCCCCCCACGTTGTGAGCACAGTTCCAGACAGAAACAATACCGCCGCGCTCTTTCTGCGACCACCAGTGCACCATAGTACGTCCGCACGGTGGCCACCCCATACCCTGGAACCAGCCGCACAGGAACAGCAGCACAAACATGATGGCGATGCTCGATGTTGCCCAAGGCACGAAGCCCATAAACAGCATCACGGCCGCCGCCAGAATCAACCCTGCGGGTAAGAATACGCGGGGGTTAGAACGGTCGGAGATGGAGCCCATGATAAATTTGGAAAAACCATAGGCGATAGAAATCCCTGATAACGCAAAGCCAAGGTCACCGCGAGAGAACCCTTGTTCAATCAGGTACGGCATGGCTAATGCGAAGTTTTTTCTTACCAGATAGTAAGCGGCATAACCGAAAAAGATCCCAAAAAAAATCTGCCAGCGCAGACGACGGTATAGAGGGTCGACCCGATCGTCGCTTACTCTGGGCTGGTGCTGGGCGGGTTTAAAAATACTCAGCATAACGTTCTCCAATACGCTTAAAAGCGATAATTATTTTGTACTAAATCGCGCATATGGTAGCGAAATGGCGCAGGGTTTCAATGTGAGCGACCGCTAAAATGTTACATTTTTATGACTTCCGTGCAATTATTGTGCTTTACTTAACAAAATCCCCCACTATAGACCCCTTTTAGGTGTGACTTTTATCGCGAAACGGCTACATACTCGGTTCGTTATTTTCGTTTTTTGCTCGAATTTGCTCTTTATCAATCATTTCTTTTCTTTTCTGTGTCTGAATACCCTTAATGAAGATCCGGAAAGGTGACACCATCATGGAAAACAGCACAGCCTACCGCGAAACCGACGTTATCGTGATTGGCGGCGGCGCGACTGGCGCGGGAACCTTGCGCGACCTGGCACTCAGGGGACTGCGTTGCCTGCTGCTGGAGCGCTTCGACATCGCGACAGGCGCTACCGGGCGTAACCACGGGTTGCTGCACAGCGGTTCGCGCTATGCAGTAACTGACAGTGAATCCGCGCGCGAATGTATTGAAGAAAACCAGATTTTACGCCGCATTGCCCGGCACTGTGTAGAACCGACTGATGGTCTGTTCCTGACACTGCCTGAAGACGATCTGGCCTATCAATCCCAGTTTATTGCGGCCTGTCAGCAGGCGGGTATCAATGCCCAAGCGATTGATCCGCAAGAAGCGCTGCGCCTCGAACCTGCCGCCAACCCGCAGCTGATTGGTGCGGTGCGCGTGCCGGATGGCACCGTTGATCCGTTTCGGCTTACCACCGCCAATATGGTGGATGCGTGTGAACACGGGGCGGAAGTATTGACCTATCACGAAGTGCTGGGACTGATACGTCGAGGCGATCGTGTCACTGGTGTGCGCGTTTTCGACCATAAACAACAACGCACTCTCGATCTCTATGCACAGGTGGTGATTAACGCAGCTGGCATCTGGGGACAGCGCATTGCCGAATATGCGGATCTGCGCGTGCGTATGTTCCCTGCCAAAGGCGCATTGCTGATTCTCGGCCACCGTATCAACAATATGGTGATTAACCGTTGCCGTAAGCCTGCCGATGCCGACATTTTAGTGCCGGGTGACACCATTTCGCTGATCGGCACCACCTCAACCCGCGTGGACTACGACCAGATAGACAACATGTCCGTCACGCCCCAAGAAGTAGAGATCCTGATGCGTGAAGGGGCGAAACTGGCTCCGATGATGGCGCAGACGCGCATTTTGCGCGCCTATGCGGGCGTACGTCCATTGGTGGCAAGCGACAATGATCCAAGTGGGCGCAGCGTAAGCCGCGGTATCGTGCTGCTTGACCACGCCAGCCGCGATGGGCTGGAAGGGTTTGTCACCATTACCGGCGGCAAATTAATGACGTACCGCCTGATGGCCGAATGGGTCACTGACAAGGTGTGTGAAAAGCTGGGACACAGCGCGCGCTGCACCACGGCGGAACGGCCCCTGCCCGGTTCCGCCAGCGCCTCGACGCAACAACCTGCTGCCGCAACGTCAGGCTCGCGCGCCTTTTCTGCGCCGCTGCGCGGCTCCGCGATTTATCGCCACGGCGATCGCGCGGCGCGCGTACTGTCTGGCGAGTATGCCGACAGCAGTCTGGTGTGCGAATGCGAAGCGGTCACGGCGGGTGAAGTGCGTTATGCCGTGGAAGCACTCAAGGTCAACAACCTGATTGACCTGCGGCGGCGTACCCGTGTCGGGATGGGAACCTGCCAGGGCGAGCTTTGCGCGTGCCGTGCTGCCGGGTTGCTGTGCAAGCTGGGGCAATCAACACCGCCGCAAGCGTTGGCGCAGTTAAGCCAGTTTTTAAACGAGCGCTGGAAAGGCGTTCGCCCCATTGCATGGGGTAACGCGCTGCGTGAAAGCGAATTCACCAGTTGGGTGTATCAGGGCTTGTGTGGGCTGAGTATTGAGGATCAGCAGGAGGAACAACATGCGGTATGACGTCGTCATTATCGGTGGCGGGTTAGCCGGGCTCACCTGCGGTATTCGTTTATCTGAGCAAGGAAAACACTGCGCCATTGTCAGTTCAGGGCAAAGCGCCCTGCATTTTTCTTCGGGATCGCTGGATCTGCTGTCTTTTCTGCCGAATGGCGAGCCGGTTCACCATCCCCTTGAGGCGCTGTCAGCGCTGGCAAGCCAGGCTCCCGAGCATCCCTATTCTCTGATGGGGGAGTCAGCGGTACGTCGTTGGGTGCCAGAAGCCGAAGCCCTATTGGCACGCTGTGGCGCGACCATGACGGGCAGCCATCAGCAAAACCATCTGCGCTTGACGCCGCTTGGAAAATATCGCCCGTGCTGGCTGAGCCCACCGGAGATTGTCACGCGGGAACAGGGCAAACCGCTGGCGTGGCGCGATCCGCTGATTGTGGGTATTGACGGTTTTCTGGATTTCCAAGCTTCTATCGTGGCGGACGCGCTGCAAACGCAGGGCATTGCGGCAAAAAGTGCTGATTTGCGTCTACCGGCATTGGATCGCCTGCGCGGTAACCCCAGCGAGTTCCGTGCGGTCAATATCGCTCGCGTGCTGGATCTGCCGGAAAACGCCAGCGCATTGCTGGCGGAGTTGACGCGGCTGAGCGCCCATCACGATGCCATCATTTTACCGGCTTGTCTGGGACTGGATACGCCGGATGCCGTTGCGAGGCTGCAAAGTATCTTGGGCAAACCCGTCGGTCTGTTGCCGACGCTTCCTCCGTCGTTACCGGGCGTTCGTTTGCATCAGGCGATGGTGCGTCGTTTCCGTCAATTGGGTGGCATGGTGATGCCGGGCGATAAAGTCGAGCGTGCCGTTCTGGGAGAAACAGAAAAGGCGCTCTATACCCGCAACCACGTCGAGATCCCGCTGCGGGCTCAGCAGGTGGTGCTTGCCAGCGGCAGCTTCTTTAACAACGGGCTGGTGGCTGAGTTTGATCGCGTTGTAGAACCGGTGTTTGGTCTTGATGTGCACTATGCCGCTGAGCGCAGTGAGTGGAGCCGGGAACAGGTGCTGGCATCTCAGCCGTATCGCCTGTTTGGTGTGAAAACTGATGAAAAACTGCGCCCGCGTATCCAGGGCGTCACGGTGCCCGGCGTCTATGCGATTGGCGCGGTATTGGCAGGGTTTGATCCTCTGGCGCAAGGCTGTGGCGCGGGGGTATCTTTATTGAGCGCGTTGTCGGTTGCCGATACGTTGCTGCAAGGGGAGGTCGCATGAGCCTGCTCAATGACACCAGCTTTGATAACTGTATTAAGTGTACGGTGTGCACCACGTATTGCCCGGTTTCCCGGGTGAATCCGCTTTATCCGGGGCCGAAACAGGCCGGACCGGACGGTGAGCGTCTGCGTCTGAAAGATCCGGCGCTGTATGACGAGGCGCTGAAATATTGTACCAACTGCAAACGCTGTGAAGTGGCTTGCCCGTCGGATGTCAAAATTGGCGATATCATTCAGCGCGCCAAAGCACGCTATAACCCGCATCGTCCTTCACTGCGTGACACCATCCTCAGTCATACCGATCTGATGGGAACGGTATCCACGCCGTTTGCGCCATTGGTGAATGCGGCGACCGGGCTGAAACCGGTGCGCCAGTTACTGGATAAAGCACTGAAAATTGACCATCGACGTCAGTTGCCTAAATACTCGTTCGGCACCTTCCGCCGCTGGTATCGTCAACACGCTGAAGCGCAAAAACAGTTTAGCGAGCAGATCGCCTACTTCCACGGCTGCTACGTTAACTACAACCATCCGCAGTTGGGCAAAGATCTGATCCGCGTATTCAATGCGATAGGGATTGGCGTGCAACTGTTGGAAAAAGAGAAGTGCTGCGGCGTGCCGCTGATTGCTAACGGCTTTCATACCAAGGCCAGAAAGCAGGCGCAACAAAACGTGGGCTATCTGGAAGGCGCGATACAAGGTAAAAATCTCACCGTAGTGGCGACGTCATCAAGCTGTACGGCGACGCTGCGTGACGAATACCCGCATTTGCTGGGGGTCGATAACCATGCGGTGCGTGATAGTATTACGCTGGTGACTCGTGAGCTGTATCGCCTGTTAGAGCAAGGCAAAACGCTGCCGCTGAATCCGCTGCCGCTGCGCGTGGCTTATCACACGCCGTGCCATATGGAAAAAATGGGGTGGACGTCCTACACGTTGGATTTACTGCGCCGCATTCCTGGATTGGAGTTGGTGGTGTTGGAGTCCCAGTGCTGCGGTATCGCCGGAACCTACGGTTTTAAAAAGGAAAACTATGCCACCTCGCAGGGGATTGGCGCGCCGCTGTTCCGCCAGATAGAGGAGAGTGGGGTGGACATGGTGATCACAGACTGTGAAACCTGCAAATGGCAGGTAGAGATGTCGACCAGTAAACCTTGTGAGCACCCGATCACGTTATTAGCGCGCGCCCTGGCGACGGAAAAATAATCCTTTACAGACGCGAATGATAATGATTATTATTGTCGTGCATTCCAGAGAGACGCGCGCATGTGTTTTCATGCGCTGACTGACTCGCTGTGAAGGCACGACATTGCTCACATTGCTTCCAGTGTTTATTTAGCCAGCTCGGGTGCTGGCTTTTTTTTTGCCCCTACTCCCCACCTCTTTTAAATTTTTTGAACTGAGCGATGAGTTTTTTACGCTTTCTTATTCGCCGCCTCCCGGTAGACTTAACATAACGACAACATTTGTGGAGGCGATATGATTTATTTACGACAGGCTGAGGCGCGTGGCCATGCAAACCACGGTTGGCTGGATAGCTGGCACAGTTTCTCCTTTGCAGACTACTACGATCCCAACTTTATGGGGTTCTCTGCGTTACGTGTGATCAATGAGGATCGCATAGAAGGTGGGCAAGGGTTTGGTACCCACCCGCACAAAGACATGGAAATCCTGACCTATGTGCTGTCTGGCACGGTGGAACATCAGGACAGCATGGGAAACAAAGAACAGATCCCTGCGGGTGAATTTCAGATCATGAGCGCAGGCACCGGGATTCGCCATTCGGAATACAATGCCAGTCAGGATGAGCTGCTGCATTTGTATCAGATTTGGATCATCCCGGAAAAAACGGGTATCACACCGCGTTATGAACAGCGACGCTTTGACGCACCGCAGGGCCGTCAACTGGTGTTGTCACCGGATGCACGTGAAGGTTCGCTGAAGGTGTATCAGGACATGACACTGTCGCGTTGGGCGCTGAAAGCGCAAGAACAGTCGGTATATCAGGTGCCGGCGGGCCGTCGCGTGTGGATTCAGGTGGTACGGGGAGCGGTGGAAATCAACGGTCAGGCAGCAGGCGAAAGCGATGCGCTGGCGATATGGGACGAAAAAACCCTCTCAATTCATGCTGCGCAACAGAGTGAAATCTTGCTGTTCGATCTGCCGCCGGTGTAACGAATAACGGTGCGTACCCGTGACGCACCATTTTTTGACCTTCTCAGGGGGCCCCTGCGGGAAGCAACGTGCAGAGCGCCGCACTGTCGGTCAACACGCTATCGACATCTTCATAAGATTGTGTAGTGACGATGCTTTTCTCTTCATGCCAGATATAGAGTGGCACACCGGGGTCGTCGTGGCTTTCCTGCAACACGTAACGTTGCAGCTTGATCGGTTGTGCATCGGTTAAATCCTCTCCCACTTTCTCAGCGGTGATTAAACGCAATCCTTGTGGATAGCGCACCAACTGAAAATCGAAAATCTTCTGCCGCGATGCGGCGATACGATAATCAAACCAGATAAACGCGTCACTGTTGGGTAAGGGGGCTAATGAATAACCGTCAGGGGTTTTGATGTAAAAGCTCAAACTGCGATTGGGGTGTGAGGTGTTGTTTTCGAAGGTGGCAAGCACCGCGAAATCCGCTGAGGTTGGGTGTGCCAGCGATAGATTATTCACGCCCGGTTGCAGCGGCACCAGACTCAACCCCGCAGCACTCTGACACGCGGCTATCGTCGTACCGCTGTAAAACAGCAGAGCGGCGAGGACGCGCCGAGCGTTGGTAAGCAAAAACATAGTAGTGATTATCCCTTTCATGCCCACGCTGGGCGAAAACCGGTCTGTAACCGTCTCATTTCATCAGGTAAGTGCGGATGCCATCGAGGAACATCTGGGTTGAAAGCATGACCAGAATCAGCCCCATCAGTCGCTCCAGTGCGGCAACGCCTTTCTCACCGAGCAAGCGCAAAAAGAGATCGGACATTAGCAGGATGATAAATGAAATCCCCCAGGCGATGCCGAGTGCGAGTGTTAAATGCGGCAACTGATCCGGATATTGATGTGATAACAGCATCAGCGCGGCCAGAATCGACGGTCCGGCGACCAGCGGGATCGCCATCGGCACCAGAAAGGGTTCTTCCCCCGCGGGCAACCCGCTGCTGTTGCTTTCCTGTGATGGAAATATCATGCGGATAGCGATTAAAAACAGCACAATGCCGCCCGAAATCGAGACGGTTTCGGTGCGCAGATTGAGGAACGCCAGAATACGTTCGCCCGCAAACAGAAAAATCAGCATCAGCCCAAGGGCGATCACCATCTCCCGAATCAGCACCACCCGTCGACGTTTCGGATCCAGGTGTTTCAGTACCGACATAAAGATGGGCAAATTGCCCAACGGATCCATAATTAACAGCAACAGAATGGTCGCTGAGATCATTTCGCTCATGGTGGTGGTGGACTCCTGTTATCCCTTAAATGATGGCTCCGCATTAGCCTCATTGCTGAAAAAGCTGGTGTTATCGAATAAATTCACTTGCGGCTTCTGATACATTTTGTAAGGTTGATATATCCGTCATACTTCAAGTTGCCTGTGCGTTGGCTGCGTTCACTCACCCGAATCACTTACCTGAGTAAGCTCATCGGGATTCTTTCTCTTGCCGCCTTCCCGCAACGTGAATTATTTAGGGTATAGTCATCACTTTATGTAATATTTGCTGAGTTTGGTGATAAACCGATTGTTATTACCCCTCGCTCTGCCGTCATGATAGTCCTGCCGCCACGGTTTGCGCGCGTTTGCGTGTGGTAAACCTATTGTTCTGCAAGACATTCACCTGACGAGAACAGGGTAACAGAGTGTGTGTCGGCCGTCAGTACTGCCTGTGTGGCAGTCCAAATTCTTTGTGTCATCCCAAGGCAGGATCGTTACCATGAAAAATGTTGGTTTTATCGGCTGGCGCGGTATGGTGGGTTCCGTTCTGATGCAGCGTATGCAGGAAGAGCGTGATTTTGACCTGATTCGTCCGGTTTTCTTTTCCACGTCACAACACGGTCAGGCTGCTCCGGTTCTGGGTGGACAGCAAGGCACGTTGCAAGATGCCTACAATCTGGATGCACTGCGCGCGCTGGATATCATCATCACCTGTCAGGGCGGTGATTACACCAATGAGGTTTACCCGAAGCTGCGCGAAAGCGGCTGGCAGGGGTATTGGATCGATGCGGCCTCTTCGCTGCGTATGCGCGATGACGCCATCATCATCCTCGATCCGGTCAACCATGCTGTGATCAAACAGGGCTTGGACAACGGCATTAAAACGTTCGTTGGCGGCAACTGTACCGTCAGCCTGATGCTGATGTCGCTGGGTGGCTTGTTTGCGCACGATCTGGTGGAATGGGCTTCGGTGGCGACCTATCAAGCAGCATCCGGCGGCGGCGCGCGCCATATGCGCGAATTGCTGGTTCAAATGGGTCTGCTGCATAATGATGTGGCGAAAGAGTTGCAGGACCCTGCCTCTGCCATTCTGGATATCGAACGTAAAGTCACCGCGCTGACGCGCAGTGGCACGCTACCGACCGACAATTTTGGTGTACCGTTGGCGGGCAGTTTGATCCCGTGGATCGACAAACAACTGGATAATGGTCAGAGCCGCGAAGAGTGGAAAGGCCAGGCAGAAACCAACAAGATCCTCGGCACCCAGTCCGTGATCCCGGTGGATGGTTTGTGCGTCCGCGTTGGGGCACTGCGCTGCCATAGCCAGGCCTTCACGCTGAAACTGAAGAAAGATGTTCCGGTGTCTGAGATCGAACAACTGCTGGCAACCCATAACGATTGGGTGAAAGTGGTGCCCAACGATCGCGAGATCTCCATGCGTGAATTAACGCCTGCTGCGGT
Organism: uncultured Symbiopectobacterium sp.; assembly: GCA_964293225.1. Taxonomy (GTDB): domain Bacteria; phylum Pseudomonadota; class Gammaproteobacteria; order Enterobacterales; family Enterobacteriaceae; genus Symbiopectobacterium. The sequence continues at coordinate 58,865 of CAXYYB010000011.1, read as the reverse complement.
AACCGGCACGCTGTCCACACCGGTGGGACGCCTGCGTAAACTGAACATGGGCCCGCAGTATCTCTCCGCCTTTACGGTGGGTGACCAACTGTTGTGGGGCGCGGCGGAACCACTGCGCCGTATGCTACGCATCCTGCTGTAGTCCTCGCTGGATTGAATGCCCCGCGCCGTGCGGGGCATATTACCGCCTCTCTCACTTTCTGTTGCGAGTTTCTTTGTCCTGATGCCGCGATTATAATGCTTCCATAATGACTCCCAAAAATGGGTTTTTCGACACGAGAGCAACATGCAACGACTGACCATCTCTATGGATGACGAACTGGCACTGGACTTTGACGAACTGATGCGTCGCAAAGGGTATGCCAACCGCTCTGAGGCGTTTCGCGATATGTTGCGGCGTGAGCTCGGTGAAATGACCCTGGAACAGGATAAAGAAGGCCCGTGTGTGGCGATATTGAGCTACATTTACGATCATCATGAACGTCAGCTTTCCAGTCGTCTGGCGGAGATGCAACACGATCACCACGTGCTAACCGTGTCAACCATGCACGCTCACCTCAGCCATGATGAGTGCGTTGAAACCTTGATTCTGCGCGGCACCACGGCCCAGGTAGAAGTGTTTGCCGAATCGGTGATGGCGCAAACGGGCGTGAGACACGGCCAACTCAACCTGATACCGTGCTGATATTTGTCCGCTAAAATGGGCAGGAATTAAGCAAGATCAAGGAAGTATGATTTTTTTATAAAACTTCATACTCCATGGTTAAACTGCCCGCGCCAATCTGCTATAAATCGCCTCACAATAATAGCCTCTTCCCCTTTGGGCTCGGTGCACCAGGCACGCTAGTCGATATGGTGTTGCCGCATTCGGCCTGAACGGTATTGAACAGGAATGACCGAGTGAGCTCGATACTTGCCGAAGATAATGACCTTGTCGTTGATGAAAACACCGCATTAAATCAGGACGTCCAACGCTATTGGACGCGCCGCGCCGCCGAATATAGCCACATCAATGCCACCGAACTGGCGAATGCCAAGCGTGCCCGCTGGCTGAAAAAAATCATGGAATATGCCCCTGACGCACCTGTGTTACGCGTGTTGGATATTGGCACTGGCCCCGGTTTTTTTGCCGTGATGCTGGCGCTGGCAGGGCATCGGGTAACTGCTGTGGATATGACGGAAGCGATGCTCGCCGAAGCTCGCACCAATGCCACGCATTACGGTGTTCACGTCGATTTTGTCTCTGCGGATGTGCATGCGATGCCGCTGGCAGACAACCAGTTCGACCTGATCGTCACGCGTAACGTGACCTGGAATCTGGCTGAACCGCTGCGTGCCTACCGGGAGTGGCACCGTCTGCTGGCCCCCGGTGGTCGCCTGCTTAATTTTGATGCCAACTGGTATCTGCAACTGTTTGATGAATCCTCACGTCTCGGCTATCTGGACGATCGCGCCAATGCACGCTATCTCGGACTCGACGACCACTACGTGAACACTGATACCAGCGCTATGGAGGCGATCGCGCGCCAACTGCCGCTCAGCCGCGAGCACCGCCCTGAGTGGGATACGCAGGCGTTGCTGCAATGTGGCTACCATAAAATCATGCTGGATACCCGTGTAGGCGACACGTTGTGGGATGAAACCGAAAAAGTTAACTACGCCTCGACGCCGATGTTTATGGTGTGTGCAGAAAAATAGGGACGTGGTATGCGAGCGATAGCAGGATTTTTTCTGGCAGTGTTGATGTTGACGGGCATGGCAAGTGCGGTGGCGCAAACGCCCACGACGCTCAATTATGCCAGCACCAAGGACATTCGTGATATCAACCCGCATCTCTACAGCGGTGAGATGGCAGCGCAGAATATGGTGTTTGAGTCGCTGGTGGTGAATACCGACAACGGTGTACAACCGTGGCTGGCGGATCGTTGGGTGATTTCATCGGATGGCAAAACCTATACCTTCCATCTGCGACAAGGCGTGGCCTTCAGTGATTTCGAGCCGTTCAATGCTCAGGCGGTAAAACTGAACATTGATGCGGTGTTGGCCAATTATCAGCGTCACGCCTGGTTGGAACTGGTGCGGCAGATTGAGCGCGTTGAGGCTATCGACGATGCTACCGTCGTGCTGCATTTGCGCCATCCCTACTACCCGACCTTGGTGGAACTGGGGCTGACACGCCCGTTTCGTTTTATCTCACCGAAAAACTTTATCAACGGGCAAACCAAAGAGGGTGTGAGCGGCTATGCGGGCACGGGGCCCTGGCTGCTCAGCGAACAGATAAAAAATCAGTATGCGGTTTTTACTGCGAATCCGCACTACTGGGGGGCCGCGCCACGCTTGCAGCGCGTGGTCTGGCGGGTGATCCCTGACAGGCAAAGCATGTTGATGGCCTTTGAAAAAGGCGATATTCAACTGATTTTCGGCGCTGATGGCGACATGCTGGACGGTGATAATTTTGCTGCGCTGCAAGCAGCAGGACGCTTTAAAACGCTGATCAGTACGCCTATCGCTTCGCGCGCGTTGGTATTGAACAGCAGCCGCCCGGCGTTATCTGACCGGCAGGTGCGCATCGCGTTGCAATATGCGGTGGATAAACAGGCGATTGCGCAAGGGGTGATGTCTGGCAGTGAAAGCGTGGCCGACACGCTGTTGGCCCGCACGGTGCCCTACGCCAATATTGCCGATTTGCCGATTTATTCTTTTGACCGCGCACGTGCAGCGGCGCTGTTGGATGCCGCAGGTTGGGGGCTGCCCAAAGGTGCCGCGCAGCGAGAAAAACAGGGCGTGCCGTTACGTCTGGTGTTCTCTTACAACAGCAATAATGCAGGTGAGCGGCAGATTGCCGAGGTAGTGCAGAGCGATTTCAGGCAGATAGGCGTCACCGTCGAGCTGTTGGGTGAGGAAAAGCAGGCGTATCTGGACAGGCAGAGGTCTGGCGATTTTGATATTCAGTACTCCCTTTCCTGGGGGACGCCTTACGACCCGCAATCCTATGTCTCGTCGTTCCGTATTCCGGCGCACGCGGATTATCAGGGGCAAAAAGGGCTACCGAATAAAGCGGAGATCGATGCTGCCATTGGTGCTGTGCTGATCGAGCCCGATGAGGTGAAACGCCAGGCGCTGTATCGCCAGATATTTTTAACACTGGCGCAAGAAGGGGTGTATATCCCGCTGACCTACTCGCGCACCAAAGCGGTGTTTAGTCCTGCGTTACAAGGAGTGTCCTTTACTCCGTCGCAGTATGAAATCCCCTTTGAAAAGATGTCCTTTCAATAGGTCTGGGCGAGCGTAATGGGGCGTTATGTGTTGCATCGGCTGCTGTTGATGGTGCCGCTGATGCTCCTGATCACCGTTGTCACGTTTTTACTTATCCAATTATCGCCTTCCGATCCGGCGGAGGTGGCCTTACGCGTCAATATGATCGTTCCAACGCCGGAGGCCATTGCTGCGCTGCGTCTCGAACTGGGCTTGAATGCGCCCTTGTGGCAGCAGTATCTGCGCTGGTTAGCGCGCTGCGTGCAAGGGGATTGGGGCACGTCGTTTGTGACGCGTACGGCGGTCAGCCATGAACTGGCTCAGGCGCTGCCCGCAACGCTGTGGCTGGCGGCAACGGCGCTGGCGATGATCGTAACGTTATCGCTGGCGATTGCTGCGCTGTGTGTGGTGAGCGCCGGGCGTTGGCCAGACAAACTGCTGCGTGCGGGGCTGTTTTTTCTGACGGCGATGCCGAATTACTGGGTGGGGCTGCTACTGCTCTGGCTGCTGGCGGTGAAATGGCAGTGGCTACCCATGGGGGGCATTGATGCACCGGGGGCGGTTATCCTGCCTGCATTGACGCTGGCATTGGGCTATCTGGGGACCTATGTACGCCTGTTACGTGCCAATATGCTGGCACACTTACATCAACCCTATGTCGATTATGCGCGCGCACGGGGGTTGAGTTCAGGCCGTATTCTATGGCGCCATGTTCTGGTCAATGCACTGTATTCGCCGTTGGTCGCGCTTGGCATGAGTATCCCGAAACTGTTTGCCGGTACGCTGATTATTGAAAATATCTTTTCCTGGCCGGGGTTAGGGCGTCTGTGTGTTTCGGCGATTTTTCAGCGTGATTACCCGATTATTCAAGCTTATGTGTTGTTAATGGCGTTGCTGTTTGTGGTGGGCAATTTTCTCATCGATATTTTGCTGATGTGGCTCGATCCCCGGTTGCGTCGTGGAGTAGCGCTATGATTCGCCGTCTGTGGCGCTGCTTTGCGCACGATCCGCTGGCGCTACTCAGTCTGATTTTTCTGCTGGTTGTGGCGGTGGCGGGCCTGTTGGCCCCTTGGTTGGCACCCCACGATCCGTTGCTGGTTTCCTGGCACGATAAATATCACGGCATCAGTCTGAATTACCCGTTGGGGGCCGATCATCTTGGCCGCTGCGTCTTGTCGCGCCTGCTGTTTGGTATCTGCAATACCCTGTTTGTCGCCCTGTTGGCGATGGCTGCCACCATGCTGACGGGCACGGTGCTCGGCATGCTGGCGGGTTACCTGCGTGGACGGATTGATGCGGCACTGATGCGTTTGTGCGATCTGATGCTCTCTTTTCCGGGGGAGGTGATGATCTTTGCGCTGGTCGGCATCTTGGGGCCGGGGCTGCAAAATATCCTGCTGGCGGTGGTGCTGGTGAAGTGGGCATGGTATGCCCGCATGGTGCGTGGCATTGTGCTTCAGTACAGCGATAAACACTATATTCACTATGCTCGCCTGCTGGGCGCTTCTCCCGGCTATTTGATACGACGCCACCTGCTGCCTGTGACGGCGGCGGAACTTATCGTGCTGGCAACAACCGACAGCGGCGCAGTTATCCTGCTACTTTCGGCGCTGTCCTTTCTTGGGCTGGGCGTGCAGCCCCCAACCCCGGAGTGGGGGGCGATGCTGGGGGAAGCGAAAAACGTGATGATGGTGCATCCCGAACAGATGTTGCCTGCCGGGATCGCTATCGTGCTGGTGGTTGCTGCCTGCCAGTACCTCGGGGATAGCCTGCGCGATGCGCTGGACGTTACCGGCGAGGAGGAAGGCCGTGCAGCGTCCTCTGATGCGTGAAAGCGTCGGAAAAAAACCTACGCCGCACGCTCGATATCTGCCAGCGCCTTTTTCGGTTGAATCAGCGGAACACGCACTTCCACACGAGTAAAAATATCGGTTTCGCTCTCGACGGTAATGCCATAGCGGTTGCCATAGCGCGCCTTGATGCGGCGATCGACCAGATTCATGCCTAAACCATCCCCCCCTGTCGGAGGCTGATAGGTGCCGGCATTATCCTCGACCATCAGTTCCAGCGTGTTGGCGCGGTAGCGGCCGCTGATGTGGATATGACCGCTCTCTATCATCTGCGAAATACCGTGTTTAATGGCGTTTTCCACGATGGGTTGCAGTGAAAACGCAGGCAAACGCGCATCCATAAGTGCTTCCGGCAGCGTAATCTCTACCGTCATGTGGTCAGCGAAACGCGCCTTCTCAATTTCCAGATAGGCGTTGACGTGTTCCATCTCATCGCGCAGCGACACTTCATCGTTGCTGCGCTTCAGGTTTTTGCGAAAGAAGGTGGAAAGCGAGAGCACCAGTTGCCGCGCATGATCCGGGTTGCGCCGAATGACGGCGGAAAGCGTGTTGAGCGCATTAAACAGAAAGTGCGGGTTGACCTGTGCGTGCAACAGCTTGATTTCCGACTGTGCCAGCAGCTGTTTTTGCTGCTCGAAACGCCCGGCCAGAATCTGCGCTGACAGCAGATGCGCAATACCTTCCCCCAGCGTGCGGTTGATGCTGGAAAACAGCTTGTTCTTGGGCTCATACAGTTTGATGGTACCGATCACGCGTTGCTCTTCGCCGCGCAGCGGGATCACCAGGGTCGAACCGAGCTTGCAGTGAGCCGAGACGGAACAAGTATAGGGCACTTCATTGCCGTCGGCGTACACCACCTGGTTATTGTCGATGGCGCGGTGAGTATGCAGCGAGGTAATCGGTGAGCCCACTTTATGGTGATCGTCACCCAGCCCGATAAACGCCAGCAGCTTATCGCGATCGGTGATGGCAACGGCACCGATGCCCAGCTCTTCGTAGAGAATGCGCGCTACGCGCATGCTGTTTTGCTGATCGAACCCTTGGCGTAATGCGCCTTCCGCGCGCGCGGCAATTTGCAGCGCCTTGGCAGAAAACGCCGAGGTGTATTTTTCGAAAATGGCGCGCCTGTCGAGCAAGATGCGCATAAACATGGCGGAGCCTACGGTGTTGGTGATCATCATCGGCAGCGCAATGTCTTTGACCAGTTCAACCGCGCTGTCGAACGGGCGCGCCAGCAGCAGAATGATGATCATTTGCAGCAGTTCCGCGACCAATGCCGTCAGCCCGACCACCAGCGGCTGGAACAGCATATCGATACGGTTACGGCGCAGCAGATAACGGTGCAGCAGGCCGCCGATCAACCCTTCCGTAATGGTTGACACCATGCAGGCCAGCGCCGTCATTCCCCCCATGGAGTAACGGTGCAACCCACCGGTCAAGCCGACCAGAAAACCGACCGATGGCCCGCCCAGCATCCCGCCCAGCACCGCACCGGTGGCGCGCGTATTGGCGATGGAATCATCAATGTGCAGACCGAAATAGGTGCCCATGATGCAAAACATGGAAAACACCAGATAGCACACCAGCTTGTGCGGCAAACGGATGGTGACCTGCATCAACGGGATAAACAGCGGCGTTTTACTCAGCAAATAGGCAATCACCAGATAGACGCACATCTGCTGGAGTAACGAGAGAATCAAATCGATTTGGCTGACCATGAAAAAAGTACCTCACTGCGCATGCAAGGGGGACATGCATCGGTAATTGTAACGCGATCGGATACGGATAAGTACGGACTGTGAAGAAATTTTGCACCTTTCTCTGACTGTTTTTGCCCAATTTTCACGCTGTAGTGCAAACGGTGCTGGAGGAAACGGTAAGAGGAGATGAATAGAATCATTAACAACTGTGTCATAACTTATTCATATAAAAATTAAAGGAAAATTTTAAATTTCGCCCCGTGCTTTTTGTTTTATTGACTAGACTTATCAATAACGGCGTATGAGTTGTTGCCTTTTCCTGTGCGTGATTACACCTCATTAGGACACTTCGTTAGATTTCTATTAACGTATTGTTTTTTTATTTAATTATTTGAGGTGGTAAAAATACGACATCGGACTGATGACGTATTTGCATAATAAATTCAATCGGTTAATTAGAGGATGGATACCATGTCGGAATTATCCGGTGCAATCAACTCGCTGATTGCTGGTCATTACGCCGATCCTTTCTCCCTGTTGGGCATGCATGAAACCGAAAACGGGCTTGAAGTGCGTGCGCTGCTGCCGGATGCGCTGGACGTTTGGGTGCTGGATAGTGCCACCGGGCGTAAAGTCGGGCAGCTACCGCGCATCGACGATCGCGGTTTTTTCTGTGCAGCCTTGCCGCGTCGTAAACGTCCCTTTGGTTACCAACTGGCCGTCACCTGGGCGCATGCCGCTTTGGTTATCGACGATCCCTATCGGTTCGGCACGCTGCTGGATGCCATGGATATCTGGCTGCTGGCGGAGGGCACTCACCTGCGCCCCTTCGAACGCCTCGGCGCACACCTGGTGACGTTGGATGGCGTTGAAGGCACGCGATTTGCCGTGTGGGCACCGAATGCGCGTCGGGTTTCCGTGGTGGGCGAGTTTAATTTCTGGGACGGACGCCGCCATCCGATGCGCTTGTTGCGTGAAAACGGTATCTGGGAGATTTTTCTGCCGGCGGTGCATGCCGGGCAGCTTTACAAATATGAAGTGGTCGATGTGCACGGCAATGTGCAGCTTAAAGCCGACCCTTACGCGTTTGAGGCGCAAATGCGCCCGGAAACCGCCTCCTGTGTGGTGCGGTTGCCACCCAAGGTTGAACCCAACGCGCAGCGGCGACAGGCGAACAACTTTGATGCACCCATTTCAATTTATGAAGTTCATCTCGCTTCCTGGCGTCGTCATACCGACAATAACTTTTGGCTAAGCTATCAGGATCTGGCAACGCAGTTGGCAGCCTATGCCAACGAGATGGGGTTTACCCACATTGAGCTGCTGCCCATCAACGAACATCCGTTTGACGGTAGCTGGGGTTATCAGCCTCTCGGTCTGTACGCGCCGACGCGACGTTTTGGTACGCCGCAGGATTTCCGCTGTTTTGTCGATACGCTGCACGAGGCGGGCATTAACGTGCTGCTGGATTGGGTGCCGGGGCATTTCCCGACCGATGCCTATGGTTTGGCGCAGTTTGATGGCACCGCGCTGTATGAATATGCCGATCCGAAAGAGGGGTTTCATCAGGATTGGAACACCCTGATTTATAACTACGGCCGCCATGAGGTGCGTAACTATCTGGCGGGTAATGCGTTGTTCTGGATGGAGCATTACGGTATCGACGGTCTGCGGGTGGATGCGGTTGCCTCAATGGTTTACCGCGACTACAGCAGAGCACAGGGCGAATGGGTGCCCAATTATTACGGCGGCAAAGAGAATCTGGAAGCCATCGCCTTCCTGCGTTACACCAACAACATGCTGGGCCACGCGCGCCCCGATGCCATTACCGTAGCCGAAGAATCCACTGACTATCCGGGGGTGACGCTGCCGCCGGACTGTAATGGCTTAGGATTCCATTACAAATGGAACATGGGCTGGATGCATGACACGCTGAGCTATATGCAGCAGGATCCGGTGCATCGTAAGTACCACCACGACAAGATGACGTTCGGCATGCTCTATGCCTACAGCGAGAATTTTATTCTGCCGCTGTCACACGATGAGGTGGTGCACGGCAAGCGTTCGCTGCTCGATCGTATGCCGGGCGATGTATGGCAAAAATTTGCCAATCTGCGCGCTTATTACGGCTTTATGTGGGCATTCCCCGGTAAGAAACTGCTGTTTATGGGCGGAGAATTCGCGCAGGGGCGGGAGTGGAATCACGATACCAGCCTGGACTGGCATCTGCTGGATGAGCCGGAAGGGTGGCACCGTGGCGTACAGCAGTTGGTGAAGGATTTGAACCACTGCTATCGCGCTCAGCCGCCGCTTTATCAGTTGGATTTCCAACCGGAAGGCTTTGAATGGCGGGTGGTGGATGACCGGGAAAACTCGGTATTCGCCTTTATACGCCGCGACAGGCAAGGCAATGAGGTGCTGGTGGTCAGCAATTTCACCCCGGTGCCGCGTCAAGGCTATCGCATCGGCATTAATCAGCCGGGGCGCTGGCGTGAAATTCTCAATACCGACTCCTGGCATTATCACGGTAGCAATCTGGGTAACAGCGGTGCGTTGGAGAGCGAAGCCATTGGCAGCCACGATCGCGCGCATTCGCTGGTATTGACGTTGCCGCCGCTGGCGACGCTCTATCTGGCGAAGGAGAGGCCATGACCGCACTGCTGCCGGGTAAGCCCTCGCCATTGGGGGCCAGCCTCGATCAACAGGGCATTAATTTTGCGCTGTTTTCCGCCCATGCCGAGCGGGTAGAACTGTGTCTGTTTGATGCCCATCAGCAAGAACGCCGCCTCACTTTGCCATCCCGTACGGGAGATATCTGGCACGGCTATTTGCCACTCACAGCGCAGGAACCTACTGCGCGCCCCGGACTGCGCTATGGTTACCGCGTCTATGGCCCCTTTGCGCCGCAACAGGGCCACCGTTTTAATCCGAACAAGCTGCTGCTCGATCCCTGTGCTCGCCAGTTAGATGGCTGGGTGGTGGATGATGAGAGTCTACACGGCGGCATTGATGCGCCAGACGAGCGCGACAGTGCTCAGGTGATGCCAAAAGCCGTGGTGGTGGATGAACGTTACGATTGGGACGATGATGCTCCGCCAGCCACTCCGTGGGGCGAGAGTGTTATCTATGAAGCTCACGTGCGTGGCTTGACCCAGTTACATCCCGATATTCCCGCTGAGTTGCGCGGGACGTACAGCGGTGTGGCACACCCGGTCATGATTAATTATCTGAAAAAACTGGGTATCACCGCCATTGAACTGCTGCCCGTGCAGCAGCACGCCGACGAGCCGCGCTTGCAGAAACTCGGGCTGCGTAATTACTGGGGCTACAACGTGCTGTTGCCGTTTGCCGTTGAGACCAGCCTGGCGGCGCGCGATGACGCGCTTAATGAATTTCGCGATATGGTCAAAGCGCTGCATCGCGCGGGTATCGAAGTGATCCTTGATGTGGTGTTTAACCATTCGGCAGAGCTGGATGTTGAAGGGCCGACGCTGTCGCTGCGCGGCATCGACAACCAGAGCTATTACTGGCTGACCGAACAGGGCGAATACCACAACTGGACCGGCTGCGGTAACGCGCTGCGTCTCAATCATCCTGCGGTGATTGACTGGGCGATGCAGTCCCTGATTTTCTGGCGCGAAACGTGCCACGTGGATGGCTTCCGTTTCGATCTGGCCACCGTTTTGGGAAGAACACCAGCGTTTGACCCTGCCGCACCGTTGCTCACCGCGCTGCGCGAGGAACCGCGTTTGCACGGTGTGAAACTGATCGCCGAGCCTTGGGATATTGGCGAGGGCGGCTATCAACTCGGGCGTTTCCCTGCCCCCTTTGCCGAGTGGAGCGATCGCTACCGCGACGATATGCGCCGCTTCTGGCTGTGTGGCGATATTTCTCTGGGCGGTTTCGCCCGCCGCTTTGCCGCGTCGAGCGATATCTTTCAACACGCTCCTCGTTTACCGCATGCGTCGGTAAACAAGCTCACCGCGCACGACGGCTTCACGCTGCGCGATCTGGTCAGTTTCAACCATAAGCACAACCATGCCAACGGGGAAGATAACCGCGACGGCACCGGCAGCAATTTTAGCAACAACCACGGCACCGAAGGGCTGGCGGCGGATGATGCCACGCTGGTACGCCGTGCCGCCAGCCAACGGGCGTTGTTGACGACATTGCTGCTGTCGCAGGGCACGCCCATGCTGCTGGCGGGGGATGAGCACGGTCACAGCCAGCAGGGGAATAACAACGCCTACTGTCAGGATAATGACCTGACCTGGCTTAACTGGGAAACGGCGGATAACGCCTTGAGTGCTTTTACTGCCGGGTTGATTCGGCTGCGACGCGCTATCCCCGCGTTACAGCAGGATGCCTGGTGGCAAGAAGGGGATGGCCGTGTGCAGTGGCTGAATGAACGGGCGCAGCCGCTCACGCCGTCGGCCTGGGAGCAGGGAGAGCGCCGTTTACAAATCGTCCTGTCGTCTGATTGGTTACTGCTGATTAATGCGAGTGCGTCGCCGTGCGAGATGTCGCTGCCCGCAGGAGATTGGCTGGTGTCGCCGCCGTTTGAGGCCTCGAAAGCGCTACGCGGCGGGTTTTGGCAAGGGAATGCCCAATCGGTGTGTGTCTGTACACGCCGCAGTAAGGAGTAGGCCATGGTAAATAATGAGAAGCATGATCCCTTGATGCTCGCACGGCAGCTTCCACTGAAATCAGTGGCGCTGATTCTGGCAGGCGGGCGTGGTTCGCGCCTGAAAGACCTGACCGCGCTGCGCGCCAAGCCCGCCGTCCATTTTGGCGGCAAATTCCGTATCATCGATTTCGCCCTCTCGAACTGTCTGAATTCGGGGATTCGCCGCATCGGCGTGATTACCCAATATCAATCTCACACGCTGGTACAGCATATTCAGCGTGGCTGGTCTTTCCTCAATGCTGAGATGAATGAATTTGTCGATCTGCTGCCTGCCCAGCAGCGTCAGGAGACCGATCATTGGTATCGCGGCACGGCGGATGCCGTCTGTCAAAACCTCGACATCATTCGACGCTATCGTGCGGAATACGTGGTTATTCTGGCGGGCGATCACATCTACAAAATGGACTATTCGCGCTTGCTCATCGATCACGTCGACAAACAGGCACAGTGTACCGTGGCATGCTTGCCGGTGCCGCTCAACGAAGCGAACGCATTCGGCATCATGAGTGTGGATAAGCAGCGGCGCATTTTGAGCTTTGATGAGAAGCCAGAACAGCCCACGCCGATGCCGGATGACCCTGAAATGGCGCTCGCCAGCATGGGGATCTATGTTTTTAATGCAGACTACCTTTATCGGTTATTGCAAGAGGACGTCAATCAGCCGGGCTCTTCACACGACTTCGGTAAAGATCTGATTCCGAAAATTGTCGCGCAACGCGATGCCTGGGCGCATCCGTTCTCGCTCTCCTGCGTCACCTCGGGTCAGGATGATTGCCATTACTGGCGCGATGTAGGAACGCTTGAAGCCTATTGGCGGGCCAATCTCGATTTGGCCTCGGTCACGCCAGAGTTGGATATGTACGACAGAAACTGGCCAATACGTTCCGCCATGGATCAATTGCCACCGGCCAAGTTTGTACAAGACCGCTCGGGCAGCCACGGTATGACCATGAATTCACTGGTATCCGGCGGTTGTATCGTGTCGGGATCGGTGGTGACACATTCGGTGCTGTTTCCCCGCGTACGGGTGAACTCGTTTTGCAGCATCGATTCGTCCGTGTTGCTGCCGGATGTGAACGTGGGGCGTTCGTGCCGACTGCGGCGCTGCGTTATCGACCGTGCGTGTGTTCTGCCGGAGGGGACGGTGATCGGTGAAAATGCCGCTGAAGACAGCCGCCGTTTCTACCGCTCGGAAGAGGGAATTGTGCTGGTGACACGCGCCATGTTGGCGAAGCTGTAGTTGAAGAGACTGTCGTTGAAAAGGCTGTCGCTTAAGAGGCTATCGTTCACGGTGGTGTGGTGCGCGACATCTCAGATGAGGGGAATGTGGGAGCAAGAATGCGGGTATTACATGTATGTTCAGAGCTGTTTCCGCTGCTGAAAACCGGCGGATTAGCGGACGTTGCGGGGGCGTTGCCAGCAGCGCAAATCGAAGCAGGGCTGGATGTGCGTGTCATTCTGCCCGCTTTTCCCGATCTGAAAAAAGGTGTCGCCAACCTGCAAACAGTGTGTGAGCTGGACACCTTTGCCGGACACATGGCGCTGCTTTATGGTCACTTCAACGGCGTAGGCATTTACCTGATCGATGTGCCAGAACTGTATGAACGCGCAGGTAGTCCATACCACGATCCGGCGCTGTATGCCTATGCAGACAATTACCTGCGTTTCGCCCTGCTGGGATGGGTGGGGTGTGAAATGGCCTGTGGGCTCGATCCCTACTGGCGGCCAGAGGTAGTACACGCCCATGACTGGCACGCGGGGTTAACCTGCGCCTATCTGGCGGCACGCCATCGTCCGGCGAAATCGGTATTTACCGTGCACAATCTGGCGTTTCAGGGGTTGTTCCATGCCCGTCATATGGCCGATATTCAACTGCCGGGTGATTTCTTTCAAGTGTACGGCCTGGAGTTTTACGGGCAGATCTCCTACCTCAAGGCCGGGCTGTATTATGCCGATCATGTCACCACCGTCAGCCCGACCTATGCGCACGAAATCACCTTGCCTGAATTTGGTTATGGCATGGAAGGGCTGTTGCGCACGCGGGAAGAGGAGGGGCGTCTGTCGGGCATTCTTAATGGTGTTGATGATGCCATCTGGAGTCCTGCGCACGATGCGCTGCTGTCGCATTCCTACGCCCGTGAAACGTTGGTCAATAAAGCGCACAACAAGCGCCAACTGCAAATCTCCATGGGGTTGACCGTGGATGAGAACATCCCGGTGTTTGCTATCGTCAGCCGACTGACGCATCAAAAAGGGTTGGATTTGGTGCTGGAGGCGGTGCCAGAGCTGTTGGATAACGGCGCGCAATTGGTGGTACTGGGTGCCGGTGATGCCGATTTGCAGGAAGGGTTCCTGGCGGCGGCGGCAGAATATCCCGGCCAGGTTGGCGTACAGATTGGTTATCACGAAGCGTTCTCGCACCGCATTATTGGCGGTGCTGATGTCATCATGGTGCCCAGTCGTTTTGAGCCCTGCGGGCTCACGCAGTTGTATGGGTTGAAGTACGGCACGCTGCCGCTGGTGCGTCATACCGGCGGTCTGGCGGATACCGTTGCGGATTGCTCGCTGGAGAATCTGGCTGATGGCCTTGCCACCGGTTTTTCCTTCGGCGATTGCAATGTCGGCGCGCTTTCCCGAGCGATTCGCCGCGTGTTTGTGTTGTGGTCTCGTCCCACGCTGTGGCGTTATGTGCAACGTCAGGCGATGGCGATGGACTTTAGCTGGCAGGTAGCTGCGCAGGCATATCGTGCACTTTACCAGCGCTTATGACCCTCAATAATTCGCGTTGCGGAAAAGCGGTAAACGCACCTGCAACGTGAAGTGTGACGGGTATAGCCGTGCGTTGCATGGTGAGGACAACATGCAGGGGCGTTAGCGATCTCGGTCAAACAACGCTTGTCGTAACACTCATGATTGGGAATAAACGTAATGAACTCTCCGTTTATCTACAACTCACCCACGCTCAGCGTGGACGCGCTAAAGCATTCCATTGCCTATAAGTTGATGTTCAGCATAGGTAAAGATCCCTCTATCGCCAACAAGCACGAGTGGCTGAACGCCACGTTGCTCGCGGTGCGTGACCGCATGGTGGAGCGCTGGCTACGCTCCAACCGTGCGCAGCTCTCGCAGGATGTGCGACAGGTCTACTATCTCTCGATGGAGTTCCTGCTGGGCCGAACGCTGTCGAATGCGCTGCTGGCGATGGGGCTCTATGAAGACCTGAAGCAAGCGTTGGACGACATGGGGCTGGATCTGGATGAGCTGATCGAGGAAGAGAACGATCCCGGGCTGGGTAATGGTGGCCTCGGGCGTTTGGCGGCCTGCTTCCTGGATTCGCTGGCGACCATGGCGCTGCCCGGCCGTGGTTATGGCATCCGCTATGAATACGGCATGTTTGCGCAAAAAATTGTCAACGGTCAGCAGGCGGAATCCCCGGACTATTGGTTGGAATACGGTAACGCTTGGGAATTCCCGCGTCACAGTACGCGCTACACGGTGCGTTTTGGCGGGCGCGTACAGCAGGAAGGGAGCAAGGCGCGCTGGGTGGAAACCGAAGAGATCATTGCCAGTGCCTATGACCAGATAATCCCCGGCTACGACACCGATGCGACCAACACGCTGCGGCTGTGGGGCGCGCAGGCCAGCAGTGAAATCAATCTGGGCAAGTTCAATCAGGGGGATTACTTCGCTGCGGTGGAGGACAAGAACCACTCGGAGAACGTGTCACGGGTGCTTTACCCCGATGATTCAACCTACTCCGGGCGCGAGTTACGCCTGCGTCAGGAGTACTTTCTGGTGTCTGCCACGGTGCAGGATATCCTCAGCCGTCACTGGATGATGCATAACACCTATGACAATCTGGCGGATAAATTTGCCATTCACCTTAACGATACTCATCCGGTGTTGGCGATCCCCGAGCTGATGCGCTTGCTGATCGATGAACACAAATTCAAATGGCTGGATGCCTGGCAGGTGGTGACGAGCGTCTTCTCTTACACCAACCATACGCTGATGCAGGAAGCGCTGGAAACCTGGCCGGTGGAGATGTTGGGCAAGATTTTGCCGCGCCATCTGCAACTGATTTTTGAAATCAACGAGCACTTTCTCGAAGAAGTGCAGAAGAAATTCCCGAAAGACAACAGCCTGCTGGCACGCGTTTCCATCATTGATGAAACCAACGGCCGCCGGGTGCGCATGGCCTGGCTGGCGGTGGTCGCCAGCCACAAGGTGAACGGCGTATCGGAATTGCACTCCGATTTGATGGTGCAATCACTGTTTGCAGATTTTGCGCGTATCTATACCGATCGTTTCTGCAACAAGACCAACGGTGTCACACCACGACGCTGGTTGGCGCTGGCGAACCCGTCGTTGTCGAAAGTGTTGGATGACGCGATTGGTAAGAACTGGCGTACCAATCTCAGCCAGTTGGAAGATATCAAGCCGCAGGCGGATTTTCCGGCGTTTGTGCAGAAGGTGCGTAAGGCGAAACTGGCGAACAAGCAACGTCTGGCGGAGTACGTGGCCGAGCATCTGGATGTGGTTATCGATCCTGAGGCGTTGTTCGATGTGCAGATCAAGCGCATTCATGAGTACAAACGGCAACTGCTCAATCTGCTGCACATTATCACGCTGTATAACCGTATCAAGGATGAACCCAAGGCCAAGCGTGTGCCGCGCGTAGCGATTTTCGCGGGCAAAGCGGCGTCGGCGTACTACATGGCGAAGCACATCATCAACCTGATCAACGATGTCGCGGCGGTGATCAACCACGATCCTGACATGCACGACAAGCTGAAGGTGGTGTTTATTCCCAACTACAGTGTCAGTCTGGCGCAGATCATCATTCCTGCGGCCGATCTGTCTGAACAGATCTCGTTGGCGGGCACCGAAGCTTCCGGCACCAGTAACATGAAATTTGCGCTCAATGGGGCACTGACTATCGGTACGCTCGACGGGGCCAACGTGGAAATGTTGGAGCATATTGGCGAAGAGAACATGTTTATTTTTGGCAACACCACGGAACAGGTCGAGGCACTGCGCAAGAACGGCTACAACCCGCGTGAAATTTACGAGAAAGACGAGGAGTTACACCGGGTACTGACGCAGATTGCCACCGGAGTTTTCAGCCAGAACGATCCCAGACGCTACGGCGATCTGTTCGATTCGTTGGTGAATTTTGGCGACCATTGGCAGCTGTTGGCGGATTATCGCAGCTATGTCGATACTCATGACCGGGTGGATGAGCTTTACCGCACACCGGATGAATGGACGCGCAGGAGCATCCTTAATATTGCCAATATGGGTAATTTCTCGTCTGACCGTACCATTCAGGAGTATGCCGACGATATCTGGGATATCAAACCGATACGGTTGTAACGTCCCCCACGTCATCCTCGGCGAAAGCCGGGGATCTCTGACAGAAGGAACGCGTTTTCCCTGTGGGGGATTCCCGCTTTCGCGGGAATGAACTGCTGATCACCGTAAAGCCATTTTCCGCCGCATACAGCGCGGTGCGCTCGAAGCGCATATCAAAACACATGGCGCAGCGCACGCCGCGCTCTGGCTCCTCCTCCATCCCTTTTGCCCGTTCAAACCAGTTATCTGTGTCGTAGTCGGCATCAATAAAGGGCACCCCATGCTTCTGAGCGAAGCGAATATTCTCTTCCTTACGGATGAATATTAGGGTTGTAGAAGAAAATGGTGTAGTGAATCCCGGAGGCCTGAATGGCTTCCACCACTTCTCCTGAACACGGCGCGCAGCACGAATGCAATAGGAGGTTGTCCGCCCCGTTGGGCAGCGTCAGCGTTGGGCGTTTCAATGGCGTACTGGTCATATATTCCGTTATGTGGCTGGCTGTACTTGCCTGAAGTGTAGCATTGCTAACGCGCAGGGTAAGCTAACGGTCTCGTCCGGTGTGTTTTCTTGCAACGTCGGTGCGTGTTTTTTGCACAGCGCCATTTTCATGATCTGTCTCATTTCCAGTGTAAATTCCCACCCTTTTTCTGGGGAAATCGGTAGAATTTCCGGCCCTGATAACCCCCTGTGTTGAAGAGTTGACCGTGTCCACAAGCCTGATTGTTCCTGAACGCCATCTGTTTTCTTACCCACGCTACTGGGCCGAGTGCTACGGCACCGCGCCATTTTTGCCCATGAGCCGCGCAGAGATGGATGAACTGGGCTGGGACAGCTGCGACATTGTGCTGGTAACAGGGGATGCTTATGTGGACCATCCCAGTTTTGGCATGGCGATCGTTGGCAGGATGCTGGAGTCACAGGGGTTTCGGGTTGGGATTATTGCCCAGCCGGACTGGACGCAGAAAAACGACTTTATGCGTCTGGGCAAGCCGAACCTGTTTTACGGCGTAACGGCAGGCAATATGGATTCGATGATCAACCATTACACTGCCGATCGTAAAGCGCGCCATGATGATGCGTATACGCCAGATAATATCGCCGGTAAGCGTCCAGACCGCGCCACGCTGGTTTATACCCAGCGTTGCAAGGAAGCCTTTAGCGATGTACCCGTGGTGTTGGGCGGCATTGAGGCCAGCCTGCGCCGTATTGCTCATTACGACTATTGGTCTGACAAGGTGCGTCGTTCGGTGCTGGTGGATGCCAAAGCCGATCTGCTGATCTACGGCAACGGCGAGCGTCCGCTGGTGGAAGTTGCACACCGCCTTGCGGCGGGAGAACCCATTAGTTCGATTGTGGATGTGCGCAATACCGCCGTGCTGCGTAAAACGGCGCTGCCCGGTTGGACGGGGGTGGATTCCACACGTCTGGATAGCCCTGGTCGCATCGAACCTATTCTTAATCCCTACGGCGAAGATTTGCCCTGCGTCGCGCATACGGTAAAGGGTTCCACCAGTGGCAAGCCTGTCACCGTGCGGGCACACAAGCCAAAGCCGTGGGAAAAAACCTATGTGTTGTTGCCCTCGTTTGAGAAGGTGAAAAACGACAAGGTAATGTATGCGCATGCTTCGCGTATCCTGCACCACGAAACCAACCCGGGCAGTGCGCGTGCGCTGATGCAAAAACACGGCGACCGCTATGTGTGGATTAATCCACCGGCCATTCCGTTGCAAACGGATGAGATGGACGCGGTTTATGCCTTGCCGTATCAGCGGGTGCCGCACCCCTCTTATGGCACATCGCGCATCCCAGCCTACGACATGATTCGTTTTTCTATCAACATCATGCGTGGCTGTTTTGGCGGATGTGCGTTCTGCTCGATCACCGAACACGAAGGACGCATCATTCAAAGTCGGTCGCAAGAGTCGTTTGTGCAAGAAATTGAAGCGATCCGTGATGAAGTACCAGGATTCACCGGAATTATCTCCGATTTGGGGGGGCCCACGGCTAACATGTACATGCTGCGCTGCCAGTCACCCAAAGCGGAACAAACCTGCCGCCGTGCTTCTTGCGTCTACCCAGAAATTTGTGCGCACATGGATACCAACCATGAGCCGACCATCCAACTCTATCGCCGTGCCCGCGCCTTGAAGGGCATCAAGAAGGTGCTGATCGCATCTGGGGTACGCTACGATCTGGCGGTGGAAGATCCACGCTATATCAAGGAATTGGCCGAACACCACGTGGGCGGTTACTTGAAGATTGCCCCGGAACACACGGAGCAGGGGCCATTATCGAAGATGATGAAACCCGGCATGGGCAGCTACCACCGTTTCAAAGAGCTGTTTGACACCTATTCACGTCAGGCGGGCAAAGAACAGTATCTGATCCCGTACTTTATTTCTGCTCACCCCGGTACGCGCGATGAGGATATGGTCAATCTGGCGCTGTGGCTGAAAAAGAACCGCTTCCGCTTGGATCAGGTGCAAAATTTCTATCCTTCACCGCTCGCCAGTTCTACCACCATGTATTACAGCGGTAAGAATCCGCTCAGCAAGGTGGATTATCACAGTGAAGAGGTGGTGGTGCCGCGTGGCGATCGTCAGCGCCGTTTGCATAAGGCGCTGCTGCGCTATCACGATCCGGCTAACTGGGCGCTGATCCGTGAGGCGTTAACCACGATGGGCCTGAAGCATCTGATCGGTAATCGCCGCGAATGTCTGGTGCCGGTGGCTACGGTGGATGAACGCCGCAATGCCAAGCCCTATCACAAGAGAGACACGGCGCAGGACAAAACCGTACAGCCTGCGCTCACCCGCTTTACGGGAGAAGGTCGGCGGCCAGCGGTGAAGAAAAGTGTCGGAAAATCAAACCATAAGCAGGGGCAGACAGGCAAGCGATGAGTGAGCGCTCGCCTCACGTTTGTGTCACGGCCTGATAAAGCCACTGTAACCGGACGCGCAGAAACTGTACGGCCTGATGTTTACGTGACAGCAACGTTTCTACAGGGACGCCTGTCTCCTGCGCCAGCTGTTTGAAGCTGTAGCCCTGCAACTCGGTTTTCTCAAAGGCTTCTCGTTGCAGCGCTGGCATTTCTTCCAGCGCTGCCGAGAGTTCTTCCCACACCAGTTGGTACAGATAGGCATCCTCCGCGCTGTCGGGAGGACTGAACAGAATATCGGCCAGTTCATCGCCTTCCGGCCAGTTATCCGTTGCCATTTCCGTGAGCGGTATGTCGTGCTGCTTGCGTGAGCGATCGACCAACTCGTTGCGCGCAGCGCGAAATAGCCAGGCAGAAACATGCTCTATTGGATTGAGGTAGCTGTCAGCTTTGAGCAGCCGATAGCTGATCTCCTGAAAGATATCCTCTGCCTCAGCCATGTTGCGCGTGCGTCGAGAGATAAACGCACGCAGTTGTCGTTGGCAGGCTTCCAGTGCGGTGAGCAGAACGTTTTGCCTTTGCATGGCGTCAGCCATTACTCCGTTTTTCCGCTTTGGTTGGTGGGTTTGTCGCTTGGCTCTGGTGCGTCATCCTGGCTGTCATGACACGCCTGATGTCTACCACCGCGGCGCGAGAAAGGGCCGTGACGGAAACGGTGGTCACAGCGTTCCCCGCGCTGACCAAATCCATGCTGGTGGAAAAAGGCATCACGCTCTTCCTGACTCATGGCTAACCAACGTTCACGCATTTCGCGTCTGCGGCGACCAAAGAAGCCTTGGCAACCTATGCTGCCGAAGAGTATTTTACATAGGATCAGCAGGCCAAGCGCTTGGAAAAACCCAATACTCTGAACGCCAAAAATGGCGGGTAGTAACGCATTCCACAGCAGCATTACCAGTGTGGCGATCGCCACAACCGCCAATAATCCAATACCCAACATTTTAAATTTACGATCGCACATATCATCTACTCCGTGTTGTTCTGATAGAGAGGTAGACGAATCAGGCGAAGAAATATTTGCATGGGGGCGAAAATATTTTGAAAAAAAGGGGATGGTGTCAGAGGCGATGCGTTGAAATAGCGGCGTGATACCGCTACTGAGAGGGCATTAGCCGTTGACGCAGTCGGCGGGTGTGAGGCGGTGATTGTCTGTGTTATCCACCAGTGGCTCTATCTTGCCGTGCTCTGTCAAACGATAGGCAACACCCGCGACGATGCCGTTTTCTCCTTCGTACACCGTGACAAATCGCAGACGTTTGCCGTCATGGTAGCTGAGTGCCGCACAGCCACCGACGCCCAGCCTGAACTGTTGCACGCTGCCGCTGGAGCAAAACACGCTGTCGGCACCGCTGGCCTGTAGCGTGACGTTATCGCCGCTGTTGAGGATGCGACTGCCCGCGCCCTGGGTGTGGATATGACAGCCATCGCCAGCGTTCGCCACGCGCGTTGAGGCGCCTTGGCTGGTGAGGTAATTGCGTCTGCCGCTGCTGGTGATGTGGGTGCCACGACCTGCACTGCTGATTTTTGTGGCGTTGCCGCAGTTGGCAATGCGCGCACGATCGCCCAATGCGCTGAGGCGGCAGTTCTGCCCCGTATTGCTCATTTTGGCGGCAAAGCCGCTACTCACCAACTGGCAGCCGTAGCCTGCGCTGGTAATACTGCCGTTATCACCGGATTGGCCGATAAAGTTGCCGTTACCAGTGGCGGCCAGAGTGCTCTGAAAGCCGGAGCAGCCGATATTCAACGCGTGATCGCCACTGGCAAAGTGCAGGGTGTACGACAGCACCGGCGTAAAGCGTCGATTGGCGTGGCCACGCGGGGTGATGTGTAGTTGCTCTGCCTGACTGTGCGTGAGTCGCGCCGCCATCGCTCTGGCGCTGCCTATCTCCTGTTCGAGAAACGGCAGTGCGCCAAAGTGGTGCGCGTAGGCATAATCCACCAGACTTTCCAGCCAGGCGCTGTGACCCTCGCCAATCAGCGCCTCGTGAATCGCCTGATAACTGCCGCCCGTAGGAAAACGTCGCAGGAACCAGCGATACAGGTCGCGGCTAACGTGCAGCGCGCGCAGCTGTTCACGTGTTATGTGCGGTTCTCCGTGGGTCGGCATCATGGGCGCTCCGTTAGTGCCTGTGGTAGCCGTCGACCATACTGCGGAAGGTCTGAGTCGGCGTGCGCCCGGTGGTGCACAGATAGAGATGCCCACAGATAAAGAACACGCTGAGTACAGCCAGCATAAAATGCACTGGCAGCAGCCAGGCTTTCAGCAAAACCCATCCGGCGGGCAGCCACAGCGGGTTATGCAGCAATACGCCTGAGAGCAGCAGTAGCGGCACCAGACTGTACATCACCCCCAGATAAGCCACCTGCTGTAGCGGGTTGAACTTGGCGCGCGGCGTGGCCGGGAACGGATGGTCTTCACCTTTGATAATGCCGTAGAGGTAAAAGCGTACTTGCAGAAAAGCCCGCTGGCCCCATCCCTGTCGCTCGATAACGTAATGGTGCCCGTTACCGCCCAGCGCGTTAATCAGCACGAACGCCAACCAGCACGCCAGCAACAGATAGCCGCACAGGCTGTGCAGCGACACCAGCAGCGCGGTATCGTGCGCGCCGAGCAGCGCAAAGTGGTTGATAAAACCGCTCGCCAGCAACAGGATAAACAGCAGCGCGTTGCTCCAGTGCCACAACCGTACCGCACGTGAGTAGAGATACACTTTTTCCTCGTGTCCAGCGGCATGCGGTGCGGCGAAGCGGTAACGCAGGAAACCGTGCAGCGCCAACACGCCCAGCATGCCGACAAACGCCACGCCAGCCAGGATCAGCCAGATAGGCCAATAGTCGGGGGTGTAGAGATAAACATACTGATACAGCTGGGACTGAAATTGCTCAGCGTTAGGCATGATATTCATACGTTCACCTTCTTCACTTCATGGGGACCCGGCCGACGATAGAGGTGCGGTTTGCCCACATTTGGCAACTGATACTCATAGTAGTCGTGTGTTTTCAGCCAGTTCTGCACCACTTCGCTGTCTTCCCGTCCGAAGATCAGCGCATTTTGCGGACAGGCACTGACACAAATCGGCGGGAATCCTTTCATCAGGCGCGATTCCAGACAGAAGTCGCATTTATCCGCCACATGGGTAACAGGGTTCAGGTAGCGCACCTGATACGGGCACGCGGAGATGCAGTAGTTGCACCCAATGCACTTGGGCTTATCCACCCGTACGATCCCGTTGCTGTCGTCGCGGTAGGATGCGCCCGTCGGGCAGACGGTAATGCACGGTGCATCTTCGCACTGCTGGCAAGAGTGACGGAAAAAGTGATAGGTATTACCGGATTCAGGCGGCGTCATCGCAATGTGCGCAATGCTCATGCGCGCCGCGCCGGTAGGCACCTTATTGACCTTATGACAGGCAACGGTACAGATATTACAGCCGTTGCACTTCACTTCATCATGGATCATGGCATAGCGCACGGGGGCGCCTTTTTCCGCTTTACCCAATGCCGAGAAAACCGGTGCGCTGAAAAAAATCACCGACCCCATGCCGAGGACAAATTTACGGCGTGAGCATGTCATCTTCCATGCCTCCCAGAAAGTACGTTATTCATTGTGATCCACGCATACCGGGCGCGCGGGCTAGGGGTTCTCATATTGTTCCACCTCAATCCATTCACAGAGCCCTTGGGCTTTGCCGACACTCATGTAGCGGTCGCTGTACAGATAGATGGCACCGTTGGAGGCTTCCACCTGGTGAATATCCTGATAAGCCTCGGTGTCGGCGAGAAAGCGCAACGTGCTGGCTATCTTGTCGTCATCAAATCCATACGGGTGTAGCGCCAACATGCTGGCCTTGAACGGGCGCGGATAAGTCTCGCACTCAAAACGGACGGTCTGCGCCAACGTCGCGCAGGCGTCCTGCTCGTGCGTGAAGATCAAAATTCGCGCGTAGTTATGGCTCATGTAACGGTCGGAGTAGTAGAAACAGGTGTCCTGCTGCGCTATCTCAACGATATCGCTGCCTTGTTCTTCGGCCCGAATCTGCATCAACAGGACATCCAACTCCTCATCAGTTAACGCGTAGGGCGGCGCTAACAGGTCGCGCCGATCCACCACCGTGCCGTTGGCAGAGCAGCCACGCAGGTAATCCGCCAGAACGAGATAGGGCGCTTTGGGCGCTTCCTCGGTCGGTGCGGTTTCTTGCGCTGTCGGTGCATCGCGCAGTGCGCCGCTTAACGGCAGCAACAACCTGCGTCGGCGCATATCCGGTGCATCGCTGTCTGCAACGTCCTCTGCGGCGGCAAGCGCCGCATCCGGCAATCCATCAGGAGGCGTTGTTTCGTTATCCACAACAGTTTTCATGATTGATGCCTTGTGCTCAGGCCGGTAACAGGTTGTGCGCTGCCAAATCGTCTGCTATCTCTTTCAGATCAAGACGCTCCAATACGGCACGCGTCGGGCAGCCCAGTTCAGGGTCCCAGCCCATGGCGCTGTAGAACATCGTCAACGATTTCTGCACGTCGTCGCGATCCATCTTGTCTGTGCCTTCGCTGAACGCAGGCAGTTTCGGGTCCTTATCGAACACCCAGTCACAGATCTGATCGTGCTCGCGGCGCATATCCATGGTGTTCATCAGCTTCACGGTGTAGGCGCGGTGTAACGTGAAGATACGTTCTGCCGCCAGATCGAGGCTGGCTTCGGTGGTATCTTCACCGGTGACGGCAGCAAAGAATTTCGCCTCCATTGCCAGATCGCCGCGGTAGTTCCGGCTTTTGTGCGGTGATACCGTCATCGGCCACACCCAGTTACACAGTGTTACGGCGTCGTGCAGGCAGCTTCTGAGCAGCGTCCACTTGGCGTAATCAATCTTGTAGCGGTTGATCGGGGTATAGTTTTTGGTTTCGTCAAACGCGTCAGCAGAGCCGAACAGCTCAGCGGCGATCTCTTTTTGCAGCTTGAGCGGCAGGCCACTGCCAATGTAGTTGATGTGGGTGTGCGTCATGGCATCACGGTTGAACATGCAGTTGACGATCGTCCCCACCTGCGCCGACGCTTCGTTGGCATGGTGCACCGGGAAGCCCATGGGCGACCACAGCTTGTTTTTGGCGTAATTCCAATATTCGGGTCCCAGATTCCAGCGCTCCGCGATGAAATAGGAGCCATCTGACAAATGGCTGAATTCGCCAATGCGGTGGGCCAGACGGTGGTAGATATCCTTGATAAAGTTAGGATCGCCTTCTTCCATCAGCTTCCAGGGAATGGACGCATACTCTTCGGCAGGCAATACGCGTTTGAACACACCGTGGGTATGGCAGTAGGTGAAGTCACGGTGTAATTGACCGTAGTTACACCACAATCCCATGTCGTCGAAAATGCTCAGACCGACCAGGTTCCCGACCACGTTGCCATCGCCTTTTTCAGCGATATCTTTGGGGCCGTTGGGGAAAATGGTGGTGTGCACAAAGTTGGCCACACAGGTGTTGCCGCCGGTGGTCGGGCCGCCAAACTGCTTGGCCTGTGGCACGTTAAGCTGTGACATACAGCGGATCGGGCAGGAGTGACATCCACCCATTTTCACCGTGTATTTTTCCGCGGCTGGCCCCAGATCGAAGGTGGATTTCATGGTGCGGAAACCGACGGTGTTCTGGTTGCCCGGTGGGATTTCGCCGGTTTCAATCGGGCCGCCTTCCGCCGCCTGCCAGTACAGCCCCTTGCGTGCGGTCCAGCGTGATTTCGGGTCTGAATATTCAGCCCATGCCTGCGGCGTGCTCGGGACAACGTGGTTATTGTTGGCCCCGATGAGCTGCGTCATCATGTATTCGTTGAGCGCTTTGAGTTCTTCGCGATTCGCGACGTTAACGCCGTGGCTACCCCACACCGCGATGGCTTTGAGGTTTTTGGAGCCGAGTACCGCACCGACGCCTGCGCCACCGCTGTGGTTGCGGCTGTTAAGAATGCCGGAGAGCGGCACCAGATTTTCCCCTGCGGGGCCGATAGCCGCGACGCAGGTTTCTTCACTGGTGGCGCGACAAATTTCTTCGGTGGTGGCTCGCGTGCCTTTTCCCCACAGAAAAGCGGCATTTTCAATTTTGACTTCATCGTTCTGAATATTAATCCAGACCGGTTTTTCCGCTTTGCCTTCAATAATAATGGCGTCGTAGCCCGCATATTTCATGTAGGCGGCAAAGAACCCCCCCATATGCGCATCAACAACCAGATTGCCCCGGGTAAAGGTCGACAGTGAGGTAATATTAACGCGTGAACTGCACGGTGCGCCGGAGCCGGTCAGCGGTCCGACGGCAAAAACGACTTTATTACCCTCATCGAAAGGTTTTGTTCCGGCTGGCACCTCGTCGTACATGATTTTATAGCCAAAGCCCATTCCACCAACCATCTTTTTATATTGGCTGGAATCTTCTTTGCTGATGGTGCCGGTGCTCAAGTTGATACGTAATATATTACCTGTCCAACCGTTAATCATAATTTTTCTTCCTGCGTATGATACGCCGCGTGAATAAGGGGATAACGCCCGTCGCCGTTATCAGACGGTAATCTCTTTCCACTCGATAATGGATAATGCCCCGGTCGGGCACGCCGTCGCGCATTCACCGCACAGAATGCATTTGCCTGATTTTTTGGTCTGCGGGTTAACGGTCGCCATCATCCAGGGGCAGGCTGTGGTACAGGCGGCGCAACCGATGCAGCGCTTGGTGTCCACGGCGATGCTGCCATGCTCTTCATTGAAGGCGATGGCCTTGATAGGGCAGGCTTTCATGCATTCGGGATCTTTACACTGCCGACAAGTGTCAGTGGTGAAATTGAGATCGCCGTACAGACCGCCGCCGGAGCCAAGTCCACCGTCGCCGTAGTAGAAATGGCGATGGATTTTGACGCGTGAGAAATAGGAACCAACGCTACCGTCATTAAATGACGTGCAGGCGGTTTCGCAGCGATGGCACCCGGTGCAGCGGGCGCGGTTTGTCACCAGCACGCCTTTGGGGGTGGTCGTCAGCCCGATAACGCCGCTGTCGATCTGTTCCTGTCGGCACCCCAACAGTGAAAGCAGTGCTGGCGCAATAGTGATCCCTGCCAGGCCTTTGCCTGAAATCCGCAGGAATTCGAGTCTTGTTAGTCCCAGATCCAATAAAGGACGCTCAACCTGATTAGGCATTTAGTTTTCATCCTCCGCATACCCGAATACATGAGCACGGAAATCAACGCAGTACAAAACACGCAACAAGGCGGCAAGAAATAACGTGACAATAAACGCCAACCGCTGTATAAAATAGTTAATAACGATATTTCATCATAACGGCTTATTACCCGCGTCTGTTTTGCGAACTGACTTACGATGCAATGTTGAATAGGACGGAGGTCATGATTTGCTATCAGTGCGATTAATAAGGTACTTGATATGCAATTTATTACTCCGTTAATCATTAACAAGAATGGGTATTTTATTATATTTATTCTGTGAGCTATATCGTAGAAAAATGAATAACCATTTATTTTTTGTGTGTATTGATTATTATTCCTATTTACATCCTGTCAGATATATATCTTATTCACCATTTCCCTTCTTTTGATAAATATATTCCCCGATTTCAACTTCTCTTAACAAAATAAATAACATTGTGAACAATGTTTATTATCATTCATTTATTATTTACTGTTACTGGTCTGGTTTATTTTCTTGAGATGACTCTGCTTTGACTTGTGTCTGTGAGAAGGGAATTAGCGTGCAGAGGGGAAAAATGATTAACCACACTATTTGCATGGATTATGGGCGCCGTACTGTGCGAAATGTTAACGCTTCATGCGTGTAAAAAAACGAACAGGTTACCTTTCGGTAACCTGTCGTTGGAGGAGCGGTCTGGCAGGAAAATTACTGCGCGGCAACCTTGGATTGGCGATAGGCATCTAGCCAGTCAGCGACGCGTTGTTTCTGCTCATCATTCAGCCACATGCCCAGCTTGGTACGACGCCAGATGGCATCCTCCACGCTGACAACCCACTCTTTGTCGACCAGATAGCGCAATTCCGCTTCGTAGAGATCGTGTCCGAAGTTTTCGCCGAGGTCATGAATGCCTGTAGCATTCGTCAGGATCAGTTCGCTGTGGGAACCGTAGGTGCGGGCATAGCGGCGCGCCAGCGATTCCGGCAGATTGAAACGACGGCGCAGCGCAGCGGCGTATTCATCACGCGTTCCGGCCAGATCGCCACCGGGCAGCACGGCGTTTTGCGTCCAGGCCTGACCGCTGTGTGGATAGTATTTTGCCAGCTTCTCCATCGCGTGTTCTGCCAGCTTGCGGTAGGTGGTTAGCTTGCCGCCAAATACCGACAGTAAAGGCGCTTTACCGTGCTCATCCGCCACTGACAGCGTGTAATCACGGGTAATGGCTTGTGGAGAATCCGACTCGTCATCGCACAGCGGGCGCACGCCGGAATAGGTCCATACGATATCGTCTCGTGTCAGCGTCTTTTTGAAGTGATCGTTGTAGACGTCCAGCAAGTAGGCCGTTTCTTTGTCGTCGATCTTCACGTCATGCGGATCGCCGTGGTATTCCACGTCGGTGGTGCCGATGATTGAGAACTCATCCTGCCACGGAATCACAAACACAATGCGGTTATCTTTGTTTTGCAGAATGTAGGACTGTGGTTCATCGTGTACACGAGGCACAACAATGTGGCTGCCTTTGATCAGGCGAATACCATAAGGGGATTTCAGCTCCAGTCCGTGATCGAAGAACTCTTTCACCCAAGGGCCCGTGGCGTTGACCAGCCCTTTTGCCTGCCAGGTGTGGGTTTCCCCAGTCACGCTGTCGACGGCATCGATGATCCACAGATCGCCTTCGCGACGCGCCCGTGTCACTTTGGTGCGCGTGCGCACTTCGCCGCCGCGTTTCACCACTTCCTGTGCGTTCAACACCACCAGACGCGCATCGTCTACCCAGCAGTCGGAATATTCGAAACCGCGCGTTAATTCGGGTTTAAGCACCGAATCTTTGCCGAATTTCAGGCCGTGGCTGGCGGGCAGGCTGACGCGTTTGCCCAGATTGTCATACATAAACAACCCGATACGGATCATCCAGGCCGGGCGCAGGTGCGGCTGATGGGGCAAACGAAAGCGCATTGGGAAGATGATATGCGGTGCCATCTTCAGCAATTTTTCACGCTCGGAGAGCGCTTCGCTCACCAAACGAAACTCGTAATGTTCCAGGTAGCGCAGGCCGCCGTGGATCAATTTTGAACTGGCAGAGGAGGTGGCGCTGGCAAGATCCTGTGCTTCTAACAGCAGCACCGACAAGCCACGGCCCGCGGCATCGGCTGCAATGCCTGCGCCGTTGATGCCCCCACCGATTACGATAAGGTCTTTGGTTTCCACGCGTTCTCCTCCGTGTCCAAAAAAAGGTCAAAATGTTCGTTTTCGAGCATTATCATAATCGAAAACAAACACCACAGCCAAGGATTAACCAAATAAAAACATTTAGGCGTGATGCAGATAACATATTGTTGAAGGTTGTCACATAAAGTATAGGGGATTGGTGCGAGAAAGGGCGCGTAATTGGCGGAGAATACGGTCATTTCTTGCTTGGCGAGGAATGACCGTTGAGGCGTTATTTTTGCCCGTAGTAGGCGTTCGGGCCGTGTTTGCGATTAAAATGCTTGTGCTGCAACGCGCTGTCGAGCGGGCGCAGATGTGGGTTCAGCGTGCAGGCGAGCCAGGCCATGCGCGCCACCTCTTCCAGCACCACCGCATTGTGCACCGCGTCTTCTGCATCTTTGCCCCAGCAGAATGGCCCATGCTGGTAGGCAATCATGCCAGGCGTGTGCAACGGATTGCGATCTCCCAATGTCTGGGCAATGACCACACCGGTATTTTTTTCGTACTCCTGCTCCACTTCCTGCTCCGTCAGCGGACGGGTGCAGAGAATGTCGCCAAAAAAATAGTCGGCGTGCGTGGTGCCGAGTGCAGGGATGTCCAACCCCGCCTGTGCCCAGGCGGTGGCGTGGGTGGAGTGGGTGTGCACAATCCCTCCTATTTGCGGATAGCGGCGATACAGCTCCAGATGCGTAGGGGTATCGGAGGACGGGCGATAACGCCCTTCAACGGGATTGCCCAGTAAATCCACCACCACCATATCGTCTGCCTGCATCACCTCATAGGCAACGCCGCTGGGTTTGATAACCACCAGACCGCGTTCGCGGTCGACAGCACTCACATTCCCCCAAGTGTATGTCACCAGACCGTGCTGAGGCAGGGCCATATTGGCTTCAAATACCCGTTGTTTCAGCTGCGCTATCATGCGGCTTCCTCCACGTGCAAACCGGCGCGTTCCATGCGCTGTTTCACCCAGTCGCGTGCTGCGAGCACCTCCTTGATGGGATCGGGGGCATTCTCGCTCCACATCTCAATCAGATAAGGGCCGCGGTAGCCGCTCTCTTTCAAGGTGGTAAAGCAGCGTTCGAAATCCACGACGCCCGTGCCGAAGGGTACGTTTTTGAAGACGCCGGGGCGGGTATCCTTCACGTGCACCGCGACAATGTGGCCTTGACCTGCGCGCAATTCCATTTGCACATCATTATCCCAGGCCGAGAGGTTACCGATATCGGGATAGAGCTGGAACCACGGGTTGTTGAGGTAGTTGGCATAACCCAGCGCTTTGCTGATGGAGTTCATCAGGGGGTAATCCATGATCTCCATCGCCAGTGTGACCTGTGCGCGGCTTGCCATTTCTACCGCTTGTTGCAGGCCGTCGCGAAAACGCTCACGGGTGATTTCGTTGGCCTCCTGATAATAGACATCGTAACCGGCCAACTGAATCACGCGGATCCCCACATCCTGCGCCAGCGCGATCGCTTTATGCATGATGGCGAGCCCTTGGTTGCGGATGGTGTCATCCTGTGAGCCCAGCGGGAAGCGGCGGTGCGCGCTCAGGCACATGGACGGTACCCGAATGCCGGTGGTGGCGATGGCATTGACCAACGCCAGACGCTGTTCCCGATCCCAATCCAGCCGTGCCAAGCGTTCATCGGTTTCGTCCACCGACATTTCGACGAAATCAAAGCCCAGCTCGCGCGCCAGCTGTAAGCGTGCCAGCCAATCCTCGCCGGGGGGCAACGCTTTTTCGTAGATGCCCAGCGGCACCGCTTTTGTCAGCATGTGACTTCCCTTAGCCCCACAGTTGGGCAATACGGCGTTTAAACTCACGGGCGGCATCGACCGGGCTTGCCGCATCGCGGATACTGCGTCCGGCGATAAAGACGTGAATCGGGATGCCCTGGAACAGTGGCAGATCGTCCAGCGCCAAACCACCGGTGACGGTGACTTTAAAGCCCATTTCGCTCAGACGTTTGATGGCGCTGATGTCGGTTTCGCTCCAGGCGACGCCAGCGGCCTGCGCATCCCGGCTGCGGTGATACACCACTTGCTGAATCCCTGCCGTGCGCCAGGATTCTGCCTGCTCCCAGGTCCAGAAGCCGGTCAGTTCGATTTGTACATCGCCGTCGAATTCGCGCGCTACCGCCAAGGCACCCGCAGCGGTGTTGATGTCCGCGCAGCAGATCACCGTGACCCAGTCGGCATTGGCTTCAAAACACATACGTGACAGGATTTTCCCGGCGTCGGCAATCTTTGCGTCGGCCAGCACAATCTTGTGCGGATAGAGCGCTTTCAGATCGCGCACCGCGCGCACCCCTTCGCCCACACATAAAATGGTGCCGACTTCGATAATGTCCACCTCTTCGGCGATCAGGCGGGTGGTATTGTAGGCATCGGACAGCGTCTGGTTATCCAGCGCAACTTGTAACATCGGTAACTGTGGCATCGGGGGCTCCTTATTCCGTCGCAGCCAGCGTGGCGCGATCGATCAGATCCAAAACATCCTGCTCAGTGCGGCAGGCGCGCAGGCGATCAAAATTCGCCTCATCTTCAAACAGATTAACGATCTGCATGATGCCCACCTCTTGGTGTGCGGTAGCATCCTCGGCAGCCAGCGTGATCAGCAGATCCACCGGATCGTTATCTTCATGGTTGAACGGCAGCGGCGTTTTTAGCGTCACCAGCGCGAAGCCGGTTTTCTTCACCCCTTCCTCCGGGCGGCCATGGGGCATGGCAAGCCCAGGCGCGATAACAAAGTAGGGGCCAAAACGTTCTACGCCATCGAGAATCGCCTGGTAATAGCGTGGCTCAACCACGTCGGCGGCCACGAGCAGATCGACACCAATTTTGACCGCGTCCTGCCAGGTGGTGGCTTCCGCTTGCAGGCGGATTGACTGGTTTTCCAGCAGCGAATCGCGCAGCTTCATGGCAACTCCTTACGCTTTAGCATCCTGAGGGAAGTGGGCATTGATCACCTCCATCAGCTTGGGACCGAACTCAGCGGCAGAGAGCATATTGCGCACGCCGACGACATACTTGTTGCCGTTCACGGTAATCTCATCTGCCACATGGGTTGAGGCGATAATGATGTCCGCGCCGCTCAGCTCTGCTTTATATTCTCCGACGGCACAGCTGTTGACGGTGTGTGCCACTCCTTGTTGGGTCAGGAACTGATCCACCTTCATCTTCATGATCATGGAACTGCCTTGCCCACAGCCACATACGGCCAGAATCCGAACTGTCATGGTGCTTTCTCCAGCGTCATTGCGCGGTGGTTTGCGCGAGTTGTTTTTCTGCATCTTCTTCAGCCCGAAGGGTGCGGCTGGCAAAGTACATGTAGGCCACAGCGATGAGGATCACTACGCCCATAAACCACAGGCCCAGCGTCATGCCCTGCATCAGCGGCGGTGCCAGAATTGACCAGTCCGCCATGCCCATCCAGGCCGACAGCCCGGTGAGTTTTACCGCCCATACGCAGCCAAAAATCTCAATCATCCCCATCACCAGACAGATTTTCAGCGCCGCACGCCAGCCGCCAAAGTGGTTGGCAAACACGCCGATGGTGGCGTTGGAGAAGAACATCGGGATAAATCCGGGGATGATCATGATGGGCGACCCCACCCCGATCAGAATGCCAACGGCGATCAACTGGCCGATGGTGCCCCACATAAAGCCCCATACCACGGCATTGGGGGCGAAGCTGTAGATGGCGGCGCAGTCGATCGCCAGCACGGCACCGGGGATCAGCCGCTGAGAGATGCCGTTAAAGGCTTCGGACAGCTCGGCAACGAACATGCGCACGCCCTGTACGATGATGAAAATGGCGACGGCGAATTGGAAACCGGTTTGCAGGATATAGACGGTCCAGTGGGTTTTTCCTGCCATCTTCTGCACCGTATCGATACCGAATGACAGAAGGATTGCGCCAAAGAACACGGTCATCACGATGGCGGTAGAGACGATGTTGTCATGGAAGATATTCAGCCAGCCGGGCAGCTTCAGATCTTCGACGCTCTCTTCTTTTTTACCCAGATAGGGGGCGAGCTTGTAGGCCAGCCAGGACGCGAACTGCTGCTGGTGGCCGATGGAGAAACCACAGCCGTCGGTCACTTCCTGCGTCGGTTTGTACATCATGTTGGAGGTGATCCCCCAATAGAGCGACACCAGCACGGCGCTGCATAGGATGGTGGTCCACATCGGGTAACCGAGAATATAGAAGAACACCGCCAGCAAACCCGCCTGCTGAAACATGATATGGCCGGTAAGCATAATGGTGCGAATGCCGGTGATGCGGCGCAGCAGGACGTAGACAATGTTCAGTGCCAGCGCCAGCAGCACCGCATAGCCGACCCAACTGTAGGCATCGCCCATGCGTTCGATGGTGGCCATCATCGAGGCGTAGGTGTCAGAGATGGCACCGTTGATCTGGTACACCTCAGACATCTTGGCGACCACGGGTTTGAACGTGCCCGTCAGGATGCCGGAGCCTGCCTGCAACAGCATAAAGCCGATGATCGTCTTGATGGTGCCTTTGATGATCACCGTGGCGCTTTTGCGCAACAGCAAGTAGCCGAGAAAGGTCACAATGCCCAGCAGCAAGGGAGCGTTGGTCATGACCTGATTAAAGAAAATGGTAAAGATGTTGTAGAGAGTTTCCATGGAACACTCCAATCGATTTTTATTGTTACCGTTTTACTGCTATTGCCTGCCATGGCGAGCGGCTTACGGGCAGCGGCGCTGTGGCTGACATAACCGGGCGTAGGGACTTCAGTAATCACGAGTAATCGTATTGAGATTTTTATTGATTGTTTGTGATTAAACTCGCAATTCTCATGGCACTAAAGATCACTCAATCATCAAGTTTTGTTTTTTTCATGTTATTCAGTGTCTTGTGTTTTTATTCTTTTGCGTTATTTGATCTTGATGTGAATTTTCATGATTTCTTTCTCACTTTAAGTAATTGTCAGTGCGATTTAACGGTGCTAGATTGGCATTAAGTTGTCGAATTTAATCTTTTTATGATTACTTGTGATTTATTTAATTGCCGATTAATGATGAGGTCACGCCATGAGCAAGATAGAAACCATTACCCGCGAATCCTGGATCCTGAACACCTTCCCGGAATGGGGAACCTGGTTGAATGAAGAAATAGAACAAGAGCAGGTTGCTGCTGGCACCTTCGCCATGTGGTGGCTGGGTTGTACCGGGATTTGGTTGAAATCAGAGGGTAGGGCCAATATTTGTGTCGATTTCTGGTGCGGCACGGGCAAGCAGAGTCACGGTAACCCTTTGATGAAAAACGGGCACCAGATGCAGCGCATGGCGGGCGTGAAAAAATTGCAACCTAACCTGCGCACCACGCCGTTTGTACTGGATCCGTTTGCCATCCGCCAGGTGGATGCCATTTTGGCGACGCACGACCATAACGACCATATTGATGTCAATGTTGCCGCCGCCGTGTTGAAAAATTGCAGCCCGGAGGTTCCCTTTATTGGTCCGCAGAGCTGCGTGGACCTCTGGGTCGGCTGGGGCGTGCCGCGTGAGCGTTGCATTGTGGTGAAACCGGGTTCGGTTGTCCGCATTAAAGACATTGAAATCCATGCGTTAGATGCGTTCGATCGCACCGCGTTGATCACCCTGCCGGTGGAACAAAAAGCGGCGGGCGTGTTACCGGATGGCATGGATTTGAGGGCAGTGAACTACCTGTTCAAAACCCCCGGTGGCAACCTGTATCACAGCGGAGATTCCCACTACTCCAACTACTACGCGAAACACGGCAATGAGTATGACATTGACGTGGCATTGGGCTCATACGGAGAAAACCCGCGCGGCATTACCGACAAGATGACCAGCGCAGATATGCTGCGCATGGCCGAGGCGTTGAATGCCAAAGTGGTGATTCCCTTCCACCATGATATCTGGTCGAATTTTCAAGCCGATCCGCAGGAGATCCGCGTGCTGTGGGAGATGAAAAAAGACCGCCTGCAATACGGTTTCAAACCCTTTATCTGGCAAGTCGGTGGTAAATTTACCTGGCCGTTGGACAAAGATAATCTGGAATACCACTATCCGCGAGGCTTTGACGACTGCTTTACGATGGAGCCTGATTTACCATTCAAATCTTTCCTGTAGTTCGCAATGTAATTTGCGATGTAGCGCGCGACGTGGCAAACACGTCGCGCTATGATGATTGCTGCGCATTTATGATAAATTATGATGTAAACTTTTCACGTCGACGCCATGACGCGCCGCTTCTTGTTACCGGACGACTTATGACTGAATCTCAGCGCCATCATGCCATCATTGATTTTCTGCAACGCCAGGGGCAACTCACTGTCTCCGATTTGATCGTGAATTTTGACGTTTCTCCCGCCACTGCGCGACGCGACATCAATAAACTCAATGAATTGGGCAAACTGCGCAAAGTGCGCAATGGCGCTGAGGCCGTTAACCTGCCGCGCCCGGCCTGGACACCGCTCAATATCTATCAGGCACAGAATCTGGATGAGAAGATGCGCATCGCACAGGCGGCTGCGGCATTGTGCCATCCCGGTGAAAGCGTGGTGATTAACTGCGGTTCAACGGCGTTTTTACTGGGGCGTGAGATTGTTGGGCGCGATATTCAGGTGATCACCAACTATCTGCCATTGGCAAATTTCCTGATTGAGCAAGAGCACGAAAGCGTGGTGATCATGGGCGGGCAGTACAACAAGAGCCAATCGATCACCCTGGCACCTCAGGAAGGCGATGCGAGCTTGTATGCTGGTCACTGGATGTTCACCAGCGGTAAAGGGTTGACGACGGAAGGGCTGTATAAAACCGATATGCTGACGGCGATGGCGGAGCAAAAGATGCTGAGTTACGTCGGCAAACTGGCGGTGGTCGTGGACAGCAGCAAAGTGGGCCAACGCGCAGGCATGCTGTTTAGCCGTGCCGATCAGATTGACGTGGTGATCACTGGGAAGCAGGCTGACGCCACTATTGTGGAACAACTGCGAGCGCAGGGTGTTGAGGTGATACTCGTATAATAAGTCTTATACTGGGACACTGAATTATCCTTGTATTTCTGTCAGTAGCGTGAGTGTTTCGTGCGCGCTTACCAACGCCAGTTTCTGCAACCGCTGTTGCGCGCCCGACACGAGGCGCTCAATCGCCGCCGCCTCGTGGCTCCAGGCTTTTCGCGATAAATCACGCCGCTACGCGGTGCCTTCGGCGTTCGTGTCCGCTACTCGGGCCGCTCCCGACGCGTTCCAGATGCGGCGGGAACTTTCGCCGCATCCATGCGGCTCACCCGGCGGCCACGCCCGCCTCAGCGTGATTTTTTACGCGCTCAAAAGACCAAACCACATCTTCTGCATCGGCTGTTGCGTGGCCTTTAAATATCCTACTGAGTCAGTGCGTTAGTAATTTTCTCGAAGTCCTCGAATGGGCAGAATCCCTTGTCGTTAGTCGGACACTCGCTAAGCGTTAGCGTCACACGCTGCGGCGGGTTGGCGCGGTTAAGCGGTGCCAGCGTAGCGAGCTGTTCGGTCGATTGATACACGTATTCCACTTTCAACAGCGCCTTGTTACTGGCGTTATCGCGCCAGCGTTGGAACACCACCTTGCCGCCGATCGGTGTGGTTTCCAGTTGGTGCGGCAGATGGTACGGTTTCACGCCCAGCGCGGAGAACAGCGATGCAACGTTTGAATCGTGTCCGACCAGGAAGGTGAATTTAGGCTGCTGCTCGCCAAATGAACCGGCCAGCGCTTTGACCAAGTTGGCAGAGACGGCCTTGGCAACCACCGGCGCACTAAACACGACGCTGTTGTAGTACTCTTTGATCGACACTAAATCAGCCAGTTGCTTCTCATCTTTGATGCGCCCCCAGCCGATCTTATTAATCGGTGTGCCTTCGTAGTATTGCAGGATAAAGGCATCAGCAATCGAGGTGCCGGTTCTCAGTGGGCCAACCACCCCCGGCTCTTTACCTGCCTCAATCTTCACGTCCGTTTCCTGTGCCATCAGGTCGCACTGCTTATCCTGCTTGCAGTTGGCGGAATCCTTGTAGCGAATGATCTCCGCCATCTGTTGGTATACCGGTTTCATCCGCTCATTCAGCCCTTTTACCCCACCTTCACCGGCTTTTTGATTAATGGAATCGATGGCCTGTTGTTTAAACGTGGCGCTGTCATCGCGGATGATTGGGTTAAAGGTAGCATCCATCGTGCCCAATTTTTCTTTATGCACCACCGGTACCAGACAACCGGGGAACGCCCCCACGGCGAAATATTGTGCGGTGGAAATGGTGCGTTGCAGACTATTGGCGTAGAACGAGACGTCTTTATCCGTCGGGCAGGTATCGGCAGCCAGCAGGCGGTTATCTACCAGCCATTCGCTAAAATAGTGACCAAAATAGGCTTCCAGCACGCCACCGCGCGTGGTCAGGTAACTGCTGGGGGTATCCCACTGTGGCCAGGCATCCGGTGTGACCTTGCCGAGTGCGCTGCTCGGGCTGGCTAACGGGGCGCGCAGGCCGTGACGACTAAACACCACGACCTGTTCAAGCGTGTAGCCATCCTGTGCGGCAGCTGGGAAAGTGAGCGCTGCGGGCAGTAACAGCGGGAGGCAAAACAGGGCCTTGCGTTGTAAAGACATGGTGATGCTCCTGGTGAATGAATAACACATTCTCATATGACACGCGTAACGGAGGCGTGTCATACGCGATCTCTCTCATCATGGCTCTTTTTTCGCATAACGAAAAATGTTTTATTACAGAAATGTGACGATTGACTTACCTTGCTTAAACAGTAGCATCTCTCTCATATTGGCGTGCGCTGTGCCGTAATGCCTTTTTTCTTGGTACTGAGGTGGTATTTGTATGGAACAATTTGAGTGTATTAGCATTGAGCAAGCTCATGAGCGCTGGCAGAAACACGGCGTGATGGTGGATATTCGCGATGCGCAAAGTTATGCCACCGGACATGTGCCGCAGGCGGTGCACCTGACGAATGATACGCTGTCCGACTTTGTGCGTGAAGCAGAACTCGATCAGCCGGTGATGGTGATGTGTTATCACGGTATTAGCAGCCGCAATGCGGCACAGTATCTGTTGAGCCTGGGGTTTGAGGCGGTATACAGCGTGGATGGCGGTTATGAAGCCTGGCAGCGCGACTTTCCGCAGGATGTGGCGTCAACGTCGGACAACGCGTGAAGTGGAATATCCCGACGCCATGACGCGTCGGGATAGGGCAAGGTTATTCCACAGCCTGAATCGGCTTTCTCACAAAGAAGCCGTAGCTGATAGCCCCCAGCATGAGCAGGAAGGCACCAAACAGGAATACGTTGGTGAAGGTGCCCGTTGTATCAAGAATAATACCCGTGACGATCGGGGCGCTGGCCGCGCCGAGGAAGCCGCCGAAGTTCTGGATGGCCCCCAGTGAAGC
Organism: uncultured Symbiopectobacterium sp.; assembly: GCA_964293225.1. GTDB lineage: Bacteria > Pseudomonadota > Gammaproteobacteria > Enterobacterales > Enterobacteriaceae > Symbiopectobacterium. The sequence goes on along the minus strand of CAXYYB010000011.1, from coordinate 20,276 downwards.
CACCTGCGATTTCGGGGCGATATCCGTCGCCAACGTCCAGATAACCCCTGACGGCATCTGAGAACAGAAGTAGCCTAATGACAGCAGCGCGATACATAACGTCGTGTCGTGCACAAAGGGAATCGGTGCCACGAAGCAGGCTGCCAGTGCTGCACCACACACGATCGGGATTTTACGCGCGGTAATGGTGTTAGTGCCGCGACGAATCAACCGGTCGGAAATCACGCCCCCTACCAACACGCCCAAGATACCGGCAAAGAACGGAATGGACGCGACCCAGCCGGTTTTCATCAGACTAAAGCCCAACGATCTCTCCAGATAGCTCGGCAACCAGGTCAGGTACACCCAAATGGTGAACATGATGGAGAAGTTCCCCAGGATCATGAACCAGGTGGTTTTGTGTTTGAACAGAGAGCCCCAGCTCGCTTTGGGCTGATTTGCTTGTTGCGTCTCAGCAACTGCCGCTTCGCCGTGGATCTGTACTTCTTCTGCGGGTGTCGGGTTACGGTACAGCTTCAGCCACATCAGCAGAATCGGGATACCGGCCAAACCGATGGCGATAAACATGCCGCGCCAGCCCATGGTCAGCAGCAGGATGGTCAGGATCGGTGGCGCAATGGCGTTGGCGATCTGTGAGCCAGTATTGATGATAGCGGTGGGAAGTCCGCGTTCATTGCTCGGGAACCAGCGGTGGGTGATCTTGATACCGGAGGTAAAAAACGGTGATTCAGAGATGCCCAGCATCATGCGCAGGCCATAGAACATCGAATAGCCGTTAACGAAACCCGCGAGAATGGTGAACCCCGACCACAGGCCGAGCGCCCAGGAAAACATTTTTTTTGGCCCGAATTTATCGACCAGCCAGCCTGCAGGCAGGTTGGCTAGCGCATAGGGCCACAGAAAGGCCGAAAGCAGCAGGCCCATCTGGGTGGAACTAAAGCCGAACTCTTTGGAAATTGTGGTGTTAGCGATGCTGAGGTTGGCGCGGTCGAGGTAGTTCACCACGGCGGCGATCAGCAACACCAGAATAATACTCCAACGCAAACGGGATATTTTTTGCATTGGTGGTGCAACAGCGGCAGGTTGAGATAACGATATTGTCTCTTTCATTTTATTTATTTTCCGTGAGCAGGCTGAGAGGAATCTGCGAATAAACGATTCGCCGTGAGTCTGGCTGTAAGGACATTGGTGTAGGATGCAGGGCGTGCTGCTCTTGCGCCCAATCACGTTGGTCACACACGATCATGCTGAAAATCCCCTGGTTTTTTTATTTTTCGTAGCGAGAGTCACGAAGGTGCTCCCGCCATTTATTGTTATTTTTTATTGCGCAATTTTTTTCTGGTAATGCGCGGTGCCGTGGCGGATCTGGTCGAGGATCACGGTCAATCCCCAGAATTTCTCCAGCACGTCATCCTTGTTGACCCGGCAGTGAATGCTGTCAAAGGTGCCGCGACGTTGATGGTAAATCTTGGCATTTTTCGGATAACCCAGCGTTTCAGTGACGGCAGCCAGTGACAGGAAATCGGCCAGTTCGTCTGCCAGCGCTGGGTTTTCCTGGTGATGGTGATAGAGCCACACGTACAGTTCCGGGTGGAAGTTAGTGAATACGCCGCTAAAGCCGCGCGATCCCGCTTTCATCGCCGGGAAGGCAATGGCGGCATTGGCGTTGATGATATTCAGCGGGGTGTCCTGCACCAGCTTGACGCGACGGGTTACGGTATCCAGATCGCAGCTTACGTCTTTCAACACCACGAAGCGGCCTGTGTTAGCACAGTAAGTCAGCTCTTCATCACTCAGCAGGCGGCGATACGGTGCCGGGCACTCATACAGGCCCAGCGGCAGCGATTCCGGCAGCGCATCCAGCAGGCTGTTCAGCGTACTGAAGAAGGTGTCGCTGCCGGTTTTCTGCGGATCGAGGTGGTTAGTCACCAGCACCAGCGCATCGATACCGGTTTGTGCCATGGCAGACAGCTCTTCGATTTGCGCATTGAGATCGTCACTGATGTGGCCGGAAGCGATCACTGGCACGCGGCCTTTCACATGGTCGACAACGAAACGGGCCACTGCGACGCGTTCTTCCAGCGTCAGGAATTGCATTTCACTGGATTGGCACACGGCAAACAGCGCATCGACTTTGTTTTCCAGATACCAGTCAATCAGGTTGGCCAGGCCGGGATAGTCTACGTCGTTCTGTTCGGTGAACGGTGTAAGCATGACAGGGACGATACCATCGATTTTTTTCATTTTTTATTTCTCCGAATACAGACGGTGCGGGCGCGAGCCCGCAGGCATTAACGTTGTGATAAACGCGCGATAACCTGTTGATGTTCTGGCATGTTTGAAGCACCTTCTCGCTCGACCGCCAGGGAAGCAAAGGCGGAGGCGTAGGTCGCGGCCTGCACCATGCTTTGTCCGTTAGCCAGTGCGGCGGCAAAGGCACCGTTAAAGGCATCTCCTGCGCCGGTGGTATCCACGCCGAGCGCCGGAAAGGCCGGAATGTGTTGGAACTGGTGGCCGTCATACAGTAGCGCACCGCGCGATCCCATGGTAATGATGACGCGCTTGGCACCCATACGTGCGATTTTCAACGCGGCTTCTTTGGTGCTGTCAAAGTCATGAATGTCGATACCCGATAGCAGTGACGCTTCCGTTTCGTTGGGCGTGATCACATCCAGATAATCCAGATAGGGCAGAATCTCACTGGAGTACGGCGCCGGATTGAGAATCACTTTTTTGCCCAGCGCGTGCGCCAGCTTGATAACGTTCAGGGTGGCGGAAAAGTTATTCTCCAACTGCACCAACAGCACGTCTGACGTGGTTAATTCCGGGGCGATAGCCGCGACTTCATCATCGGTGATGGTCTGGTTGGCCCCGGGATAAATAGCGATCATGTTCTCGCCATTTTGCTGCGAGACATAAATGATGGCGTTGCCGGTGGGCTCGGTATCAGATTGATACAGCTTGAACGCGTGAATATCCGATGACGACAAATGGTCGTAGGCAAACTGGCTGAACTGATCGGTGCCTACCTTGGTGACAAAATAGACCTGTGAACCTGCCCGACTGGCGGCCATCGCCTGATTGGCACCTTTGCCGCCGGGGCCGAGGGCGCTGCCCTGCGCCATGATCGATTCGCCACCTTTGGGAAAACGCGCCACTTTGGCGACGATATCGACGTTGAACGATCCTAAAATACACACCTTGCCGTTCATCTTGTTTCCTTTCTGTTTGCTGGTTTGATGCCGGGTCTGCTTTTCCAGTCGCTTGAGCAGCACTTCAAAATTTTCACTGCGGGGGGCAATCAACTCAGACTGCAAACTGCGCCGCACAATAATTGCACCGCCGTAGCAGCGCTGAACCAGATTCAAACGCGCCAACTCGTTCAGGTCGCTGCGGATTGTCTCTTTGCTCACGGCAAATGCGGTGGCCAGATAATCAACACTGGCGCGTTCGTGTTTGGTTAAATAGGCCAGAATTTGATTACGTCTTTCTTCCAGAAACATGGTCACCTCGCTGCTGGATATGAGCCTAAAGGAGCGGCTATGGTTAAAAAGTGACTATTGTCATAGGATAATGGGCAAAACGGAAGCAAACGGAAGTGGTGGTGGGGGAAAGGTATAACGAATTGCCAGCGCCGGCGGTGTTGGTGGCGCGGGCATCAGGGTAAACCGACGGTTTATCAGAACAATATTTCAACCCTCTTAATAAAACGATGTGATATTTTTATGACAAATCAATTTGCTAACGGATAAATTACGATGGCAATTCGCCTAACAGCCTTATCTCAGCCACGCTTGGCACAGGCGTTTGTCGACTATATGCAAACGCAGAATATTCAACTGGAATTACGCTTCTCTGGGCAGGAAGTGGAACTTTGGCTGGACGATGAGGCGCGGTTGACTGAAGTACAGCAGGCGCTTGAGGTGTTCATTCAGAATCCGATGCATCCGCGTTATCAAGCGGCCAGTTGGCAGGCAGGATCAACCTCTTCGCCCTTGCGCTATGCGCGTTTTTCTTATCTACAGACGTTACAGCAGCGTGCCGGACCACTGACGCTGGGCGTGATGATTACCTGCATTGTCGTTTATCTGTGGATGACGATATTCGGTAACGATCGGGCCATGATGTGGCTCTCTTATCCGGGGGCTGGACAACAAGGCCAGCTATGGCGCTGGTTCAGCCATGCCTTTCTGCATTTCTCCTTGCTACATATTTTGTTTAACCTGATGTGGTGGTGGTATCTCGGCGGACCGGTAGAGAAAATTTTGGGGACGCGCAAGTTACTGACCTTGGCGCTGCTCTCTGCGGTCGCCAGCGGCTGGGTACAATCCTTCTTCAGTGGTATCTATTTCGGTGGCCTGTCCGGTGTGGTGTACGCTTTGATGGGCTACGTCTGGCTATACGGTGAACGCGTGCCGTCGGGCCCGCTGTTCATGCAGCGCGGATTGATGGCCTTTGCATTGTTGTGGTTGATCGCCGGATATTTCGATATTTTAGGTCTACGCATTGCTAATGCCGCGCACGTCGTGGGTCTGGTTATTGGGTTGGTGCTGGCTTTTTGGGATACGCAGCAGAAAAAAGCATGATCGCAACCCGGTAGCATTACGGGGTAAGCGTTGCCAGCAGCACAGAGAAGTCTCAACCAGAGGGTTGAGTGGAAATCTGTTTTAGGGGAACAACGTGAGGCAAACACAGCGGCACGACGCCATCATTGAACTGGTGCGTCGGCAGGGATATGTCAGTACCGAAGAGTTAGTCGAACATTTTGCGGTCAGCCCGCAAACGATTCGCCGGGATCTTAACGATCTGGCGGAACAAAACAAGATCCACCGCCACCACGGTGGTGCGGCGTTGCCTTCCAGTTCGGTGAATACGGCTTACCACGATCGCAAGATGATGTGGTCAGATGAAAAAGCACGTATTGCACGTAAAGTCGCCAGTCAAATCCCGGATGGTGCTACGCTATTTATAGATATCGGGACAACGCCAGAGGCGGTTGCCTATGCGCTATTGCAGCATAAGGATCTGCGGGTCGTCACCAACAACCTGAACGTGGCGACGCTGTTGATGGGAAAAGAGGATTGCAGACTGATTCTGGCAGGCGGTGAAGTGCGCACCCGGGACGGCGGTATTATGGGTGAAGCGACGCTGGATTTCATTTCTCAGTTTCGTCTGGATTTTGGCATCCTCGGCATCAGCGGCATTGACATGGATGGCTCCTTACTGGAGTTTGATTACCATGAAGTGCGCACCAAACGGGCAATTATCGAAAATTCCCGCTGCGTCATGTTGGTCACCGATCACTCCAAATTCGGTCGCAATGCAATGGTGAATCTGGGCAATATGGATCTGATCGACTATTTTTTCACCGATCAACTACCACCACCCAGCGTAATGAAAATCATTGAACAACATAAGGTGCAGTTGGAGTTGTGCTGAGCCAGACGTGCCTTTTTCTGATTGATAACAGGGGAGAGGCACGATGGAAAAGCTGTCATTCAACCACACGCTGTTTATTGCTGCATTGCACCGCCAACGACAACACTATGGCGTGGCGGCGCTGACCTGCCTCAGCGCGCAGCAACAGTGGCATGCCGTCAGTACGGCGCTGTCGGAGCAGCTTGCCGCTCACCCGATAACCCCTCCCGATTCGCCGCCAGGCCGTCATGTTAACTACCTCTCCATGGAATTTTTACCGGGTCGCCTCACCGGCAATAACCTGATTAATCTGGGATGGCATACCGCCGTGGCAGAGGCGCTGGCAGAGCAGGGTCTTAACCTTAGCGATGTGTTGGAGGGCGAGACTGATCCGGCATTGGGTAACGGGGGATTAGGGCGTCTGGCTTCCTGTTTTCTGGATGCGATGGCGACGGTGGGGCAACCGGCGATGGGTTACGGGCTGGACTATCAGTACGGCCTGTTCCGCCAACGTTTCGAGGCCTGCCAGCAGCATGAGTATCCTGATGACTGGCAGCGTGATACGTACCCTTGGGGTCGACCGCAGCCTGCATTGAGCGTAAAGGTCGGTTTCGGTGGCGCTATCGAACAGCGCGATGGAGAGGCTGAAAAGTGGCAGCCCGCCTTTTATTTTCTCGGTGAGGCGCGCGACGTGCCGGTGCTGGGCTATCAAAATGGCGTGGGGCAAGCGTTGCGGCTCTGGCACTCTACCGCGGAAACCCCTTTTGATCTCACGGCATTCAACGCCGGGCGCTATCTGGACGCGGAGCGCGCCGGTGTGTCAGCGGCAAGCCTGACGAAAGTGCTTTACCCGAATGACAACCATGCCGCCGGCCGGCGTCTGCGTCTGATGCAGCAATATTTTCAGTGCGCCTGCGCCGTTGCGGACATTGTGCGGCGACACCTTCAGGCGGGGCGGGCGCTGTCAGCGCTGCCGCAGTGGGAGGTGATTCAACTTAACGATACACACCCGACGTTGGCTATCCCTGAATTGTTGCGCGTGTTGCTGGATGAACATCATCTGGGGTGGGACGAGGCGTGGGATATCACCCAACGTATGTTTGCCTATACCAACCATACGTTGATGCCAGAAGCGCTTGAGCGCTGGCATGATGGCTTGTTCCGTCGTCTGCTGCCCCGCCATTTTGATCTTATTAACACCATTGATACGCATTTTAAAGCGCAGGTGGAACAACAGTGGGGAGCACAGGCAAAGCATATCTGGCCGCGTGTCGCCATTCGCTACCAGCATCAGGTGCGCATGGCAAACCTGTGCGTAGTGGTCTGCTTTGCCGTTAACGGAGTGGCCGCACTGCATTCACGCTTGGTTGTGAGCGATCTGTTTCCTGAATACCACCAACTCTGGCCGCAAAAATTTCATAACGTGACCAATGGCATTACGCCGCGCCGCTGGCTAAAACAGTGCAATCCGGCGCTGTCGGCGCTGCTGGATGAAACGGTTGGAACGTCTTGGGCCACGGATTTACCGGCCTTACGTGCGCTCGAACCTTACGCCGATGACAGTGCGTTTCGAGCGCGTTATCGCGGCATCAAGCAGCAAAATAAAGAAAATCTGACACACTGGGTACGCCAGAATCTGGGGGTGACACTGGATCCTCACGCCCTGTTTGACGTGCAGATCAAACGCTTGCATGAGTACAAACGCCAACACCTGAATTTGCTCCATATTCTTTCACTTTACCGCCAATTGCGTGATAACCCGCATCTGGATATAGTTCCGCGCGTCTTTTTATTCGGGGCCAAGGCTGCGCCTGGATATGTGCTGGCAAAAAACATTATCTACGCCATTAATAGCGTAGCGGAGAAGATTAATCGGGATAAGCATATAAGAGATCGTTTGCGTATACTGTTTATTCCAGATTATCGTGTGCCGCTGGCGGAGCGAATTATTCCCGCTGCCGATGTGTCGGAGCAAATCTCTACCGCAGGGAAAGAGGCCTCTGGCACCGGGAACATGAAGCTGGCATTAAACGGTGCGCTGACAGTGGGTACGCTGGACGGTGCCAACGTGGAAATGGCGCAGGAAGTTGGGGAAGAAAACCTGTTTATTTTCGGGCATACGGTGGATGAGGTTAAAAGCGTGCTGTCACAGGGTTACTCCCCGCGTGTGGTGCTCAAGCAGGTGCCGCAGTTGGCCCAATTGCTGGATGAGCTGGGCAGCGGCGCCTTTAGCCACGGCGACAAAACGGCGTTTGCGCCGTTGCTTGAAAGCCTGCTGGATAAGGGCGATCCCTATCTGTTGTTGGCCGATTTTGCGCCCTATTGCCAGGCACAGCAGCGTGTGGATGCGCTGTATCGTGACACGGAGGAATGGACGCGACGGTGTGTGCTGAATACCGCGCGAATGGGTTTTTTCAGTGCCGATCGGGCTATTCATGATTATCAGACGCGCATCTGGCACGCGCGCTGTTGAGGAAAGGAAGATGTCATTCAAGGTAGATAACCCGAAGTTCTCTCCTGTCGGCGTTGCCGATACCTATACTGATGCCTACGGTAAAACGCACCTTGTCGACGTTGCGGTGAAAAAACAGCTGCTGGCCATGATGGAGACGAGCAGTTGCGAAAAGGCACCGCTGCCCTCGGTTCGGGTTTTTCGTCAGGGCAAGGCGGCGCTGATTCCCCTCTCAGGCGACGGCGAGTTTGGTTGGACGCTGATGTATGAAAACGGGGGGCAGGTTCAGGGCAACATCATGGGCGGCAGCGAACTGCTGCTGCCGGATGCTTTACCACTGGGGTATCACGAACTGATATTGATGCGTGGTGAACAGCGTTGGACCTGCCGCGTGATTGTTGCGCCGCAGCGCGGTTATGAGCCGGAGCCTTTAATCCAGGGGAAACGCTGGTGGGGCGTTAACGTGCAGCTTTATACGCTGCGCTCGCAGGATAATTGGGGGATTGGCGATTTCGGCGATCTGCGCCAACTGGTGGAGCAAGTGGCGCGACGCGGCGGTGCCTTTATCGGCGTAAATCCACTGCATGCACTTTATCCCGCCGACCCAGAGGCTGCCAGTCCTTACAGCCCCTCTTCCCGTCACTGGCTGAATATCATTTATATCAACGTCAACCGTATTGATGATTTTCAACAGAGCAAAGAAGCGCAAGCCTGGTGGCGGCAGGATGATACTCAGCGTCAACTTGCGGCGCTGCGTGCCGGGCGGTGGGTTGACTACAGCGGTGTGATGGCGCAAAAACTGGCCGCGCTGCGCTTGGCATACAATTTCTTCAAGACACGCAGCGTGCTCGATCCGCGTGTCAGCGCATTTCGCCAATTTGTGGTCAGCGGCGGGCAAAGCCTGCAACGACAAGCCACCTTTGATGCGTTGCAAACCTGGCTCAAACGTCAGGGAGAGAACTATAGCGATTGGCAGCAGTGGCCAAAGCGTTATCACGATGTGCATGGCGATACAGTGAAAGCGTTTTGTCAGGAAAATGAGCACGAGATTGCGTTTTACTGCTGGCTGCAATGGGTGGCGAGCGAGCAACTGGCAGAGTGTTTCGCGCACAGTAAACAGCTCGGGATGCCTATTGGCCTATACCGGGACATGGCCGTGGGCGTGGCACAGGGCGGAGCGGAAACCTGGGATGAGCGTCGACTCTATTGTCTGGACGCCGCCATCGGCGCACCGCCCGACCCGCTGGGGCCGCAGGGGCAAAACTGGTCGCTGCCACCGATGAACCCACACGTGATGCAGGCACAGGGATATCAGCCGTTTATCGATGTGCTGCGCAGCAACATGGCGCACTGTGGCGCATTGCGTATCGACCACGTGATGGGGCTGCTGCGCCTGTGGTGGATCCCCAAAGCTGAGCCCGCTACGCGCGGTGCCTATGTGCATTATCCGCTGGATGATTTACTGGCCGTGCTGGCGCTGGAGAGCCAACGCCAGCGCTGTCTGGTCGTGGGGGAAGATTTGGGAACGGTGCCGGCCGAGATTGTGGATAAACTGCGCGACAGCGGCGTTTACTCTTACAAGGTGCTGTTTTTTGAACAGGATGAGCACAACCATTTTCGGGCTCCACTCGATTATCCGCGCCAGTCGATGGCAACCATCACCACGCACGATCTGCCCACGCTGCGCGGCTTTTGGCAAAACGTCGATCTGTCATTGGGCAAAGAGCTTGGCCTTTACCCTGATGAAGGCGCGCTGCAACAGCAGATTGAGCAACGTGACAACGCCAAGCAGGGCTTGCTCGATGCGCTGCATCAGTATCAGCTATTACCACAGCGCGTAGGGCGCAATGCGGCGTTAACCGCGATGGGGGCGCAACTGACCCGTGGCGTACAGCGTTACCTGGCTGACAGCCGCAGTGCTTTGCTGGGGTTGCAGCTCGAAGATTGGCTGGACATGGCGACACCGGTCAATATTCCTGGCACCACGCGCGAATATCCCAACTGGCGGCGCAAGCTGAGCAGAACGGTGACATCAATATTCAGCGATCGTCATCTGGAGCGTTTGATTCGCGATCTCGATCTACGACGTGGTTTGGCGCTGCCACCGGAAGCGGCGAGTGGAGCCGGTGAGCGTTGATGGGTTCAGGCATACTCCCCACAGGGACGTGGGGAGTGAGGTAATCAATGCATCAATAGTATGAATGTTCGCCGCGCTGGTGTTCTGTCAAATCGCGCACGCCTTTCAGTTCAGGGAATTTCTCTAACAGCTCTTTCTCGATCCCTTCTTTCAGCGTGTAATCGACCATGGAACAGCCGTTGCAACCGCCGCCGAATTGCAGGATAGCCATGCCATCATCGGTGATTTCCATCAGCGTCACACGGCCACCGTGCCCAGCCAACTGGGGGTTGATCTGGGATTGCAGCACATACTCCACGCGTTCCATTAGCGGCGCATCATCACCCACTTTGCGCATTTTGGCGTTGGGCGCTTTCAGCGTCAGTTGAGAGCCCAACTGATCGGTCACGAAGTCGATTTCAGCATCTTCCAGGTAAGGGGCGCTCAGTTCATCCACGTAGGCGGAAAGCTTCTCGAACTTCAGTTCAGTGTCCGATGCTTCCACCGCATCCGGCGGACAATAGGAAACGCCACACTCAGCGTTAGGCGTGCCCGGATTGATAACGAAGACGCGAATTTGTGTGCCTTCTTCTTGTTTTACCAGCAGTTTGACAAAGTGGTCTTGTGCAGAGTCGGTAATACGGATCATAGTGGGTTAACTCAATAGTTGACTACGCTTATCGGTCATAATACGCCCATCGTGGCGTTAACTCCAATTCATTCACGGTAAATGCCATTTATACCCGTCATACTTCAAGCTGCAGGTGCGTTGGCTGCGTTCGTTATTCGGCCCATCCCTGGGCCTCACCTCTTACGAGGCCGCCGCACGCGGCGTTCAAATCTGCTCCCGGCAGATTTGTCACCCGAATCACTTACTCAAGTAAGCTCATCGGGATAAATGAATCTCATCCCTGAGATTCACCCTACGGGCCAGCGCAGGCGCTGTTCAAATCTGTTCCAGACAGATTTGTCATTCACTTGCCGCATTACGAGACTCATTAATGAGTCTCGCCCTAAAGGGCCAGCGCAAGCGCTGTTCAAAACGTAAGCGTTTTGTCCTGCAACTCGAATTATTTAGGGTATATGGCAACAAAGGCGCTCACGCATCGAGCAGCGTGCGGCACAGGCACCACACCTGAATATGCGCGGCACCCTGGGCCTGTAACACACGGCAGATCTCTGTCACCGTATTGCCGGTGGTCACCACGTCATCCACCAGCGCAATCCGCAGCCCGGAGAGATTTTGGTCGCAGGCAAACGCGTGGCGCAGGTTGTCGCGCCGCTCAGAGGCGCACAGGTGCTGTTGCAGGGGCGTATGACGCACTCGGGTGAGCGCATGAGGGTAATAACGGCAGCGCAGCCAACGGGCTAACGGCTGAGCCAGCAACTCGGTTTGATTGAAGCCGCGCCGCCAGCGCTGACGGCGGTGTAGTGGTACGGTGAGCAGCACATCGGGTTTCTTAAGATTTTCTGGATCAAGGCGATATACGTTAAGCCAGCGCAGTAACATCTGTCGTGCGAGCACCTGCCCGAGTTCGATGCGTCCGTGGAATTTGAACTGTTTCAATAGTGTGGTGAACGGTGGGCGATAATCAGAGACAAACGTCAGACTGTCCCAGCGTGGTGGGCGATACAGGCAGCGACCGCACGGTAACGTAGCATTACCGGAGGGTAACCCGCAGCGCGGACAGCATACTGGCGGAGCCGGAAGATGGCGCTGACAATAGCAGCAAATACCGTGGTGGTAATGATAAAGCGGTTGTTGGCATAGCCAGCAATTGGCACTGATGGTTAACATAGCGGCCTCGCAACGAAATATCGAACGACACGCAGGAAGATAATTGATGACAACGCTCTACTGGCACACCGAAGGGGAAGGGAAACGCGATCTTGTGTTGCTGCACGGATGGGGGCTGAATGCGCAGGTATGGCAGGGTGTTACGGCGCGATTGGCTCCGCATTTTCGGCTGCACTGTGTGGATCTCCCCGGTTATGGCCGTAGTGTGGGATATGGGGCGTTATCGCTTTCTGACATGGCCGACATCGTGCTGGCACAGGCACCCGAGCAGGCCGTCTGGTTGGGATGGTCGCTGGGCGGGCTGGTTGCCAGTCAGGCGGCACTCAATGCGCCAACGCGTGTTAGCGCGTTAATCACAGTTGCTTCCTCACCCTGCTTCAGCGCGCAAGAGAAATGGCCCGGCATCAAACCTACAGTCTTGCAGGGTTTTCAGCAGCAACTCAGTGAGGATTTCCAGCGTACGGTTGAGCGCTTTCTGGCGTTGCAAACACTGGGAACGGGCAGCGCTCGTCAGGATGCACGTTTGCTAAAAAGTGTGGTGCTGGAACAGCCGATGCCGGGCATTGAGGTGCTTGAGGGGGGCTTGGACATTTTGCGCCAGACCGACTTGCGCGAGGCGATGGCGTCGTTGACGTTGCCGATGCTGCGTATTTACGGGGCGCTGGACGGGCTGGTACCGCGTAAAGTGGCGAGCCTGCTTGATGAACGCTGGCCCGAGACTGACTCACTGGTGATGCCAAAGGCGTCACATGCCCCGTTTATTTCCCACCCGGATGCCTTCGCCGAAACGGTTTGCGTGTTTGCTGGCGTCTAATGCGGTGTGGCGTAAAGGCTGAAGAATGTGTCATCAACGTTAATTTACATATTCTCCTCATTTTCTCCACGATGTTGAGTGCAGTGACAGGGTAAAGTAATGCGTTAGTAAAGATACCTATAATTAATCAACGATATGCGCCACGTATAAAAATAGTCTGAAGGAGCGTTGTTTCGATGGCGAATTTTTTTATTGATCGCCCGATTTTTGCCTGGGTACTGGCCATCCTGCTGAGTCTGGGTGGCATGATGGCGATCGCCTCGTTAGCGGTTGAGCAATATCCCGATTTGGCACCGCCAAACGTGCGTATCACCGCCTCCTATCCGGGCGCTTCTGCGCAGACCATGGAAAACACCGTGACGCAGATTATCGAGCAGAGCATGACCGGGCTCGATCATCTGATGTATATGTCATCGCAAAGCAGCTCCGGCCAGGCGCGCATTACGTTAAGTTTTGATGCGGGTACCGATCCGGATAACGCGCGTCAGCAGGTGCAGAACCAGTTGCAATCGGCGATGCGAAAATTGCCGCAGGATGTGCAGCAACAAGGGGTTACCGTCAACAAGACGGGAGATACCAATATCCTGATGATCGCGTTCGTCTCGACGGACGGCAGCATGGAGAAACAGGATATCTCCGACTACGTTGCCAGTAACGTGCAGGAACCGCTCAGCCGCATCAACGGGGTGGGCAGCGTCGATATTTTCGGTTCGCAGTATGCCATGCGCATCTGGCTCGATCCGTCCAAACTCAAGTCCTTTTCCCTGACGGCCAGCGATGTGGTGAGCGCCATTCAATCGCAAAACAGTCAGGTATCCGTCGGCCAGGTCGGCGGTACGCCATCTGTAGACTATCAGTCACTAAATGCCACTGTAAACGCGCGCTCGCTGTTGCAGATGCCCGAGCAGTTCCGCGCCATTACTCTGCGTGTGAATCAGGATGGCTCAGCGGTGACGCTGGGCGACGTGGCGAAGATTGAACTGGGGGCAGAAAACTACGACTCGCTGAGCCGCTTCAACGGTCAGCCTGCCTCCGGGCTGGGTATCAAGCTGGCGTCTGGGGCCAATGAAATTGAAACCGATAAGCTGGTGCGTGCACGGTTGGCCGAGCTGGCCCCGTTTTTCCCGCACGGGCTGGAAGCGAAAATCGCGTTCGAAACCTCCCCCTTTGTAAAGGCCTCGATTGAGGATGTGGTCAAAACGCTGCTGGAAGCGGTACTGCTGGTGTTTTTGGTGATGTACCTGTTCTTGCAAAATTTCCGCGCTACGCTCATCCCCACTATCGCCGTTCCCGTGGTGCTGCTGGGGACGTTTGCCGTGCTCTATGCCTTTGGCTTTAGCCTCAATACGTTGACCATGTTCGCCATGGTGCTCGCCATCGGGCTGCTGGTGGATGATGCCATCGTGGTGGTGGAAAACGTTGAGCGCGTAATGAGCGAGGAAGGGCTGAGCCCCAGAGCCGCGACGCGCAAATCGATGCAACAGGTGCAAAGTGCATTGGTGGGGATTGCGCTGGTGCTCTCGGCGGTGTTTGTACCTATGGCGTTTTTTGGCGGCACGACCGGTGCTATTTACCGCCAGTTCTCCATCACCATCGTTTCTGCCATGGTGCTGTCGGTATTGGTGGCGTTGATTTTAACTCCCGCGCTGTGCGCCACGCTGCTGAAACCGTTGGCGAAAGGCGAACACCACGGTAAACGCGGCTTCTTTGGCTGGTTTAACCGTCAGTTTAATCGGCTCTCTGAACGTTATGAACACGGTGTCGGCAAGATAGTGGTCAAAAGTGGCCGCTGGTTTGTGCTTTATCTCGCGATTATTGGTGTGATGGCGTTCCTGTTTCGCACCTTGCCTACCTCGTTTTTGCCGCAGGAGGATCGCGGCGTCTTTATGACGCAGATCCAGTTACCGCCTGGCTCGACACAGCAGCAAACGCTGAAAGTGGTCGAAAAGGTGGAAGCCTATTACATGACGCAAGAAAAAGAGAACGTAGTGTCGGTGTTTACCGCTGTCGGTAACGGCCCCGGCGGTAACGGCCAGAACGTGGCGCAGTTGTTTGTTCGTCTGAAAGATTGGGATGAACGTCCCGGCGCGCAAAACAGCGCAGGTGCCATCGTTGAACGGGCAACGCGCGCTTTCCGCCGTATCAATGAGGCGCGGGTTTTTGCCAGCACACCACCGGCGATTTCCGGTTTGGGTAACGCATCCGGGTTTGATATGGAGTTGCAGGATCGCGCAGGGCTGGGGCACGACGCCCTCATGGCGGCGCGTGACACGCTGCTGGCGCAGGCGGCAGGGGACGCGCGTTTGACCCGGGTTCGCCACAACGGTCTTGACGACAGTCCGCAAATGCAAATTACCATCGATCAGCGCAAGGCAGAATCGTTGGGGGTTTCCATCAGCAGCATCAACAGTACGCTGAAGATTGGCTGGGGCTCCACTTACGTGAACGATTTTATCGATCGTGGACGGGTGAAAAAGGTGTATGTGCAGGCGGCCGCGCCCTACCGTATGCTGCCAGACGATCTTAACAAATGGTATGTGCGTAATGACAGCGGGGGCATGGTGCCTTTCTCCGCCTTTGCGCAAACGTCGTGGATGACCGGTTCGCCGCGTCTGGAACGCTATAACGGTTTTTCCGCGTTGGAGATCCTTGGTGAATCGGCACCTGGCGTTAGCACCGGTACGGCCATGGATGTGATGGAACAACTGGTAGCCAAGTTGCCAGAAGGGTTTGGGCTGGAGTGGACCGGTATGTCGCTGCAAGAGCGTATGACCGGCGCACAGGCTCCGGCGCTCTATGCCATCTCTCTGCTGGTGGTGTTCTTGTGTCTGGCGGCACTGTATGAGAGTTGGTCAGTGCCGTTCTCCGTGATGCTGGTGGTGCCGCTCGGCGTGCTGGGCGCATTGATTGCCACCTGGGCGCGCGGGTTGGAAAACGATGTTTATTTTCAGGTTGGCCTGCTGACAGTGATCGGGCTCTCAGCTAAAAACGCCATATTGATTGTAGAGTTTGCCAACGATATGAACCACAAAGGCGTGGATATCGTAAAAGCCACGCTGGAAGCCTCCCGCCAACGCTTGCGTCCCATTCTGATGACGTCACTGGCCTTTGTTTTTGGTGTGTTGCCCATGGCAACCAGTACGGGTGCGGGCTCCGCCAGCCAGCACGCGGTGGGCACCGGCGTGATTGGTGGCATGGTGGCTGCTACCGTGCTGGCGATTTTCTTTGTTCCCCTGTTTTTCGTCGTAGTTCGACGCCGCTTCCCATTGAGAGAGAAAACGGAGTAGTGCTTATTGGTCTCTCTTTCCTTATCCCCGTGGGAGTCACGGGGATTTTTTTCCTCGCCATAAACTAACGCGTTACGCTATATCACTCCCACCTGATTATGTGAGGTGGTCTGAGCGATATTATTAGCAATCAAATGATAATGATTGCTATTCATATTTAATGCTTAATTATCTGTATTTATGAGCATAACCTGTTGAATTGAGCCACGAACCCGTTTTTTGATAGCCGCCTGCTGTCATTAACGGTAAAAATGCGCCGAATTGTAAATTAACGTAAGGATTGCGTTTATTTTGCGTAGGCCTCTTTCCCTTATCAGCCTGTTTGCATTGGGTATTTGTTCTGCGGTAAGCCACGCAGAGAGCATGACTCCTGCCGATCGGGCATTGATTGAACAGCAACAAAAAAACCTGTTAGAACAGACGCAACGACAGCGCGAAGCGCTACAAAACAGTACCGTGTTACCCACGGTTCCTGAAGTGCAGCCCGTTGCGGATGATGCACCTTGCTACCGCATTTCGCAGATTGAATTACAGGGTGTCACGGTTCTTTCCTCGTCGGTACAGCAGACGTTGACCGCGTCCTGGTCCGGGCAGTGCATGAGGATGTCGGATATTCAGGCGCTCGTGCATTCGGTGTCTCAGGCCTATTTGCAGCGCGGTTACATTACCTCGCAAGCCTGGGTGCCCGAGCAGGATATCTCTTCAGGGACGCTACAGATCGCAGTGACGGAAGGCCGCATCGAATCCATCACTCAGCAGGAAAAAATGCCGCTCACTCTTGGCATGGCGTTCCCCGCTGCGGCGGGAAAGGTGCTGAATTTGCGCGATCTGGAGCAAGGGCTTGAACAGCTTAACCGCCTTGCCTCACAGCCTGTCACCATTGATATTCAACCGGGAAGCCAGTCGGGTTATTCCCGTGTGGTGGTGGTGCCTGCCGGAAATACGCGGCCGCTGCATGTGAATCTGGGGGCCGATAATAGTGGCAGCAAAGCCACCGGCACGGGCCAGATGAGTACGCAACTGACGTTGGACAGCCCGTTGCAGATGGCCGATCTGTGGGTGCTATCTGCCTCACGCGACAACGCTTTTGTGCGGGACAGGCGCAGCCGCAGCCTTTCGGGCAGTCTGAGCGTGCCTTATGGCTATTGGCTGTTCAGCTATCAGAGCAGTTGGAACGACTTCCATCAGGATCTTCCTTTCCCGGGCAGCGCCTGGCGCTATGAAGGGATGGCACAATCTCATCGGCTGGGGGCATACCGCACACTGCTACGGGATGGTCAGCAGAAACTGGCGCTGGATATGTCTGTTACGCGGCGGCATACGGAAAACCGTATCGCGGGGCAGAGGCTTTCCAACAGCAGTGCGGTGGTCAGCAGCGTGGCGTTGGGCCCGCATTACAGCCGCAGTGCGGGGAATGTCTATTTCACGATAAACCCGTCCATGAGCCAGGGGCTGAGCACCCTGGGCGCGCCGCGTGATGATACCCGTTATCCCGACGCACCCCGTGCGCAGTTTCGTAAAGTCAGTTTGAATGCCAGCGTTTTCTATTCCTTCACGCCGTCGCTGTATTACCTGACGACGGCTTACGGCCAAACCTCCCCTGACAATCTGTATGCCAGCGAGCGCGTGACGGCCGGTGGCCTCTATTCGGTTCGCGGATTTAAAGAGCAGCTATTGTCTGGTAATCGCGGTGCGTACTGGCGTAACGAAGTGAACTGGCAACTGGCGTCATTTCCCGTTGTGGGAGCGGTGTCGATCACCGGGGCGGTGGATGGTGGTTGGGTCAGCGGGCAGGGGGGATTGGTTGACGGCGGTAAGGTGGTGGGGTCTGCGCTGGGGCTGACGCTCAACGGACGCTGGTTTACCCAGTCGCTGATGATGGGCAAGCCACTGGCCTTCCCCAGCGAGTTACGCCCGGATAAATGGGTCGGCTATTGGCAGGCGACCGTCACCTTATAACGCCACGCTTTTGTATTTTTATGCATATGCACGTTTATGACATGGACCACAGCTAACGGAACTACAACAATGGAAAAATTGCACCATCCTCTGGGGCGCGGTATCAGCTACCTGCTTATTTATCTGACGGCCATTCAGCCACTGCATCCTGCCTTTGCGGCCGGTATTAACCCGGCGAATACCACTACTCAGGTTCAGGCGGGTAACGTCCCGGTGGTTAATATTGCCACCCCTAACAGCGCAGGTATTTCTCATAATACCTACAAAGATTTCAACGTTGGCGCATCCGGTGCGGTACTGAACAACTCGACTGTGGCGGGAAAATCCCAACTGGCCGGTCAGGTTAATGCCAATAGCAACCTCAAGGGGAATGCCGCCAGCCTGATTATTAATGAAGTGACCGGTGGAACCCGTTCAGAGCTAAACGGCAAGCTTGAGGTCTTCGGTGCCAAAGCTAACGTGATGATAGCCAACCCGAATGGCATCACCTGCGATGGTGGCGGATTTATTAATACGCCAGGGGTAACGCTGACCACCGGCAAGCCCCAGTTCGACAAACAGGGGGCGCTAGACGCGCTGGAAGTGAAGAAGGGCAGCATCATTATTGGCGGTAAAGGGCTGGATGCCAACGCGCAGGATTATGTCGATATCATCAGCCGTGCCACCGAACTGAATGGGAAAATTACCGCACAAAATCTCTCTCTGACACAGGGGACCAACCGTGCCAGTTATAAGGACGGTACGCTGACGGCCATCGCCGGTGAAGGCGCACAGCCGCAATTGGCAGTCGACACCAAAGCACTGGGCGGGATGTATGCCAACAAAATCCGGCTGGTCGCTAATGAAGAAGGCGTTGGGGTTAATCTGGCGAACCTGACCTCTACGCAGCAAGGGATCACGCTCGATACTAAAGGCAAAATTCAGCTAGGCAATACCGCTGCCAAAACCGATCTGAATATCACCGCGAAACAGACCGACATCATCAAAGGGGCGACGGTTAAAAGTGAGCGTGACATTACCGTTGCCAGCACCACGTTAAACAACAATGGCACGTTGAGCGCAGGAAAAGACATGCGCTTGTTTAACGATAACCTGACCAATACCCAGGCCACCATTCAGGCGAATAATAACCTGTGGATCCAGAAAGATGCGGTGGGCAATAAAGGCGCTAAGGTTGAGAACCGTTCGGGGACGATAAAGACCACGACGGGGGATTTGGTGATCCGTACTAAGCAGCTAAGTAATGTACGGGATAGTTTTGTAATACAAGAAAAGGAAATAATTCCTACAACTTCTCCTATAGATCCCAATGTGGGAGTGAAAATTATTTTTTATGATGTTACTGGGCCTATTCCAAGACTGATTTATTATTATGCTGACTTTGATTCATCAGTGCCTAAAACATGGTTTGAATATGTTGATTTATATAAAGACAATTCCTTGCATACTGCAAAAAAAGAGCGTGCTTTGTTACGGGAGACTAATTCTTCAAATATATACTCTGGTGGGGATGTATACATCAGTTCAACCTCTATTCACAATTCATTAAGTTCGATAAACGCAGATAAGAACGTATTTATGACAGGAGGAGAGCTGAAGAACGAATCTTTGGCTATTACTGAAGAGGATGTTTTTAGCTATGTTAAACTGAATCAAGAGAAACCATTTGATAGTTTTTTATCTGCAGAGAATATTAATTTTTTACAAAAAAAACCGGGTCTATTTCTCGGTAAACAGCCAATTAAGTACACTCTTGCAGAACAGAAAACTGGTTTGACTATCAACAAGTATGCCTTGGGGTCTATCACTGCAGGAATGAACTTGGTGGCTGATTTCAAAGATACTATCACCTCCAAGATTTCGCTCCCGAACGATAAGGGTAACTTACGCCAGGTTGTTGCTAAGGACACCATGCAGAATGTGTTTTCAGCAGAGAATGTTCTTTTACATGCAAAAAAAATCGGCATCGAAGGGAATATTGATGCGAAAAACAATCTGACATTAATCGCCGAAGGTAGTGCTAACATTCGACTGGGGAAAATTTCGGCAAAAAACACATTGAGTGTTATCGCAGCCAAAAATATTGATGTTGGTCAGAGTGTTATTTTAGCAAAAGACATTAGTTTAAGTGCGCGAGAAGGAAATGTCCATTTTTATAGTGATAGTCGTGTTGGATATTATTCACCTGATGGTTTGAGAGCTTTTAGTCAATTAAATGCTTCAGATAGCTTGTCGTTGCAAGCTGGAAAAGATATTGAAATTACAGGGGTGAGTTTTGGGAAAAACAACAATACCACATTAACTGCAGGTAATAATCTGCTCTTCAAGAATGATGATGCGTTCCTGAAGTTAGAACGACTGGGTATCAACAGTACCGATGACCTGCCCCCAGTATTAGATACAACGATCAGTTAGTAATGTCGGTTTGTTTA